>CAYQQR010000096.1:0-2585 GCA_964420035.1 uncultured Bacteroidaceae bacterium | reverse complement strand
TTTTTTGTACATCCTTATTTGCCATTTTTTGTACATTGTAACTTCCCGCTTACATGAGTATTCATATAATAAGTATTCTTTCCCCTTATCATCCAGCAATATTATCCTAACATAACTTTTATTTGATAATAATTCAGCTTCACCATTTATGCTAATCCCACTCACAGTTTCTTCTGTTAAGTGAATATCAGCATAACCAGAATTTTCAAATAATTGATTTATCTCTTTAACTTGTAAATTAGTTAGTGAAATAGTATCATAAAGTGTATTTGATTCAAAGTTAACCTGAGCAAAAGCTTTTAGGTTAAAGAAGATCTGTGATGATATCAGGATAATGCTCAAATAATATATAAAACATTTCATTTTAGATGGGTTTAGTAATGGTTTTAGCAATTACCTTATTTATTATTATAAATTTATCTAATAATTAATTTGAGGTCAATAGTCATTATTGACTATTTTCGCTAAGTAAATTTGTTTCTGTAAAATTAGAGATACTACCCATTCATAGGACCATTCCTGGTCTTTTCTTAATTGATTTATAATGATGATGATGATGTAGATCAGTGTTACATATCCGGAAATAACTCGCAGAGTTATTCTGGTTATTAACACCTTTCTTTTTTCGGTTACTTTTTTTCTTTGTCAATAACTCCATTTCCTGTTAAAATCTACGCTGCCGGTTTATATAAGTCAGCCGGGATCCTGCGTCCAATACCCTGGTGATGCAACTTGTGATTGTAATAGTTGATATGCTTCTTTATTCCCTGGTACAGCTCGATTCCATCGTTGGCTGGACGCAGGTATACGTAATCATACTTCAAAGATCTCCAGAACCTTTCAATGAAGATATTGTCAATGAACCGTCCTTTGCCATCCATGCTGATCCGGATATCTTCTTCAATAAGGTAGTTCACCCACTTTTCGCACGTAAACTGGCTCCCCTGGTCGGAGTTTATGATCTCCGGTTTCCCGTGATTCCGTATGGCCTGTTTAATGACCGACAAGCTCGCATCTGCATCCAGGCTGTTGGAGATACCCCAGCCCACCACATAACGGCTGTAAATGTCTATAATGGCCGTCAGATACAAGAAACCATTCTTCATGGGAATATAAGTCACATCAATGGCCCACACCTGGTTGGGGCGATCTATATCAAGACCTTTTAGCAGATAAGGATGAATGTATTTCTTCAAGCCAAGCTTGCTCAGATTTCTCTTAGGATAGATCGCCATCAAACCCATCAGACGCAACAATCTCCGCACCCGCTTGTGATTTACTACAAATCCCAGAGCCAGGAGAAAATCCTGCATGCGGATAACTCCTTCTGTGGGATGATCAAGATAATGCTCATCCATCAGGCGCATGATCTCCAGGTTCTCTGGTTTTTCACCACAGGGCTTGTAATACAATCCACTGCGATGGATCTCCAGAAGATCACCTTGCTGTCGTACACTCAATGGATGCTCAGCATCAACAAGTTTGCGGAGTTGATTCACTTTCCGATCTTGTTTAAGCTTTTTTTTAAAAAGTCATTTTCCATCTCCAACTGACCGATCTTAGAATACAGCTTATCGGCATCAACTTCCGTTTCAGAATCTGATTTCTTGTCAAAAACCTCGGCTGACTTCTCAACAAACTCCTGCTTCCATTTGCTGATCATGTTGGGATGCACTTCAAATCGTTTCGATAATTCCGCAAGAGTCTCACGCTCCTTGAGTGCCTCAATTGCCACTTTGGCCTTGAAGGCCCCTGAAAATTTTCTTCTTTTCTGTTTTCATGGTTCACTGGTTAAAATTAGTGCTTAAATTTCAACTGCCTACTGCCTACTGCCGCTGTATAAACGGTGCTAACGGTACATAATCGTCTCGTTGTCTCATTGTCTCACTGTCCCATATAATACCAGCAACCAGAGGCCAGAGGCCAGCCCCGAAGGGGCGAAATTCTCTAGCCCAGGGTGAAGCCCTGGGTATACAGCCCATCCCAACAGCGCCCACAGGAAAACCTTTGAAAATAGCGGCTCAGCATCATTTGGGCGCAAGGGCAGCAAAGCCTGAAAAAGCTTCTTCTGGTTTTACTGCAGGTTGCGGCCCAGGAAAAGTATGGAGCAATAGCTATGGTTCCCAGTGGGCCTCTATAACTATGCCACCGGTCCCCAGGGCGTTGCCCTGGGCTAATATATCTCAGCCTTTCCCTAACGAAAGGCAGGCGGATCAAGTCCGGGATGACGGCTTTCTGATGAATTGACAGCCACCAGCAGCCAAAAACAAGAAACAACCGCATGACTACCGCATGACAAACGCATGACAATTGCATGACAGCTCTTTAGCTCTTAGGCTACCTGTCTCAATGTCTCCGCGTCTCATTGTCTCTATGTCTCCTGTCCCTCTGTGGTCCTCAATTTACCTCTGTGCCACTTTGTGACCTTATAGATTTCGGATTGCGGATTAGTAAAAAATGTTACGCGTTTCGAGTTACCTGCCTGCCGGTCACCGGCGGCCATAGCCTCTGGCGAAGGCACGCAGGCAGGCTGAATTCTGAATCACTACTGTCCGGAGAAAGTTGAAAAATAACTAAGAAAAGAG
>CAYQQR010000095.1:0-2785 GCA_964420035.1 uncultured Bacteroidaceae bacterium | reverse complement strand
GTTCTATTCTTGAATAAATTCTGTAAATTGGGTTTTATAATAAACTCACGCTAGGTTCCTAAGTTCCTGGGTTCTTTGCCAGCCGGCAGGCTTGGTTCCTTTATCAGGATTTACCACCCCCCTTTTTGCTGGCGCAAAAAGTATCCCTCCTTTAAAAAAGGAGGGGATTTCGTAAATAGCTATAATTCAATATTATACGAAATCTCCTCCTCTCTGAGGAGCCTGCCGGCAGGCAGGGAGTACCCGAGGCCCTGTAGCGCTGGCTTTGTGCGGTAAAGAAAGGGCCGAGGGGGAGGTGGTGTGTTAAACAAAATGAAAAATTTTATCTAAAATCAACCGAACCAGGGAACCAAGGAACCTAAAAGGTCGAAAGGTGCTGCGCTTTCTATTTTAACCCGGTAGAATTCACCTGTCGTTAGCGTATGTTCCAAGGCCGGGATCAGGACGGTTTGGTCGACTTCCGGGGCGTCGTAAGCGGTGCGGGCCAGATAGTATTCCCCTTCCCTGCCATCTACGAGTACTTTCAATATCTTTCCGATAAGTTCCCTGTTCTTTTTTTCTGCAATTTCCTGCTGGAGTAGCATAACGCGGGTGGCCCGTTCTTCTTTTACCCCGCGGGGTATCGTGTCTTTAAAATGTTTCGCGGCAGCCGTGCCTTCTTCTTCCGAATAGGTAAAAACCCCGAGCCTGTCAAATTCCTGTTCCCGCGCAAAATCCAATAGTTTCTCAAAGGCCTCTTCGTCTTCACCGGGAAAACCGGTAAGGAGCGTTGTGCGCAATGCTATGCCCGGCACTCGGGAACGGATCTTGTCCATGAGCTCGCGTATGGAACTTTCGGTAGTGCCCCGGTGCATATTTTTCAATACCCGGTCGTCGATATGTTGGAGGGGAATATCCAGATAAGGGCAGATCTTGTCAGATTTTTTCATCATGTCCAGAACAGGGGACGGAAAACCGGAAGGATAGGCATACAGCAGGCGGATCCATTTCAGGCCTTCGATGGCCTCAAGATCCGCGAGCAGTTTGGGAAGGGCATTTTCCTCTTTCATATCCTTTCCATAGGATGAAAGGTCCTGGGCAATCAGGTTCAATTCTTTCACGCCTTTCCCGGCCAGGTCGGAGGCTTCTTCTATCAGGTCCTTGACGGGCTTTGAATGATGAGCTCCTTTAATCATGGGAATAGCGCAAAAGGCACATTTTCTGTCGCATCCTTCCGAGATCTTGAGGTAGGCATAATGGGAAGGGGTTTGCAACCGCCTTATATTTTTCCATTCCTCTTTGTATTGAAGGTTAAAAACCCTGAGGAGGGCCGGGAGGTCATAAACCCCGAAGATGTGGTCTATTTCGGGGATCTCCTGCAAGAGTTCCCCGCGGTAACGTTCCGACAGGCAACCCATAACGATCAGGGTCCCTATCCTTCCGGCTTGCCTGGCCCGGGCATACTGCAATATGGTATCGACAGATTCCTCTTTGGCATCATGGATGAAGCCACAGGTATTGATCACCACAAAATCTGCATGATCCACTGCTCCATCGTGTACTATTCGGTATCCAAGCGGTTCCAGTTGCCTGATCAGGTATTCCGAATCAACGATGTTCTTGGAACAGCCCAGGGTAACCACCTGAATGCACCCTTGTTCGTTCATAAGGGATTAGCTAAAGAGGGAATCGACGAATTCATTCCGGTCGAAGATCTGCAGATCATCGATCTTCTCCCCGATCCCGATGTATTTCACCGGGACCTTGAACTGGTCGGATATACCCAGTACCACACCGCCTTTTGCTGTACCGTCCAGCTTGGTCAGAGCCAGTGCATTCACTTCGGTCGCGCGGGTAAACTGCCTGGCTTGTTCAAAAGCATTCTGACCGGTGGAGCCGTCCAGGATGAGCAATACTTCGTGCGGGGCACCGGGAACCACGCGGTCCATGACCTTACGGATCTTACTGAGCTCGTTCATGAGGTTGAGCTTGTTGTGCAGCCGGCCCG
The DNA here is from genome assembly GCA_964420035.1 of uncultured Bacteroidaceae bacterium. Taxonomy (GTDB): domain Bacteria; phylum Bacteroidota; class Bacteroidia; order Bacteroidales; family SM23-62; genus CAYQQR01. The sequence continues at coordinate 798 of CAYQQR010000095.1, read as the reverse complement.
CCGTGTCCACGATGACCACGTCGGCATCATGGGCCTTTGCAGAATCCAGCGTGTCATAGGCTACCGAGGCAGGATCCGATCCCATCGCCTGCTTGACGATGGGTACCCCTGCCCTCTCGGCCCAAATGGTAAGCTGGTCTACGGCAGCGGCCCGGAAGGTGTCGGCTGCGCCTATATAGACTTTCTTACCTGCATTCTTGAATTTCCAGGCCAGTTTGCCTATGGTGGTGGTCTTTCCAACCCCATTTACCCCAACCACCATGATCACGTAGGGTTTAGCGCCCAGACCATCGGAAAAGGAAAAATGGATCCCGCTTTTATTCTCCTCCAGCAGGGCAGCGATCTCTTCCTTCAGGATCCGGTTCAGCTCGGAGGTCCCCAGGTAATGGTCCTGTGCCACCCGCTTTTCAATGCGCTCGATGATCCGGATGGTGGTATCCACCCCCACGTCCGAGGATATCAGCACCTCTTCAAGGTTGTCGAGTACCTCGGCATCTACGGATGACTTGCCCACCACGGCCCGGGAAAGTTTGCGGAAAACACTCTCCTTGGTTTTTTCCAGTCCCTGGTCGAGCCTGGTTTTCTTATCTTTTGTGAATAGTCTCAATGGTTCTCGGTTCTCGGTTCTCAGTTCTTAGTTCAATGAAACACATATTTACCCACACCCCACACCCGATCTTTAATTGTACATCATAAATCCTGAATCCAAAATGTCTCAAAGTCTCATTGTCTCATTGTCTCAAAGTCTCATTGTCTCATTGTCTCATTGTCTCATTGTCTCATTGTCTCATTGTCTCA
>CAYQQR010000094.1:0-2795 GCA_964420035.1 uncultured Bacteroidaceae bacterium | reverse complement strand
TTTTCTTAGTTATTTTTCAACTTTCTCCGGACAGTAGTGATTCTGAATCCTGAATTCAGAATCTTATATCGATTCCCCCGTAAAAATAGGCCCCGTTGAACCCGAACTGGGTGACGGCGGTATTATACGGGAAACGGCCATCCGACTGGAGTCCTTCGTTATTTTTATCGGGATAAATGTTCAAAAGGTTATTGCCTCCGAACCTGATCTGAAAATGATCCCCGAGGCGGTAATTGATCCGCGCATCGCTAATCCATTTGGGAGCATAATCCTGGTCGTTGCTTTCATTCAGCGGATCGCGGTAGGACACCTCCCCGAAGCGGGTATTCCGGACCAGTATATTAAACCGGTATATCCTGTAATTCAGGGTAATGTTATACTTACCGCGGGGCTGGGCACTTTCCAACAGGGCCCGTGAATTCCTGTCAAAAAATAATCCCTCATAGTCATTTTCCCTGATCTCTTTTGAAGAATTTACCTCCCGTACTTGCGTTTCATTCAGGTTCACGGCAAAGGTCAGGCCCAAACTGGACAGACCCAGGTTCATCTGGTGAAAGAAAACCAGGTCCAGTCCACGGGTACGGGTATCCACGGCATTGCTGAAAAATTGCGCCCCACCTACATCCGGCAGATCCCTCAGCAATGAATCCACGACGGGATCAAATCGGAAAAAACTTCCGGAAAGAATGATGCGATCGTAAACATCAACCTGGTACAGATCAACGGTTAACATGGTATTCCTGCTCAGATTCGATGTCAGTCCGAGGTTGTATGAAGTTGATGTCTCAGCCGCCAACGGGGGGATTCCGAATGCATCGGCAACCCTGCTGTTGTTGGGCGCCGTGAGCACTTCGAAAAGAGAACCTCCGAAATAATAGGAACCCGTATAGCTGTAATGCTGTTGATGCAATGCAGGTGCACGAAAACCCGTATTGACTGATCCTCTCAATCCAATAAAGCGAATGGGGTTAAAACGAAAGGCAGCCTTGGCACTTAGTTTATCACCAAAATCGCTGTAATTCTCATAACGGCCCGCTAATTCCAGCAGGAGATAATCCGTTAAATCGGATCGCAGGTCAGCATAGAAACCAAGGTTATATCTCGTGTTCCTGGTGGCATCTTTAGGCTGGAAACCCGGGAATCCCTGGGCACCCGGATAGGATAACATATTTTTATTGATCCACGAAGTTTCTTCTCCTTTCTGTATCTCGTATGTTTCTACCCTGAATTCAGATCCCATTGCCAGGTTCAATGAGGGTAATCCGGCCCGATCACCGAAGTCCCTTGAAAAATCAAGGTTTGTTGTATGTTGTGAAAACCGCGGCCCCCCTGATTCAAAGCTTGTCGGACTAACCTCTTCCATGGAAGCATTGGCTGAATTTTCAACAAAGAACAGGAACAGATTTCGGCCGAAACCATGACTGAAATCGGTTGACCACCCTCCCATTTTACCGCGTATGCCGGCCGTTATATGCTGATCATTCACCAGTGCAATAATCCGGGGCAGAAATCCATTCGGGTACAGGTGCAAGTTGTTCCGGGCCGGATCATTGGGAAGTCTGTAATCCCCTGTAGACCGGGATCTGCGAAAATTCAGTCCGCCAAAGGCATACAACTCCCCTGCATTCTTAAGGAACAGACCTGAGTTAAAAAAGATACTGCTGTTTGTCCGTGCAGAATTACCTAGTTTTAAACTAAAATCCTCCCGTGACAGTCCGCGGGATGCAATAATCTGATTATCCAGTACGAGATTTTCAGTATAGGAAAGTCCATCCTGATCTTCGGTTCTGTAAACCAGACCGGTGTAGGTTCCGGCACGATTGGTTGCGTCCCTCTTACGAAGATCGGCTGTTACATTCAAGAACCCGCGCTTACCCAGTCCAAATCCAAGGTTAACCGAGATGTTTCGTTGTAGTCCATCGCCCTCCAGGTACTGACCCAGATGGGAACTGATCTGAACCCGGCCCGTATCCCTTCTGAGGACCAGGTTCATCACGCCTCCAATGGCATCCGATCCATATTGGGCCGAAGCACCGTCCCGCAGGATCTCAACCTGCTCCAAAGCCAAAAGTGGAATGCTGTTCAGGTCGGTCAATACCGAACCCTTGCCCACCACACTCAACACATTAACGACCGCACTGGAATGATAGCGTTTCCCATGGACCAATAACAGGGTCTGATCGGGATTCATGCCCCGCAGACTTGCCGGATCCATATGGTCCGTGGCGTCCGAATAAGTCAGACGGGTTGAATAAAACGAAGGAGCGACATAGTTGATCATCTGGGACAACTCCGGGCGGCCTGTTTTTTCAAGACCCTGCAGGGTAATTACATCCACAGGTACGGCAGTCCGGACATTTGAACGTGGTTTTGAACGGGTTCCAACCACTACGGCCCCTTCGGTCAATGCTATGAGCTCCGGTTCCAGTTCAAAATCAACTTCTTCCAGTCCGCTGCCGTACAGTTTAATTTTCTTCACAGCATCTTTATATCCCAGGTAGCTGGTTCTAAGCGTGTATGTACCGGGGGGAAGACTGATCCTGTATGTACCTTCAGTATCCGTGACCGTTCCCAGGGTAGTGCCCTGTACGCTTACCGAAGCACCAGGCAAAGGTACCCTTTCCACCGCATCAAAAACATAACCCAGGATGAGTCCTTCCCCCTGACCATGGGCCTGCAGATAGATTAATATGAATGGTATTGTATATAGCAGATGTCTCATGATTGTCAGAGTTATTGATTGTCTCTTTGTCTCTTTGTCTCTTTGTCTCTTTGTCTCTTTGTCTCTTTGTCTC
>CAYQQR010000093.1:0-2881 GCA_964420035.1 uncultured Bacteroidaceae bacterium | reverse complement strand
GTAAAATCTCCCTCTTTTCTTAGTTATTTTTCAACTTTCTCCGGACAGTAGTGATCCTGAATTCTGAATCCCTTTTCCACTACCTTTGTAAGGTTAATAACGCAGCATGCCCGGTAAGCCTTTACATAAAATGTTTTCTGCGGTTCCGCAGAATTATGACCGGATGAACCGCATTCTGACGCTCCGGATGGATGAATTGTGGCGGAAAAGAGCAGTGAACATCTGTTTTGAGAACAAACCGACCCGCTTGCTCGACCTGGGTACAGGCACCGGGGATCTGGCTATTCACATGGCCCGCTCAGCGCGGAACGAAGTGGTGGTCACCGGACTGGATTACAGTGCTGAAATGCTGGACCTGGCGAAAAGAAAGGCGGGAAAGTATGGTGTAGAAATTCGATGGATCCACGGAGATGCTTCTCAAATGCCCTTTCCGGATCAACATTTCGATATCGTGGGCATTGCCTTTGCCTTCCGGAACCTGACCTACAGGAATCCCCTGATGAAAGATGCCCTCCGGGAAGTCCGCAGGGTCCTGAAACCGGGCGGCTCCTTTGTGATCGTGGAATCCTCCCAGCCGGGCAGAAAATGGATGCGGGCCCTGAGGAATGTGTATGTCGACCTGGTGGTCAGGAACCTCACCGGCCGCCTATCCGGTCACCGCAACGCCTACCGTTACCTGGCCCATTCGGTCAAAGACTATCACAACCCGGAGCAGGTTGAAGCTTTGCTCCATGAAGCCGGTTTCCCGGAAGTAGACTACCATCCCCAGTTTTTCGGGGTAGCAGGGATCTGGCAAGCCAGGTAGTTTCTTGGTTCCTTGGTTCTAGGGATGAAGGATTGGTTCTTGCTTGAAAAAAATGTCATCCCGGACTTGATCTGCCTGCCTTCCGTTAGGGAGGGGATCTCCCTGAACTACTGCTAAGGCCTCTGCTTGTTGCGTCCAAAGGAAGGTAAGTCTCATTTCTTCAGGTCCGGCAGGTGGCCGCTTTTTGTATGATAATTCCTATTCTACCATTATTCGGTGGTCTACGACCACCCAGGATTAAACGGTTTTTTATGAAGATGCTCGTGCGCCTCCGCTAAAGCTTCAGCGGTACGCGGAAGAGTATCCAATAATGGTAGAAATGAAAAGCTCAAGAGAAAAATCGGCCCGATTATAATTCCCATAAAAACAGAATTGGTAAGACGGGACGAGAAGGAAAAGAATCAGTAGACATCACATTTCATTTACTTCAATCAGCCACCAGAAGCCAGACAATAGCAACCAGCGACTAGAAGGCAGTAACAACCGCATAACTGTGTCCCTCTGTGACCTAATACAATTGCGGATTAATAATATGATAATTTACCCTTAACTTTGGGATCACGAAAAACCATGGACACAGAAAGTACCATATGCGCCATAGCAACGCCTCCAGGCCAGGGGGCCATCGCGGTGATCCGCCTTTCCGGTCCAAAGACCTTCCGGATCATGAACGAAGTGTTCCATCCCTCTAAAAAGGGCAGCCGGATCAGTAAGCAGAAAGGTTACACCCTGCATCACGGTCACCTGATGAATGGGAAGGAGGTGCTGGATGAGGTGATCGTATCGGTCTTCCGAAACCCCCATTCCTATACAGGGGAGGATGTGGTGGAGATCTCGTGCCATGGATCCGTCTATATCCAGCAGCAGATACTGGAGCTATTGATCAACAAGGGGGCAAGGTTGGCCGGTCCGGGAGAATTTACCCAGCGGGCTTTTTTAAACGGTAAGATGGACCTGTCGCAGGCGGAGGGGGTGGCCGACCTGATCGCTTCGGAATCGGCAGCGGCACACCGCATGGCTATCAACCAGATGCGGGGCGGTTTTTCGGAAGAATTGCGGAAGCTAAGAAATCGCCTGCTCCAGTTTATATCGCTGATAGAGCTGGAGCTCGATTTCAGCGAGGAAGATGTGGAATTTGCCGATCGCCAGGCACTGAATATTCTGGTTAAGGATATTAAGGAACTTACGGAAAGGCTGGTCCGTTCTTTCCAATATGGTAACGTGATCAAGAAAGGAGTTCCGGTGGCCATTGTCGGCAAACCCAACGTGGGTAAATCCACTTTGCTGAATAATCTTTTAAAGGAAGACAAGGCCATCGTATCGGAATTTGCAGGAACCACCCGGGATGTCATCGAGGATACCATCGTGCTGGACGGGATCATGTTCCGTTTCATCGATACTGCAGGGTTAAGGGAAACTTCCGATTTCATCGAGAACCTGGGGATTCGCAAGACCTACCAGAAGATCCGGCAGGCCAGTATTATTCTGCTGCTGGCAGATGCGCGGGATCCACTGGATATCATTTGTGAATCCTACAATTATATCCTCAAGCAGGAGGGGATGGATGAAAAACAGGTAATCCTGCTGGTCAACAAGGCCGACAAGCTGGATCCCGGGGAGCTTAAGGACAAATTCAACGATCAAAGTCTGGCCTGCCTGCGCGACCAGGACCGCTACCAGGCCCTTTCCGCCAAAGATCAAAAGCAGGTGCATGTATTGGCAGAAAGCCTGGTAAAAGAGTTTTACAATACAACCAAGTCCCCCCCGGACGTGATCGTTTCCAATGCCCGCCATTACGATGCCCTTTCCCATTCCCTGGAGGCCACCAGGAGGGTGGAGGAGGGATTGTCCACCGGCCTCAGCACCGATCTTCTGGCCCAGGATATCCGCGAGATCCTGCATTACCTGGGCGAGATCACCGGCCAGATCACCACCGATGAGATACTGGGGAATATTTTTCAGAATTTCTGTATTGGGAAGTGATGCTCGCTTCGCTGCTTCTCGCGAGCTGCGCTCGCTGTAGTCTTCGACTGAAATAGGTTGACCAAAAAAAGGTCAACGAGATATGAAAAATAG
>CAYQQR010000092.1:0-3008 GCA_964420035.1 uncultured Bacteroidaceae bacterium | reverse complement strand
AGTAAATTAAAAAATAGGATACCACTAATCTAAAGGCAGTCAGGGATTCAGGATGGAGTTCCTTAGTTCAGTAAGTAGTAAGTAGAGCTACAGCGAAGCGAGTGAGGCGAAGCGAGTGACAGCGAGTGAGTAACAGTGAGCGAAGCGAACGAGAAGCCGCGAAGCCGAGAAGCAACTTGAACAAACAAATAATATATCATGAATTATTGATTTAACTGAAATGAGCAAACCCGTCGCCATCATAAAATACAACGCGGGCAATATCCGTTCCGTGCAATTCGCCCTGGAACGTTTAGGGGTGGAATCAGTATTAACGGATGACCATGCCCGTATTCGTTCTGCAAGGCGGGTGATCTTCCCCGGGGTTGGAGAAGCCGGCTCAACCATGAAGTACCTGCGTGAACGGGACCTGGATACACTGATCGCTTCCCTGGATCAGTCTGTTTTGGGCATCTGCCTCGGTCTCCAATTGATGTGCCGTCATTCGGAAGAGGGAGACACGCCTTGCATCGGTATATTTGATGAAGAGGTGAAAAGATTTCAACCGGGACTGAAGGTTCCCCATATGGGCTGGAACCAACTGGAACAGCTTCGTTCCCCACTTTTCAGAAGAGAGCAAGAAATGCATTCCGTATATTTTGTTCATTCCTATTACGTTCCCTTGTCGGAACACACCATAGCGCAAACAAATTACGGTACGGCATTCAGTGCAGCGATGAAGAAAGACAATTTTTACGCTACCCAGTTTCATCCTGAAAAAAGCGGTAGAATAGGAGAGGAAATTTTAAGAAACTTTTTAGCACTATGATACAGATCATTCCTGCAATCGATATTATTGACGGAAAATGTGTTCGCCTTAGTAAGGGGGATTATGGCACGGCCAGGTTCTACAGCAGCGATCCTGTGCAGGTGGCCAAAGAACTGGAGGATCATGGGATCAAACGCTTGCACATGGTTGATCTCGACGGTGCCAGGCAGGGAAAGGTGGTGAATTACCGGATACTCGAAAAGGTCGCATCGCAAACCGGATTGGTCATAGATTTCAGCGGTGGTATCAAAGACGATCAACAGCGCGGGACCGTACTGGAAAGTGGCGCGGAAATTATCACCATCGGTTCGCTGGCCATACGGGATCGCGCTCTTCTGCTCAAATGGCTCGAAGAGATGGGTCCTGAGAAGCTTATTGTTGCAGCCGACAGCAAACATGAGAAGATCATGCTGGATGCCTGGCAGGCTTCTTCCGAGATCGATATGGTGGACTATATCCGGTCCTACTATAATGAAGGCGTGCAGCAGTTCCTTTGTACCGATGTGGAGAAGGACGGTATGCTGGACGGACCGGCAACCCGTGTGTACAAGCAGATTATTTCAAAGGTGCCCGGGAGCAGGATCATTGCCAGTGGAGGGGTTCGCTCAGTTGAGGATATCGTTAACCTCTCGGAAGCAGGACTGCATGGCGTAGTATTTGGAAAGGCGCTCTATGAAGGTTTGATCAGTTTCAAGGATCTCAGAAAAGCATTGTTGATCTGATATGTTGGCCAAGAGAATCATACCCTGCCTGGATGTTCGTGACGGACGCACCGTCAAAGGTGTCAATTTCGTTGATATACGAGATGTAGGTGACCCGGTGGAACTGGGTGCGGCTTATTCGGAGCAGGGAGCAGACGAGCTGGTATACCTGGACATAACCGCCAGTCATGAAAAAAGGAAATTATTCGCGCAAGTGGTGCGTCGTATTGCAAAACATCTGAATATCCCATTTACAGTAGGAGGAGGCATCAATGAACTCAGTGATGCAGGAAAGCTCCTGGATGCAGGGGCCGATAAGATATCACTGAATACAGCTGCAGTGGAACGACCCGCATTGATCGGTCAGATTGCCGGAAATTTTGGTAACCAGTTTGTTGTGCTGGCTATTGATGCCAACCAGGAACAGGGCAGGTGGAAAGTCTATACCCATGGTGGACGAAGGGCCACTTCCCGCGAACTCTTTGAATGGGCCCGTGAGGCCCGGGAAAGAGGCGCGGGAGAGATCCTGTTCACCTCCATGAATCACGACGGCACCAGGAACGGTTTTGCCTGTGAAGCCCTCAGGGAACTGACATCCCAATTGGATATTCCGGTTATAGCCTCGGGGGGTGCAGGTACAATGGAACATTTCACAAAGGTCTTTAAGGAAGGTAAAGCCGATGCGGCCCTGGCTGCTTCCATCTTTCACTACGGTGAGATCGGCATTCCCCAGCTTAAATCATACCTGGCAGAACAACAAATACCCGTAAGAATCGATGAAGCAAGAAATTGATTACTCAAAATTAAACGGCCTGGTGCCTGCAATAGTGCAGGACGCCCAAAGCAGGGTCGTACTGATGCTTGGATTCATGAACCGGGAAGCCCTTGAAAAAACGGAGCAGACCGGTAAGGTTACTTTTTTTTCCCGCACGAGGAAACGCTTATGGACCAAGGGAGAGGAGAGTGGCAACTTCCTGGAAGTGGTCGAGATTATCCCTGATTGTGACAGGGACACTTTGCTCGTGCGCGCCAATCCGCTCGGACCGGTGTGCCACCTGGGTACAGATACCTGTTTCGCGGAAGAAAACCGGGAGGAGCTGTTTTTCCTTGCATATTTACAGGACCTGGTCGAAGAACGTAAGAAAGATATGCCGGAGAATTCCTACACCACCCGCTTGTTTCGGGAGGGCCTCAATAAAATCGCCCAGAAGCTGGGTGAGGAAGCCGTTGAATTGGTCATAGAAGCCATAAACCGGGACGAAAATAAGTTCCTCAATGAAGCGGCCGACCTGCTCTACCACCTCCTGGTTCTGCTAACCGAAAAGGAACTCAGAATAGAGGATGTAGCTGCAACCTTGGCTGAAAGACATGGGGGTTCCTAAGTTCCCAAGTTCCCGGGGTCATTTAAACTTTAACCAAACTTTATTGTTATTTTTATAGAAATTAAATAGGGTTTGCTGATTTTTTCTAAAAACATGTGTATAATGTTGATAATGTGG
>CAYQQR010000091.1:0-3222 GCA_964420035.1 uncultured Bacteroidaceae bacterium | reverse complement strand
TCTTCACGGATTATTTCAGAAAGAAAAGAGGATAAACTAGAAGCTTATGTAGTCAAAGCAGAAGTTGGAAAAATAAGTGCAGTTCTGCCACCCAATTAATCATTGATAAATATTGCCCGGATTTCATAATTGATGTAGGTGTTTCTGGCTCTTTGATAGATATTTTAAAGGTTTACGGTATCGTTTGTATTGAAATATTGGGGTCTTCATATTTGACATAACACATATTTGTAATGACAAGGAATATATTATTAATGCACGGAATATTGGAAGGTTTTTAAATCTATCAACATTATGACTTTTGAACAAAAATGTAAAAATAGGGATTCTGCGATGTCTTACAATTTTATTTCTGGCACTGAAATATATAAAAAATATCGGGTTAAGATATATTTAAAGAAATGAAAATATTTTTTGAATATTTATATAAATAAGGATTAATGATGTGTGATATGATTGTTGTTTTGGGTTCTCATACAGCTAATGGACTTACATTGTTTGGCAAAAACAGTGACCGTGAACTTGATGAGACACAAAAGAAGCCCATGTGTTAGAAACAGTAAAAAAATGGTGGGCCTGGAAAAGAATGAAAGACATCTGGAGCATATCCAATGTCATCTCCTTAAGACAGAATTATGATGAATGTTCAGATCTACTCTTCTTGTTTAATTCTCTTAAATAGCATAGTATTAAAGTAATATATTTATCGTTATGGTTATTCCAACTTTTTATAGAATAAAAAATGGGCTTAGAATGGGCACAAGTAATCAGACCATTTAAAATCTACTTGAAAAAAATGATTAAAATAGGTATTTTAAAAGAAGTGGGTGGGAAGAAAGAAAGAAGCGAAAAAAAACCGAGGAAAAGAGGTATTTAAATATGAAAAGAATTCTTCAAAAAAACAATAACTATTTTCTACTAATATTTTTCATTATTATGGTAAGTTTTTTGGTTAGTTGTGACGGGATTACTCCTGACAGCTATACCATCAACGCAACTGCCGGAGCAGGTGGCAGCATTGATCCTTCGGGAACAATTACGGTCAATAAAGGGGAAAGCCAGACCTTCACAATTACTCCAGAGGATTGCTACCAGGTTGACGATGTCCTGGTAGACGGTGTATCAGTGGGATCGGTTAGCTCTTATACTCTTGTAAGTATCCAGCAAGACTATACGATTCAAGCTACCTTTGTTTTAAGTCCAGGAGTAAAAAACATTTATACTGAAATTGAATATCCTACGATTCAGGCAGCTATTGATGCTGCCCAGGACGGAGAAACCATTGTTGTTTGCCCGGGTATCTATTATGAAAACATTGAATTTGATGGTAAGGACATTACCTTGCAAAGTACCGATCCTACAGACCCTGATATCATAGCTGATACGATTATTGATGGGGAAGAAAATGGTACTGTCACTCGGTTTACTGGAGGGGATACCTCGACTATAAAAGGATTTACCATCCAAAATGGAAATGCAATCTATGGCGGAGGTATTGATATAGGCAGTAGCTCACCAACTATCGAAAATAACATCATTACCAATAATACAGCGACAGGCCTTGGAGGTGGCATTAGAGTTGTCCAAAGTTCTCCAACAATTAGCAATAACCAGATTATCGACAACATAGCAGATGCCTATGGTGCCGGTATTTATATAAATTGGGATAGTGAACTTTTGCCTACTGATGCCCGCCCTGCAGGCTGGGGCACTGGCAGGGAGAATATACCGACAGCTGCACTGGATGATCCTGCAGAAGATGTAGAATATGAAATTGCCGGAAACATTTTTCTAGGGAACCAGCAGGGTACTCCTTTAGGTTATAGTGAAGGCACACATGTTTATTTCCATTAAGCAGAGGTCGCTTAACTATTCTCTTTATCTTTTAAGAAAAGAAAGGGGATAGTTAAAATGGGAAGTTCAGGCCTCACAATTTCACAAAGCGAAAAAAGTAAGGGGTTATTATAAAAATAACTAAGAAAGATGGAAAATGATAAAAACTGATATTGGAGAGTAAAAGATACAGGGGACGGTTCGAAAGCGCCGGGATAAACCGACATGAAGGAGGGGATGTAAGAGCCCCACGTGAAAGGAGTAGCTGCACCATCACGACCCCGAGTCATGCGCGGGCAGTCGCAAGTCTGCACGTGAAGCGTTGACAGGGGAAAGCACAGGCCAGGTATTGAGCTCCGAAATCACCCTTTCGGGGGGTCGACCTCGTGAACCGAGGGGGAAGGCAACATGGTGTGAAGGCATCAAGGCAGCGAGCCTCACACTGCCCCCGCGGAGTCAGAGACCCTGTGCATGTGCCAACACTTCATGTTCGAGAACCGGGAGATCTCAACGGTGCCCAGCGGTGAAATTACGGTGGGCCGTCCAGGAAAGGCCGGTGGCCACAATCCTGAGAATGTACGCCGCTGAGAAGTCAGACACCGGCATAGTGTGTGCGCAGCAGCGTGCTTATCGGGTAGGTTAAAGTCCTACCGAACCCCTGACTAGGGGGTTTGTATCCAAGACCTGGGGGTAATGCCTCAGGGGTCGGTTAACATAACCGAAGGGCAGGGCGTTCACCGTGAGGTGAAGTCTTGAGGGCTTGCGGAGAAATACCAGGCCGTAACAGAAAATTGTGAACCGGTCAGCCAAAGATGAGACAAGGTCGAGCCTGTACTATGGAGGCGAAGGCGTTACTAGTCCACTCATCGTACCAAGGTGTGTGCGGGCGGCATGGTATAGAAGATAGGCATGTGACCTGTGGAGGTCTCGTAATGTCTGGAGGTAGCACCTGTAAGGACGGGTGGGTAAATAAAGTCGGAATGATAGTGTTGTGGGAATCATTCTGGTAAGAAACACACAACATCCAGTAATGTTACACTATAAGGTAACCCCGAAGTGTGTACAGAAGCATTGCGAGAAGTCGGAGAGTCGAATAGTACTTTAATGGATGAACAACAAAAACATCCAGACTATCTGTTTTAAGGTAGCATTACATTATCCCAAAAGGATAGTTAATGGGGAAGGCGGCTCACTTTATGGAACTGGAAGCTTGCAATAGAATTCGCAAGTAGGTTACAAAAGAAGGAAAGTTCCCTATGCGAAAGACCCTGAATTTGTATACGGAGGATACGAAAACTATGCAGGCAAAAAGTACAGTTAGAAAGGTGCATTCTTTGGTGAATTTATTATCTCTTATACCAGATTTGCGTCTTAAAACTGTATCTATGT
>CAYQQR010000090.1:0-3348 GCA_964420035.1 uncultured Bacteroidaceae bacterium | reverse complement strand
TCATTAAACATATCAATCACCAACAACGCGGTTCCCCCTCTCCACACGGTGGAGAGGGGGCCAGGGGGTGAGGCAATTTTTTTCATTAATAACTCTTTACTCTATAAGATAGTCTCCGCTTCTCACCATTTTACCTTCGATCAACCGGTCCCGGTCGCTGAAATTGCAGACGATGCTCCGTCCCGGAGCGAAAACGGTCCTTTCCACCCGGTAATCCTCACCCGGGTATTCATGATGAAGCATTTCGGAAGTTCCTATTTCCCTGTGCCATTGATCAACATAGAAACTGCCGGAAAAATAGCCATCATCCTTCCATCCGGGGGGGATACTGAACAATAGGTGGTAACCCCAGAGCATATCGGCCATGAAGCGTTTTTTCCCGTGACCCTCTTCCGGTGCGCCGCGGTAACGGCTGCAGAAGGCCGCATCGTGGAACACCAGGGGCCATAGCGGTATGGATTCCCCGGGGATTCGCGCGTGACGGTTCTCGAACCAGTCGGCATAAGGGATCCCGAAATCAGCCACTTCTTCACTGCCGAAGATCCGGCCGGCATCCTTGTAGACCTTCATCAGTTCCGACTTCAACTTAAAATCCTGCCGGCGGGTCAGTTCGTTTCCCTTTTCACAGGACTGCAGCATCCTGGAAGCGGTGGTGGTATCCACGAACATCAGCTGAGGATCGAGGGTCTTGATCTTTTCCCAGTTCCCGCGGGCATACCGCACGCTATCCCGGGAATTCAGGATGTAGGCCTGCCCGCCCGCCCAGAATCCCCCGGCCATGTATTCCCCGTTTTCCAGAATATTTATCCCTTTTGGAAAACTCGGGTATCCTGCATACATATCCTGGTAATTATCGTGCAACCCGGCCACGATACCCTCCCTGCTTTTAACCAGTTCCTTCAGCTCTTCTTCTGTGCCGAAAGCCGGTTCCGGGGGCCACACATCGGGATGGGAAGCATCGTATCCCCCCTTGATCCAACCCCGTATGACCACGGGTCCTTGTGTAAATCCCAGATTTCTTGCCTGTTCCAGTGCCTGATGAACCTGCTTGTAGGTAAAACGAACCTGCAGACCCTCTTTTACCCGGTCCGCAACCATCTCATGGTTGTACCAGTAGTCCCGGGCATCTTCAAGGGTACGCCCGGGCCGTCCGAGGTAAAAGGAAAGGAGCCGTCCGCCTTTGAACTTGCTGAGTTCCGGAGTTGCTGTAATTTTGTCTTTCAGCGATCTGAAGATATTCTTTTCAATGGCATATTTCCTGTATTCCTTGGCCAGCTGAACATAATTCCCTTTGATGAAACGATATCGAAAAGTAAAACCGTGGGACCATTCACCCAGGGAACGCAGCATTCCCGGGGCCGCAAGGTTGTTGACCACCATGGCGCCCGCATCGGGCCAGCCCTCGTCAAAGATACACATCCAGCCTCCCCTGTCTTTCAGTCCGCCGATCCAGCGCATATTCAAGCCAATGAAGAAAGTCAGGAAGCGCCTGAAATACCGGTCGGGTTCCTTCTTTTTCAACCAGGTGCCGATACCGCTGGGAAGCACCAGGCTGTCGCAATCGATGGCCGGCGGAAAGACCAGGCTGGGCAGGTCACCGGAAATTTTAATGACTTTGAATACCAGCTCTTTCCCTTCCAGCCGGACGAGTGCTGAAAATTTCCCTTGTAATGCTCCCAGCCGGCCATAGAGGGTATATTCATATTGGCCGTTCTTCTTTTCCAAGATAAAACGTCCCGGGTATTGTTCCATCAGGCTGCGTTCCTTGCGGTGCCAGACGTAACCATCGTCGATCCCGCCGTATTCCTGCCAGGCCACAGGAAGCATGTCCCAGTTTAACCGGTTGCTTTTATCGACGATCTCAGCCGAAGCATCGGAGAAATAACGAACCAGCAGATGTTCATTTTCCAGTTCATCCAGCAGGGTTTTTTCGGGGATCTCATCCAGGAAAACCGCTGGTTTCTTTGGATCGGGGGAACAGGATACCATAGCCGGCACCGTTCCGGCTGCCCCGCTTATCAGCGCGGAAGTCTTTAAAAAATTACGTCTTTTCATGAGAGGAGAATTGTTGGATTCTCCTTAAAGATAACGGATTCTCCTCTTCCCCGGTCGGGAAACGAAGGAACCAAGGAACCAAGGAACCCTCTAATGATTGATCAGGCTGAACGCTTCCACCATCAGTTCCTCCGAGTTGGGCCCGACCATAACGTGGAACTTCCCGGGTTCGGCCCGGTAATTCATTTCCTTGTCATAAAACATCAGGTCGTGCGCTGTTATATAAAATTCAAGGGTTCTGGCTTCCCCCGGCTCCAGGTCAATCTTTTTAAAATCTTTCAGCTCCTTCAACGGGCGGGTCACCGATGCCACCAGGTCGCGGATGTATAATTGGACGATCTCCGGTCCGGCATAGGGGCCCGTGTTCCTGACCTCAATACTCACGGTAATGGTATCCTTACACGACATGAAATCCTGGTCGAGCTTTAAGCCGGAATAATCAAAACTTGTATAACTTAAACCATACCCGAAAGGATATAAAGGGGTATTCGGAATATCAATATATTTACTGGTGTATTTATTGTCCGGATCAAATGGCCGGCCGGTATTTTTGGTATTGTAATAAATGGGTATCTGACCTACATTCCTCGGGAAAGTAATTGTAAGTTTGGCTGAAAGATTGTGATCCCCGCTAAGAACCGCGGCAAGGGCATCCGCCGAAAAAGTTCCGGGTTGCCAGGCATAGATCAGGGCAGGAATGTTTTCCTTGATCCATGGAATGGTAAGGGGCCTGCCCGTGATAATAACTGCAACCACAGGTTTTCCCGTGGCATGTATTGCCCTGACCAGTTCAGGTTGAACTCCAGGCAGATCCAGGTTGGTCCTGCTTGCAGCTTCCCCACTTTGAACATGTTTCTCGCCCAAAGTCATGATCACAAGATCGGCCCTTCTGGCTGCCTTTATAGCATTGTCAAAACCGGAGCGATCTTCTCCTGTTATCTCACAGCCCTTTTCATGCAGAATAGTTTTATCAGGGTAACGCTCTTTGAATCCTTCCAGGAAGTTTTTCACTTTGGAAGCTTCACCGGCAGCATGCCATGATCCCAGTAGATCCAGCCGGTTATCCGCCAGGGGACCGATCACGGCAATATTATTGTATTTCTCAGAAATGGGTAAGAGAGGCTGACCCTTCAGGCCCGGGCGAATAATTTCTATCGTTTTTCCATCATTAGTGGGCACTTAAAACCCACTGATTTTTAATTGTTTATCATTTAGTTCTTTGACATCTTTGTAATCGTATTGGCTATAGTTTAATTTTGCGTTGTTAATTGCATTAATTCTTCATACCATTGG
>CAYQQR010000089.1:0-3372 GCA_964420035.1 uncultured Bacteroidaceae bacterium | reverse complement strand
AAAAATGAATCACCCCTTGGCCAATATCCCGGAGTGAAGACCGGGGGGAGAGGAAGAAAAAAGCATCCATTAGCTAAGGATCGGGCTCGAAAAGAAAAATAAATAGCGCTGATTTTTATAAATTAGCTCCATTATATCAAAACCATAAAAATTATGCCCACTGTAGCTGAAATTGCCCAAATGATCGATCATTCCATACTGCATCCCACATTTACCGATGCCGACCTGAAGGAGGGATGTAAAATAGCCATGAAGTATAAGGTAGCCTCGGTTTGTGTAAAGCCCTATATGGTTCGCCAGGCCGATGAATACCTGGAAGATTCCGATGTTAAGGTCGGGGCCGTCATCGGCTTCCCGCACGGGAACAGCAGCATTGACGTGAAGGTTTATGAATGCAAACAAGCCATTGAAGACGGTGCGGAAGAAATAGATATGGTGATAAACCTGGGCAAAGCCCTGGGTGAACACTGGGCCTATGTTGAGGAAGAAATATCCAGGCTGGTTGAGGTTTGCAGGAAAAACGACGTGATCCTGAAGGTGATCTTTGAGAATGATTTTATAGAGGATGACCGGGTCAAGATCAGATTATGTGAGATCTGCAGTACCATGGAGACGGATTATGTAAAAACCTCATCCGGATACGGATTTGTCAAGGGAACGGACGGTAAATATTCCTACAAGGGGGCTACTGTTGAAGACCTGAAGCTGATGCGCAAACATTCCGCCTCTCATGTAAAGGTTAAAGCTGCCGGCGGGGTACGGACCCTGGATGACGCCCTGGCCGTGATCGGGGCCGGGGCCGACCGCATCGGTGCCACCGCCACCGTTGCCATACTTGAGGAAGCCAGGAAAAGATTCGGATAATTCAGGAAATAACTTTTTATTTTTCGTTTTCCATCTTTAATCTTTAATCTTTAATCCATGTACATCGTTCAATCCTATGGATTTGCAGTTTTCCTGCTCTTTCTTACCATGCTGTGCTGGGGCTCCTGGGCCAACACTCAGAAAATGGCCACCAAGGACTGGGCTTTCCCGCTGTATTACTGGGATTATGCCCTGGGAGTGGTCTTATTGACCCTGATCTTCGGTTTGACTTTTGGAAGCTTAGGGGAAGAGGGTCGGAGTTTCTTTGCTGACCTGGCGCAGGCCGATCCGAAGAACCTGGCTTCGGCATTCCTGGGCGGGGTGGTCTTTAACCTGGCCAACCTCCTGGTGGTTGCCGCCATTGCCATTGCCGGGATGTCGGTGGCTTTCCCGCTGGCTATCGGTCTGGCCCTGGTAATCGGTGTGATTGTCAACTACATTGCCGAAACCAAGGGTGACCCGGTAATCTTGTTCCTGGGCGTCGGATTGGTGGTCGTTGCCATCATTCTGAATGCCATCGCGTATAACAAATTGCCTTCCGAAAAATCAGCACCCAAGGCCAAGGGTATTATCATATCCTTCCTGGGGGGTATCATCATGGGATTCTTTTACCGGTTCGTTGCAGCTTCCATGTCTTTTAACTTTGCAGACCCGGAGTCCGGGAAGATGGCTCCCTATGCGGCCGTATTCGTTTTCTCGCTGGGTTTACTGGCATCCAATTTTCTTTGGAACAGCATTTTCATGTACAAACCCATCTATGGGGAGAAGGTTACCTACAGGGATTATTTCACCAAGGGAAATACCCGGTTGCATCTGGTGGGTTTGCTCGGGGGGATCATCTGGAGTTTGGGCATGACCCTGAGCCTGATCGCCTCGGGAAAGGCCGGTCCGGCCATATCCTACGGTCTGGGCCAGGGCGCTACCATGATCGCAGCGGCCTGGGGCGTGTTCATCTGGAGGGAGTTCAGGCCGGCACCCAAAAGTACCAACTGGCTGCTCGGACTGATGTTCCTGTTTTTTATAGGGGGATTGGTGACCATCATTATTGCCCGTGTATAAGCGATGGCCCATGTCTGATATACTCGTAATCGGCAGTTCCAATATCGACCTGGTGATGCAGGTCGAAAGGATCCCCCGCCCCGGGGAAACCATCACCGAAGGAAAATTCACCCAGATATTCGGCGGGAAAGGAGCCAACCAGGCCATTGCTGCCAGGAGGGCGGGGGGAAAGGTTCGTTTCATGACCTGCGTTGGGGCGGATGCCTTCGGAGACCAGATGAAACAAAACTTTAAGGACGAAGGCATGGACACGGAGCTTTTTTTAACTACGGATAAAGAAAGCAGCGGAACAGCCATGATCTTTGTGGATCAAAAAGGGGAAAACTCCATCGGGGTCGCCCCGGGAGCTAATTTTGAACTCGCCCCGCAACATATTGACCGGTCTATACGGGCATTGGAAGAAGCAGAATATATTTTGTTACAATATGAGATTCGAAAGGATACCCTTGAGTACATTATAGAAAAGGGAAATGCTTTAAAAAAACAGGTCGTCCTGAACCTGGCCCCGGCACGGGAACTGTCCCAAAGTCATCTGACCGGGGTCGATATCCTCATTGTCAATGAACTGGAAGCGGAGTTCCTGACGGGTCATCCCATAAAGAAAGAGAAAGACATTGAACAGGCAGGCAGGAAACTGCTCGCCCTGGGCCTGGACAATGCAGTTATGACCCTGGGCAGCAAAGGGTCCTATCATATCAGCCGGGAACAACAGGAAATGATCAGTGCTTTTAAAGTTGATCCCGTCGATACTACGGCTGCCGGTGATGTTTTCAGTGGAGCCCTGGTGGCTTCCCTGGCTTCCGGTCAACTGCTGCCCCAGGCCATTCGATTCGCCAATGTAGCCGCGGCCATTTCCGTTACAAGACTGGGGGCCCAGCCTTCGGCTCCTGTAAAGGGTGAGATCGAGGAGTTTTTGGAACGTGAGGAGTAGTGGTCTTAAATTCTGATCTTTTTAGAAAACAGGTTTTTCTTCCTTGTGGCGATCCTGAAGATGATGGTTCCCGGGGTAAGCATTCTGAAAGGCAGGGAAAATTCCGACTTGCCGATATCCTCATAGAATCCCAGCATATAACCGTCGTCAGTAAACACTTTCATCCATTCCATGACATCGTCTTCCAGTTTTATATATACGGTGTCGTTCCTTGTTTCCAGTTTCAGTTCGGACATGAAATGCGGGGATAAGCTTTTTTCTGTTTACACAAAAAAGCTCAGGAATGTTACACTGAATCAAAAAAAACCGGGTGGGAGAACCCGGTTTTTTAACTAACCCATACACAATACTTATTCAGGAGCCTGGAGGCGGAAGGCCAATGCTTATGTATGCAATGTAAAACTATATCAATTATGCTAATTGTATGTTAGCGGAACAATAATTAATACTTAAATCCGAGAATAAGGCTATAGTTTAATTTTGCGTTGTTAATTGCATTAATTCTTCATACCATTGGT
>CAYQQR010000088.1:0-3755 GCA_964420035.1 uncultured Bacteroidaceae bacterium | reverse complement strand
CTACCTTTGAGGGACATAATTTCATTACAGGATAATTACCCTGGTAAATAATTACTTTTATGTATTGTTTCGGGTTACGGGTTACGCGTAATTGTGACCCGTAACCCGTAACGCTTATATTACCCAATTAACCGGTTCTTCACTGTCATTTCCTTCCCGGACAACGGTCTTATTCTTCTGGTATACAACAGAATTGGGTGGTACACTGTCCGTTAACCAGACATTACCCCCAACCACGGTATCGCGACCGATAACGGTCTCGCCGCCCAGTATGGTACTGCGGGCATAAATGATCACATTATCTTCAATAGTCGGGTGCCTTTTCTTTTTTGCCAGTTTCTTTTCAACAAATAAGGCTCCCAGGGTCACCCCCTGGTAGATCTTCACCCGGTTACCAATGACCGTGGTTTCGCCTATCACTGTCCCGGTGCCATGATCGATGAAAAATTCCCTGCCGATCTCCGCACCGGGGTGAATGTCCACCCCGCTGTTGGAGTGTGCATATTCAGACATAACCCTGGGTAAAACCGGGATTTCCAAATTATACAATTCATGCGACAAGCGATACACCGTAATGGCGTAAAAACCCGGGTAACTCAAAATAACCTCTTCAACCGAATAGGCCGCCGGATCAAATTGTACAAAACATTCGGCATCCTCCAGCAGCTTTTGAAATACTTCGTTTAAACTGCTGAAAAAAAGATCCGTGGTTTCATCCGTACTCCTTTTCAGATCCTTTTTAAGAGGTATCAATAATTGCCGGAATTCACACTTGAGTTCTTCGAAACGCCTTTCGATCTCGTATTTGCTGACATGCTTGTTGGTTTTCACGGGAAATAAAAACTCAACCATATGATCCACAAAAGCCTGTGCCCGGGCCACCGAAGGGACCTCCTCGCAATAGCTTTGGTTGATGCTGTGCAGATATTCCGGAAAATCAGCAATTTTTTTCATTTATATACACCCTCTTATTAACGAATTTCAAAGATATGAAATAGTCAGCTTTACTGCATGATCCGGCAGTATTTAACAGTCTTTTAAGCTAAGGATACTCCGGAAGGCTGAATTATTCAGCATGGTCCTTCATCAGATCGAAAGACCAGGAGAGTGAAAAGATATTCGAATACAAGGCGATGGATTGATCACCGATATCGGTGAGGGCATAATCCACCTGGATATCACGGATCTTAAGACCCAGGCCCAGGTTGGGCTGGAAACCGATCCGTTCCTCATTGTCAAAATCGGGGATCTTCTGAATGTTGCCTATTCCCGCTCGCAGAAAGACCATCTGCTTATAGCTGGCCTCCAGCCCCAGGTGCGGATTAATACTCACGGGATCGGCCGACACCAGAACGGGCCGCTTGCCATCAAAGGTCAGATCCAGGTTAAGTTCGGCAAGCAAGCCGAAATCCTCCCCCAGATCAAGATCCCTGGCGGCTCCGATAATCAGTCTCGGCAAGGTGAGCTCCAGTGAATTTCGCGGGATCTCATTACCCGTAGCTGCAAAAGTCTCTTCCAGCTCTTCCGTGTTGAAGCTCCAGGCATTGAAGGTTGAGGTGATATCCCGTGCCATGGCTGCAAACTTCCAGGGACCGTGATCGTATTGCGTTCCGGCGTCCAGACCGAAACCCCAGGCCTTGGCAAAATCACCTACCGACCGGTGGATCAGCTTTATGTTACCGCCGAGACGCAAACCGGGAATACCTGTTTTTCTGGAATAGGTCGTTAAAAAAGCATAATCCGCAACAGAAAAACGGGAGATCCTGTCGTAATCAACATTGCCGTTCCCGTCAACCAGATCAAGGGTGTTGGGTATATTGTCCACCCCGAAACGGAGGATGGAAAAGCCCAGGGCACTCTGTTCATCGAGTTTTCTGGCTCCACCCAGGTAATCGAACTTGGCCAGTCCGGCAAAATATTCGGCATGCATGGCTGCCAAACCGTTGTGCCGGTCCATCATCACCAATCCCGCGGGGTTCCAATAGGTAGCAGTGGCATCGTATGCGGAAACAAGGCCGGTATTGGCCATGGCAAGTGACCGGGCCCCCACGCCGATATCCAGGAATTCATTACTGTATTTGGGAGCTTGCCCTCCGGCCAGCAAAGGAGCGAACAGTGTGAAAATGATGATGATGCCTTTCCTCATTCCTTAGGGATTGCCCTGAATACAACAACAAATAAACTAAATTATTGGTACATTTATTGTCAAATCTTTATGGCTTGATCCGGAAAATCGTTCCCAATATCATCACCAGCCTGGCCCTGTTAGCAGGCTGTTTTGCCTGCCAGGCTGCCTTTCAGGGTGACCTCCAGTTGGCCACTGCATGGATCCTGGTGAGCCTCTTCCTGGATTACACCGATGGCGCTATCGCACGCTTATTGAACGGGTGTTCCGAATTTGGCAAAGTGCTGGATTCCCTGAGTGATGTGATCGCGTTCGGTCTGGCTCCCTCGGCCCTGATGTTCATGCTGCTGGGTGATTCGCTTTCCGGTCATGGCTATCCCGGATTGCTTAACCTGGCTTCATTCCTGATCGTGATCTTTGCCGCACTCCGCCTGTCCCGGTTTACCGTCAGCCAAAAGTCCAAAGGTTTTTTTGCCGGACTGCCCGTACCGGCTGCCGGGCTCCTGATCGCATCCCTGGCTTACCTTAAAGCCACGCCGGGTTACGAGCGTGTAGCTTCATTATACGGGCATCCCCTGGTCCTGATCCTGCTGATCCTGATCCTGTGCTGCCTGATGATCTCGCGGATACCCATGTTCAGTTTTAAATTCTGTAACCTGGACTGGCAAGGAAATCAATGGCGCTATATTTTCATTATCATATCTGTCATTTTATTAATATTATTGCAGGTGGAAGCCATTCCCGTTTTGTTTATTTTGTACCTCCTGATGTCCGTCATCCGGAGCATAACCAAAAAACACTCAAATCCTGTTTCATGAAATACAGAGCAGAGATCAACGTAATGCCCCTGAAGGCCCTGCTGGATCCCCAGGGGAAGGCTGTAAGCAACAGCATGAAGACCATTGGCTTTGAAAACATATCCAATGTTCGCATCGGCAAACACATCACCCTGGAGATCGAAGCCTCTTCCAGGGAAGAAGCCAAGGATAAAGTCAACCAGGTCTGCAGCAAGATCTTTTCCAATCCCGTGATGGAAGGCTACGAATACGAAGTCTACGAAGAAAAAGAATAATTCAGAATTGACTCTCCTCGCGGCAAGCCGCGAGGAACCTTTAGCCCGGCGGAGCCAATCATCGATTCATTGTTTATTTTAATGATGCTCGCTTACCCCGCGGCAGAGCTACGGGGAACGCGCTCGCGTAATTCAGCCCCGATGGCCATCGGGACAGAATGAGCGTGGGTTTGGATTAATGCAGGAAGGAAGGGACTAAGAGATCAAGAGCTTAAGAGTCCAAGAGCCTGAGACAATAAATTCCCACCAATTACCATAAATTACAATCAATATCTCTAATGCCCAATCCTCAATCCGCAATCCGAATATTATTAGGTCCCAGAGGGCCCGTGAGAGAAATTGAGAACCACAGAGACATAATAGACCTTGGGACCTTGAGACATCGAGACAATGAGACATCGAGACATCGAGACGATGAGACATCGAGACAATGAGACATCGAGACGATGAGACATCGAGACATCGAGACGATGAGACATCGAGACATCGAGACAATGAGACATTGAGACATCGAGACAATGAGACATTGAGACATCGAGACAATGAGACATTGAGACA
>CAYQQR010000087.1:0-3910 GCA_964420035.1 uncultured Bacteroidaceae bacterium | reverse complement strand
ATCGTAAATATTTGTTTTTATCTTAGAATACCGTCAGGCAGGCTGAATTCTGAATTATTTCAGTTTTGCGACATGGATTTTCCCATCATCCGCGTTGGCATAGTCCTCAAGAACGTACCAGCGGTCTGAATCCGGATCATAGACCTCAAGGTCCGTTTCGTTCCACTTGTTGGTGGTATTCTCGGCGATATTCTCCCCGTTTATATAGAGGTAATAGGTATTTTCCTTACGGAAAAAGAAGATATTGTCGGGTGAAAACAGGATCCTGGCGGTCCTCATGGTCCCGTCATCGGCATTCCTGTAGTTTTCAAACAGGTAGGTGATCTGGTACTCATCTTCATAAACCAGCAAGTGATCCCCGGCCCAGGCAGAGACGGTTCCTGTTCCAACTGATTGTCCGTTACGGTAGAGATAGTAATAATTGTCCTCTCTTTTCCAATGACTGATCCTGGGCGAGGCCAGAGTGGTGGCAGGGCGCATCACTTCATCCCGTTTATTGTAAAAATCCTCCAACAAATAAACAGTACCGTTCTTTTCCTGGGATACGATCAGGTCGTTGCCCTTCCAGCGGCTGTTAGATTCCAGTGAGATATATTCTCCTTCGTCATAAATCCAGTAATACATTTCTTCGTCTGCACACCAAAGCGTTCCGTTATTGGTATAGGCCAACTCGGCCCGCTTTAATTTCTTATCCAGGGAACTGTTGTAGTTACCCAGCATATAATATTTCCCGTTGGATGGATAATAAACCAACAGATCGTCCCCGCGCCAGGCATTTGTTGTTTCAGAGGATATGTCTTCTCCTTTCAGAATGATCCAGTATCCCGAATCATCGGCAAGCCAGAACGCTCCGGACGGAGAATCTATTTCTTTGGCTTCCCTGTATTTTCCATCCTGCCGGTCATAAAAGCTCTCGAAAAGATAGGTCTTCTCGGTTGGGGGATGATATACGATCAGGTGATCGCCTCCCGCTGCATTATGGGTTTCCTTGGCAATATTCACTCCGTTCACAAGGAAATTAAAATAAAGATCTTCTGACTTCCATTGGGCATCCAGGTTTTCATTGGGCACATCCAGGGCAGCCAGATCTTTGCCGGTGCTTTCCTGGAGGGGCTCATTGTCGAAGACCAGTTTATTTTCCAGAACACCTCCCTGATCGGATGTGGTGAGCCGTTCCGGTTCTTTGAAGTAAAAATCGCCCACCAGGGAAGAAGATTCCCATGGAGTTTGCTGGCCGCTGCTTTTTTCGACAACAGCGGCCCGCACCGATTTGAACACATCTTCGATCTTTTTGCCCTTTTGATTGATCTGTTTGAGCAACTCTTCGGTATACAAACCGTTATCCCCTGTCCCGTCTGATGCTACAGAACCGGGAGCAGTGGCATAGGCTATGAGGGTTCCGGTAGGGGCAATCACCGTTGCCAGTCCATCCGAGGCAGAACGCCAGCTTCGTGCAAAAGGATTGTTCCTGCAGGCATCCAGTATGACGATGTTCATCCGGTTCCTGGCAATCTCCATTTGAGCGATCACAAATCCAACATCCACGGCCTCATATTCCACTTCCTCTTCTGCATAGATCTCTGCATGCGTGGGCATCAGATAATTTCTGCCGCCTACCTGGACCCCGTGCCCGGCATAATAAACCAGGCCGACCCCGCCGTTCTGTATTTTCTTGCCGAAATCACGGATGGCACGCTTCATATCCGACATGGTTTCCATATTCAGATATTCCATAACTTCAAAATCCACTTCCCTCAGCGCATCAGCCATGCTTCTGGCATCGTTTACGGGGTTCAGCAGGGGACCCGTGTTATAATCGGAGTTTCCGATGACCAGGGCGATCTTTTGATCCGGATTGTATTTTGTTCCGCCCGCACCCTGGGCGCATACCGGGTTGAGGAATACTACCGCAAACCAGCTTAACAGGAGTATAGATAAAGAACGCTTCATTAGCTTAATATTTAAGACCTACTTGTGCTAATATACGATATTTGGAGATTTTTTTCCAGCAAGCTTTTATTAAATAAAGGCGAAATTTCGTGAACTGCTTTTTCGGGTAAACAAAGATGCTTTCATTCTTCAATTGAATTCCTATTTTTGTGCTTTTACCTTATCCTCTGCCTATATGATCCAGAAAGCTAATGATTTTCTCATCGGCCTGGACCAACTCATCGGCGGTAGCTGGTGGTTCGTTTTCCTTCTTATCGGTACGGGTTTGTTTTTTACCGTCTACCTGGGATTGCCCCAGTTCCGCTATTTCCGTCATGCCATACGCATTGTCAGCGGCAAGTACGACCGCAAAGGAGATGTGGGGGATACTTCTCATTTCCAGGCTCTGTCCACGGCGCTCTCCGGAACCGTTGGGACCGGCAATATAGCCGGAGTGGCCCTGGCCATTCATCTGGGCGGCCCCGCGGCATTGTTCTGGATGCTGGTCACGGCATTTTTTGGCATGACCACCAAATTTGTTGAAGTAACCATTTCCCATAAATACAGGGATATCCTTCCCGACGGTTCTGTTTCGGGAGGACCCATGTATTATATGAAGAAAAAAATGAACATCCGGATCAACAAAAAGCTCATCAATACCGGGAAATGGCTGGGTGCTTTTTTTGCCATCGGTACCATCCTTTCCTCTTTTGGAACCGGCAGTCTTCCCCAGATCAACAGCATCTCCAATTCCATCTTTGCCACTTTCGGCCTGAAGCACATCATTACCGGGGCTGTCCTGGCTGTTTTACTCGGAATGGTCATTATAGGCGGAATTAAAAGGATCGCGAAGGTGACCTCCCGGCTGGTACCCGGTATGGCTGTGTTGTATTTTATCGGGGCGATCCTGGTGATCTTCACCAACCTGGAAAACATAGGTCCGTCTTTTATAGCCATTTTCAAGGATGCTTTCTCCGGAACGGCCGCCACCGGGGGATTTCTGGGTGCCAGCTTTGCCTATGTTTTTAATCGTGGCGCGAACCGTGGATTGTTCTCCAATGAAGCCGGGCAGGGTTCCGCTCCCATTGCCCACGCTGCTGCCCGGGCCCATGAACCGGTGTCGGAGGGTATGGTGGCCATATTGGAGCCTTTTATCGATACCATTATTATCTGTACGCTCACCGGACTGGTACTTCTTTCTTCCGGGGTCTGGAACGAAAAATTGCCGAACCGGTTCCAGGAAACCGATATGCTATTTCTTGCCGGTTCCTTTTCCGAACGATCCGAAGATGATGTAAAGAGATTATCCAGGCATCTAACGGGAAAGGATACCCTGAATTATTACACGGGGATGATCATGATCAACGACGGCAGAATGCTGGATGACATCACCCTGATCAATGCCCGGTCCATCGCCGAGGATGTTAGGTTTTACAGGTATGACAGCCTTTATTCGGGTACTTTGCGCGTAAGCCAGGGAAAACTGGATAACCCGGAAGGGGACATCATCGTCCAGGGCAGATCATTGATCCACAGTGCGCCCCTGACTGCTGAGGCCTTTAAACGCAGCATCCTCGGCGACTGGGGCCAGTATATCGTTTCCATCGGCCTGCTGCTCTTTGCCTTCTCTACGGCCATCTCCTGGTCCTATTACGGGGGAAGGGGCGTGACTTACCTCTTCGGGCCCGATTATGTGCTCTACTACCGCATCGTCTACGTGATCGCATTTTTCTTCGCGGCCTTTACCGATACCACCGTAATCTGGTCCCTGTCCTACATCACCATCGCCCTGATGGCCATCCCCAACCTCTTCGGCATCCTTATCCTGCACAGGGATATACGCGAGACCATTTTGGACTACTGGGTTGATTTCAAGAAAGAATGGGGGAAGTAATGACCACGGACGACAGACGACGGACCACGGAGAGTCTATGCCTGAATAGCGTTGACCGTTTTTTGTTTACTTGTGATGTAAATATTG
>CAYQQR010000086.1:143-4599 GCA_964420035.1 uncultured Bacteroidaceae bacterium | reverse complement strand
TCGATGTACAAAGTATTTCAAAGAACGATTATTAATTTTTAGTACCCATTAATGTTTTTCCATCATAAATAAAAAGCCTCCGGAATGATTGAAAATAGACCTTGCCCTTGTGTATAAGGATCCTCCATATCTCATCGTTATGGAAATCAGCCGGATCTACCATTTCACTCAGGGATACATACTTCAACTGCCCTTTGGTATTCCGTTCCATATAGCCGAATTCTTCATACGAACCAACATAGATCCTGTTTCCCCCGTCAGAGGCTACTGCCCGTGCAACGGCTTTTTCAGGCATCAGGTGCAAAGACCAGTTTGATCCGTCAAATTCCAACAAGCCGCTGTTATTGCCGATATACGTAATCCCCAAAGAGTCGAAGCTTATGGTCCAGTTCTGGTTGGCCGCCCCGTAATCGGTCTTGTCGTAATTCAGCACCAGGGGATTACCGGCATACTGGGCTGCCAGCAATCCATTTAAACCGAACGCCGTCAGCATAACAAACAATCCTGTTTTGAAGCTATAGCACATCCCTGTCAGCCCGTTTTGAACTTACTTAAAGTAAATATATCAAGATAATCTTAATATTTCCAACAGGGAAGGTATTTCAAAAAAGAACTATAATTGAAATCCCAGGTAATACAAGGTAAACTGTACCGTATCGTATAAGCCGTGAACGATGATCACGTTCCAGAGGTCCCTGTCGCTAATCAGGTAGATGCCGGCCATGATTGCCCCGAAAATACCCGCGAGGATCATGCCCCCGGGTCCTTCATGATAATGCACAAGTACCGAAACGCCTGTTGAAAGCAGAACCGCGAAAAACCAGGCCCATGCCTTGCCGGGCCGGCTGTTGGAGAACAGGGCATAAAAATGATTCATGATATAGCCCCGTATCAGGACCTCCCCGACCCCGGCCCTGAAGAACCATACGACAAGGATGCCCAGCAAGTAAGTGCCTGGGCCCTCCTTCATCCATGCATAATGATCCATGCGCGGAAGCATGCCGTCCATGTACTTGAATCCCATGCCGATCCCTCCCAGCAACAATAAAAGAAAAATCATATACAAAAAATCGGTAACCAGCCGGATGGGACGAATCCGGGGCCTGGATAACCCGACAGGGAACTTTCCGGGGACCAGGAAATAAGAAAGTAGTGCTCCAAGTACCAAAGAAAGAAGAACAGCGGCCATGAAATAAGGAAAGCTCATGTCCACAATAAAACCTGCCAGTATAAGAAGGATCGCTCCCAAAAGGGTGATTAAGTGGGTAAGGGTGTTCTTCATTCTTTCCAAATATGACGAAAATTTCACATATTTATCGATCCATTGTTCAACAAAGAAACCTGAAAATAGTTAAATGGAAAGCCTGAAGACTATTGGAATAATCAGTACATTCTCCCTGCTGGCAGGAGGGTGCAACTACGAACCGGAACCTGCAGAAAAGCCCAACATACTGGTCATCCTTGCAGATGATATGGGATATGGTGATATCCGGGCCCTGAACCCGGGATCTGCCATCCCTACACCCAACCTGGACCGCCTGGCTGAAACCGGAATGGTATTTACCGATGCCCACAGCCCATCAGCCGTATGCACTCCAACCCGTTATGGTTTGCTGACCGGCAGGTACAGTTTCCGGACCCGCTTAAAAGAGGGTGTACTGGTAGGACATTCCCCTTCCCTGGTCGAACCGGGCAGAATGACCCTGGGAACCCTCCTGCAGGAGGAAGGTTATCATACCGCCTGTATAGGAAAATGGCATCTGGGTCTGGATTGGCCCAAAAAAAACAATCATGAACCGCTCTTCACAGGCAATCCATGGGATATCGAATCTACTGAGAATGTGGATTATAACGGTCATGTGCATGGCGGTCCGCGGGATCATGGCTTCGATCATTCCTTTATTCTCCCCGCAAGCCTCGATATCCAGCCTTATTGTTACCTGGAAAACGGGGAGGTAGTCGGTACCGTGGATACCCGTATGGAAGGAAAACAAGGGGAGCGGGGCGTCTTCTGGCGGCAGGGAGACGCTACTTCAGAATTCAGGCATAAGGACGTATTGCCCGAACTTACCGATAAGGCCATTGAATACATTACAGAACAGAGCCTGAACAGCACCGATCCTTTTTTCCTGTATCTGCCCCTTACCGCTCCCCACACACCCTGGCTGCCCCTGGAAGAATTTACGGGTATGAGCGGGGCCGGGAGGTACGGGGATTTTGTGGTCCAGGTGGATCATTCCGTCGGCCGTATCCTGGAAATACTGGAAGATCTGAATGTTTCAGACGAAACCCTGGTGATCTTTACAAGCGACAACGGGGCCGACTGGACCGAAGAAGACAAGGCAAAATATGAGCACCGGGCGAATTATGTTTTCAGGGGAATGAAATCGGATGTTTGGGAAGGAGGCCACAGGGTACCCTTCCTTTTGCGCTGGCCCGGTGTAACCAAAGCAGAAGGCACCTCAAAACAGCTTGTCTGCCTGACCGACATGCTGCATACTTTTGCCGATCTGACCGGCAGGGAGCTCCCCTTTCTTGCGGGAGAGGACAGTTACAGTTTTTTACCTGTCCTTAAAGGAGAAACCCGTAATGCTGATTTGAGGGATCAACTCATTATGCACTCGGTGGATGGGACCTTTGCCGTTCGCAAAAGTCATTGGAAACTGATCCCGGCACCCGGCTCCGGGGGCTGGAGTTATTCGGGCAGCGAAGGGGATCCCCCGGTACAGCTCTATAAACTGGATGTGGATCCCGGGGAGACGGCCAACGTCTATGCAGCCTACCCGGAAATGGTGGATTCCCTTTCCGCTCTGCTCGAAATGGTTAAATTTGAACAAAGAAGCCGCTACGAATAATATGGAATAAAACATGAAAGCACAGACCCCGATTTTGCTGGCAGGAAGTGTTCCTTTGCTGTTTTCCTGCAATCCCATTGAAAAAGTTAAAGAAGAACCGCCCCGCCCCAATATCGTACTGATCATTGCCGATGATGTAGGTTGGAACGACCTGGGCTGTTACGGTCATCCCCACATCCGCACACCCCATATCGACAGTTTGGCCGCGCATGGACTACGGTTTGACAACATGTACCTGACCGCCAGCTCCTGCAGTCCCAGCCGGTGCAGCCTGATCACCGGAAGGTACCCCCACAATACCGGGGCCGCCGAACTGCATACCCCCCTGCCGGAGAACCAGATCCCTTTTCCTGCCTTGCTGAAGGAAAACGGATATTACTGTACCCAGGCCGGTAAATGGCACATGGGACCCCATGTCTATGCCGCCTTCGACACGGCCTACGGGATACCCGACGGAGATACGGGCGGAGAAGGCTACTGGCTCACCAGTTTGAGGGAAAGACCCAAAGATAAACCCTTCTTCCTGTGGCTGGCCGCCGTGGATGCCCACCGACCCTGGTCGGCGGATACGATCCCGGAACCGCACGGACCGGGGGATGCGATGATCCCGCCTTATTTTGTGGAAGCACAGGGAACCCGCTCCGACCTGGCCAGCTACTACAACGAGATATGGCGTTTCGACCACTACATCGGGAAGGTGGTGGAAGAATTAAAGGCCCAAAGGGTGTTTTCGAGCACCATGGTCATCGTTATGTCGGACAACGGCAGGCCTTTTCACCGTTGTAAAACCCGGGTACTGGACAGTGGCATGAAAACCCCCTTTATCATTCACTGGCCCGCCCGGCTGGGTAACAAGGCCGGGTTCACGGAAAGCATGGTCAGCATCATCGACCTGGCCCCGACCCTGCTGGATATAATGGATATAGAGATCCCCGAAAAAGTGCAGGGCTGCAGTTTTGAGCAACTGTTGTATCAACCCGACCAACCCTTCCGCAATTACGTGTTTGCCGAACATAACTGGCACGACTTTGAATCCTATGAGCGCATGGTACGGAAAAGAGATTATCTCTATGTCTACAATGGCCGCCCGGAACTGGACCTGTTGACCCCGGCGGATATTTTCACCGCACCAAGCTTCCTGGATGTCCTGAAAGCAAGGGAAGCCGGAACCATCACCCCGGCCCAGGCCGATATCTTCCTGCGTCCCAGGCCCAGGGAAGAGATCTATAACAATAACCTGGATCCCTACCAGACCGACAACCGGGTGAACGATCCCAAATACGGTACCATCCTGGAAGAAATGCGGCAGGTCCTGGTACACTGGCAGAAGGTGACCGGCGATACCGAACCGGAAAACCTGACACCGGACTGGTTCATTGAAATGACAGACTATGAACGATCCCCCTGGTACGGGGACCGGGGCACCATGTCGGGATCAGAAAAGAATGCGACGGAGATCAATCACAAGGGGCCTTTTTAGGATTGCCTCACCCCCTGGCCCCCTCTCCACCGTGTGGAGAGGGGGAACCAAGAAATGGGAAAATATTCTCCACCGTGTGGAGAGGGGGAACCAAGAAATGGGAAAATATTCTCCACCGTGT
>CAYQQR010000085.1:0-4670 GCA_964420035.1 uncultured Bacteroidaceae bacterium | reverse complement strand
TTTTGTACATCCTTATTTGCCATTTTTTGTACATTGTAACTTCCCGCTTACACAAAAATTGCGAGCCGGCGGAAATTGGTGAAAAACCTCGCTGCGCAAGGTGGTTTAAAGCCCCGATTCTCGGGGCGGTTGAAATTCGCTTTCAGCGAAAGATCCCCCAAATTGGCCTTAAGGCCAACAGAGTGCGGTGGGCAGAAAAATTTGGCGGGGACGCGGTGGCTGGTGCGGTGGACCGTTAAAAATTTTTCTTGATTTTTTGGTTACTTTTTTATCAAGAAAAAAGTAACAAACCAAATTAAATTAAGCGAGATTGTTCTTCAGTTGCCGATGAAATATATAAATACAAAAAAGCATAAAATGAAAATTTAATATAGATTTTATGTTAAACTACTTGACATTTAACATAAAAACGAGTAAAATTACTACTCAATTATAAAGCAAATTATTTGCTAGACGCCCTGATCACATCAAAAACAAGGTTAAAACTTTTGTTGAAATTTTTTCTCAACAGCAACTCAAGTTCTTACCTGCGCAGCCTGGAAAGCGAATTCGGGGAGTCCAGCAATGCCATACGGCTGGAGCTGAACCGCTTTGAGGATGCCGGCCTGTTGAAATCCGACACCCGGGGAAACCGGAAATATTTCAAGGCCGACACCACGCATCCCTTGTTCCCGGACATTCACAATATTCTGTTGAAATACATCGGCTTCGACAAGATCGTCGAGAACGTGGTCTCGAAGCTGGGGGACCTGAAATGCGTGTATGTCACCGGCGAATTCGCCCAGGGCAGCGACAACGATGTGATCGAGCTGATCTTCGTGTGCGAGGAGCTCGACAGGGAGTATCTCGCCCGCCTGATCGCCAAAGCAGAGAAGCTGGTTGGGCGGAAGATCAGTTACATCATCCTCAACCAGGAGGAGTTTGAACTGTATGCAACCAAGCGGCAGGACGATGAGGTCTTGTTGCTTTGGGCGGAAGAAACAATGGACCACGGACCACGGACCACGGACGACAGTAATTATGAGGAAAATGCTAAATAAAAAATTAGAGAGAGCAAATTTCTTAGCGAAAGGAATTTATTTAGCAATTCTTCCAACGGCCGTGGTCCGTCGTCCGTCGTCCGTCGTCCATCGAAGATAGAGTTAGAGAATTAAAACTAACTCACTGTAAAATAATGAATTTGTCACATAGACGGAAGTTCCCGCCTGTGACTGACCAGGCGAAGCCATATCCAGCAGGTCTCAACGTCTCAATGTCTCAAAGTCTTCTATCCAACACACCCACACCCAATCCCCACACCCCCATCCTGCCTGCCTGCCGGTAGGCAGGAATCCTGAATCCTGAATCCTGAATCCTGAATTACTAAAAACCCTATCTTTGGAGAAACCGACTAAAATGAGAAGACTACTCCTCATCCCTCTTACACTACTACTGCTCCTGTCTTCGTGCAACAGCTACAAAAAGTTAACCTACTTCCAGGGCATCGGAACCGAGGATGACAGCCTGTACGCGAAAATCAAAGAACCCTACCTCCTCCAGCCCTCCGACATCCTCTACGTCCGCATCATCACCGTGAACGAGCAGGTGGACCGCTTGTTCAATCCCATTTTCATGCAGGGAACAGGCGCAGCTTATCTGCGGAGTGAGAACCTATATATCATGGGATATGAGGTAAGTGATTCCGGCTATGTGGATCTGCCGGTGATCAAGAAAGTGCCGGTACAGGGATTAACTGTTGAGCAGGCCAAGGATACCATTACCAGATATGCCTATAAATACCTGAAGGATCCCCAGGTGATCGTGAAGATGCACACCTTTCAGTTCACCATATTGGGAGAGGTCAGGACGCCGGGTGTAAAAGAATACGGAGCCCACGCGATGACCATACTGGAAGCCCTGGCCCTGGGAGGAGATATAACTTATAACGGCAACCGGGAAAATATCCTGGTATTAAGGAACGTGGAAGACAACACACAGGTTCTGCGCCTGGATGTCACGGAAAAGGACCTGGTGGGCAATCCCGCCTACTTCGTCCAGCCCAACGACATTATCTACGTCGAACCCCTCAAAACCACCCTCTTCCGTGAACGCGTATCCGATTACCTGTTTTACCTTACAACATTTACCTCTGTTCTAAGCACCATCATATTAGTTCTCACCCTTGTCAATCAGTAGCATATTAATAACAGAGAACTGAGAACAGAGAACAGAGAACCGAGAACTACCATGAACAATATCCAGCAACAACCGCAACAACCCTACCGACCCGTTTACGAGGAAGAAGGCCTCGACCTGAAAAAATACTTCTTCATGGTTCTGGCCCACTGGTACTGGTTCGTCCTCTCCGTCGGTCTGGCGGTCACCATCGGTTTCCTGATCAACCGCTACACCAAACCTGTTTATGAAGTCAGCAGCACGCTTATCATCGGCGACGAACCCACGGCTTCCGAACAGATGTTCAGTGATATCCGCTTTTTCAGGTTGCGCCAACTGAGGCAGAATGTCCAGAACGAGATCATCAAGCTGAAATCCTATGAACTGAATTACAGAACCATGCAGGAACTGGATTTTGACATTACTTATGCCGGGGTAGGAAGAAGCGGAATCAAAGAGGTTATTTTATATAACCGAGCTCCTTTTGAAGTTGTTTATGATACTACAGAAAATAATGTAACCGGACAAAAAATATATGTCGATTTCATTGATCAAGAAAGATATAAGATCGAGATCAATGACAACAACAAAATTGAAAAAACATTAAGTATAGGTGAATGGTGCGAAATCCCCGGATTCAGATTTAAACTTATTCTCAAGGAACCTGAAAACTTTGATCCCACCAGGATCTATAACAAACACTACTTTGTCCTTAACAGCAAAGAACAACTTGCTTCAAGATATCGAAGTTCGCTTACCGCTGAACCTTTAAGCGAGGAAGTCTCTATAGTTAAACTCACGGCCAAAGGACCGAATGTGGAACAGTTGGCGCGTTATCTGAATAAACTGAGCGAAGTATTTATCATCGCGGGTCTGGAAGAAAAAAACCGGCAATCGGAGAATGCCATCGGATTTATTGACGGCCTTATAGGAAACCTGATAGACTCATTGAGTTCTTCAGGTGATGAACTACAACAATTCCGGGTGAATAATGAGATCATAAACATGGAGCAGGAGGGACAGGCCTTATTTACAAAAATCCAAAATTTACAAAATCAAAAAGCATCGGAACTGATTAAGGTTAAGTACTTTGATTATTTGGCTGACTATATCACCCATGAAAGAGGATACGGAGAAGTGATGATGCCTTCTATTGTGGGTATTCAGGACCAAGTGCTAAATAATCTGGTAAGCAAGATCAATGAACTCTATGTTCAGCGCAGTGTATTGGAGTACAGCACCCGGGAAGGAAGTCCTTCCCTGGCCATGGCAGAGTCTGAAATTGCCACCACCCGGAAAGCACTGAAAGAGCACATTCAAAACCAAAAAGAGATTACCAATATTACCCTGTCGGACCTGGATAAGCGTTTGGCTGAAGCAGAACAGGAGATTAGAAAACTCCCGGCCAAAGAGCAGCAATTTTTGAATATGACCCGGGAATTTGATGTCAACAATCAATTTTATACTTACCTGCTTCAGAAACGTGCGGAAGCCGGTATACAGCGTGCTTCCAATGTACCGGATAACAAGATCCTGGATGAGGCCAGGCCACAAAGCTATAGCCAGGTAAAGCCTAAGACCAACATCATCTACATGAGTGCTTTTGTGGTGGGTTTGCTTATCCCTTTTGTATTTCTTCTGATCTGGGATTATTTAAATGATCAAATAGAGGACCTTAAATACATTGAAGATCACACCCAGGTCCCGATCCTGGGCTCCATCGGCCATAGCAAATCGGAAAGTTCCTTACCGGTCATTGAAAATCCCAAATCAGTTCTGGCTGAAGCATTCCGTGCTATTCGCACGAACCTGAAATATGTAATGCCCGAAAAGGACCAGAAGGTAGTGACCATTACATCTACCGTAACGGCTGAAGGCAAGACTTTTTGTGCCGTGAATCTTTCTTCCATCATTGCATTGTCGAACAGGAAAACATTATTGATCGGCCTCGATCTTAGGCGCCCCGGCCTGCACCGGATATTCAACCTGAATAACGAGACCGGGATCAGCACTTATCTGATCGGACAAAACACGGCAGAAGAAATAATCCAAACCTCAACCGTGGACAATCTCTTTATCTGTCCCTCGGGGCCCACCCCTCCCAACCCGGCAGAACTGATCGATTCAAAGAGAATGAAAGAATTCATGGATTATGCCAGAAAGAATTACGACTACATCATTCTTGACACCCCGCCTGTTGCCATGGTTACGGATGCTCTATTGATCAGTCCGGAATCGGATATCACAGTTTTTGTAGTACGGCACTCCTTCTCTAAAAAGAATGTCCTCAATATGATCAATGAACTCTATCAACAAAAAAAGATTGAGAATCTTAGTTTATTGATCAATGATATTCGGCCAAAAGGTATCTATGGATATGGATACAGATATAAGTACCATTATAGCTATGGTTACTATTCAGGATATACTTATAAGAGTGGATATTTTGAAGAGGAATAACCTAAGTACATGACAAAAATTTACAACATTTAATAAACTCATCTATGTCATTGGAG
>CAYQQR010000084.1:0-4723 GCA_964420035.1 uncultured Bacteroidaceae bacterium | reverse complement strand
CTGAGACGTTGAGACACTGAGACGCTGAGACGTTGAGACAACGAGACGCTGAGACAACGAGACCTCTTTCTGGTACTCGCATGACGCATTGCATGCGCCATGCTCGTGATCCCCTTGCTTCAGTCCTGCAAATAGAAAACAAACACCTTGCTTCGCAAGGTTTCTTTTGCTTTTCTCGTCAGCCTTATGAAAGCAAGCTTTCAACGGCTTCCTTAAAAAGCAAAAACCCCCTTTCGGGGGTGTTTGTTTTCTGCTTGATCGTGGAGCTGCGGGGATTCGAACCCCGGTCCAAACAGAGAACCCATAAGCTTTCTACATGCTTAGTCCGGTATATATTGTCGGGAACAGGCCGGTACCGGACCACCTACCTGAACCTTAGTTCCTTTAATTTCACGATTGCACCGGAACCTTGCCACCGCTATCCCTTCCTGTCGATATCCCGTGTGCCGGTCCCGGAAAGAAGTCAGGCCCGGCGGGATAGCCCGTCCCGAACCTCCTTGGGCCCGGGATTTAGCCAATTCCGCTTACGGAATTAAGCCGCGAGCGCGTAGTTAGTGTTGCCACTTACTAGTTTGAGACCTGGGATTAACGAGCCAAATCACCACGCTCGGCATGCTTACCTATCGATTTACCCTGCTGTCAAATCCGGTCAGCCCCATACGAACTTACAAAGTTACAAAATTCGTTCCAAAAAGGTAATGTTTATGACCTAAATATGCAGGTTTGAAGCTGGGATTGTCTTAATGTCTCTTGCGCTCTGTAGCTTTGATGCTTTTCCGTTGCGATGAATCGGGGCGGTGAAAAGCCCCGATTCCCGGGACAGTGAAAAGCCTTGCTGCGCAAGGCAGTGAAAAATTGCCTTCGGCAATAGTGAAAAACGCCTGACGGCGTATTGAAAATTCGCCTTCTGCAAAGGATGCCCCTAATTGGCCGCCAGGCCAAAATGCGCGTGGGCCTGAAAAATTTGGCGGGGCCGCGGTGGCTTGTGCGGTGGACCGTTATAAATTTTTCTTGATTTTTTGGTTCTTTTTCATCAAGGAAAAAGAACATAAGAAAAAGATATTGAATCCACAAAAGAGCAAAACAATTTACCGGTAAAGTTAACCTTCAGAGTATACTGTGCGAGCAAGCTTCAGATCTATAATCAACATTCCGGATCTATCCGTTCATTTCTTTTGCCCGCCCAAAAGAAACGAACCAAAAAAAAAGGCGTTAAAAATTTCCAAATTTTTGGTTAACCATCCCTCCAGGTTAGCATTCTATAAGCGGCTTAGGAATTCAAATTTCCGCTGCAATTCATTGAATCGCTAATTAATTTGCCTTAACTTGGGGTTGCAATTAACGCTTTGCCTGTATGCATAAGGCACTTTTATACTTCAAATATTGTGGAGACCAGCACCCACGTTAAAAAACGGGGCATTACCGGAAGTCCTTATTACCGGAATAACCAAAAAAAATACCGTGATGAAAAATTATTTAGTCATTCTAATGCTCGCGGCCGTCGTTTTCGGCTGCACCGGAAAGAACGGAAAAAATGGCGACGCCGAACCCAACAACACCATTGAAGAAGCCGGCAGCATCACCCCGGGAGAACTTTTTCAGGCCACCATTCATCCCAGGGGGGACCGGGACTGGTATAAAGTCGAAGTGGATGAACCCGGTTATATAAGGATCCAGGCGAGTGATGTACCCGAAGAACTCAGATTGGAGGTCGCTTTTGCACTGTACGATCAATGGGAACCGGACAAGGAAAAAAGTTTGAGGAACTGGCACCGGCTGCCGGATGCACTTCCTGTTTATGAAGCAGGAACTTATTATTTCGTGATCATTGACGATTATAACGACCAAGCCAGTGAGAAGGCTTTTCAACTCAAAGTGGATTTCCTGGAGGAATTCGATGAGTTTGAGCCCAACGACAACCCCGAAGACGCCAAATCCGTGGAATTTGAAAAAGAGTTGAATGTTGGCATTTACCCCGTGGGCGACCGGGATTGGTTCAAAGTAAACGCCCCGGAGCAGGGCTACCTGGTCCTTTCATCGAAGGATGTTCCGGAAGGGATCCAACCGGAGGTCAGGATTGCCCTGTATGACGAATGGGCCGATCCGAAGGTGAACGTACTGCAAAACTGGCGCAATTTGCCGGCTGCCTGTTTTATCCCCGACTCTGGCGAATACCATCTCACATTGATCGACGATTATAACGATGCCTGCTCGGAAATTCCCTTTAAAATTAAAATTGATTTCCTGGAAGAAATGGATGCCCATGAGCCCAATGACGACTTCAAGGATGCAAAAACCATCGAAAGGGGCGACACGCTGCAGGTAGCTGTTTTCCCCACGGGCGACCAGGATTATTTTAAGATCAATACAGGAAACAGCAAGGAACTGACCTTCCTGACCAGGGATGTTCCCGGGGGGATCAATCCTCAAATCCGGCTGTTTACCATCGATCCGGATGACATGGATAAACTGGCAGCCTATAGCAAATGGAAAAAACTGCCCGTGACCTTCGAAGTCGAGGAAAACAAGGAATATTATGTGCTTCTGATCGATGACTATAACGATGCAGGTTCACGGGAAGTGTTCATGATCAGGGTGGAATGAGAACCTTGCGGCCCGTTTCCGTGTGCATTTCCTGACATAATGACCCGGCGGGAAGATCCCCGCGGGATGCGTGCAGATCACCGGCCTTCACATGAAAGGTTCAGGGTAATGCCCGTATGAATACCACCTCCATGGAAACCCCGTTAAGGTGTGCGATGAACCGCTCATATCTCTTTGATGGTAAATATGTCTTGCCTGTTGAAATCCGACCAGTATGTGATTGCAAGGTCTTCGATGTACCGCCAATAGTTTTCGGTCAGATTACCATGGGTCCGGACCCCATACCTTATCTCTTGCTGCATCCTTTCGGCAATTTCAGGCTTTAAGGATATGTGTATCTTTTGATGGTTGAATTCAAAAATCGCAGACGGTATCTTGGAAATGCTGTCTGAAACGG
This sequence comes from uncultured Bacteroidaceae bacterium, assembly GCA_964420035.1. Classification (GTDB taxonomy): domain Bacteria; phylum Bacteroidota; class Bacteroidia; order Bacteroidales; family SM23-62; genus CAYQQR01. The sequence goes on along the minus strand of CAYQQR010000084.1, from coordinate 1,722 downwards.
TGATCAAACCCTGCCCGATCGTTGCCCCTGTGCTTATTTGAATTCCGTCGTTGAAACAACTCAACGGGGGCTCGTTCCCCGCGAAAGTAATTGCTTTCAGATTGTTGACACCGACATTGAAATATTCCATGGCCCTGATCCCCGTTTTAGCGCCAATGATGGAATAAATGCCGGTATGTCCGTGAACTTCGTTGGTCAGGCAGATGGCTTTCCATTCCTCCAAACCGTAATTCTCTATCGTTGCATTCAGTATTTCGGCATACGCGGGAAGATACAACCGGGTATCCGCGGGAAAAGCGTTAAACACCCGGTTATTGGTGGCAGTTGAAGAAATTAAAAGTTTGCCTGTTGCCTCATGAATAAAATCTGCAGGTATTGAATTGTCCACTGAAACATATTTGACTCCATTCTCGGTTCCGGTTTCAAACAGAATGGATACGGTCAGATACAAAGGCACCAGATCGTCCCACAAATGCATGTGTTTCCGGTTCGTCATCCCGGCGGCTCCTGCTTGCCAGCAAACCCTGCTTATCTGGCGGGCATAAACCGAATTTGCATTCCCGATCATGCCGAGATAGCTTTCGTTTATGAGCAGGTCGTCCGAATTGTTCGCGACGATTTCAAGAGGGATGTTGCAGTTTTTAATGAACTCAAAACTTTCAGGCGAGATCCTGTAATTGAACCCTTCTTTGATATCATGGTTGTTATACCAGATTACGCGTTCTATTTTACGGGCAATTTCAGGATTTGAGCGCAACCAGTCTGCATAGGTTTTCAGTGATCCCAGGGCAATCAAAGTTATTTTTTCTTCATAGTCAGCAAGCACCCTGTTCAACAGGTTAACGGAAGGAATCGTGAAATCCGGATTACGGGCAGGGATCGGGTTGCCCCATCGAATGTTCCGGGCAAAAGGTTCCCATGCCGGAAGCTCAAAATCCGTGGATTCGCCAATGCCGACACGTATGCCTTCATGATGAAATGCCGAAAGCAATGATCTGACTTTCACAAAAACACTGTCAGGCAGCAAGGTGCCCTGCGAACATGTAATTGCAAGAACCCGTATGTCGTTGCCTGCCAGGAACATGGACAGGGCACGCATATCATCAACCGCACCATCCGTATCGATGATGACGTGATATTTGGGTTTTCCCGAATGTGTAAACACCTGACCGCTGATCACTAAGGCCAGAAAAAGAATGGTGAAAATTTTTTTCATCGAAATTGATCTTTTTGCATTTGTCTATAAAACTCAACGGGGGTTGTCTTCATTGCATATTTTCAGGTCTGAATGGCCGGCCCTCACCGGCTCATCACCCACGGCAAATTTAAACAGGATCCCTTGTATAACCTGAAAGCAATTCCCTATGCTGAAGTGGCATGATATCATCCCGCGAAGTTATACATTAAATGCGCTGCCATCTGCAGCCACTGTTAATCTTATGCTCTTCCGCTTTGCTGTTTTTCGGGACTCGCCGCGCTCGCTGCTACTCGGCTTCGCCTGTTTCTCGTTCGCTGAGCTCACTGTTGCTCGTTCACCGCGCTCACAGTAGCTCTTTCGCCGCACTCACAGTAGCTCGCCCTCGGGTGTGCTAACGGTGCCAAACGGTACTGATTTTCTTTTTTCCTCTCCCCCCGGCCCCCTCTCCACCGTGTGGAGAGGGGGAGATAAATTGATTATCAATTAATAACGAATTGCGCCTGCCTGCCAGCAAGGCAGGGATT
>CAYQQR010000083.1:0-5089 GCA_964420035.1 uncultured Bacteroidaceae bacterium | reverse complement strand
GTTAACCTTTTTTTGTTTTAATTTCGGTCAACATATTTAGGCAAGGACTGTACGTTCCAGGCAGTACAAAATAAAGGACGTTGAGACATTGAGACACGACTTGAAGTCATACCCTCACTTATATCGTAACCCATAAACGACCAGAGACCAGAAACGAAAGGCAAGAAACAAGCTACAATACTTAGTAATAGAGTAGTTCGCCGGTAACATCCTGTAATCCGGTCTTTTCATGGAAAAAATACAGCTTCAGCACTTCCTCGTACCAGTTGTCAAAGAATTGTACTTCGAACTCATGAAATCCGGCTTCCAGGGCTATTTGCCCGAATTCCTCGCGCACACCGTGCTGGCCGTCGTTGATCACCACCTCTTTGGCGTCGATCAGGATCTTTGAGCCATCGTCGGAAGCGGTATAAAAGGTGTATAAACCATCGTAAGGGACCCTGATGTATCCCCTGAATACCATTCCGAAATAATCGGCCGCCCGCTCGATATCCAGACTCACCTCATCCAATACCCCGGAGCGTGCAGGTTGTAGTTTGTCAAAATCCGGCAGCGTGGTCCACGTTCCCGTATAGTAGGTATACTCTATCCCCGGTTCGGGATCTTTAATATCCAGGGCAGGCTGCAGACTTACCGGCATAAATTCATAGCTTGCTGTTTTCCCTTTTTTGTCCTGTTCAAAGGCAGCTACTTTGACCCGGGCGGGTTCCGTAATCCGGAAGGGGCCATCATACTCTTGGTCATCCCGGTCCGGCTCACTGCCATCCAGCGTATAGCGTATCTCCGGGTCAAAAGAATGCCGGAGCCGTACGGTGGCCGTATCCACGAAAATGATCCGGGCATCTTCCTGGAAGACGATCCCCCCGCGGACCAGTTCAGGCTTTCCTACCGGGAACACCGGTCCGGTCGATTCAATTTTAACCGCCATATAAGGTTTCCCGGGCATGGGAATGGTAAAGGAACCCTGGTACAAGCCTTCCAGCGTATCGGCTTTCATGTTCCAGGTATCGATCAGCACGACCCGGTAATTTCTCCTGCCGGGAAGGTCGAAGCTCCATTCAGCGGGGGTTTCTTCATCGAAATAGTAATAATACCGTTCCCCGTAATTGCCCGCGGAATATTGATCCATGGGCTCGATCCCGGTTTCGGGAAGTTCTTCAAGGTATGTTTTGAAGAATGCGATCCTTTCCGGACTTTTGCCATGCAATACTCCGCCCTTGGACCACCAGAGAATATCTTCCGGGTGCTTGTAGGTCTCGCCGTGACCGGCCCAGCTGCCGGTGATCAGACTTTTCCAGAACATGGCCGTCATCTCCTCAGGTGTCAGGTTCCCCCATCCCTGGGGAACATCGCCCTCGTACCGGCATTCATCATAGACCAGGGGTTTCTTCCATCGCTCCCTCCATACCCGGGCACTGTCAAAATGGGTGCTCTGAATGCTGGCATGAGTGATCCACGGCAGGCTGTGATCGTACATGACTGCACCGTTATGGATCGAACGCGAATGATCATAGGGATCCTCCTCAGCGATGATCCTGAAATACCGGTGCCAGTCGTCCATGCTTTTGTCATCCATGAAGTCAAATTCGTTGGCTGCCGACCACCAGACGTTCCTGAAAGCGGAAAACCTTGGTATCACGTAGCACAGGTAAAAATCATCCACCGAATCCGGCATGGTTGCATACCCCCACCGGTCATAAGGATGAAAAAGGATCAGGTCGGCCTCGATGCCCAGGTCCTGCAGCTGCAATATTCTTTTTTCCATGTGCTCCCAGAATGCCGGGTTGAAGCGCTCGAAATCGTGTTTGCCTGCACTGTCCCGCACAAAGGGATAGTAAACCGGCTCGTTCAGGTTGTATACATAGGATTTTGGGAATATGCACATCCTCAGCTTATTGAAAGGGGCTTCGGACAAAGTATTCAGGGTGACCTCCTCCAGGGAATCCCCCTGGTGTGCCCAGGCATAGCAGGTGGTCCCTACCTGGTAATAAGGGGTTTTATCTGCATACCGGAAACCATAGCTATTAAAAACACTTACCGGGCCATGGTTGCCGGGTGAAGGTGCTACACATTCAAAACTGCCGCTATGACCGTCCAGAGAAGACACATTGGAAGAAGTGGTATAGCTCCATTTACCCCTTAATCCGGGCATGAAACGAATCTTATACACTCCTGACCCGTCGTAGAATCCCCTGACCGTCCTGCTGTGCGTACCGGATTTGAATTCAGCTTCCAGGTTCACCTCCTTGAAAGGATTACCCGCCGAGGGGCCCTGCAGTTGAAGCTCAAAATAGTCCCATTGCTCAACCCGTTGCGGCGGCCTATCGGGGGTACAAGAGAATTGCACGATCATAGTGCACAAGGCAAATGATAACAGTTTTTTCATGAGTAGCTTGTATGAGATTTAGGATTACCCGTTCAAAAGCCCGACACGAAGTTCAGGGAAAACCGGCTTACCTGGGCCCGCGGATCGGTGAATATCTGCGTGAATTCCGCTCCGAACCGGATATTTCTACGCACAAGGTATCCAAGATGTAAGGTGGCCGAGTGATAATCCGCGGGCTCATAACTGGATTCTACGTAATTATATAAACCAACGGCATACCAGTTGCTTTCATCTCCCCCGGGACTGTATACGACTTCACCCAATACTCCATTCGTATGGATATCCTTGATGCTGTTCAATTCCGTGGATTCAGGATAGACCTCCCCGTCCTTTCGCAGGAGATATTGCATGTTGAATTCCAGGATATCGGAAAGGGTGACCGTGGCATCCGGACCGAAGAAAATGGTTTCGTTGGTTATGCCCTGCCTGATGAAATTTTCCTGTTCCTCTTTTCCATAGTAACCGACGATCCCCACCCGGAGGTTTTTTCCTATCCCCTGGGATACTCTTCCCAAAAAGCTCTTGTACTTATCCTTATCGAATAAATTATTGAAAGTCGCTTCAGCCAGTCCGTTACCGTTCACCACCATGAAGATCACATCGGTTGCAGTGGGCAATCCATAGGTCAGCATAAGCCCATGGTCATATTTCATGCTGATATCCGAGATACCCACCCGGGCGGTATACAGACTGTAATCTTCAAAGGTGAGTCTGAGTTCCCGCTTGAAAAGCGGATCCGATACCTGGAACTGCCCGAAATAGACATCCAGGTCGGTATTGAAAAGATTATTATACATCAGGAAGGCATCTTCGACCCCGGCCACTTCGCCATGTTCACTCATATAGAAATAGAAATAATAGCTGAAGTGATCCGATATGGAGCCGCCTGACAGGAGTTTTATCAGGTAGGGGGCCGAAAGATCGGTCTTTCCCGTTTCATCCGCCACTGCCTGGAAATACCCGTCCATTCTTACTGCCAGGGGGAATTCTCTCAGGAGAGAAAGTTTCTGGTCGCCCGTTTCCTGGTAATAACGGGGTGCCTGGTATTCTTCCATCCGGAAACCATCTCCGGCGAACTGGTCCCCGAAAGCTTTCAGTTTAGGAGCGGATGGTGCATGACAGGTAATGCAGCTAATCCCGTACTTGCGCGCAAAAGCCGGTATTGCATGGGTTTGCAGGTTGAACAGAAAAAACAATGATGGAACCACTAAAGCAATACGTCTGGCTTTCATAATATCTTCTTTTTTATGGATATATTTCTATTTCGATCTGTTGCTTGTTTACGGTACGGGCCTCGTATTCCTCTGAGGGGACCAGCAAATATTCTCCTACCGGTTTCACAAGGAGCCTGTATTTCATTTCGGCCCTTACCATTAATTTCCCCGGGGTGATATCGTAAGGAACATCGAAAGTGTAGGTTTCTAGTTTTGTTTCCCTGGGCCCGAAGCGATAATCCACACCCAGGGAATCGGTGTTCCACTGCATGATGGTCATTCTGCCCTGGGGATCGAAATAGGGCATACGGAAGATACGGTCACCAATGGGCACATCTTCCCGGCGCAAGCCCTCGAAATTTTCTATTCCCAGGGGAATCCCGAGATCCTGGTAAGCCAGCACATCCGATGCAATGGTGTATTCTTCCCCATCAAATCCTTTCTTATCCACAGGTAAATGGTAAACCTTGCCGTTCTCATCAACGGCTTCCATATGCAACCAGACAATCCGGTCCTCCACGGAGCCGGTTGGGAATTTGTGGCCGGTCTTCTGATTGAAAAGGGCCACGGTAAAGATAACCGGTTCACCGGGCACCACCCCCTGCCGGTCGGGGGTGATCCTGATCTCGATTACGCCGTTCAGTTTGCCGGGATCGTGTGCGCCATGGAAGAGGTGCATTTTCGCATCATCATAGGTGGTTCCCATGATGGCCGTTTTTGCCCTGGCCCGGGTCATATGACAATCCTGGCACACCACGCCTTCCTTGTAGTAGGGACCTTCCTTCAACTCAATTTGCGTGGATTTCACCCAGGTACCAAAAGGGCTCATTTCGTTATGGCATATACCGCAAAATTCAGAGGTTCCATGGAGTTCAGTGGCCCGGATCTCGTGCACCGGTGAAGTGGTTTCCCCCTTTCGGACTGTATATTTGGTATCACCGGTTTCCAGGATATAATTATGGTTGAAGGGTTGCTGACCCTCATAGCCTTTTATGTTGTGGCAAACTTCACAGGACACCGATTCGTTGGCCCTGGGATTTGTTTTCGGATCGGGGGGAGGCATATCTCCTGTCAGGTAAGCCATAGGGGTGTGGCACCCGTTGCATCCCTCATGCACCCCTTTCATATTCTCTGCTTTCTCTGAATGGGGAACGGCCAGCTTGAAATACTCGATCTCGTCCCAGTGATGATCGTAGGCATCCGACATCATGGACTGGTCCCACTGCTGATAGAATAATTTATGACACTGATTGCAATACTCGGGGGTCTCAAAATCCTCGTACTTGTACTCATGCTGCTTCATCTCATGAAGTCCGGATCCCAAAAAGAATAGCGCAATGAGGACCAATCCAGTAATACCGAAGATACTTGATTTTGAGTTCATGATTAGCATAAAGTTACTAATTCAGAACAGATTTTATAACCGCTAAAAAGACTAGTGTCATGTCAAGATGATATTGTCGGATAAAGTCTTTTCAGCTTTATCCTG
>CAYQQR010000082.1:0-5238 GCA_964420035.1 uncultured Bacteroidaceae bacterium | reverse complement strand
ACCAAAATGTATAATTATTACCTTTAAAAATTACCGGTTTTTAAGAAGTCTGTATTAGTTAATAACCATGTACTGCCTTCAAAGAGCACGGGATCGATCGTCCTGCTGATTCAGGTCCAGTATCATTACAATTTTATACCTTTACTATTGACATAGATCAATATTGAAAAAAGAATGAAACTGGCATTTGTTGGCACCTATCCACCCCGGGAATGCGGCATCGGAATCTTTACGAACAAACTGTTCCACTCTTTGCTGAACCACGATATTGCCAATGCCAAAAGCCGGGAAGGTTTTGTGATAGCCCTGAACGACATCGGCCTCACGTATGAATACCCTGAAGAAGTGAAAATGACCATCAGGCAGGAACATCAGGGAGATTATTTGAAAGCTGCAGAATTCATAAATCTAAGTGGTGCAGATCTTTGTGTACTTGAACACGAATTTGGAATTTTTGGCGGGCAAAGTGGGGTACATATTCTTCCCCTGCTACATCGTTTGAAAATTCCTCTCGTTGTTACGTTGCATACCATCCTTAAGAACCCATCCTACATCGAAAAGGCTGTTTTGAAGGAAATATGTAATATGGCCCACACATTAGTGGTAATGAGCCATAAAGCCATTGAATTCCTGGTGAACATATACGATGTTGATAATAGTAAGATTGCTTTTATTGAACATGGCGTGCCAGACATACATTTTGGACAGAAAGAATCGAAACTGGAGTATAAGCTCGAAAACAGGAAAGTGATCCTTACATTCGGATTTATCAGTCGCAATAAAGGAATTGAAACGGTAATCAGAGCACTGCCTGATGTTGTTAAAAAGCACCCGGATGTTTTATATATCATCCTGGGTAAAACCCACCCCAGCGTGTTGCGTCATTCAGGAGAAGAATATCGGGTTTTCCTCATGCGTCTGGTTCAAACGCTTCATCTTGAAGAGCATGTCATTTTTCTAAATGAATTTATCAATGAACATGATTTGTTCAAATATTTATGTGCATCAGACATTTATATCACACCTTATTTGAATGAAGCCCAGATCACCAGTGGAACACTTTCATATGCATTGGGGGTTGGATTGGCCGTTATTTCAACACCCTATTGGCATGCTTCCGAAATACTGGCAGATGGAAGGGGAAGGCTCTTTGACTTTCATGATCACAACTCCCTGGCTTCCATTTTGACTGAGCTTCTGGACAAGCCTGAGAGTCTCCAGGAATTGAGAAAGAATGCCACTGAATATGGTCGAAATACTACATGGCCGAAAACAGGTGAAAAGTATTCAAAACTCTTTGAAAATATACTGAAAGGCAGGAAGAAAGTCATTGCAAAAGAGCATACTATACTGGATCCCCTCAGTATGCCACCATTTAAACTGACGCATATTAAACGATTGACAGATGATACAGGTATTATACAACATGCTAAATATGGAATTCCGAATCTGAAAGAGGGCTACTGCCTGGATGACAACGCCAGGGCATTGCTCATGGCACTCATGGCATACCGGCAAATGAAAGATATTCAGGCCCTTGAACTGTCACCTATCTATTTAAGTTATATTCATTATATGCAAAATGCTGACGGCACCTTCAGGAATTTCCTGAGTTTCAGCAGAGAGTTCCTGGATGAGGTTGGCTCCGAGGATTCTTTTGGAAGGACCATATGGGCTCTGGGTTACTTAATGGGCAATGCACCTAATGATGCGTATTACCAGACCGGTAATCTGATTTTTTTTAATGCCTCACCCAATTTCGAAAAACTAAGATCCATTAGGGGCATAGCCAATACAATGATCGGCATAAGCTCTTACCTTAAAAGCAATCCGTCAGATGAATCCATGACCGAAAGGTTAAGGAACCTGGCACATGTTCTGGTAAGGCATTATCAGGAAAACCAAACACCTGAATGGCAATGGTTTGAATCCTTGCTTGCCTATGACAATGGCATCTTACCGTTGGCCCTGTTACATTCTGCTGAAATCCTTAATGATGAGGACATTACAGAAACGGCGATCAAGACGATGAACTTTCTGACCAAACATACACTGAAGAATAATTACCTTTCCATCATTGGAAACGAGAAATGGTATAAAAAAGATGGGCAGCGTTCTGTTTTTGCCCAACAGCCCATCGATGCCATGGCAATGGTTCTGATGTACCACAAGGCCTTTCATTTAACGGGGGATAAGGATTACCTGAATAAACTATATACCTCATTTTTATGGTTCATGGGTGAAAATGACCTGAGAATGAACCTGTACGACTTCGAGACCAAGGGATGCTGCGATGGATTTGAAAGTTACGGTGTGAACCGCAATCAGGGTGCTGAAAGTTCACTGGCATATTTAATATCTTATCTGACCGTATTGCAGGCTTTTGAAGAATATCACATAGCAGACTGAAGAAGCAGAAATTTGACAGCGATGTTGGTAAACAGATATCAGTACAATCCTGTCCTTACCAGGGATGACGTGCCCTATGAGGTATCAACAGTGCATAATGCTGCTGTTGTGAAGCACAGGGGAAAGTATATGATGATATTTCGGGCTCACAAACTGAACGGAAGAAGTATACTTGGGATAGCAGAGAGCGAGGATGGAATCAGCTTCAGAGTGAGGAAGACACCCTTTATGACTCCCTCGGAGGAAGGGATTTTTAAAGAATATGAAGACTATGGAGTTGAAGATCCCAGGATAACTTTCATGGATGGCGAATTTCTCATTACGTACAGTGCATATTCCAGGCATGGTGTGCGAATTGGGCTGGCCAAAACAGAAGATTTCAAATCTGTTGAGAGGATTTCTTTAATTACCGAATCCGATTATCGGAATGTTGTCATCTTCCCCGAAAAATTCAAAGGTTTGTATGCCCGACTCGACCGGCCGCATAGTGAAATATCTCCCTGGTCCATCTGGATATCCTATTCTCCCGATCTAAGATTCTGGGGTGATTCTAAGCTGATTATGAAACCGTTGCAATACCATTGGGATGAGATGAAAATAGGTCCCGGGGCACCTCCCATCAAAACATCCCGGGGCTGGTTAAGCATTTATCACGGAGTGTTTTCCACCATGGATGGAAGTGTTTACAGATTAGGGGTAGCGTTGCACGATCTGGAAGACCCTTCCGCAATTATAGCAGTAGGCGATGAATGGATCTTACAACCCGAAGAAGTGTATGAGATGACAGGTTATGTCCACAACGTGGTTTTTACCTGTGGTGCCGTTCCTGAGGACAATGGTAGTGTTAAAATTTACTGGGGTGGGGCTGACAAAGTGATGTGCATGGGAACAGCAAATCTGGAAGCACTTGTTGACCATTGTTTAAACAACCCCAGAAAACCGATGTAAAGGAACACTGACAGACCAAATTCATGAAAATAGCCATTCTCTCCCCTGTTGCCTGGCGAACACCACCCCGGAAATATGGCCCCTGGGAACAGGTGGCATCCAATATTGCAGAAGGAATGGTTGAATCAGGCATTGATGTTACACTATTTGCCACAGCGGATTCCTTTACAAAAGGCAAACTGGCCTCAGTTTGCGAGCTACCATATGCCGAATATGCAGATGTCGATCCAAAAGTGGCGGAATGTCTTCATATCAGCCATTTGATGGAACATGCTGATGAGTTCGATTTAATACATAATCATTTTGATTTTCTTCCGCTAAGTTATTCAAGGTTGATTAATACACCCATGGTAACCACCATTCATGGTTTTTCTTCCCTAAAGATTCTCCCGGTCTATAAAAAATACAACAGCACGAGTAACTATGTATCCATCAGCAATTCAGACCGCAATCCGGAACTTGTCTATATTGCAACCGTTTACAATGGTGTGAATGCCGAAGAATTATTGTTCAGTTCCAAGGCTGATGACTATCTGCTTTTTTTCGGCCGTATTCATCCCGAGAAAGGCACCTATGAGTCCATACAAATTGCAAAACAATCCAAAAAGAAACTCATTATTTCAGGGCTGATTCAGGATCAGGACTACTTTGATCTGAAGGTGCAGCCATTTATCAATAACGAGGATATCGTTTATTCTGGAAATGCAGGGCCTGATGAAAGGAACAGGCTACTGGGGGGTGCATCCGCCCTTTTACATCCCATCGGTTTTGAAGAACCTTTCGGTCTCAGTGTGGTCGAGGCCATGTTTTGCGGAACACCCGTTATTGCTTTTCACAGGGGTGCTATGCCTGAAATCATTCTTGGTGGGAAGACCGGCTTCCTGGTTGGATCCGTTGAGGAGGCAGTGGAAGCGGTGAATCAGGTACCCTTGATTGACCGGAAATATTGCAGGGAATGGGCTGAATTAAGGTTTAGCCGACAGAAAATGATAGAAGGTTATCTGGATGTCTATCAGAAGATCTTGAAATAAAGTCCTATTCACGATTGAAACTGATCAGAGCAGCCAAAAATTCTTCTGTATCATAGAGTTTATACTCTTTATAGGGAAATTTCAGAGTAAGTCTAAAAAAAAATCTTTATTGACTTATATAGTTACTATTCGTAAATTTATATAATCGATACCCCTTATTTCCTTTTTAACCTGAATTATTCATAAGTGCTAATAAAAAGAGGGGAATTTGTTGCCTGAAACTACTGAATTGTCAGTAAATTCAGGGTATGTAGAACAAAACCCCCTCTGTACAATGTTAAAAAATAATTCTGAGAATTCCCCATTAAGAATTGATCTATTTCCGATCGTCGACAAATCAGTTGAACTTTCCTTTACAGGCGAACAGATCAGCAGCGATGGCGGCCTGTTATTGCTTCGGGAAGTTGAGAACCAGATAGGTCTTATAGATCGCATAAGCAGCTGTATTACAGATAGTAGGGATCAGCGGTACACTGATCACTCCATCACAGAGATGCTTCACCAGCGAGTATTTCAGATAGCCGCAGGTTATGAGGATTGTAACGATTGCAATGATCTTCGTAATGATATGATTTTCAAAATGTGTGCTGGTCGATTGCCTCAAAGTGGCTCTGAACTTGCCTCCCAGCCTACCATGAGCCGATTTGAGAACTCCGTTAGCTATAAAGATCTGTATCGCATTGGAGAGATGATATTTGACAATTTTATTCAATCCTATTCGGATGAGCCACCACTGATCATTGTTGATTGTGATGATACGAATAACAACACCTATGGTCAGCAGGAACTGAGTTTCTTCAATCAATATTACCACGGGTATTGTTACATGCCTCTTCATATCTACGAAGGG
>CAYQQR010000081.1:0-5524 GCA_964420035.1 uncultured Bacteroidaceae bacterium | reverse complement strand
AGGCAGGCTCGAAAATCTAAAGCAGCAAAGCTGCTAAGATTTTCGGGACGAACGAGCAACATTTCTCCTAAACTACCAACCAAAGTACCTCCCTATAGCTAAATTTCTGGCACAGTTGTTGTACTTACTACATCGACAGTTCATCCAACATATACCTGAAGCGAAACTTTAGGGCAGCCGGGTTTGACCACCCGGTTTTTTTTTGTCTACCGGTTCTGAAAACCGATGATCTCCCGCACTTCCCTCAGGGTTCGGGAGGCACTTTCCCGGGCTTTCCCGCGACCGGTGGCCGCGGCTCTGGTCAAAAAGGCATCATCGGCCCGGATCTCCTTGATGCGTTCCCGTATGGGTGCCACAAAATTCTCTATGTCCGCGGCAAGCTGTTTCTTCATGTCCCCGTAACGGATACTGCAATTGTTGTAGGCATCCAGGAAGTGCCGGCAGGTCTCTTCTGAGGAAAGGACCTTCATGATATAGAAAAGGTTCTGTACCGGTTCCGACATTTTTTGGTTGGGCTGGGTGGGACCTTCGTCGGTGACGGCCCGCATCACCTTCCTGTGGATCGCCCTGGGCTCGTCGGCAAGGAAGATACCGTTGCCCTCCGACTTGCCCATCTTGCCGGTACCGTCCAGTCCGGGGATCTTGACCAGGTCCTCGCCGAAATTATAAGGCTCCGGCAGGGGAAAACACTCCGATTCGTAAATGTTGTTGAAGCGCTTGGCAAACTTACGGGCCATTTCCAGGTTCTGTTCCTGGTCCTTGCCCACCGGCACCTTGTTGGCCTTGTGGATGAGGATGTCTGCAGCCATCAGCACGGGATAGGTCAGCAAACCCGCGTTGACATTGTCGGGCTGACTTCTCACCTTTTCCTTGAAAGTGGTGGTGCGTTCCAATTCGCCCACGTAGGCATTCATATTCAGCAGGAGGTAGAATTCGGGGATCTCGGGAACATCGCTCTGTATGTAGACGCAAGAACGCTCCGGGTCCAGGCCGGCAGCCAGATATTCAGCCAACACCTGCTTTACATTGTTTTTCAGGTCATCGGGCCTCGGGTGAGTGGTGAGGGAATGAAAATCGGCTATGAAAAAATAACAGTTATAGGTATCCTGCATCCTGACAAAATTGCGGACGGCCCCGAAATAATTTCCGAGGTGCAGGTTGCCGGTGGAACGAATACCACTTAATACTGTTTCCATGATGTTCCGGATGTACGATCTGAAAGCACACAAAGCTATAAAAACTACGGGAAAAATTGTATTTTTGAGCTTTATTTGGGCAATGAAGATTGACAGGGCTACATTGGAAAAGATTGCCGGACTGGCCCAACTGGAATTCGGTCCGGAAGAAGAAAGGCAGATCATGAAAGACCTGGAAGAGATTCTCGGTTTTGTAGAGAAATTGAAGGAAGTGGATACCGGGCAGACCGGTGAGATAAACCATGTTTCAGAAAAAAGCAATGCCTTCCGCCCCGATGATACCGGTGAAGTGATGTCCCGGGACGATGCCTTAAAAAATGCCCCCGACCATGACGGGACCTTTTTCAGGGTCCCCAAAGTGATTCAGAAATAGTATGGAGTCGACACGTCAGAGCAAAGTTTCCAGATTAATACAGAAGGAATTGAGTGGCTTTTTCCAACAGGAAAGTAAAACACTTTTTGAGGGAAAGATGATCACCCCGACGGTGGTTCGTATCACCGCCGACCTGGCACTGGCCCGGGTGTACCTGAGCATCTTCCCCCAAAAGAAAGATGAGAATTACCTGGAAACGGTCCGGGAGATGACCGGAAAAATACGCGGGTTCCTGGGCAATAAGATCAGGCACCAGGTGAGGTTTATCCCGGAACTTCAGTTTTACCTGGATGATTCCCTGGATTATGTGGAAAGGATAGAGGACCTTTTGAAAAAATAAGCTTGCACCATGCGCTACGAACCCATTAAAAAGTTTCTGGGCGGTATTTTCGGAAGAGCCCCATTCCTGAGAATACTGTATTATAAGCTGCTGGACCTGCTTCTGCTCAGGGCCTGGCACATCAGGAGGGAACTGCGTAAACTCAAGAAAGACCTGCCCGCGGAGGCCCGGGTGCTGGACGCCGGTGCAGGTTACGGCCAGTACAGCTATTTCATGTCCGGACTAGCCAAAGACTGGAAGATCACGGCGGTGGATATTATGGAGGACCAGGTGAAGGAATGCAATATCTTCTTTAAGCGCATCGGCAGGGACGACAGGGTGGTCTGCGATAAAGGGGACCTTACCGCGTTTCAAAAAGCCGATACCTACGACCTGATCCTCTCGGTGGATGTGATGGAACATATCGCCGACGATGTGAAGGTTTTCCGGAATTTCTATACCTCCCTGAAAATTGGGGGGATGGTGCTTCTCTCCACGCCCTCCGACCTGGGTGGCTCGGACGTGCATGGAGAAGAGGATTCCTCCTTCATCGAAGAACATGTACGGGATGGCTATAACATCCGGGGAATAGAGGAAAAATTGCGTTTTGCAGGTTTTACCGGTGTTGACATACGGTACAGCTATGGACTGCCGGGCAAGATCTCCTGGCGGATATCCATGAAATGGCCCGTACTGATGCTTAATGCCGGCAAACTATTCTTATTGTTATTGCCTTTTTATTACTTGATTACTTTACCTGTTGTCCTCTTACTCAATACCCTGGATGTACTTTTCAAACATGATTCGGGCACCGGACTGATCGTTAAAGCCAAAAAAGAGGTGTAAAGGTGAACCTACCTTTTTACATAGCGGGAAGATACCTGAAGTCAAAGAAATCCCACAACGCCATCAATATCATCTCCGGGATATCGGTGATCGGTGTGGCCCTGGGCACCATGGCCCTGATCATCGTGCTCTCGGTATTCAACGGCTTCGACAGCCTGGTAAAATCCTTGTTAAGCTCTTTTGACCCCGACCTGAAGATCGAAATTGCAGAAGGCAAATCATTCACCCCTTCCGACTCAGTGCTGCAGATCATGGGAGATATGGATGGTGTGGATGCAGTCTCCGGGGTGCTGGAGGAAAATGCCCTTCTGCGCTATGATGACCGACAGTACATCGCCACCATCAAAGGGGTGGACGATCAATATGTTGCCGTCTCGGGTGTGGATACCATGATGCGGGAAGGAAGTTTTCAGTTGTGGAAAGACAAGCGCCCTATGGCGGTCGTTGGGGAAGGAATTGCTTATTTCCTGGGTATCGGGCTGAACTTCGTGACCCCCATAAACATCTATGTGATCAAACGCACCGGGGACATCACGGTGAATCCCCAACAGGCGGTTCAGCGTAAATTTATCTTTCCCACCGGGATTTTCAGCATAGAACAGGAGACCAATACCAAATATATGTTCGTACCCATTGAATTCGCACGCGAACTGATGGGCTATTCAACCGAAGTGACGGCCCTGGAAGTAAAACTGGCACCCGGCTCTAAGATGGCCCGGGTGCAGGAAGATACTGAATACCTGATGGGCCCGGACTTCACCGTAAAGAACCGGTTTCAGCAAAATGAGCTGTTCTATCGTATCATGCGCTCCGAAAAATGGGCCATTTTTTTCATCCTCACCTTCATCCTGATCATTGCTTCTTTTAACATCATCGGCTCCCTGACCATGTTGATCCTGGATAAGAAAGAAGATATCAACATTTTGCGCGGCCTGGGTGCCTGGGATAAACTCATCCGTAAGATCTTCCTGGTGGAAGGCTGGCTCATCTCCTTTACGGGGGCCTTCATGGGACTGTTACTGGGAAGCCTTTTTGCCCTGGCCCAGCAGAAATTCGGGATCATTAAGCTGAAAGGTTCCGGCTCCTTCGTGATCGATGCTTACCCGGTGGTTTTCCGGTGGACCGACCTGCTGATGGTGCTGGCTGCCGTGCTGCTGATAGGCTGGGTCACGGCCTGGATCCCCGCCCGTTTCATCTCCAAAAAGTACCTGCTGGAATAAGATGAAGCTGCACAAACATATCCCCCTCATCCTGGCTATCTTGCTGCTGATCCCCTTGTATTTTATCAATCATCGCGACAGCCACGACTGGGGTGGGGATTTTGCCCAGTACATTCACCAGGCCATACACATCGCGGAAAGGGAACCGCAGGATGAGACCGGCTATATCTTCAATGAGAACTATGCCTTTGTCGGACCACGCTCCTATCCCGCGGGCTTCCCCCTCATGCTGGCCCCGGTCTATATGATCTTCGGGAACGACATCTATGCCTTCACCGGATTCATCTCCGTTATCCTCATCCTGCTGGGTATCGTGCTCTTTTTCTATTTCAAAAAATTTGTCAATGCCTGGAGCAGCCTCTTCCTGGTTCTCATACTGGCCTATAACCCCTGGATCCTGAAATTCAAGACCGAGGTGGTCTCCGACCTGCCTTTCCTGCTGATTCTGTTTTGTGGTTTCCTGGTCTATCACCACCGGTGGAAAAAAGCTTTTGTGCGGCCCCTCATGCTGGGCCTGGTCACGGCCCTGCTTTTGCTGACCCGGAACATCGGCTGGGTTTTTCCACTGGCCCTGCTGACAGATGCATTTGTACAGGCACTCAAAACCCGGTTCACCGGTTACAGCCTGAAGAGCTCCCTTATACAGGCCGTCTCTTTCCTGGCTCCGCTTGTCCTGATCTACGGCACCCTGCACTACCTGATCTTTCCCGAGATCACCGAAGGGGTCCGCCACCAGTCATCATTGATCCTCTGGAGCGGTCTTTCCGATGTAATACTGAATAACCTGGCTTATTACATACGGGTTTTCCAGGATTTTTTCCATGCTCCCGTGGGCCGCTGGGAGTTCCTGGCACTGATCACCAAGGCCCTGGCCCTCAGCTTTCTCCTGATAGGCATGATCCGCCGCCTGTCAAAAGGTATAGCCCTGGAGGATATCTTTACAGCAGGTATCCTGCTGGCTGTTCTCTTGTATCCCAACCGTACCCAGGCTTTTCGATACCTGCTTCCCTTAGCGCCCCACTTCCTGTTGTACATCGCTAAGGGAATCCGTGCCATACAGCCCGGCTTTAAAACCCGCGAAACCTCCGTCGCGGTGCTCCTTGGCCTGCTGGTCCTGCTGCAATACCGCCCCGCCCTTTCCAGTACGCTCCGCGAGCAGCATCAAACCCTTCAAGGTCCCCAATCCCCCGAATCGGTCGAGGTTTTCAACCGTGTCCGCAAAAATACCCCCGAAACAGCCCTTATCGCCTTCAAAAAACCCCGCGTCCTGGCCCTCTACACCAACCGCCCCTCCATCGCCAACCACCCGGAACAGGACATGGAAGTGCTCAGGGAGGTCTTTTCAAAACATCAGGTACAATACCTTCTGACATGCAAACAACTTTATAACCCCGCGTTGGAAGAGTTCGTGAAAGGAAACGCGGGTGTAGTGGAGCTGGTGTTTGAAAATGCAGATTTTAAACTGTATAAAATAGTCATTCCGGCCCGGGGCCTGTAATTCCGCTTCGCTTGTCTCTCGCTCCCCCGAGTGCTCGGGGTCGCCGTTGCCATGTGATCTCTTCTTTTAATC
>CAYQQR010000080.1:4022-6355 GCA_964420035.1 uncultured Bacteroidaceae bacterium | reverse complement strand
CTTATATAATCAGCCTTTCCAAACTTTTATATCTTTGTTAACCGGACAGTAGTGAGGTAGAATATAGAATCATTCTGAATCCTGAATCCTGAATCCTGAATCCTTAAAATTATCAAACCGCCCTAGATCATACCAAAAGTCTTGATCGTGCCGGTAGGCCAGAAATTCATGGTCCTGGGCCAGCTTGAGGTAGAGGTCGGTGAGGGAAAATGCACCTTCTTCCGTGATCAGATCGAAGATGCGGGTTTCCAGTACCTGGATGCAACTGTTACCTAATGCTGTATAATGTTCCGTCTTCCCGGACCACCTGATCTTACCCCTGCCTTCGTCGCGCCAGCCGCTGAGCCGGCCCTGCTCATCGAAAAGAAAGGACCGGGAAGTGGGGCGCTCCTTGACGGCCAGGCTGCCCAGGGGACGATTTTTTTTGTGAAAATCGATTAGGCTTTGGAAGTTCAAGTTGGTGTATACATCCACGTTATGTAAAACAAAGAAGTCCTCCCCCCCGAAAAACCGGGCCGCCTTCTTCAATCCGCCCCCGGTATCCAGCAACTTTTCCCGTTCATCAGAAAAGGCAATCCTGACTCCGTATTTCCTTCCATCCCCCAGGTGATCCATGATTGCTTCAGCGAAATGATGGACATTGACAATAATATCCGATATACCTGCATCTGCAAGTTTGCGGATAACCCCGTCGATCATGGGTACCCCTTTAAAAGGAACCAGTGCCTTGGGTTGCTTGTCTGTAAGCGGCCTGAGCCTTGTGCCTTTCCCCGCTGCCAGAATCATTGCTTTCATTGGGAAGCTTCAGGTTTTAACGGGTTCGTATAATAATTCTTTCTATCCTTCCTTTTTTAATCTTCCCATGATTTCCAATTGATGGTGACGGATCCGGACATCGATAAGTTCATCCCCGGCCAGTTCCGAGGCCAGTTTTTCGGCGCAGTATACCGAGCGGTGCTGACCGCCGGTGCATCCAAAGTTCACCACCAAACGCTTATAGCCTCTTTTCTGATACTCCTGAATACTGGCCCGGACCATATCCGCAGCCCTGCCAAAAAAAACTTCCGCTTCGCTACCCTTCCTGAGGAAGGCCCTGACCGGTTCGTCCTGTCCGGTCATATCCCTGAACTCTTCCAGTCTGCCCGGGTTGGGCAATCCCCTGCAGTCGAAAACGAATCCCCCGCCATGACCGCTTAGGTCCCTGGGAACACCATAACGATAGGAAAAACTGTTGATCTCCACTTCAAGCTTTTCTTTCTTGTTGCCGGGTACTTCACCCCAGTCTTCCTCCGTCATTTTCAGGATCAGGGAATCCAGCTCAGGTAACCAGGAAGGAATATGTCCCTGTTCTTTCATCCACCTTAGGTTATTCATGGCATAGGGGATGCTCTGCAGAAAAAGGGTCTTTCCCTCGTGCAATCCCCGTAATCCGTATGCACCAAGCACCTGCAGAATCCTTACCAGTACAAAGGGATAATAGGTCTTGCGGAAATGATCAGGGAACCCCGGTTGATATTCCTTTAAGCCCGATAAATAATATTCCAGCAGTTCATGCCGCTGCCCGGGTGACAGGTCGACTTTGGATTCCCATAACAGGGAAGCCACATCATAGGCCGGGGGACCCTTTCGTCCGCCCTGGTAATCGACATAGTATGGCCGGTTACCGGGAAGCATGATGTTCCTGGACTGAAAATCCCGGTACATGAAAAAGTACGGGATGTCCCCGGTGAGGTAATCGCTGAACTTCCGAAAGTCCTTCTCCAGCCTGTCCTCATCAAAGGGAATATTGTTCAGCTTGGGCCAGTAGTATTTAAAATGATTCAGGTCCCACAATACCGATTGCCTGTCGAAGGCTTGCCGGGGTACACAAAGGGAGTAATCCAGGGCTTCATCCCCCCGGAACTGGAATTCAAGCAGGTCATTTAATGCTTGCCTGTATAATTCCAGGCTACCCCGGCTGATCCTCCCGTTCTGCTCGCGGTCGGCCATCACTTTCATATTCAGGGTAGTATCTCCAAGGTCCTGGATCAGGTAAAACTGTTCATCTTTGGAAACGGTATAGAGCTCAGATACCGGCAGGTCTTTGTCCAGAAAGTAACGGGTAAATTCTATGAAAGCCCGGTTTTCTTTCAAATCCCTCCCCCATACCCCGATCGCGGACTTGCACGAACCCAGCAGCCTGTAGTAGCTCCTGCTGCTCCCGGCGGGAGGAAGCGGCCGGATCGCATCCGCCTCCATGCCCGTCCAATCAAGGAATAGTTTGTCGAGTTCTTCGGTTACCGACATGGGGTTAAAAGTATTAATAAATCTTTTAGGGACATGAAGGAAGGATT
>CAYQQR010000080.1:0-3922 GCA_964420035.1 uncultured Bacteroidaceae bacterium | reverse complement strand
CAGGATTCAGGATTCAGGATTCAGGATTCAGGATTCAGGATTCAGGATTCAGGATTCAGGATGAAGGTCCTGGTTTCCTGAGTTCAGTATGAAGTAAGTAGTACGTAGGCACCGTTCAGTACCGTTTGGAACCGTTGATACCGTTATTACCGATGCTACCGTTAGTACAGCGGCAGCAGCAGCGGCAGTGGTAGTAGGCAATAGGCGGTAGGCAGCAGCAGCAAGCAACCAGCCACCAGAAAAAACAACCCGAGTACTTTTAACTTGTAATAAATCATCAGTATTAGATTATTGATTTTCTGAACCAGCTAATCGACAATCTGTTGTAAATAATTGAATGCTACTCTTTAACAATAATCCATTCACTGATTTCGTCCCTTCTGATTGCTTTGAGGATATAATTACCCGGTGGGAACCTTGAAAGATCTAATTGATTCTCTGGTTGCACCAATTTCCGGTTTAAAAGTAATTTCCCGTTTGTATCGAACAAGTAGATTATCGGGTATTCTGAATTTTCAATAGTAGTGGAGATGATATTAACCTGGAGAAGTCCATTGGTGGGATTGGGAAAGATTGAAATATTGAAGCTCTCATCAGCAGGCGTTCTGTCAATCTTTATACCTGAAGTGTCAGATTCTGACGCTTCATAAAAATCATCCTGACTGGATTTTTTACCTCCGGAACCATCATTCCGTTCGATTCTATTACCGGATTGGTCATATACATATGAAATACTCTGGGCTTGAACTACAGGAACAGAATAACAAAGTATCACTAATAAGGATATAGATCTTATGCTACTCATGATATTTCGGTTTAGTTTATGGTTGATTCTATCACAGAATGCTGACAATTAATAAATACATTTCATCAAACCGGGTTTTATTAATGAACAGACTACACCAGTTATGGATACAGGATTTTTCAAAGGATAATCTCTATTCTCTACTTTAGTCTTTTTGTTAAGCTTTAATTGCAAAGCTTATTGGCGCATATAAAGCCCGGACTTGCCGGGCTTTTCTGTTTCTTATGGATATGTTATTGTAAAATCACGTTGCTTTAAATCTTCCAAGCTCAAATCATACCTTTTTAGTATCATATAGCCGTCCCGCACTTTTTCCCATGTGTATTTGTTTAGGGTGTCGGTGTGGAAAATAAAAACGGATAATGTATCATTTGGAAGAGCTTGAAAAAACTTTTCCCATTCTAAATGGCTTTCATAACCAGGTCTTAGGACTTTACTAATATCATAAATGATATATTCATTGGTTTCAGGCAATGAGTCTGGATAAAATGTTCCGTGCTCTCCCCCTGTTGCAAAATAGTAACCAATAGAATGTTCTGCATTATTAACTAAATTGATTTCATAAGAATAATCCATAGCTGCTTTTTCACATTTAGAACATACTGTTATTAATAAAATGCTTAATAAACCCATTGATATAAATGTTATTTTCATAATTACCTCCTTCTTCTTGGATAATAAGTTTCAATTGTGCCACTTCTGTATAATGAGAGCCAGTTTACTCCATAATGCTTGCTAAAATATCTCTCAGCATGTCTATTTGCCCTCATTTCATACCATCTAAAATCATGCGTTGAAACGCCTATTGGTTCTCCTGGCACTTGTGATGCCCCTGCTGCGCTTATAATGCTTGGTAGTCCTATCGCAAATAAATATGACATTCCAAAGATTTGACTGTCAAAAGTATGACCATATTCATGCATAAACAAAGGGTCGGTTATTACTCGATTCTCAAAGTCTCCTACAATCTCGTCGCTAATGGTAATGTTTATAAAATTCCCAAGCGACATTCCGCTTCTGCCATCTTGATTCTCCCGAGTAGCGAATGTTGCACCACCTAAATAATCTACCCTATCTACTCCACCAAAAGTATTTCTAAATTGTGAAAAATTATATCCTGCCCAAGATTGTAACCCTTCCCATGTATACCGGCTTACTCCTTGCCACATGCCACCAAAAAAATTTCTATTTTCATCTAAATAAGATTTTCCTAAAAGAATTCTTCCTGCATTGCCGGGATCACTTATAAAACTTGTTACAGTACTTAGTGTATTTATTGCTTTACCGCCCATTATTGCCCATCCAGCATACTGGGCAATGCCTTGTGATGCAAATCCCATTCCCTGTATTATAGAACCACCACCTAATAAACTTGTTCCACTTAAAGAAGCTAAACCAAATGACCATGTTGCACCTACGACAGCTCCTGTAACTGCGCCTTGTGCAAAATATCCTAAACCTTGCCAGAAATTATTAATATCACCTCTCATTGCATGAGTAACAACATTTCCGGTTCCAAATACCGCTGCTCCTATTATGATTGGTACAAACCAAGCAAGTTCTCCGTCAGGGTCAACATAAACGAGTGGATTGTTAAAACAATAAGTATATCTATTTAGATTTTGAGTATTAAATGGGGTTTGGACATAATTATCAGGACTTAAGAATCTCCCCAGTATTGGATCATAAACCCGTCCGTTCATGTTGATCAAGCCGAAAACATCATGGTGTTCATGGCCCGTGAATCCCCGGTCAATCTCAAAGGATGAAGCCATACCATCATAGGTCCAGTCATCCGGGTTCCTTCTTCTGCCCCAGGCATCAAAGCTCATCCTGGATGTTACGGTGCCATTCTCGTCAGTCAGTGCCAGTATGGAGCCTAAATAGTCGGTATAGGCGAATCGTATTCTGTCCTGACCGTTTTCAATGATGTACAGGGCTGCCAGCCCAGCTGGACCGGCTATATAATGAACTTCTTTTGTGTCTGAGCCTTCAATGATCTTCTCATAATTGGAAGCATATATTTTAGTCTTTATGAGGGTGTCATTTTGATACAGTCTTGTTTTTCTCCTGTTCAATTCCGGTCCGTAAGAGAACAGCATTTGACAGGCTCCCTCGGTGATGGTATCAACCTTGTTAAAGGGCGTGTATGCAATATACTGGGGCGTGGTGCTTATGGTGCCTGGATTATTGGATATGCTTGTTATGGCATGTGGACCAGCCTTGTCACCATAGTCAAATATACCTGCATCTTCTTTCTCATATATGTTGCCATTATTATAATACGATGTCTCCAGACCCGGACCGTTATCTACCACGAAGCCGTTGAGTCTTTGCTTGAGATTATCGGTATACTGAAACGTCTCAGAAACATCCTGAATCACATCTTCCCGGCCATTCAGAAGACCTTTGGATTGATCGAATGCATAATCCAGATTGAAGAAACTGCCGGCTGTTTTGCTGTCGGGCTGCCCGTAATCATCGAATGATTCATAAGTGCGAACTCCATTACCCATCAGATATTGAGTAATCTGATCAAATTCATTTACATTCTCGAGTTTCCAGATAGATTCACCGGTATCGAATCTTTTTATCTCATCCAAATATCCGCTGTCATCATATGTATTCGTTATTGCAAATCCGGAAGGGTAGGTCTTCTTTTGGATTCTGTTTAAGTTGTCGTATTCAAATTCTGAAATATAGTTTTGACCATCAATTACCTCTGTTTGAGTGATAAATCGCCCATACTGGTCATATTGATAGTTGATTGAATAACCATTGGGTGCAGTGATCGACTCGATTTGACCTATACCGTAATCTTCATCAATAAAAGAATAATTGTATGATCCTTCAGATCCAGTTTTATCGGTTATCCGGCCAAGGTCATCATATTCAATAGAATAATGATGATTGTTTTCCCATTGATCCGTTAATTCTCCAAATCCGTTATATGCATATGTTATGGTTCCAGCATCAGGATCATCAAGTTCAATCTGATTTCCATAATTATCATATTCCATTGTGATATCATGACCACCATATGATATTTTTTCTATTTGATTACTAGCCCGAGTTTCCGGGTTATGATTTCGGTATAAATATAATCAATTGTTAGTC
>CAYQQR010000079.1:0-6359 GCA_964420035.1 uncultured Bacteroidaceae bacterium | reverse complement strand
GATCTGGCAAGAATCATTTAGTTATCTTGCGATTTACCCGGACAGTAGTGATTCTAAATACTAAATTCTAAATTCGCAATCCGTAATTATTAAAACATGACCGATCCTAAAGTCTTAAAAAAAATTAAAGAAAAAGCCCAAAAATGGCTGGATCCTAAATATGACGATGAAACCCGTGAACTGGTCAAGGAACTACTTGAAGACGAAGACAAACAGGACGAACTGGTCGACGCCTTTTATAAGGACCTTGAGTTTGGGACCGGTGGCCTTCGTGGCAAAATGGGACCGGGAACCAATCGCATGAACAAGTATACCACCGCGATGGCTACACAGGGTCTGTGCAACTACCTTAAGGAATGTTTCAACAACCTGGAAACAATAAAGGTGGCTATTGCCCACGACAACAGGAACAATAGCCGCAGCTTTGCAGAGACCGCTGCCGGGGTGCTTTCTGCCAATGGCATCAAGGTCATCCTCTTCGATGATCTGCGTCCGACTCCGGAGCTTTCCTATGCCATACGACAATTCAATTGTCAAAGCGGTATCGTAATTACTGCATCACACAACCCTAAGGAATACAATGGATTCAAAGCCTACTGGGAAGACGGTGGTCAGGTGGTTCCCCCGCATGACAAGAACATCATCCGGGAGGCCCAGAAGATTAAGAGTATCGAAGAGGTAAAGTTTAACGGATCCGGTAAAAACATCACCCTCATCGGCGAGGACTTCGACAAGCAATACATGGATATGATCAAGGGGCTCTCGCTTTCCCCGGATGTCATAGAAAAACATCGGGACATCAAGATTGTTTATACCCCGATCCATGGTACCGGGGTCAAGCTCATCCCCATGACCCTCAAACATCTTGGCTTTAACCAGACATATAATGTTCCCAGGCAGGATGTGCCGGACGGAAACTTTCCCACGGTACACTCCCCAAATCCGGAGGAATCGGCAGCCCTCAACCTGGCCCTGGAAAAAGCCAACAAAGTCGGGGCCGACCTGGTGATGGGAACCGATCCGGATGGGGACCGGGTAGGCATTGCCATCAGGGATCATCATGAAAAGCTCCGTTTGCTGAATGGGAACCAAACCGCAGCATTACTCACCTATTACCTGCTGAAAAGACACGCCGACCTGGGTAAACTAACCGGCAAGGAATACATTTGTAAAACCATCGTTACCAGTGAGCTCCTTACCGAGATCGCGGACCATTTTAAAGTGAAACATTATCATGTATTAACAGGTTTTAAATACATTGCCGAGATCATTAAAAACCGGGAAGGAAAAGAGAAATTTATCGGTGGCGGGGAAGAAAGCTACGGTTACATGATCGGAGAAGAAACCCGGGACAAAGATGCCGTGGCCAGCTGTGCCATGATCGCCGAGATCGCGGCATGGGCCAGGGACCAGGGTAAATCGCTTTTCGAACTGCTGCTGGATATTTATACCGAGCATCATTTTTACCTGGAAAGACTGATCTCGGTATACCGGGAAGGACAGGCCGGCGAGAAAGAAATAAGTGAGATGATGCAGAATTTCAGGTCCGGACCACCCGAAAAACTGGCCGGATCGCCGGTAACATGGGTCATGGATTACCAAAGCAGCAAAGCACTGCATTTACCGGAAGGGAAAGAAGAAGAGATTGAACTGCCCAAATCGAACGTCTTACAGTTTATCACCGAAGCAGGTACAAAGGTCTCCATGCGCCCCTCGGGCACCGAACCCAAAATAAAGTTCTATTTCAGCGTGAAAGATAAACTTCCCTCCCGGGAAACGTTCGGGAAGGTGGAAGATAAGCTGAATGAACGGATTGGCAGGATTATCCAGGAGTTGGGAATAGAGCAGGAATAGTTCTCGGTTCTCGGTTCTCAGTCGTGTGTTTTTATTAACATAAGTCTTTATCTTTGCATAAAATTGCTCTTATGAAATCATACAAGAAGGAACTCTGGTTTAATATTCCACAAAGAAGACAACTTACAAATATAACCCCCGATGTGGAGGCAGCTTTAGCCGAAAGTGGCATCATGGAAGGTCTTTGCCTGGTGAATGCCATGCACATCTCTGCAAGTGTCTTCATCAATGATGATGAATCGGGATTGCACAACGATTTTGAGAAATGGTTGGAGAAACTTGCACCGGAGAAGCCCTACGACCAGTACAGGCACAACGATGGTTTTGAAGACAATGCCGATGCCCACCTGAAACGTACGATCATGGGCCGTGAGGTTGTTGTAGCCGTTACAGACGGGAAACTGGATTTTGGTCCCTGGGAACAGATCTTTTACGGCGAGTTTGACGGAAAACGTAAAAAACGCGTCCTCATCAAGATCATCGGAGAATAGGATACATTCAAACGAAATACCGAGAACCGAGAACCGAGAACTACCCGAAAAACTCCTCCTTGAAATTCACCAGGTACAATTTTTCCGTAGCCCGGGTGAATGCCGTATACAACCATCGCAGGTATTCAATATCCGGGCCGTCCTCCCCAATCCATCCCGGATCGATGAAAACCGCTTTCCACTGCCCGCCCTGGGCCTTATGACAGGTAACGGCATAGGCAAATTTTATCTGCAGGGCATTGAAATAAGGATGCTCCCTGATCTTTTCATATCGCTTTTTCTTATTCTTGATCTCGGGATAGTCCTCTTCGATCATCGCATACAGTTCCCTGCTTCGTTCCATGTTCAATGAGGCCGTTTCCAGGCTCAGGGTATCCAGCATCACTTTGGCGCCGACCTCCATATTGGCGTAGTCCGGAAAGTTCATCTCCACGTCGGCAAAACGGTACCCGTACAAGGTGCTATTCTTAACGATCCTTTTAACCTCGGCTATATCTCCATTGGCTATAAAATCAGTTGGATCGCTATCCTCAAGCCAGAAATAATTGTTCCGGACCACCATCAGCAGATCCCCGGCAGTGATCTCGCCCTCGTGGAAAAGTATCTGGTTGCGAATACCCTGGTTGAACTGGTTGGCTCTTTTGTTGGACCGGGTGACCACCAGGACATCCCCCCTGCCGTATTCCTCATAGGCAGAATTCAGCTCTTCAACCAGCTCCGATCCGTTGATCCTTATGATATCTCCGAATCCTTCGAGCTTCAGCCCGGGAAAGCCTGCTTTGCCTGATTCTATAAGGTTCCTTATCCTTGTTGCATTCACAAGTATTCCACTGCCCAGGGCCTGACGAACAACATCGGTCAGATTCCCCTCTTCAACAGAAAGCATGTAAGACCGAAGTACGGCAGGATTCAGGGCCGGACTAACACTGAGGCCAACCGGGGGCAATTGTGCCAGGTCGCCGATCAGGATCAACCTGCAATTTTTCTGGTTGTAGACATAGCCGACCAGGTCATCCAGCAAACGGCCGGAACCGAAGCTCATGGTATCGGCAGATTCGTTGGTTATCATGGAGGCTTCATCCACAATAAATATGGTGTTGCTGTTCAGGTTCCTGTCGAGCACGAAGGAGCCGATGCCCTCTTTGGCGGTTTTCTGCCGGTAGATCCATTTGTGAATGGTAAAGGCCTGCCTGCCGGTATAGGAGGCCAGGACCTTGGCCGCCCTGCCTGTTGGAGCCAGGAGCACCGGCCTGATCCGCTGGCGGGAGAGAGTCTCCACCAGAGCCCTCACCAGAGTGGTTTTACCGGTACCCGCGTAACCTCCAAGCAGGAAGACAGACTGGTCGTCTTTACTCGAAATAAAGGATGATAATGCCCCTATGGCTTTCTCCTGGGAAGGGGTCGGCCGGAAGCCCAAATATTCGTTTAAAAGTCTTGCCAGATGGTCATTTAGCATGTCAGGAATAAAAAGCAATTTAAATTCATTTTTCAATTTTTTCTGCTAAATTTGCAGCCAAACATTTCCAAACCATTATCCATGAAAACAGTCATTCAGGTAATCCTCGTTGCTGCAATTATGGTCCTGGGATATTTGCTCTACGAAAGTATAATGAATCCTATTCGTTTCAACAAAGAAAAGAATAAAAGAGAAAGAGCAACCATTCAACGGTTAAGAGATATTCGTACGGCACAGGTAGCTTTCAAAGCTGAATACGGGCGATTTACTTCCAGTTTTGATACCCTGATCAATTTTGTGAAAAGTGACTCTTTTTCTGTCATTAAAGCCATCGGAAGTATACCGGATACCCTGGCTGAACAGGGAATGACCGAAAAGGAAGCATTGAAGCAGGGACTGATCCAGCGGGATACCATTAAGCTATCTGTTCTGGACTCTTTGTTTTATCATAGATACCCCATCGACTCGCTGCGCTATGTGCCCTATACCAATAAAAAGGAATTCAAACTGGGTACGAATGTATTGAACACCGCATCCGGGGTACAGGTAAAAGTTTTTGAAGCCAAGGTTCCCTATGATATTCTTTTGGCCGGACTGGATATGCAATTGATCATCAATTACAAGGAAGAAAGAAAAATGATCAGCGGGTATGCAGGTCTGAAAGTGGGCTCCCTCACTGAAGCCACAAATAATGCAGGGAACTGGGAATAATCATCCCATCCATGCACGATATTGCCTTTGTAGACGAAACATTCGATCCCGGTCAGACATTCCATTATAACCTCTCCTTAAG
The DNA here is from genome assembly GCA_964420035.1 of uncultured Bacteroidaceae bacterium. Lineage (GTDB taxonomy): Bacteria > Bacteroidota > Bacteroidia > Bacteroidales > SM23-62 > CAYQQR01. The sequence goes on along the minus strand of CAYQQR010000079.1, from coordinate 1,765 downwards.
ATTAGCGCACGGCTCCTTTGCCCTTTGTGCCTTTGACCCGGAACGGGGGAAATTTATCCTGCTGAAAGATTACCGTTTCGATACGGATCTGCTGCATGATCAATATATCAGCAAGATCAAGGATATCCTCAGGGAGGATCGTTTCCTCCATCATGAATATCGAAGGATACGCCTGATGATCAATATCTACCGAACCACCCTGGTCCCCGAATCCGTTTTTGCACAGGAAAGGGTCAAGGATCTCTTTACCTTCAACCATGATCTCCAAGATATAGAAGAATTGCACTATAACCTTATTTCACCCGCGAAAGCCTATTGTATTTTTCCCTTTGATTCAGATATCTCTAACCTGGTATTTCGTAATTTCCAGGGAATCAGCCTGTACAGCCATTCTGCCGTCTTCCTGCAGAATTTGTTGCTGGATCATGAACCCACCCGGCAAAGCCTTATGGCCCTGCTTGTTGGACCGGAACATTTTGACCTCGCCGTTATCCGCGAAGGACAACTTCTGCTCCATAATATTTTTGCTTACCGCAACGACCAGGACATGCTTTACTTTGTACTCAATGCCATGGACCAACTCGAACTTGATCCGGATAAAACCCCCCTGGTCCTTCATGGGGAAATTCAAAAACGAGCTCCGGTGGCAGACCTTTTGAGACAGTATTTCAGAAAGCTGAAATTTACGGGACCCTCTATGAATTCAAGCTTTTCCGGCACCCTTACCGGCGTCGAGCCCCATATCTTTGCCAACCTGATGAATCTTGAACGTTGCGAATAATCAGCGGAAAATACAAAGGAAGACAACTCCACCCCCCGGGTAACATTCAGGCCCGTCCAACCACCGACTTTGCCAAAGAGGGTTTGTTCAATATCCTGACCCATCTTGTTGATCTGGAAGAACTGGATGTTTTGGATCTATTTGCCGGCACCGGCAGTGTTGGCTACGAGTTCCTTTCCCGGGGTGCCGCTTCTGTAGTCTTCGTTGACAACCGGGAGGCCCATTGCCGCTTCATCAGCAAAACCCTTCAAGACATGGGGATGGAACAGGGCGAAATCTTCCGCAACTATGTTTTTCGCTTCCTGGCCAATGACTACCGTAGATACGATATTATTTTCGCCGATCCGCCCTATGACCTTCCCCAACTGCCCGAATTACCCGATCTGATCTTTGGATACGATCTTTTGAAGCCCGTGAGCTACTTCATACTGGAACACGGTAAATCGAACGATTTCCAGGATCATCCCGCTATCATGGAAATGAGGAAGTACGGTAACGTGTACTTCAGTATTTTTGAAGTATCCTAAAGCTTTTTCAGGATGAAAAAAGAAACCCGTATTATAGTTCTCGGTGCCGGTCACATCGGCCGGGCCATGGCCAAAGATCTGAAAAAGTCGGGGCACCGGGTAACCGTTGCCGACCTGGATAAGGAGGTACTGGCCGAACTCCGGGATCACCATCAACTGGAAACGGTTGAAACGGATTTCACAGATCAAAACCGCATACAAAAACTGGTACAAGATTATGACCTGGTGGTGGGCGCCGCCCCGGGTCACCTGGGCTATAAGAAAAAGTCACCAGAAACCAGAAGCCAGCAACCAGAAGTCAGAAACAACCGTATGACAATCCTATCACCATTGCATGAAATCCCTGCAGCTCTTTCGCTCTTAGGCTCTTAAGCTATCTGTATCCACGTCTCATTGTCTCAACGTCTCATTGTCTCAACGTCTCAACGTCTCAACGTCTCAATGTCTCAATGTCTCA
>CAYQQR010000078.1:0-6993 GCA_964420035.1 uncultured Bacteroidaceae bacterium | reverse complement strand
AGTAAATTAAAAAATAGGATACCACTAATCTAAAGGCAGTCAGGGATTCAGAATTCAGAATGAGGGTGTGAATACCCTTTGGCACCTTTTACCCGCCGTTCGCGTGCCGCTGAAGCTTTAGCGGAGGCGCAAGCTTTAGCGTAGGAGGGGTTCAGCACAATGATTCAGAAATTCGGAGACAGGAGATATTTGGAATAGAATTCATTAATGAAATCCACCGCTTCTTCCGCGGTATCGACGATGGTAAAGATCTCCATGTCCTCCGGACTGATATTCTTCTCCTGTTCCAGCATGGTTTCCGTGACCCACTTGAACAGTCCTTCCCAGTATTTTTTTCCTACCAGAACGATGGGGAACTTACCGATCTTTTGGGTTTGTATCAGGGTGATGGCTTCAAACATCTCATCAAGGGTGCCGAAGCCCCCGGGAAGCACGATGAAGCCCTGGGCATAGCGCATGAACATTACCTTGCGAACAAAAAAATGATCGAAGGTGATCAGTTTATCCGAATCGATAAAAAGGTTGGCTTCCTGTTCAAAGGGCAGGTCTATGTTGATACCGACCGAGCGGCCTTTACCTTTTTTGGCCCCCATATTGGCTGCTTCCATGATCCCGGGGCCACCCCCGGTGATAACCCCGTAGCCATGCCGGGTCAATTTAAAAGCGATGTCTTCTGCAAGCTTGTAGTATTTATTATCGGGGGTGGTGCGGGCGGAGCCGAAAATGCTAACACAGGGCCCGATACGGGCAAGTTTTTCATATCCTTCCACGAACTCAGACATAATTTTAAAGATCTGCCAGGAATCGTAGGTTTTGATCTCGTTCCAGTCCTTTTCACGAAAGGCCCGTTTTATCTTATCTTCATTTTCAAGGTCCATGATACAAATAAATTGAAATTACAAATGTAGCTCTTTACGAATAAAGTCTGCGGTATAACTGTTCTTAACATGCACGATCTCTTCCGGCGGACCGGCAAACAGCAGTTCTCCTCCCCGCTCGCCCCCTTCTTCACCCAGATCGATGATAAAGTCAGCGGTCTTGATCACATCCATATTATGTTCGATCATGATCACCGTATTGCCTTTGTTCACCAGCTTGTTCAGGACGCAAAGCAGTACCCTTACGTCTTCGAAGTGTAAACCGGTAGTCGGCTCATCAAGGATATACAGTGTTTTGCCGGTATCCTTCCTGGCCAGCTCGGCGGAAAGCTTTACCCGCTGGGATTCGCCGCCCGACAGGGTGGTCGAGGGCTGTCCCAGGGTCAGGTAACCCAGTCCCACTTCCTGAAGGGTCCTCAACTTGCCGGCGATCGCCGGTATATTTTCAAAGAATTCCACCGCATGGTTCACCGTAAAGGCGAGAACCTGGGAAATATTATAGCCTTTGTATTTTACTTCCAGGGTTTCCCTGTTGTACCGCCTGCCGTTGCAGGTACGGCATTCCACATAGACATCCGGCAGAAAGTTCATCTCAATGGTTTGTACCCCGGCACCCTTGCAGGTTTCACATCTTCCTCCGGCGACATTAAAGGAAAAACGTCCGGCATTGTAACCCCTGATCTTTGCTTCCGGCGTTTGTGCAAACAGTTTGCGAATATCTGAAAACACACCGGTATAGGTCGCCGGATTGGACCGGGGGGTGCGGCCCAGGGGCGACTGGTCGACCTCTATCACTTTGTCCAGATGTTCCATGTCGGCTATATCGGAGTAAGGGAGGGGCTCTTTATTCGACCGGTAAAAATGCTGACTGAGTATGGGATGCAGGGTTTCATTGACCAAGGTCGATTTTCCGCTTCCGGACACCCCGGTAACGCAGATAAAGACACCCAGCGGGAAGGGGACCGTTATGTTCTTCAGATTATTACCCCGGGCGCCCATCAGAACAATCCGCTTTCCATTGCCTGAACGCCGCTGTTCAGGCACCGGGATGGTTCTTTTGTTGTTCAGGTAATCGGCCGTCAGGGTTTTGGTCGCCCGTATCGATTCAAGTGTCCCGGTGGCCACGATCTTCCCGCCGTTCCTGCCGGCAAAGGGTCCCATATCGATGATGTGATCCGCGGAATGGATCATTTCCCGGTCGTGCTCCACGACGATGATGGAATTTCCGGCATCCCTGAGGGTTTTGAGGGAATTGATCAGGCGGATGTTGTCGCGCTGGTGCAAACCGATGCTGGGTTCATCCAGGATGTAGAGTACGTTCACCAGCTGACTGCCGATCTGGGTGGCCAGCCTGATCCGCTGGCTCTCTCCGCCGGAGAGGCTCCTCGAACTCCTGTTCAGGGAAAGGTAATCCAGACCGACATCCAAAAGGAATTTCAGCCGGCCGCGTATCTCCTTCAATATATCGCTGGCGATTTTGCGCTGCCGGGGATTTAACCGTTCCTCCATACTCCCGAACCAGCGGTGCAAAATGCGGATATCCATGGAAGCCAGCTCTGCTATGTTCTTTCTGTCGATAAGAAAATAACGGGACTCTTTTTTCAGCCGGGTACCATGGCATTCCGGACATTCGACCTGTTTAATGTACTGATCCGACATCTTTTTGCTTCTCCCGGAAAATTCCTCCGGGATGTCATTACTCATCCTGTTTACGACGCCTTCGAAACTCAGGAAATAATTGGAAGAAGAACCCAGGGGGGTATTTTCAAGCTTAAAACTTTCCTCCGAGCCGTAAAGTATTTTGTTCAAGGCTTCTTCCGGGATATCCCTTATCGGGGTATTCAGGGTAAAGCCGTACTTGCGGCCAATGGCTTCCAGTTGCCAGAATATCAAGCTGTTTTTATAGCGGCCCACTGGCAGGATGCCTCCTGTCCGGATAGTTTTACTGTCGTCGGGTATGATCTTCTCAATATCGATCTCATTGACCTGACCCAGTCCGTTGCACCGTGGACAAGCACCCCGCGGGGAGTTGAATGAAAATGAATGAGGGGCGGGTTCATTATAGGAGATCCCCGTGGTCGGGCACATGAGCTGCCGGCTGTAATAGCGGGTCTCGCCCGTATCCGGATCCAGCAACATCATAACGCCCTTGCCCTGGTCGAGTGAGGTTTTTACGGTTTCCTGCAACCTGCGCTTCTCCGAAGCTTTGACCTGCATCCTGTCGATCACGATCTCAATATGATGCACCTTATAGCGGTCGGTCTTCAATCCATAGGCCAGTTCCCTGATCTCCCCGTCAATGCGCGCATAGATAAATCCCTTTCGCCTGATCTGATCGAAGAGTTCCCTGTAGTGCCCCTTTCTTCCTTTGACCACGGGAGCCAGTAAGTATGCTTTTTTTTCGTCAAAATCTTTCAATATCAGTTGAACGATTTGATCATCCGTGTATTTAACCATCTTCTCCCCGGTATTGTATGAGAAGGCCTCGCCGGCCCGGGCAAAGAGCAATCTGAGAAAGTCATATATCTCGGTGATGGTCCCGACCGTGGACCGGGGATTTTTGTTGGTGGTTTTTTGTTCAATGGAAATCACCGGGCTCAGACCGGTGATCTTGTCCACGTCCGGCCGTTCCATGTTCCCCAGAAACTGACGGGCATAAGCTGAAAAGGTTTCCATGTAACGTCTCTGACCTTCGGCATAAATGGTATCGAAAGCCAGACTGGACTTGCCGCTACCGCTGAGTCCGGTGACCACGGTGAGCCGGTTGCGGGGAATTTCCACATCGATGTTGTGCAGGTTATGTTCCCGTGCGCCCAAAACACGGATCATACCATTGGACCTTTCAGGATCGGGTATGCTTTGTTCTATTTGCTTTTTTTTGCTCATCCTTCTATTCCCTAATCATCCTGCTTTGCAAACTCCCTGAAACCATTGTGCGGAATATCAATATAATAGGTCTGCCCCTTTGTGTTGGTCAGTTGTTTGTCCCGTAACCAGGGATTAAAACGTTTCAAAATCTTATAATTGATGTGGTAGCGACTTGCAAATTCAGCAAAATCCTTAACTGAACCGTCCACGGTAACCTGGTAGGTGGGTATACGGGGATAAAGATCTTCCTGGTCAAAAATAAAACCATAAGCTTCGGGATCCTCCATGATCAGCTTCAGGGCCAGGAGGCGGTAGACATATCTCCCGGTTTCAGCATTCAACAAAAGGTCATAATAATTCAGCGTCTTCTGGCGGTCGACCTGCCTGAGCAATCCACTCCTTCCCATGTTATATGCAGCAGCAGCCATGGTCCATGAACCAAAGCGCTCCCTGGCCGATTTCAGGAACCTGCAGGCCGCTTCGGTAGATTTGACCACATGGTAACGTTCATCCACCTCGTCATTGACCTCCAGACCGTATTCCCGGGCGGTGCTTTTCAGGAACTGCCAGAACCCAACGGCCCCGGCCGGGGAGGTAGCATGGGTAATATCCGATTCCGCCACGGGGATGAATTTCATATCTTCCGGTATACCGTGTTCCTTCAAAATGGGTACAATGGTCGGAAAATGCCGGTTTGCCCGCTTCAGCAGCAATGCAGTATGGGATTGCCAATAGGTGTTGATCAGTAATTCCCGGTCCAGGGCTTCCCGGACATCAAAATTATCCAAAGGCACTTCTTCTCCTGCAAAGATCATCGCCTGCGGGATCGTAACCGGCAAAACTTTATAACCTTTGTCCGGTGAACGAATGGCCTCAACGTCGCTTTCCCTGTCGCGGGTCGCATATACCATAAATATCAGGGCAATATTGATCAGGACCAGGGTGGGTAAAAAAAATCGCTGGCCCATCCCGAACTTATTCTTCATAACTAATTGGTATATAAGTAATTATATTCTGCCATTTTTGAAAAGGCAAATTTGTAAAATTAGCTAAAAAAAGGGAATAATTAAGCTTTGAACGGGCCTTTTGTAATTAGCGGATGGTATAGCTGATCCCCGTGTATATGCCGAAATTCCAGGGATAGGAGTTATAGATCCCGGTCGTGTTGACCGGGTTCAGGTAATATTTGAAGGAAGGTTCCAGGTTGATGGTCCAGTTGTGACTAAGTCTGTATTCCAGACCCACTCCAAGGATACTGCTGTAATTAAAGTTCCTGAGCTCTTCCGTTTCACCAATTTTCTCACGTTGTTCCCCGTCATTAAGGTAGACATTGTTACCGACAAGTATTTGTGAGGAAATTCCGCTGAAAAGCGATAAACCGATTTTACGATCGATCATTTTGTATTTCAGAACCAGGGGGATCTCGAAATAATCGAGGTATTGTAAAAGATCCCAGGAAGATGGAGTACCTCTCGTTCCTCCTGCATTGTCTATGGTCCCCGGAGTTTGATTGTTGTATTCCTGCCAGGATGTGGCCAGTTCCGTGTTGGATCCGGTTTGCATATCATAACTCAGGGTTCCCGTTGAGTTGACGGGTTCAGATATGCCAAAAGTCGGAACAGATTCCTCATACTTGGCCGCCACGCCTTCGAAATCAAGTCGCATGCCCATGCGGGAATAGTAGAAACCCGATTGCAGGCTGAGGCGCCGGTTGGTATGGTACTGGATATTGATGCCTCCTGAATAGCTGAGTATGGCTGATTCGTTATTGTTCAAACTGCCCGGATCGGAGGTAAATACAGAAGACTCTTTACTGCCCGTTTCCAGGTTGCGGTAGGCATACAGGGGCGCGGCCTGGGTCCCGAAGCTCCAATGGTCTGATCGATCTGATCTCAAGATTTCTTCTGCATCAAAGCCCTGGCTTTCTTCAATAACCGGTTTCCCCGACCTGAGCTTTTCATCGTCCAGATAGGGCCGGCTTGCAGGTCCGGCATCGAATCCTGTCGGTAACCCGGCAGACCGGCGTGAGTCGACCGGCATCAATTCCGCGAAATATATTGTATTGTTTTCTGCAATATCCTGTTCCCCGGTCACATCAGCCATCTGGATATTGGTATTTTCTGTTTCCTCATCCGGGGACAGCCCGGCAACAGCATCTTGTCGCGCAGATTCTTCAGGTTCGTTAATTCCGTCAGAAACTTCTTTTTCCTGAACAGCAGGAGCTTCTTCTTTCAACTCAAAGCTGCTTTCTTCTGAAACTTTTTTCTGCATCAGGGCCTCATCGGCGCTTTCCCTGTTAATCAGCAATATACTGCCTGCAAGTGCGGTTAAACCTGCAGCGGCTGCAAGCCAGATGAATAAACTTTTTCTCCTGCCTGTACTTGAGATCGCACCGGATATACCCTCCCATACCCCGGCCGGAGGTTGCTCGGAGTAAGCAGCCAGTTTTTCTTTAAAAACCTTGTCCATATGTTGTTGATGCTCCTTCATGTCCGGACGTGCCTCGTGTTCTTATACAATGTCAGCAGTTTCTGTTGCAGGATGGTCCTGGCCCTGGAGAGATTGGACTTTGAGGTGCCTTCACTGATGTTCATCATTTCCCCGATCTCCCGGTGGGAGTAGCCGTCGATCACATAAAGGTTAAAAACCATGCGGTATCTCGGCGGCAGTTCCTGAACCAGTTTTATCAGTTCCCGGGCTTCCATCTCTTCCAGGATATCGTTATCCGGGGGTGATTTTTGATCGGCCAATTCTTCATCCACTTTTCGCAGGTGCAGCTGGCTCCTGTACTTTTCCAGGGCGGTATTGATCATGATCCGCCTGATCCAGCCCTCGAAAGAACCCTTGTGGTTGTATTGCCCCAGTTTCGTGTACACCTTGATGAATCCTTCCTGCATTATATCTTTGGCATCATCTTCATTGCCGGCATATTTCAGGCACAGTCCGTACATCTTACCTGAAAAAACCCGGTACAGTTTTTCCTGATATTCCCGCTTACCAGCAAGGCATCCCTTTATAATTTTTTCCAGGTGATCCACCAATTGATCATAGTTTGCCCACGAACGAAATTACGAATTGGCGGACAATTAATTACCATAGACTAACTTGCAGATGAAAAATGGATTGTAGAGGTTGCGTCTGAGGAGATAATCGCGGATTGCGCCTGCCTTGCCGGCAGGCAGGGATTCAGGATGAGGGTGTGGGGACGCTGAGACGATGAGACATTGAGACATTGAGACGTTGAGAC
>CAYQQR010000077.1:0-7781 GCA_964420035.1 uncultured Bacteroidaceae bacterium | reverse complement strand
ACCAATGGTATGAAGAATTAATGCAATTAACAACGCAAAATTAAACTATAGCCATGTTAAACTATCTTAAATGTTGTTCCCGCGTCTGGTAGTATTTAACTGCAGTTCTCAGCATAAGGAGGAAAATAATGATGCTGCCCCCCGCGATTGCCAGGTAGAGGCCTTGGCTTTCAACCAGGTCACCAAGGTATTGGATCTCTTCACCGAAACGGAAACCCAAAAGAAAACTTAAGCTATTGTTCAGTGCATGAATAATGATCGCGGGTACGAGTGAACGGGATTTCCAGTAGACCCATCCGAGCAGCAGACCGAAAACAAAGCCGAATATGAACTGGATCAGGTTTAAATGGATCAGCCCGAAGAATAAGGCGCTGATCATTATGGCCGACCAGGGATCATATCTTTTCAGTAAACCGTCCAGGATGATGCCCCTGAACAGCAGTTCTTCCATTACGGGACCGATAATGCCGATCAAGAGGAACATCAGCACCGCCCTGCTTTTAAAAGCAGGCAACAGATCCTCCAGCCATTCCGGTGAAGGGACATGCCTGCTTAAAGGATCCAGGGCAATGGCAAAGCTGACCGTAAGGATAATTATTGCCAGGTAAAAATGAAGGGGCTCGGGAGAAAATTTGAATACAGGCCTTTCCTTTTCAAAAACTCCTTTTCTCCAACGGGCATAAAGAATGGTCAGGAACATGGGAATGATGTATCCCAGGAACAATATTCCCGGCAGATGATCCATGATCATTTCGGGATCCCGGATCTTTTCTATGTTCTGGAAAACAACGATCATCACAAGGCTAAAGGCCACGATCATTGTGGTGCCGATAAAAATACCCAGGATGCCGAAGATCTGTGCAATATTCGGGAAAGGGACGCTTTCGGGATTATCTGGAGGATGCTCCATATTACATAATGTTAGTTGCTTATAAAGCTATAAAACAATAGGAACTTGTCCTGCCCTTACCCGAACGAATATTTCCTTTTTTTTGCCGAGGTATTCCCCGTCCATGTGAACATGCATGCTTTCAGGGCAAAAAATAGTTGCGTGACTGATCCTTTGATGAAGGATGTATTTCGACCGGGAGATCCCCCCGGTAAAGGACAGTATTAGCAGGAGCGGAGCCATGAACAGGGGAAAATTACGGATAATGACCAGGTCGAGGTATCCGTCATCGATCCTGGCCCGCGGAGCGATCCGGGTGCCGAAGCCAAACTGCGATCCGTTGGCCAGTGTGATCATGTAAGCCCTTAAATGGTATTCTTCCGTATCTGTTTTAATTTCATAATGGCAGGGCCTGTGCCGGAATAAAGCCACCAGAAATGCCAGGGCATAGGCCGGAAATCCGCGTATTTTCAGTTTTCCGTAATGATATGCCAGCCTGGCGTCGAATCCGGTACCGGCCAGGTTGATGAAATTTTGATCATCGAGCTGTCCCGCATCCGCTCTTATTTCATTGATCCCCTGTTTTTTCAGTTTATTCAGGTGCCGGGCAAATCCATTGCCCGAACCACCCGGTAATATCATCAAAGCCGGTATCTCGTTTTCAAAACCATTGATAAGCTCATTGACGGTACCGTCCCCGCCAATGACGACCCATAAGCCATCGTCTTCCGTTGTGGATCGCTCCGCTATCTGTTTTGCATGACCGGCATGTTCCGTGGGAATGATCCTGGCTTGAGGATATTGTTCCTTTATGGTTTTTAGCCATTTCTGTTTGTTTCGCTTGCCGGTAATGGGATTCAGTATGACCCTGACTTTCTGATAAGATTTATCGCGAGGATTTTCTTCCTTTTCCATGGTAGTCATCATAGATCTTTTGGACGAGCGCACTGCCCAAAGTTAATTCATTCCCTGTAAGCCGGCCTGCAATTTTCTTTCGCGCCGACAGGTCATAGATCAGGTAACTGCTGTCATTGACGATCCCGAATCCGTTATTGAAAGCATAAAATGCAAAACAGGAGACCGTATCTTTGAAAATATCCTTGCTGTAAGGATACGCATCATGCTCCATGTCCAGCTGGCCGAGAATAATGGCAGGCAGATCGCTTTGAGCACAGGTTTTGCTTATTACAGCGGTATCCGGTTTTATAGCACCGCCCAACCATAGCATGGGGATGCCGAACTTTTCCAGTTCATAGTTCGCGGTATTGCCCGGACTGCGGGAGCCGTGATCTGCCGTGACGATTACCCAGGTACTGTCCCAGTATGGTTTTTGTTTCAGCTCCCTTATAAAGGAACCCAGGCAACTGTCGGTGTAGTAAAAGGCGTTCCTTGACCTGTCATCACGGCCGGCTCCGTCAAATTTCGGCTGCATGGGCACTTCGAAAGGTTCATGGCTTGACAGGGTGAACAGACTCAGGAAAAAAGGCCGTCTTTCCCGGTCCAGGTCTTTCAGTACTTTTTCAAAAAGCACTTCGTCATGAACGCCCCATTTCACGTTTCTCGCCCCCTCTTCGAAATCCTCAATGGAAATAAGCTTGTCCATCCATGGATTGGTCAGGTAGGTATTGAAATTCGCAAATTCGATATTGCCTCCATAATACCAGGAAGTATGGTAACCTTCTTTTTTAAAAGCTTCATAAAGGAAAGGAAGATTTTGTGTTTTGCTCGGGTAATTGATGATGCTGGTTCTGGGTTGCGCCGGAAATCCGCTGAATATTGAAACCAGTCCCTTGTCTGACCGGTCCCCGGAAGCGTGGAAGTTACTGAACAGGATCCCCTGCCGGGCCAGGCTGTCAAAGCAGGGGGTGATCCCTTTCCCGCCGTCCAGGCTGCCGATGATCTTGTTTGAAAAACTTTCGAGTATGATCAGTATGATGTTGGGATTGCTGTATTTCACCCATTGTTCCGTTTTGCCTCTCTGTTTATGATAAACCGTAAATATTGAATCGGCCTGATCTTTGGAGATCATTTGATCATATTCCTGGTTCAGTTTGTTTTTTTCTGCAATGGAATATACGGTATTCCATACCACATTGATGGCTGCATGGTTCAGGAACTGATTCTGATGATAATAGGCCGAACCCAGATTAACGGGAACGGTCCCAATCCCTCCCCGGGCCGGGATGATAAGTAATGCTCCGGCCAAGAGCAGCGCCGGAATGGATAAAAGAGCAGGCGTTAGTTTTTGCAGACAGGGATAGATCAGCCGTTTGAAGGACCAGTAAAGCAGAAAACCCAGAATGAGCAAGGAAATAACAAGGATCAGGCTTTCGCCAAGAGAGACCGATGCTGCTGCTTCTCCAGGGGTTTTTAAATAGATCAGGGGTGTGATATCCAGGCGAAAGCCCCAGTAGCGGTATATCTCCAGGTCCATCACCACTAAGAGCCCGGTTATGAATGAGAGAAAAAGATGGTAATACAAAATGGAAATGCTTGTATACCGGGACTTAAAGGGAGCAGTAAAGATCAAAATGATAACTGCACCAAGAACGTAATAGGATGAGGTTGAAAGATCGAGCCTGAAACCGTGAATGAAACAGCCCAACCAATCGCTCAGGCCCATCCGGGTCGAATCGTCCGTGTTGATCCCGAGGAACAGTATTCGAAAGAGCGCAAAGGACAGGATCCAGAAAACGATGTAGAGCCCAAGAAAAATGAAACGCTTCATAAGCCTGAACTGAACTTAAGGGAAAATTAAGCCAAAGTTAATTAAATGTTATCATATTCATTCATCATTAATTATGCCTGTTATATACATCCTGTGCGACAAGGCATCCTTTGGTTACCTGGAATATCCTGTCGATTTCCTTCAGATACTCCAGGTCGTGGTTAATTATGATCAGGGTTCGCTGATCCGTCTTCCATGCCCGGATCAGTTCCAGGGATTTATCCAGGGATTCGCGATCAAGGGCAGAGAATGCCTCATCCAGAATAAGGATGCGGGGTTCCCGGTACAGCGCCCTTGCAATGGCCAGTCTTTGCATCTCCCCACCGGATAAACCTGTACCCGTCTCCCCAAGCGGGCTCATGATCCCGTCAGGCAATTGACCCAGTTTTTCTTCCAGACCCAATGCATAGCAAAGGGATAGAACTTTCTGGATATCCGCACCGTATTCCGACAGGGTGATATTCTCCAGGATGCTTCCGCGGAAGAGTTCAATTTTCTGGGGTACCACCCCGATCATCCCGCGAAGGATCTTTAAGGGGATCAAATTAAGATCTACTTTTCCTATGGAAACACTGCCTTCTGCAATGGGGTAGGTTTTTTGAATGATGTGCCCCAGGGAAGATTTGCCGGAACCGCTTGCACCGGTGATGGCAATGGTTTCCCCGGGATAGATCTTCAGGTTGAGGTTCTCGAATAGCAAAGGTTGTCCACCATATCCGAAATCTACCTTGTTCATTTCAATAGAAGGTTTTAGTGTGCCAAAATACTGCCCGGCTGAACATTTCTCTTCCGCATCAAGGTCGATAACCTGAAAGAGACGGTCGGTGGCAATGATCGCATCCTGGTAGTTCCGGTTCAGTTGGATAAGGCTGGTTAAGGGACTGATCAGGTATCCCAGCAAGGCATAAAAAGAAATGAGCTGACCGGGGGTTATGGTTTGGTCCATGACCAGCAATGCACCTTTCCATAACACGATTATGGTAAGAATTGACGCAAAAAAGGTGCAACCCACCTTGGTAAAGATCAGGGATTTCCCTACCCGGTAGGATTCCTGCAGGACCGATGTATATTTACCTGATGATTTCTGCATCTGCCAGTCGGAAACATCAAATTGTTTTATGGTTCGGATGCCGTGTATCGTCTGTAATATCTGGGACTCAAAAGCTGCTCCCGATTCCATGAGTATTCTCAGGTGCTTTCGGTTGGAGCGGTTAAACAAAATATAGATCAGTAAAAAGACAGGTAGCATCGCAACAACGATTACTGATAATCTCCAGGAAAAGGTCAACATTAACAACAGTGAACCGGTAAACATCATTGCGTTAACGGTCCATTCCAAAGAAACCTGGTTTAAAAAGCTCCTGATCTTGATGGCATCATAGAGCCGGGAAGCAATTTCCCCGGTCTGCATTGAGTCAAAAAATTTCTGGGGCAATCTGATCAGGCGATTCAGATAGCCCATGATCAGGTGGTTGTCTATCTTTTGACCCACCTTCAGCAGGTACAGGTCTTTTGTAAATCCGATGAATATCCGGATGATCAGCAGAATGACCATTGCCATACCCAGAATATTCAGCAAATGAATATTTCCGTCCCCCAATACGCGGTCAATGATATTTTGCACAAAGACCGTAACGCTGAGACCCAGTAAACTGAAAGCCATTGCACCCCACAGAGCCTGGATCAGAATGTTCCTGTGGGGCAATAAAATGTTCATGAATTTCTTAAACGGGGACTGTTGCAGGATTTCCCTGTCAAAATCTGCATCGGGCTGAACCAGCAAGCAAATGCCCGACCATAACTTTTCTATCTCAGAGCGTTTTTTACAGTAGAATTGTCCGTCGGCAGGATCCATTATTTTGATCCTGTCCCCTTTGCATTTGTACAATACCACGAAATGCATCCAGCCGTCAGGGTATTTCAGGTGCAGGATCACAGGTATATTCAGCTTTACCAGTTCTTTGAAACCGGTCCTGACGGCCATCGCCTGCATGCCCATGGTCCTGGCTGCTTCTATCATTCCCAGCAGATTCGTTCCCTTGGACCCGGTGGATGCCTGCAAGCGCAAACGACTTACAGGGATTTTCAGACCATACCAGGCTGCTATGGATGCCAGGCAGGCCGGGCCGCAATCCGTTTGATCCAGTTGTCTGACCTTAATGTTTTTCTTCATGGGAATTCGGTTAGCTTTTTTCGCGGCGGGGTTTCAGGATATCCCCGTATTTTTGCAGCAGCAACTGAAACAGGGTATGCTTGCCGGCTAAAAACCTGCATTCAATGCTCATACCCTTTTTAAGCTCGGCACGAGTTCCGTTCTTCAGTTCAAGATGTTCCTTGCTTAATCTGCATTTTACAATGTAAAACGGTTGTTGCCCCGTCATGTGGATGTCGGATGAGATCTCTTGGATCTGGCCATCCAGACTTCCCCATTCATGATGGTTGTATGCATCCACCGCGAATCTGCAACTCATGCCTTTCCGGATTTTTCCTATGATTGTCGGGGAGAGGTAACATTCCGCGATCAGTGTGGTGTCCGGACTGATTTGACAGACGGCCTGACCCGTATTCACCAGGGTGCCTTCGTAGACTGTCAGGCTTTCTATGGTGCCTGAGACCGGTGCGGTCAGGGTGAGAAATAACTTTTGTTCTTCCAGGCCGCTCATTTGTTCCCTGATCTCCACCATTCTGGTTTTCACCGTTTCCAGGTCACGTTGCCAGGAAGCCATTTGGAGGGCACTGGCGGTCTTTAGTTCGTTTTCCAGTATGGCCACACGAAACTGCTGGTCCTGGAATTCCTTTTCGGGGATCAACTGCTCAAAATACAAGGGTTGTATCCGTTTTAATTCGTGATGTGCCCTGAGCAATTCTTTCTGCTTTCCGGAAAGCTTTCGCTTGTATTCTTCGGATTCCAGGAAGTATCGGTCACTGCTCAGTTTCCGCTCCTTGTTGCTGATCAGGATGTTCAGATCTTTTTGTTCAGCAATCAGCCTGTTGCATAAAAGCTGCAGGTTTTCCAGCGAATTCAGGTTTTTGTCCTGGTCAAAAAGCAGGATGGTATCCATTTTCCTGACCTGGTCACCAGGGGATACCATGATCTTGCTTACCCTGGCGGGAGCCAGGCTTTTGATCTCGGTTCTTTCACAGACGGGCCGGATATAACCCCTGGCACGGATCCCGGGATCGACCTTAACAAAAAACAAGCTTACCGTAAAACCTGCAAAAAACAACAGCAGGAACAGGTATAGCCACATTCCGGTCCTGTGTATCCTTGAAATATGGTTAAGAACCTGCAGGTGTTTTCGCGAGAGCACGGGAAGCTTGTTTTCTGTTGAATTCATCATCTTCTTACATACCTAAAAATCCGGCTTTGAATTGATCCCAATCATTGAAGATCAGGAAGAAAAAGATCGCAGCGATCAGCAATACCGCCAATCGAATGAGAAATCTCTTGATTTTCATAATGCTCGATTTAAAGGTTACTACTTGCTGTGTTGTTTCCAATCCTCATCGGCAACAGCGAAACCGTAGCAGGCTCCGCCATTCAGGAGGGCAATGGCAAAATACCGGCATACCCTGCCGCAATCGTAGGCGAAACCTCCGCCATGGATTTCGGCAAGTTCGGCCTGACTTAGCGAACCATTCAGATTTGAGTTCATAGTCGTTTGTTTTTTGGTTAAATATTAAAGTGATACCATAGCGATAAGCTATTTCTCTTCCGGTATACCCATGAGACCATTCTTGAAGTTATCCCAGTCTCTGATGATCTCTGCACCGGCAGCAATGACCAAACCGGCAATAATGGCAGGAATAATACCACCCCGGGTGGTGCAAAGCTCCTCGTAAGTGAGTTCGCGGGTCTCCTGACCCAGTTTCAGTGTTGTTTCCATTGTTTTGGTTTTTAAAAAGTTAAACATCTACAGGATCCTGGCCAGTTTTTATTAATTCAGGATTCAGCCTGCCTGATGGCAGTCAGGGATTCAGAATGAATAAGAATATTTGATTCCGGACCCGGATTCATGAATAAAGAATTAATGATCCTATTTGTTTATCTTTTTGGGGGGGAAATATCGGTTAGTGAAACCGGAAAAATTTTGAAGAATTTCAATATATAAAGGCTATAGTTTAAAATAGCGTTTTATTTTGTATCTTTATAAGAAAAACCAG
>CAYQQR010000076.1:0-7985 GCA_964420035.1 uncultured Bacteroidaceae bacterium | reverse complement strand
TCTGGTTTTTCTTATAAAGATACAAAATAAAACGCTATTTTAAACTATAGCCATCCTGAATTCTATTCCGCTCTATTGCAAAGACTTCTGCATGTTGCGCCCAGACTACACCACCTCCCCCCCGGCCCTTTCTATTGAGGCATTTCATTGTTCTTTTTTCCTCTCCCCCCGGCCCCCTCTCCACCGTGTAGAGAGGGGGAGAAAATCTGATTATTAATAAATTACGAATTCCCCTCCTTTCTTAGGAGGGGTACTTTTTACGCCAGCAAAAAGTGGGGTGGTTGAAATCATAAAAAAACAAGCGACCAGAAGCCAGCAACAATCGCATGACAATTGCATGACAGCTCTTCCGCTCTTTTACTCTTAGGCTCTTCAGCTCTTATGCTATAACGGTAGCAACGGTAGCAACGGTGCCATAACGACCACAGACTATCTACTTCCTACTTCCTACTTCCTACTTCCTACTGTTCATAGGAACATAGAAACACAGGAACCAGGGAACGTTCCAAAATAATTGGAATATTCAAAATATTATTAGACATTTGTTAAATTAATGACCGATAGTCATACTTTAAACTAACGTTAAATTAATGGGAACTGCAGAAAGAAAAGAGCGGGAAAAGGAGAAGCGGCGCAACGACATCATCGACGCGGCCGAACAGATCTTTTTTACCCAAGGTATCGAACACGCCACCATGGACGAGGTGGCCGGGAAGGCCGAGCTCAGCAAAGGCACCCTGTACCTGTATTTTCAATCCAAGGAGGACCTGCAATTTGCGATCTGTGCGCGGGGGGCCGACGTGATGAACCAACGCATGCGCACGGTGATCCTCCCCGAACGGACGGGTTACGAGAACCTGCTGGCCATCGGGGAAGAAACCATCCGCTATGCCCGGGAATACCCGGATCACTTTCAGACCTTCCTCCATTTCCAGAGTGTGGACATTGAAAAGGCCAACATCGGACAGGAACAATACCAGCGCTACATGCGGGAGGAGACGCCCATGGCCATCGTGGAACAATGCGTGGCCCAGGGAATCATGGACCGGTCGCTGCGGCAGGACATCCCCCTGGAGATCCTCTCCTCCACCCTCTGGTCGCAGATGATCGGCATCCTGATCGTGGCCCATAAGAAAGCCGACGTGTACGAGATGTATGGGGTGACCGAGGAGCAGGTTTTAAAAACCCATTTTGAGATCCTGACGAACGGACTTTTAAACAAGGAAAAACCATGAGACGCATCATCATAACCGGTATTTGCCTCGTCTTCTTCTTGCCCCTCCTGGCACAGAATGAGGTCATCGACGAGTACGTCCGCGTGGGCCTGGAGAACAACCTGGCCCTGAAGCAAAAGCAGGGCTCCTATGAAAAAAGCATGCAGGCCCTCAGGGAGGCGCGCGGACTCTTTTATCCTGAGGTCAGCCTGAACGCCCGCTACTCCGTCGCTGACGGGGGCCGGATCATCGAGTTCCCGGTGGGCGACCTGCTGAACCCGGTCTACAGCACCCTGAACACCCTGACGGCCTCGACCCGGTTCCCGCAGATCGGGAACGAGGAATTCAGCTTTTTGCGATCCAGGGAACACGAGACCAAGGTCAGCGTGGTCCAGCCCGTCATCAACCCGGGGATCATCTATGCCAACCAGGTCCGCGAAAGCATGACGGAAGTGCAGCGTGCCGACCTGGACGCCTATCGCTCCGAACTGGTCGCCATGATCAAAACCACCTATTTCAATTATCTCAGGGCGGAACAGATCAAACAGCTCCTGGGATCCACCCGGGAACTGGTGAAAGAGAACCTGCGGGTAAACCAAAAGCTTTTTGAGAACGACAAAGTCACCCGCGATGCCGTGTACCGTTCCCAAACCGAACTGAGCCGTGTGGAACAATCCCTGGCCGAAGCGGATAAAGGGGTGCGCGTGGCCCGGGCCTATTTAAATTTCCTGTTGAACCGCAGCCTGGATGAACCCATCATCCAAACCAGCGGTTTCTCCACGGAACCGCCAACCCTGGATCCTGCTATGGCCCGGCAGGATGCCGTGAACCAACGCAAGGAACTCGAGAGGGCCGAGGCCGGACTCGAGGTAGCAGAACGGAACATCCGCCTCAACAACGCCAGCCGGCTGCCCTCCTTGACCGCAGCCGTGGACTATGGTTTCCAGGGAACAGAATACCGCTTCACCGGGGAGGATGATTTTGTACTGGCTTCCCTGGTGCTGCGCTGGAACCTCTTTACGGGCTTCTCCAACCGGGCCAAAGTGCAACAAGCTGTTATCCAAAGGGAGATGGCCGAGGACCGGAAACAGGAACTGCGCCAGTCCATCGAACTGGAAGTGATCCGGACCTGGCACGAGCTGGTAGCCGCCTCAGCCAGGGTGAATGCCGCGGAAGATGAAGTGCAATCCGCCCGCGGCGCCTTCAAGATGATCAAACGAAAATACGAGGAAGGCACAGCGAACCTGCTGGAATTCATCGATGCCAGGAATTCACTTACCGATTCCGAGACCAATTATATCATCAGTACATACGACTTTCAGATAAAGAAGGTGGAGTTTGATAAATCGATTGGTTCTATACCAAATTATTGATCGTTACGAGTTACAGGATACGCGAAACCCGTAACACGTGGCATAAAAGAAAAATGAAAAATGAAAAAATTACCTCTCTCATCGGTTTTGGTTCTACTGGCCTTAAGTTGCCAAAATAATCAAACACCCAAAACCGAACCCCTGGAAGTAAAAGTCAGGGTCCGGACTGTTGAAAAGCGCCCCTATGCTGAACCGGTACGGTCGAGCGGGGTACTGGCCACCCGGAAAGAGTCGCTGCTCAGCTTCAAGACCGGCGGCATCATCGATGAGATCCCGGTAAAAGAGGGCGCGATGGTGGATCAGGGACAACTCCTGGCCCGCCTCAAGATGGACGAGATCGACTCCAGGGTGCGGCAGGCCAGGCTGGCCTACGAAAAGGCGCGCCGTGACTTCAGCCGGGCAGAGAACCTCTACCGCGACAGCGTGGCGACCCTGGAGCAATACCAGGACGTCCGAACCCTGCTGCAGGTCCGCAAATCGGATTACGAGATCGCCGTTTTCAACCAAGAGTACTCCGAGGTACGTGCCCCCGCCAGGGGCAAGATCCTTAAGAAGCTCCAGGAGGAGAACGAGATGGTCCGTGCCGGCATGCCCCTGTTTTTGTTCGGCTCACTTGACAACGACTGGATCGTCCGGCTGAACGTGACCGATGCGGATTTTATCCGGCTCAACCCGAGCGACTCAGCCTCCCTTCAGTTCGATGCCTATAACGGGCAAAGCTTCTCCGGAAGGGTCACCGAGCTGGTCAGCGCCGCCGACCCCTACACCGGCACCTATGAAGTGGAGGTCCTGCTGGACGATACCCCCGGTAAACTGGCCCCGGGTTTCGTGGCCCGCGCCGAGATCTACCCGGCCACGCGGGACAGCTTCCTGTTCCTCCCGGTGGAAGCCATCATCGAAGGCTCGGAAGAAAAGGGCATGGTGTATGTCGCCCGCGACAGTATTGCAGAAAGACACGAGGTGACCATCCACCGGATCACCGACCAGGGGGTGTACCTAAGGGACGGATTGCAGCCGGGTGATCCCGTCATCATTGAAGGGGGCGAATACATCAAGCGTAACAGCACCATCCGGATCGTTCAGTAAATCATCGATCATTAATCCAACAAGAGGAATGCCATCATGAAGCTGCCGAAATTAGCCATCGACAACCACCAGTTCACCATCGTGGTCTTTGCCCTCCTCCTGACCATGGGCATCAGCTCTTTCCTCACCATGCCCCGCACCGAGGATCCGCCCATGAACATCCCCGGGGCCTCGGTGATCGTCGTCTACCCGGGCAGCAACCCGGTGGACCTGGAAGAGCTGGTGGTGGATCCCATTGAAGAGGCCATCAACGAGCTGGACGACATCAAGGTGATGACCGCCAAGATGCGGGACGGGATCGCCAATGTATCCGTGGAGTTCACCTTCAACACCGATGCCGGGGACAAGTTCGGCGAGGTGGTGCGGCAGGTGACCAATATACGCGACGAGCTGCCCGACGGCATCATCGGTCCGGAGATCCTCGAATGGTCCTCCACCGATGTGGTGATCCTCCAGCTGGCCCTGCTCTCGCGGGATGCTTCCTACAGGAGACTGGACCGGAGGGCCGGGGAGATCAGGAAAAGACTGGAGAAACTGCCGGGCGTCCGTCTGGTGGAAAGTTACGCCATCCCCGAACAGGAGGTCCGGGTGTCCCTGGACCCCGAGAAGATGGCCCGGATGAACATTCCCGTCGACCGGGTGGAACAGGCCATACAATCCAACAATGCCAACATCCCGGGAGGGTCGGTGAAGATCTCGGGCAAGAACTTCAACATCAAGTCCAGCGGCAGCTATTCATCTCTAAGGCAAATAGAAGAAACGGTGGTGAGCTCCTATGAGGGCCGCCTGGTCTACCTGCGCGACATCGCCACCGTGCATTTCGACTATGAGGACATCGCCTACAAGGCACGGGTAAACCAGCGGCGGGCCGTCTTCATCACCGTGAAGCAAAAGGAAGGCTACAACATTTTTGATGTGATGGACGGAGTGAACGAGAGCCTGGCAGCATACGAAGAAGAACTGGATACGGATATAGAGCTGTACCGGGTGTTTGACCAGACCGGGAGCGTGGACCGGCGCATTAACGGCTTTCTGAACAACCTGCTGCAGGGGATCATCCTGGTGGGCCTGCTCGTCATCCTCACCCTGGGCACCCGGGCCTCCATCCTGGTGATCCTGGCCATTCCCTTCAGCATTATCCTCGGTCTGAGCTTCGTGGACCTGGCCGGCTTCGGCCTGCAGCAGATCTCTATCGCCGCCCTGGTCATCGCCCTGGGTCTGCTGGTCGACAATTCCATCGTGATCGTCGAGAACATTGAACGTTTCATCAAGTCGGGCCTCCGGAAAAGGGATGCCTCCATCCACGGGGCCTCCCAGCTGGGCTGGCCCATCGTCAGCGCCACGGCCACCACCATGCTGGCTTTTATCCCAATCATCATGATGCCCGATAAAGCCGGGAAGTTTATCCAGAGCCTGCCCGTGACGGTGATCTTCACCCTCTTAGCCTCCCTCCTCCTGGCCCTGACCCTGACCCCCTATCTGGCACGGGTATTTTTAAAACCCAAACCCAAGGAAGAAAAAAAAGAACGGGGTTTCAAAAAGCTGGTGAACGGCCTCATCGAAGGGCCCTACCGGAACACCCTGCACTATGCTTTGACCAGGCCCTGGCTGGTCGTCTTTTTTGCCCTGTTGGCCCTGGCCGGTGCCGGGTTTCTCTTCACCCGGGTGGGGGTGAGCTTCTTCCCCAAGGCCGAGAAGCCCCAGTTCCTGGTGCGCGTTCATGCGCCGGAGAATGCCAGCATCGACCGGGCCGACAGCATTGCCCGCTACGTGGAGTCGGTGCTGGATACCCTGCCCGGCCTGCGGCATTACGCCACCAACGTGGGTCACGGGAACCCCCGCATCTATTATAATACCTTCCCCAAGCAGTACGAGCGGAACTTTGCCGAGATCTACGTGGAGCTGGAAGAATATGAAGTGAGGCGGTTCGACACGGTGATCGCCCGCCTGAGGAAGATTTTCAGGGAGTACCCCGGGGCCAGGATCAACATCAAGGAATTTGAACAGGGGGCCCCCATCGAGGCGCCCCTGACCGTCAAGATCACGGGAACGGACCTGGACCGGCTCAAGCGGATCGCCGACGACCTGGAAGTCTTCGTCCGCCGGCAGCCCGGGGTGGTGAACATCGGGAACGAGCTGGGGCGGAACAGCACCGACCTGTTTTTCAGGATCAACCGGGACAAGGCCGGCATGTACGGGGTGCCGGTGGTGAATATCGACCGGACCATCCGTACGGCCATCAACGGGATGAGGGTCTCGGGCTACCGCGACAGCGAAGGGGAGGAATACGATATCGTGATGCGCCTGCCCTTCTACGAGCAGATCCGGGTGGAGGATTTCGACAGGATCCACGTGAGCAGCATGAGCGGCCGGCAGATCCCCCTGAAGCAACTGGCCGCGGTGGAGATGAAATCGGCACCGGGGGTGATCGCCCATTACAACCTCGACCGGGCCGCTACCATCACGGGCGACCTGGAGAAGGGGGTGGTGCTCGATGATGTCATAGAGTCCCTGGGGGCCCGCTTCGACGCGTATCCCTGGCCGGAAGGTTATGAATACAAGTATACCGGCGAGCTGGAAAGCCGGGAGGAAAGCTTCGGAGGCATGACCCGGGCCGGCATCATCGCCGTCCTGGCCATCCTGGCCGTGCTGGTACTGCAGTTCCGGTCCTTTGTCCAGCCCCTGATCATCTTTTCCGCCCTGCCCCTGGCGGTGATCGGCTCCACCCTGGCCCTGTTCATTACCGGCTATACCTTTTCCTTTACGGCTTTTATCGGTTTCATCTCACTGATCGGCATCGTGGTGAACAACTCCATCATCCTGGTGGATTACACCAATGCCCTCCGCCGGGAGGGCAAGAGCATACCGGAGGCCCTGGCCGAAGCCGGGGAGGTCCGCTTCCGGCCCATCATCCTGACCACCCTGACCACCATCGGGGGATTGCTCCCCCTCACCCTCCGCGGCGGCACCATGTGGGCCCCCATGGGCTGGACCATCATCGGGGGATTGCTGGTCTCGACGTTTTTGACATTGGTGGTGGTGCCGGTGCTGTATAAATTATTTGTCAGGTAAATCAACTCAGCCTACCTGACGGCATTCAGAGATTCAGAATGAATTCAACCACCCCCCTTTTTGCTGACACGAAAAGTACCCCTCCCTGGAAAGGAGGGGAATTCGTAATTAATTGATAATCAATTTATCTCCCCCTCTCCACACGGTGGAGAGGGGGCCGGGGGGAGAGGAAAAAGAACAATAAAATGCTGGATAATAGAAAGGACCGAAGGTGGAGGTGGTGTTTTGTGTACGCAACAGGCAGAAAACCTGATAAAAGCATTTTCAAAAGTCTCTGCTCTTGCGCCCAAAAGAAAAGCCGTTGCCATTTTCTCAGGCTTTCCTCTGGGCACTTTTGTTCGGGGTGGTGGATTTCTACCATATATTTGATGCTCTACGAGCATCTCCGTGGAAATTCGTTTATTCTTGGGTGGTCGTAGACCATCGGATTGTTCGTATGCCGCAGGCTGTGTTAGATAACCCCCTTTCATCTAATCCTTTTAAAAAAATTCCCGTATTAACAATCACAACATGCAACCATTTTTTTTAGCTTTAGGTCATAAGCTATGAGCGTGAAAATGCTGGATGAGCAGGAAATAATCCGGAGATGTTGCAAGAACGACCGCAAGGCCCAGAAGCTTTTGTTCCACAAGTTCTCCTCTTTGCTTCTGGGCGTGTGCAAGCGGTATTCAACCAGCAGGGAGGAAGCTGAGGACATCCTCCAGGAGGGATTCCTGAAGATCTATCTGAACATTCAGGATTTTACCGGAAAAGGTTCTTTCATAAACTGGATGAAGCGGATCATGATCAACACGGCGATCACCCATTATCACCGGAACCTGAAGCATCAGTACCACCAGGATGTGACGGAGATACGGGAGACCGACGTGGAGGGAAGGGATTTCGGGGAGACCGAATTCACCCGCGAGGAGCTGCTGCACGTGATCGAGAGCCTGCCCGACGGCTACCGGATGGTGTTCAACCTTTACGCCGTGGAGGGTTACAAGCACAAGGAGATCGCGGCCATGCTGGAGGTGGATATCAACACTTCCAAGTCGCAGTACTCCCGCGCCAAGGCCCTGATCCGCGGGAAGCTGGAAGCATTGAAACAGGAAAGGAAGAGCAAAAAAACATAGTCACAACCGGAAGATGAGCCCGAAAAAGAACATAGAAGAGCTGTTCAGGGATCAGTTCGCTGAATTCCGCGTGGAGCCGCGTCCCGGGCTCTGGCAGGGGATCCGTACGGCCCTGTGGAAAAAGC
>CAYQQR010000075.1:0-8307 GCA_964420035.1 uncultured Bacteroidaceae bacterium | reverse complement strand
AAGATGGAGGAATTTACAACTATATGATATGTTATTTAAAGAATGTTATACTAGTATACTGTTCTTCCCTTATACGTCCGGGATGCCCCGAAAGGAATTATATCGCCATAATACCGGAGCTTGTTTCCGCGGTTATCGGAGATCGTGGCGTCAGCCCTGCCATCAGAACCAGCAAAAAGGAACACATCGAAGGCGCCCGTGGAGGTCATTATACCTAAGGTAAGGGTGTAACCGGTATATTTCTTTCTCTCTTTCTTCTTAACCTCATAACTGGTCACACGACCCTCGAATGTAATACCTCCTACACCGTTTATACCCGGCCCCATGGAATTCCCAAACTGCATCACTGCTTCCGTGGAATCAACAATAATGAAATTCAACATGGGAGATACCGGTATACGATTTCCATATTTATCACCGATATAATTGGCTTCCAGAACGAAGCGGTGCAGATCTATTATGGTATCTGTAATTTCCGCCCGGATGGCCCGATCCAGTTCTTTTTGTTCTTTCTTCGTCATTTCTTCCCGCGCTCTCCTGGTATCCGGGTCAGGATTGATCACAACCTGCGCGTATGCCGAAATACTGATAAGCAAAACGAAAAATATAACTGCTGACTTTTTCATCTTTCAGTCTCCTTTCAAAATTACGTATATAATACAAGTTTCATACCAGAAAAGTTGATTTCACGGGCATTAAACTTTGATTTGAAGCCAAGCCTTGTATCTTTGAAAAAATTTCGATGGCTATGAGACTGTGGAGTATTGCTTTAGGTGTTGGTTTCAGCCTCTTGCTCGGGGCTTGTTCCGGAGGCCGGGAAAAAGATCCTTCTGCTAGTAAAGCCATGGAGGATTCCCTGGCTTCGTGTTCTTCTTCCCTGCCCGGCCGTATTGATATGAATGCCGGAGAAGCTGTACCAACGGATATAGATAGTTCTCTCTATGAAGGCATGGTATGGATCCCGGGTAGTAACTACATGATGGGAGCGGACAATGATCAGGCAAGGCCGGATGAGTATCCCAAACATGAAGTCAGAGTGAGTGGCTTCTGGATGGATGCCCGCGAAACAACCAATGCAGAATTCAGGGAATTCATCGAAGCCACGGGATATGTAACCATAGCGGAACGCCCCATCGATTGGGAGGAAATGAAAAAGCAACTTCCCCCGGGTACCCCCAAACCCGTTGATAGCCTTTTACAACCTTCTTCCCTGGTTTTCAGTCCTCCTGATCATCCGGTTCCCCTGGACAATGCCGCGCGGTGGTGGCGATGGGTTCAGGGTGCCGACTGGAGGCATCCCCGGGGCCCGGGTTCCGACATCCAGGGTATGGATAATTACCCGGTTGTTCATGTAGCCTGGGAAGATGCTGTAGCCTATTGCGAGTGGGCCGGTAAAAGATTACCTACAGAAGCGGAATGGGAATTCGCTGCCCGGGGCGGACTGGAAAATAAGGTATATCCATGGGGCAATGAACCCATAGATGAAAAAGACATCAAAGCCAATACCTGGCAGGGCCAGTTCCCGAATTACAATGCCGAACGGGATGGGTTTTACGGATTGGCCCCGGTGGGCACCTACGAACCCAATGCTCACGGATTGTATGATATGGCCGGAAATGTTTGGGAATGGTGCAGCGACTGGTACCGGCACGATTACTATGCCACTCTGGAAGCACAAGGGGTGGCGGTCAATCCGCGGGGTCCTGCCGACAGTTATGATCCAATGGAACCTACCGTTCCTAAAAAAGTTACCCGCGGAGGTTCATTTCTTTGTAACGACAGCTATTGTTCAGGCTACCGGGTAGCCGCCCGCATGAAATCCAGTCCGGATACCGGCCTGTCGCATACCGGATTTCGGTGTGTAAAAGACTGAACTTACTTCAATTTACCAGGTGCTTAATTTGGTCACAGAGTGGCACAGAGTAAAATTGAGAACCACAGAGACCGGAATTAATTAATACTCTGTGGTCCTCTGTTTTTCTCAGTGTATACTCTGATCTTAAGATATTACTGATTTTATTGGACAAATTCCTTGAGTTTGAATTTCTTTCCGGCCCGGATCCCTTTCTTGGTCATTTCCAGATTGCAGCATTCAGTATACAGGTCGTGGTAAAAGAACAGGGTGTATTCATTTTCAAAAGCTTCCTTTAAAAAGGCTTCCTTTTCCTGCAGTGAGATCAGGGGCCGGGTGTCGTAACCCGATACCCAGGACATGGAAATGTTGGGGGTTCCCGGGATAAGGTCCGAACTGTTCACCAGCATCCGGCCCCCATAGTGCATAAAAACTATCCCCTGTCCCTGGGTATGTCCGTCATAAAGCCGCACCTGCACATTTGGGGTAAGTTCCTGCTCGTGCTTGTAAAATTCGAGCTGACCCGACTCTTTCATCGGCAGGATATTTTCAGGCAGGAAAGAAGCCGCTTCCAGCTTGTTCGGATTATTGGCCCAATGCCACTGTTCTTCACTAACCCAATAAGTGGCGTTCGAAAAAGCCGTAACCAGCTTACCATCTTTTGTTTGAATAATACTCCCTCCGCAGTGATCAAAATGAAAATGGGTGTGAAACACATCGGTGATGTCCTTCATTTCCAGGCCGAGCCGGGATAATGAAGTTTCAAGGCTGTCTTCCCCGTTCAGGAAATAATACCCCAAAAATTTGGGATCCTGTTTGTCACCGATCCCGGTGTCAAAAAGGATCTTCCTGTCACCGTCGATCACCAGCAAGCTGCGCGTGGCCACATTCACCAGGTTGTTTTCATCTGCAGGATATTGCTTTTGCCATAATACCTTGGGGACAATGCCAAACATGGCACCCCCGTCGAGTTTGAAATTGAAGTTGGGAACCGTGTGAATCTCCATAAATCCAGTTTTTCTCCAAAGATAAAAGTTAATACGCAAGTATTCTGCTCTTGTTGAATTATCAAATAGGGTGCTGAACGGTTCTAAACGGTCCTGAACAACAAATTTTGTAATCGTTTGGAACCTTTTAGCACCGTTTGGTACCATTGCTACAGTCTCTGAATCTTTAATACTCCACCCCGGAATTTAATTAATTTAGTAACTCCAATATGAGAATCCACTTCATAGCCATCGGGGGAGCGGTGATGCACAACCTGGCCATTGCCCTTAAAAAAGAAGGTCACCGGGTGCGCGGTTCGGATGACGAGATCCTCGACCCTTCCCGTTCCAGGCTGACAAAGCACGGCCTGCTGCCCGAAAAGGCCGGATGGTTTCCGGACAGGATCACACCGGAACTGGATGCGGTCATTCTGGGGATGCATGCCCGCGGTGACAATCCCGAACTGGAAAGGGCCCGGAAACTGAATCTCAAGATCTTCAGTTTCCCCGAATTTCTCTATGAACGTACCCGCAACAAAACCCGGGTGGTTATCGGTGGGAGCCATGGCAAGACAACCATAACCGCCATGATTATGCACGTACTCAGGGTTGCGGGTCATCGTTTCGATTATATGGCAGGTTCCCGGGTGGAAGGATTTGAAACCATGGTGGGATTTGATCAGGTAGCCTCAGTAGCTGTATTCGAAGGCGACGAATACCTGACCTCGCCCCTGGACCCCCGGCCCAAGTTTCACCTTTACCACCCGCGTATAGCGGTGATCTCAGGGATCGCCTGGGATCATATGAACGTATTTCCCAGCCGCGAGAATTACCTGGATCAGTTTCGTAAATTTATCCGGCTGATTGAAAAAGATGGTATACTGTTCTTTGATGAAAACGATCCTGTCATTCGGGAACTGATCCGGGATATCCAACCGGAAATAAGAATGGTTCCCTATCCGGCGCATCCATACCGGGTAGAAAAGGAGCAATTCATCCTGTTGGGTGATCAGGAAGAAATTCCCGTTCAGGTCTTCGGCCGGCACAACATGCAAAACCTGAATGCGGCCCGTATGGTTTGCAGGGAACTGGGCCTTGGCGAACCGGATTTCTACAGGGCCATTGCCACATTTCACGGAGCAGGCCGCAGACTGGAAATGATCCATGACCGGAATGGGATCAGGGTCTTTAAAGATTTTGCCCACGCTCCCTCCAAGGTGCGGGCCAGTATTGGAGCGGTAAAGGAAAGAAATCCGGAAATACCGGTCATTGCCTGCCTGGAACTGCATACCTTCAGTTCATTGAACAAAGAATTCCTCCCGCAATACCGGGGAAGCATGGATAAAGCGGACAGGAAAATCGTATACTTCAACCCGCAGACCGTCGAAAAAAAACAACTTCCTGCTTTGTCAACCGCGGAAGTAAAAACTTCTTTTGGCCGGGATATTCAAATCTTTACCAACCTGGATTCTCTGAAAGTCGCATTGAAAAACAGACTCAAAGACCCGGTAAATTACCTGTTTATGAGTTCAGGCCATTTCGATGGATTGGACCTGTTAAACATTCTGAATCCCTGACTGCCGTCAGGCAGGCTGAATCCCAATTACTTCCTGCTTCCTACTAAGAAACTATACCGCCCGATTCCATCAAACTCAACATAAGTATACTCCCGCATCTGCTGCAGCGTCAACTCAACCGCAGCGCCATTTTCATCCATAATGCTTACTTTCGAATCCAGGTTCTTAAAAGTCAGGATGTTCTTGCCGTGGGCCCGTATATGCCCCAGCGTGCCATCGGTGGTCTGTTCTATTTGCCCGAGCCTGACCGTAGAGCCGATTAACAGATCCTCATGTTCTGCTTCCGTGGCCATGCGGACCACAACTTTATTTTCATCTTCCCGGAGCCATTGGTCGGGGATCTGCCATGATCCCTTAAGCTTTTGTCCATTCACCAGCACTTCCTTAATCCTGCCCGTACCCTCAAAGAACACATCCACTTCTCCATCAAGATATCTGTAATTGCTGATAACTTCAAGATGCTTTGTTCCCCTGACGGCAATCCCGAAGGGCATTCTTCTGAGTCCTAGATTGGTCACGGCCGAGAGCCAGGGAGCAATGGAATAGACCAGGGGCCGGACATCATGGAAGGGATGGCCGTCCGCCACGTTGATCAGCTCGGGTATGGTATAGGGCATGGGCAGGTATTTCCCGGGTTCCACGCTCTGGGGCACGAGATAGTCCAGGGCGGCCAGTATGCTGTCTTCCGAATGCAGTTCCGGGTCCATGCTGGTCAGAACCGCTGCATAGCAACAGATGAAATAACCCGTGGGATCATCCCGCATGTCCCTGAAAAGTTGTTCCCGCGCATGGTAATAATATTCGGGCATATTGGGGTAAAAAGGCGGCAGCGAAAGGGCCCAGAGGTAATCCCACCGGTCCATGCCATAGGGCTCTGCCTTCATCACCCTGCCATCTTCGGTGATCAGATCACCGTAGGAAGGAAGTGGCACCATCTCATAAAAACGCATCATTCCCTTTTCCAGGGCATTGGCTTTATCAATATATTTCTGGGCTTTGTTACCGCCTTGCATGGCGGCCAGCATCATGTAATTTCCGTATTGCAAAGCATTGATATACAGATCGTAGGCCCGTATGATGGTGGTATCCTTATATTTGGAGTTCCATTTCCAGGTGGGTGCACCGGTTGCATTGTCATAGCCATCCCCCCGGCTTCCGGTAAGGGGCGTTTCGCAGTAATGATACCTCCCCAGCAAACCTTGCTTTTCATCGTAGATGTAATCTTCCAGCCAGTCATTGGCCTCGTCCAGGGTGTTCATGTGTTCACCGGTCAACAGGGCATCGTCCCCGGTCTGGGCCCAATGGGAAAATGTGGGCCACACCACATAGAACAACCCGTCCTCCTCCCACTTGGTGATGGGTCCGGCCATCAGCTGACCATAAAACTCCCCGGGCGGATCTTCATAGCTGATGTTCGGATTCTCCAGGGCCAGGTAACAATGTTCTCTCGCCGGCCTGGTCCAGCCGCTGTAAGCCATATGACTGGTATTCATGCCGCCGTCCCGGAACCAGAGCAGGTAATAAATGTACTGGTTGGTTGACCGCATAAAACCTTTGTAATCATGGAGCGACAGCGCTATCCTGCGGTTGATATCCAGGAGTTTCTGCATTTCGGGCCGGTCCCTGAGCTGAAACTGCCCGTAATACAGGTCCCCTGTAATTTTTTCTTCATTTGACCGCAATATCGCTTCCTTTCCGGGTTTAATAGCCGTGCGGGTAAATTCAAGTACTCCCTCCCCAGGGAATTCCGCCCCGATAGCCAGGACCTGCCCCGGATCAAGATGGGCCCGTGCATGAATGCTCCGGAACTCATCCAGTACCAGCTGGTGCTGGAACGTTCCGGCACCCTCCCCTATCACGGCGGCATATTCGAATTTTTTACCCCTGTCGGTATGAATGACCGCCAGGGTCCTGTCATCACGCGATAATTCCTTATCCCCACCCCCGCTTTTCAGGTTTACCTTCCCGCCCTGATCAAACCACAGAAGAACGATGGGTTTATCATAGACCTGTGCTATGTGCAAGACATTGTTTTTGTAAAACAATTTGCTGTGAAAGGGATCATAATCGCAGGAATCGAACTCCGTGAATCTTAATCCGGGAACTATGATCCGACGGAAGACACGGGTATGGTTATCCCGGTTCGACCAGTTCCGGAGCCGGTAGGTAAAATCCTTGCCGGCCTGTGGGGAGATCCAGAGTTGCAGGGCGCTGCGGTCGATGCAATACTCGATCCGCAAGCCCCGGCGGTTCTGTTGCAGTACAAAGGTTTCAGGATATTTTACCCCGTACTGTGAAGCATTGATCGCCAGCAGGGATTCGTTTCCCCGGTTCTCGCTGAAGTCGTAATCCGTTTCGGTTTTAGTTTTCTCGGAATTACACGCTCCGAGCAATATTAGGATGATTACCAGAAATGATAAGTTTTTCATGGTTATGTGGTTATTGTTCTCGGTTCTCGGTTCTCGGTTCTCGGTTCTCTGTTTTAGGTGGTCCAATCAAAAACAACGCCGATAAATTTTTCAGGCTTATCCCGCAGGCCCAGGTATGCATCCCCGGCTTCAGCCGGATTGAGTTTATGGGAATACAGCGGACTTACAGCAAGCTTTTGCTTCTTCATGAGTTCCATAATGATCCTCGAATTCCGTTCAATGGAATGTTTTTGAAAATCAGTTTGACGTGTCGGATACAGAAATTCCAGGGCCCCTTTCAGGCGGATGTTATCCACGAGGTGTATCTTCCTCAGCAGGGGTGTGATATCCGTTTCGAAAGATTGCCGCGGACTTCCGAGCAATATCAATTCTCCGTTTACGGCAATATGGTTCACGGCATCATGGATAACAGCCGAAACACCGGTTGCATCGATCCAGGTGCTGACTTTCTTTCCTTCGGTAAATTCTTCTACGGTTTTCCCTATATCTTCCCTTTTTGAGTTTACCGTTTTAAATATTCCGCAGCTTTCCGCTATGTCCAAACGGCTGTCGATAATGTCCAGGGCCAGCACTTCGGCCCCCTGCAGTTGGGCAAACTGGGCCGCGAAGTTACCGATGGTCCCCATCCCGCTCACCACCACCCTGTCGCCAAGTTCAATAGAGGATTTCCTGAGGGAAGTCATGGCAATACCCCCCATATGGGTAAAAGCAGCCATCTCGGGTTCCAGTCCGTCGGGTACTTTCACACACACCCCGTGCCACCGGTCCAGGGTATTGACTTTGAAGTATTCCGAATGGGGTCCGAAGGTGAACACCATGTCGCCGGTATCCACATGTTTTACCGATGACCCTTTCTCGATGATCCTTCCCACGGCGGTATAACCCGGGGTATTGGGCAGGGGAAACCAGTCTTCAAGACCGGCAACACAGGCCATCTCCGTTCCGGCACTCAGGTGAGAGTACATATTCCGGACAATGATATCAATTGGATCAGTGATTTTTCCTGTGAATTCCTCTTCCCGGAACTCAATTTCCCAGGGAGCCGTGACATATATTTTCCTGTTTTTCATGAGCATTAAAAGTGATGACTGAGCTGAAAAATTTAGATGATTTTTTTACAGCATTCAAGATTTCAATTATATTTGCACCTCCAAACACGGAATGTGTTGTTTTTTATCATGCTGGTCCCTTCGTCTAGTGGTTAGGACGCCAGGTTTTCATCCTGGTAACAGGGGTTCGATTCCCCTAGGGACTGCTCTCACTGAAGAGGGTTTCCGGTAATTCGGGTACCCTCTTTTTTTTTGAATTCATCCCCGGGGAATCGAACCCCTGCCAGCCCGCCCAGCCCTGCAGCCTGGCTCTTCGCTAAAATGCTCCACAGGAGCATTTCTTAACGCTCAGCCCTCCCAGGGACTGCTCTCACTGAAGAGGGTTTCCGGTAATTCGGGTACCCTCTTTTTTTT
>CAYQQR010000074.1:0-8574 GCA_964420035.1 uncultured Bacteroidaceae bacterium | reverse complement strand
TTGTGCTGCTGGCCAGCCCGGCGTCCGGATGGGAATTTGACGGCTGGAGCGGGGACGTGACCGGAGAGGACAATCCGGTAACCATACTGGTGGATGATGAGAAATCAGTAACTGCAACATTCAGGAATCTGACCGGTATGTCTGAATACCATGATAAAGCATTCGGGATCAATGTAGCCCCGGTACCGTTTACCGATAAAACAGTTTTACGTATTGAGCTGGAAAAAGCGACAAAAGTAGAGATCGACCTGTATGATATCAGGGGAAGTAAGGTTTTACATATTATGAATAAACGTTTACCCGCGGGACCGGTCTTGGTTCCCATAAACGGTTCGGGCCTTGAAAAAGGACCCTATCTTATTCATATAAGAACAAATGAAATCACCGAGAAAAAACTGATCATGCGTCAGTAAAGCTTGACCTTCCTTTGAACACTTGTTAGAATTATATAAGATACTTCTGCTTGGAAAGTTAAGGGCATTATTGAAATCCAATATTTATTTATGAAGCGGCTGATCATTGTTTGTGCAGTTTTATTGGTTTCTGCCACCATCCATGCACAATCCGGCACCGATTATTTTGTTTCCCCATTTGGGAAAGACACGAATCCGGGAACGAAGGAAGAACCATTCAAAACCCTCCGGAGAGCTGCGGATGTTATGCGGAAAACCTGCGGTGATGCGGATGAAGATATCCATATCTATATGCGGGGAGGGATCTATCCGGTCGCGGAACCTGTAGTTTTTGATACAGGTCATTCAGGAAAGAAAAAATGCCGGATTTATATCCAGGCTTATGGTGATGAAAAACCCGTGATTAGCGGGGGTGTCCGGATCACAGGATGGGAGCATCATAAGAACGGTATATGGAAGGCACCGGTTAATATACTGGATTTCAGACAGCTGTATGTAAATGACCAAAGGGCGACCCGTTCCCGGCAACCCAATTGCGGAGATTATTACCGGCTGAAGGCATGGGACCTGGCTGATAAGAAGATTATCATCCATGGAGATCAGATCTCCCGATGGAATAATTTTCAGAATGTGGAAATGGTGCTTCAGCATTCCTGGGCTGAAAGCTATTTGCGGCTTAAATCATTTTCATTGCGCGGCACCACAGGAGGTATTGATGCATTTGTAACCATACAGGATGAGGAACGTGAAATACTTTTTCCCAGGCCTTATCCGAAAAAAGAGAATGATCAGGTTTTTCATTTCGAAAATGCCTATGAATTTTTGGATGAACCCGGAGAGTGGTACCTTGATCGTTTCGCCAATACGTTGTACTATAAACCACGTGCGAAAGAGGATATGAAATATGTCCGTGTTATTTTTCCCCGTACCGAAACACTTATACTGATAAAGGGAACTCCTGACCGCCCTGTCCGTAATATCACCTTTCAGGGGATCACTTTTACTCACACTACCTGGACCTACCCGGGTGAACACGGGTACCTGAATATGCAATCCGGCCAGTATAACATAAATGCCGACATCATTAACAATCAGTACATTGGCAGGCCTCCGGCTGCAGTTACCATAATGAATTCCGAAAATATCTGTTTCCACAGGAATACTTTCAGTCACCTGGGTGCTACCGGTATTGACCTGGAGTACGGCACAAACAGTTGCCGGGTAACGGGCAATGTGATCA
The DNA here is from genome assembly GCA_964420035.1 of uncultured Bacteroidaceae bacterium. Classification (GTDB taxonomy): domain Bacteria; phylum Bacteroidota; class Bacteroidia; order Bacteroidales; family SM23-62; genus CAYQQR01. The sequence goes on along the minus strand of CAYQQR010000074.1, from coordinate 6,921 downwards.
GTGAAATTGCCGGAAACGGAATATCGGTGGGAAAATTCACGCGGAATGAGGAGACGGAATCTCACGTGCCGTATAATCCGGATGATACACGTGAGATCTGTACGAACGATGTTATATCCAATAATGTAATTTTCAGGACCGGGCGTGATTACTACGGGACCAATGCCATTGTTGCCGGTTATCCTGCCGGATTAAAGATCGAGCACAATGTCATACGGGATGTTCCTTATTCCGGTATCGGTGTGGGGTATGGATGGACCCCGGCTCCCAATGCTATGAGGGACAACAGGATCGCCTACAACAAGATATCCGGAGTTATGAACATGCTGGCCGACGGGGCAGGGATATACACCCTCTCCTTGCAACCGGGTACCACGATCGAGGGAAATCACATTTACGGGATCAGGCGTTCGGAATGGTCTGACAATGCACCTGTGATAGGAATATATCTTGATGAAGCTTCGGGCGGGACTGATGAACGACCTTTTGTACTGAAGGAAAATCTCATTGAAGCTTCCGGCTTCAGAAGGTATAACTTCCACGCCACCGGAAAAGTAGTGGTGGACAACGACTATCATTACCTGCATCAGGAAGGGGCACGGGAGATCGTGGATCGTGCCGGCCTGGAGCCGGAATACCGTTATCTGGAAACGATATTTGAAGCGGGAGATCGATCACCGGTTAAAACCAGGAATATCGTTATGACGGCTGAACTCAGGAATGAGGATGAAGTCATCGAAGAATACGAGTATCTCCATAGTGCAGAGGGTGTATGGCCGGAAGTGGTTCACGCGGCCCGGTATAGCGGCATACAAAAGATCAAAATATACCGGTATGGAAACAGGCTGGTCATGATCATTACCGTTCCGGAAGATCTGGATGAAGATGTCATGAACAGCAGATATGCCGCATCAAGCAACCGTATTACCGAATGGGATGCGTTGATGAAAAGCCTCCTGCAAGGGCCTCCGGGTGCAGAAGAAGGTGCGATCTGGGTTCCCATGGAACGGATCCATGATTATGAGAATGGTGTGGTGAAATGAAAAAAATTCGATAATAAACACGTACAATACTATCGACCTGCATACAAGAATAGATAAAATTCACCCTGCATTAGAAGCTTGGTGGAACAGGGAAGACCAGGAAGATCCCTGCCTGATCGCCAGTCACCTGAATATAGATCCTGCTGCATTACCACAGGCTGAAAACCTCAAACAATTCTGGACCGATGTGGATTTCGTGATCGACAGGCAAATGAAGATTATGGATCATACCAACTACTTTGGAATGGCAGTTCCTTTTCATTATGTAGACTATGGATCAAGCGCCCTTGCATGTGTTTACGGATCGGAGCCGATTTACAAAGATGAGGTGACCATCTGGGCCGATCCTGGTTATCAGTCAATTGAACAGGTGTTGGATCTCTGTATAGATCCTGAGAACACAGCATGGAAGACCATAATCCAATTGCTGGAGAGATCCGCGGAGCTGGCAGAGAATCATCACATGGTGAGTCTTTTTGCATTCATGGGGATGGCCGACCTTTTAGCCGGGCTCTATGGTACGGAGAATTTTCTTACGGATCTGCTGTTAAAGCCCGACTTGGTGCACAGGGCAATGAGCCATTTTAAGAATGACTGGATCGAAGTGTTTCATAAGCTGAATTCCATTCTCGATAAGAGCGGGAACAAGGGGAGTATCAGTTGGCCCGGAATATGGACCCCGGGAACTTCATTTACCATTCAGGAAGACACAGCATACATGTTGGCCCCCGAACAATTCGAGGAATTCTGTCTTCCCCATATCCGGGACTTTGTGGAATCCATTGAATATCCCTTTTTTCACCTGGATGGTATCGGTATGATTCCTCATCTGGATTTTCTTTTGGATATCCCTAAACTGAAGGCCATTCAATGGCAACCGGGAGCCGGGCATGAGTCACTGGACCGGTGGACAGACCTGATCCGGAAGATCCTCGATGCCGATAAATCGGTACAGGTCTATGCCCGGGCAGAGGAGGTTGAACCACTGATAAAAAAAGTTGGCACAAAAGGAGTGTTGGCCATTCTGACTGATGAGCGGGAAGACTCCATTAAACGGATAATGGAGAAATTTCCATCGAACATTATTGTATAGCAAAGCTCAGATGACGCGTAAAGAGCGAATACTGGCAGCAGTAAATCACCAACCGGTAGATAAAATACCCACGGATATGTGGGCTACCGTTGAAGTACAGGAAAAACTATTTGATTATTTCGGGATCACAACAGGAAAAGGAGATATGAAGGACGTCCATGGTATGTTGGGCGGTTACCTTTCCCGGAGCGTGGAAGCATTGCTTTTGCTCTGGGACAAACTGGGAGTGGATGGAATTATAGATGTCAGACCGCCATACAAAGGGGGAAAACGTGTAACTAAAAAAGGGATCTATTACACGGAATGGGGATTCGGATACAAGGATGTCAATTACGGACCAGGGATCTATCGGGAGCAGGTTGATTTTCCTCTTAGCAGTGCAACAAGCATACAGGCACTGGAAGATTTTCCCTGGCCTGATCCCGACGACTATGATTATGATGCGCTTCCTGCCATCATTGAGCAATGTGGGGACAGGGCCGTCTCTTGCGGCTATCATGCAGTGTTTACCTTTCATCAGTATCTCAGGGGCCTGGAACTGAATCTGCTGGATCCGCTGATGATGCCGGAATTTTCGGAGGTCCTGATCAGGAAGATCACAGACTTCTTCGTGGAGTACCATGAACGTTGCTTCAGGACTGCCGGGGATAAGATCGGTTTCACACAGGTAACGGACGACTGGGGGGCACAGACCGGATTAATATCGGGTATCGAGATTTTTGAGGATTTTTATCGATCGCCCATGCAACGCGGGATAGACCTGGCAAAATCATATGATATTAAGGTTTTTCATCACAATGACGGTGATTGCAGGTTATTGATTCCCAAGCTGATAAAGATGGGGATCGATGTACTGAATCCCATTCAATGGATTTGCGGGAATTGGGATCTGAAGGAGCTAAAGAAGAACTATGGAAAGGATGTTTGCTTTCACAGTGCCGTGGATAACCAGAAAACCTTACCGCGTGGAAATCCGGAAGATATCCGTAAAGAAGTACGGCACTTGACGGGTACTTTGGGTAACGACGGAACCGGTTTGATTATCGGACCCTGTCACAACCTTCAATCCAATACACCCGTGGAAAATATATTGGCATTGTATGGTTCGGTTTGACCTGTATAGGGGAATGTTACAATTAAAATATAATGGATATTTATAAACAACTCACATCACTGGATTTTACGGTGATGATCCTGTACGTTGTGGTTTTGGTCGCTTTAGGTTCATGGATCAGTTTCAGAAAACGTCAAAAAAATGAACATCTGTTTCTTGCCCAGCATTCACTTGGGTGGCCCAGTATAGGATTCACTATGTGGGGAACGAATGTGGGGCCCTCCATGCTTATTGCTTCTGCAAGTATTGGATACACTACGGGAATCGTTGGCGGAAATTTTTCCTGGTATGCCTTTGTGTTCATTTTTTTGCTGGCTGTCGTTTTCAGTCCGCATTACCTTCGTATGAAGATCAGTACCTTGCCGGAGTTTGTCGGGAAGCGTTTCAATGATACGACAAGAGAATTGCTGACCTGGTATTTCATCGTAACCATTCTTGTATCCTGGCTCGGGATGACACTATATGCAGGGGGGCTTCTGGTCAGCCAGATCATGAACTGGCCCTTATGGTTTTCAATGACCTCACTGGTGGCGATATCGGCATTTTTTACCGTTAGTGGCGGACTTAAAACCGTGGCCAATACCAATATCTTTCAAATGTCTTTGCTGATCATCGCTTCTTCAATACTTACCATTGCAGGTATTGCCGAATTGGGTGGGATTGGCAACCTGATCTCGGGGGTAGAGGAACACTATTGGAAACTGTTTCTTCCGGCCGACAATCCGGAATATCCCTGGTTTGCAATCGTATTGGGATATCCTGTGATGGGGGTATGGTTCTGGTGCACCGACCAGAGCATGGTGCAATCGGTGCTGGGGGCAAAAAGCCTGGAGCAGGGACAGTTGGGAGCGAACTTTACAGCCTGGCTGAAGATCCTGGATGTTCCGCTGTTTATCGTTCCCGGAATGATCTGCCTGTTCCTCTTTCCTGCACTGGTTGACCCGACCGAAGCATACATGACCATGGTCAGCAATCTTCTGCCACCGGGTATGATCGGTCTAATTGTTACCGTACTGATGGCAGCACTGATCAGTACCATTGCATCGGCATTGAATTCACTGAGTACATTACTGATGCTGGATATCTATGTAAAGCGCGTGAAACCCCATGCTACACAGAAGGAGATAATCTTTAAAGGAAGACTGACCACTCTGGCCGGTGCCGTTATCTCCGTTTTGTTAGCACTGGCAATAGCCAATATGAGGGATATGGACCTGTTCAGTTTTTTCCAGGCCATACTTGGGTTTCTGGCACCTCCGATCACGACCGTATTTTTGGTAGGTGCTTTGTGGAGAAAAGCTACTTCTAAAGCAGCCAATATTGTGTTGGTCGCCGGGACGATCATTAGTCTGGGAATCGGGGTCTGTTTCCTGAACCAGTTTCCCAGAGCGGATTTCTGGCCGCACTTTTTGTTCCTTTCATTTTTAATCTTCATGGGCCTCACTGCCATGATGATCTTTCTTTCCGTTATGATGCCTTCTGAAGGAAAGGTTTCCGGTATGCCCACACTGAAAGAAACCTACAGGAGTCATATAAAAGTTGCACCGGTGGTGAAATGGGCCTGGGGATTGCTGATTGCTGTTATGCTCGTGTTGTATATAATTTTTAACTGATTAAATTATCGTTCAGGGGAAAAGGAGTGATGACGATTTAGCAAGAAGATATGGTCACTGTTTCCCTGGAAAAAAAATTGAACAGAATGAAATACCTTACCATTTTTCACGCTAACCTTAGCTACGCTTATCTGGTTCCGGAAAAATATGAATTTGTTATCCGGTCATCCTATGAGCTTATTTTTGACACTATGCGGGATTATTTCAGGGATGTCCCGTATGTTTTTGAAGCTTCCGGGTATACCATAGAGCAAATGGCGATGATTACACCCGATGTTCTTGAAAAACTCAGGGATGCCATAGAACGGGGTCAGTGTGAGTTCATGGGATCACCCTATGCCCATCCCATGCTGCCGAATTTTCCGAAGGAGGACGGCATATGGTCCATTAAGTTTTCCAATGATATTTATCGTAAATACCTTGGCATGCAACCGAAGAGCTTCTGGAACCCTGAGTGTGGGTGGCGTGCCTATGTACCCGAACAGGCAGTTGAATGTGGTTACAAAAATATGATCGGTGATTTTGAGGCCTATAGCAGGTCGACCGGACCCGATGGAAAACCCAACCGGCCCGAGATCTATGAAAAGGAACATACCGACAAACCGGCATTCTACAATTTTGGGTTCCACTATGATCTGCCGGGAGACGAAAAAGCGATCCATTTTCCGTTCAGAAAGATTCACGGTATTGAAGAAGGGAAGCTTCGCATGTTCTTAAGAACAGACCGGGTGGCACAGTTTGCAGTACGTTACTTTATGGGAATGGAGGGATATACCTTTGATGCTACCATGGATCTGATAAAAAAATATTCCGCTCAGAAACCGGAAGAACCAGGAGGAGCCCTGATCATCTTTGCCGATGATGCGGAGTATATAGGTACCAATGGATGGTTCCGCCTGAAATACCAGAATAAACCGGACAACGTTTTTGAAGCGACCCCCGAATCCAAAGAAAAACTGATCCGTCTGGTGTCTTCATGTGAGAAAATGGGCGGATTCATTAATTTTGATGAAGCCTGTCAGAATTTGGAGCCGCTTCCAGGTATACTATACTTTAATGATGATGCAGCCTGGCACGGTGCAAAGGCATCTTTCTGGGCTTCCACTCCGTTTGCCCACCTGCTCAGGCCGTGGCAGGATCTGGTAAGGGAAAAACTGACAGCATCCGACTCCGGACTGGACGAATCCACAAAAGAGAAGGTCTGGTACCATCTCACAAACTCCTACAATTCAGACGGTCAATGGCCCCCTACACTTCCGGATGCACCCCACATCATCCATCCTTTCAATTACAGATTTTGTTTTGAGAACCTGCTGACTGCTGAGATGCTGGTAGGTGGAGTGGACCATGACCGGCTGGAGACCAATTCGGCAGAAACATTGCAGAAGATCCTTTCTGTTCAGCAAGCCTTGATCATGGAAAAGGCGGATAAACTTCTTGAAACCGGTGATCCCGAGGTGAAAGAGAGGGCCCGAAAAGCCAGGATGTTGATTGAAAAAAGCAAGAATGTGGATTCTGTGAAGGAGGCAAGCCTTAAAATTCTTTATCCCACGGAGTATACCATCAGAGCAGAAGCCCTTATGGAAGCACGACGGCTTGTAGGGGGGATCGAGATTGAGAGAGGAGAATAACATCTGTTTTTTTCAGTTACAACCTCCACACCTCCACGTCTAAACCCCTAAACATTTTTACCATTTCCCCTGTTAGTACATTGAATCCAAAAACCATAAAACATGGACCTTGAAGAACTGAAAATACTCATACCCCAGTTATTACCCGGAGATAAGCTGGTTATAGAGATCGACGGGGAGCAGTACCAGACCAAGTTCGTCTATGCCGATGAGTTCACCGTGACCGTTGAACTGGACGACCCCAGGCTGGATGAAAGCGAAGGGCTGATGAACGGCACCAAGCATACGGTGCCTATGGAAAGCGTTGTGGATGTCACCAAGAAAGAAACCAAAGACCCCCACTGGGGACGGGACCGGAAGGGAACCGGGTAGGAATTCAGGATTCAGCCTGCCTGACGGTATTCTAAGATAAAAACAAATATTTACG
>CAYQQR010000073.1:0-9393 GCA_964420035.1 uncultured Bacteroidaceae bacterium | reverse complement strand
AATCATTTAGTTATCTTGCGATTTACCCGGACAGTAGTGATTCTGAATTCTGAATTAAAATTTATAGCTGAATCCTACCCCAATGACTTCCTTCCACTGAATATCCGGGATCATGTCTTCGTCGTAGATAAGCTGAAAATTGGCATTGGCTGAAAGGTACTCGTTGATCTTCATACTCAGCAGGACTTCCCAGTTCAAATCCACCTCACCCAGTTTATCCTTATAATTGGTAAAAAGCTCCAGCTTCGATCTCAAATTGACATTCTCCATGAGGTCCTTCTTAAAAACGGCAGACATGCTGGCACCGGCCTCGGACCTGGACTTGTTCCCTGGTTCCACGCCATAGGTCCCATCATCGGAAAGGCGTTTGTCACTTACCACGGTCAATTTATACGAGAGCGGGGATATAAATACCGTTATCACCTCGTTGGGGTTGTAATCCATACCGATGGAAAAGTTCAGGTAAGCCGGTGAAAGAAATCGGGAGATGTATACCGAATCATTCGGATAATCATAGCCGTCGGTAAACTGGGTCTTGAAATTCAACAGGGCGGAATAAAACCAGTTTTTTGATGCCTTCCGCCCATATTTGGAGGCAAAATCAAACTTGTCGTCCGTCTTGCGGGTCTGGTACTTATCCTCCACCAACTCCTGTCGTATCAACCCGTACCCAAGCTCCAGAGTGTTTTGCCATTGACGTTTGTCCTCTTTGTAATTCAGAAACAGGTTCAGCGAACCGTTGCCGGATACCGAGCTTGCACCCCCGGCCATCCAGGTATCGGACAAACCGACCTGGCTGAGGCTCAGGTTGATTAATCCGCCATATTTCCATGTTTTCAGGGAGTCGGGTGTTTCCGGTTCTTCCTGGGCAGATGCTGTTGCTATTATAAACAGCAGAAATAAGAAAAAGCTATACTTCTTCATTGTAATAAACTTTAACATTGAGCAAAGATGGGGAGAAATTTGGAATGGAACCAGGCATAGGTTTCTGCTGTGTTTCCGCTTTATGCTCTTCTGCCCTTAAGCTCTTTAGCTCTTTGGCTTTTCACACCCACACCCGATCCCCACAGATCCATTGCGAATTACGCCTGCCTGACCGGTAAGCAGGCTGAATTCCCTGCCTTTCTGCATCCCTTATTCAAACGAGTACGTAAAGCCCGCTCCCAATATTTCCCTGAACTGCACTTTCGAATCGGTGCCGGGAAGGTCGACGTCTTCGTTGTAGACCAGGTGGGTTTGCAGATTGGCAGCGAAGTATTTGGAAAATTTGTAGGTCAGGCGCAACTCCCAGTCCACATCCACCACGAAACGGTAGGGTTTCCGGGTATAGGCCGTAAACAGGTCCAGCTTGTTGCGGTAAAGGAAATTTTTAAACAGCTCCCCTTTCATGTTCAATTTTATGAGTCCCCCCAGATCGAGCTGCACATACTCGTTGATCGACCGTCCTATATCGATGAAATCCCCCAGTCCGGCGATCTCTTCATCGATGATCACGGTCATCCTGCCGGTAGCCGGTGATATGAGCAGGGAGATGTTCTTTTCGGGCTTGTATTCGGCCCCAGCCGAAAGGAAGACATAGGCCGGGTTCATGAAGCTCGAAAATTTAAAGGAGGTATCGGCCCCGCTGTATTTCCCGGGCAGCAGCTGGGTCTTGCCGTTCAGCAGACCGCTCAGGAACCAGTTCTCCTGACCGGTCATCCGCCCGTATTTGGAAAGCAACTCTACACGGTCCTCGTTCTTGGTTGCCTTCTCCCCCTCGGTCCATATCCATCCCAGGTTCAGATCGAGGGAATTGATCCAGAAAGTCTTTTCCTTCTGATAAACCGTATAGAGATTGAACATACCGTTCCCGGCCACCGAGTTATCCCCTCCCTTGCTCCAGTTGCTGAAAGCGGCCTGGGCCACGTTCACCGAGATCATCCCGCCCAGGTCCCAGGTCTTCGCGGAATCATGGGAGAATTCCCGGGAGGTATCGGCATAAATCACCTTGGTGGAATCGAAGATCGCCATGATCAGGGAGTCGATGTCGGTATGTTGTCCGAGGCACGACAACTCCGGCATTATCAGAATCAAAATGAAAATATATCGTTTCATTCCGGATCCTTTGGAGATTCAAGTTAAGAAATTCTTGTTAATTAGGCAGGTAATTAATCGAATGGTAATGAAGATGAATTCTAAATTCGAGTTTCAAAAAAGTTTCCCCTGATAGTTTTTCCCTGAATTCCTCGCTTCGTGCTTCAGCAGCCATTCTTTTCTTTCCAGTCCGCCTGCATAACCGGTGAGTGATCCGTCCGTTCCGACAACCCGGTGGCAGGGTACCACAATGGGCAGGGGATTGCGGGCGCAGGCGGCCGCTACCGCCCGGACATAATTGCTGCCCCCGACCATCCGGGCCAGTTCCCGGTAGCTCAGGGTCTCCCCGTGGGATATGCTGCGCAGGGCCTGGCAAACTTCCTGCTGGAACTGGCTTCCGTAAATGGTTACAGGCATCCGGAAAACTTTTCGTTCTCCTTCAAAATATTCTTTTAATTCAAGAATGATCTGTTGTGGCAGGGTATCCTGGGCAGACTTCGTGTCTGAAGGCGGTTGTTCCAGGAACAGGATTTCTTCCGCACCCTCACCGCCGCTGATCTCCAGCCAGCCGACCGGCGCCTCAAGGTATGCCGTCCAACGGTCCATTATCTGAGGTAAACATGTTCGATCTCCCCGATGTAAAACTTATGAAAATCTTTCCTGGGATAGTTTTCAGGGATAAGTTCTTTTATATGAAAGCTTTCCGGTTTAAGGTAATCGCTGTACAGGATCCTGCACTCCAGGGCAAGCCGGGCCTGCTCGAAGATAACGTTTCCTGCCGGGGTTTCCATGGGTTTCAGACCGGTCTCCCTGACCTTGTCGTGATCCCTCCCCGACCGGGTTCCGCAGAAGTTCAGTACATCCCTGTACCCTTCCGGAAAAAAACTGAGGGTATACCAGGCATAGCGTTCTGCAAATTCAAAAGTATAGCGCTGGGGGCGGATAAAGCAAATGGCTATCTTCTTATTCCAGAAGATACCCAGGGTACCCCAGCTGGCGGTCATGGTATTAAAATGATCCGCTTTGCCGGCAGTGATCAGCATCCAGTCTTCGTTGATGGTTCTGAAAAAGTTACCGGTAAGATCATAAGGTTTAATTTCCCGGAACAATTCTTTCATTATGTTTCAATTTATTCTTCATCAAAGATGTAAAAAATAGGTTTAAATTAATTGTTAATAAAGGAGGGATTTTTTCTTATCTTGCCACGGGATCAAAGTCATTGGAGAAATACAGTCTGTTTATCCCTGGATATCAGGCTTTTTTTTTATGACCCAACCGTTCTGCTATGCTTGAACACCTGCAGACCCTCGATGAGATCAGGCTGAACTTTTCACAGGAGGGCTTATTTACCCTGAATATCACCCTGGCCTTCATCATGTTCGGGGTGGCCCTTCAGATCAAATTCTCCCACTTCAAAAAGGTAGTGCTGAATCCAGGGTCCACCATCCTTGGCTTCATCAGCCAGTTTTTCCTGCTTCCCTTTCTCACCTTCCTCTTTGCCCTGAGCATGCGTGGTTCTATTACCCCGACCATCGGGCTGGGTATGATCCTGGTGGCTTCCTGCCCGGGGGGAAACATCTCCAACTTCATTTCCTCCCTGGCCCGTGGCAACATTGCCTTGTCGGTAACCCTTACGGCCATTGCCACCCTGATGGCGATCCTGCTTACCCCCCTGAACTTTGCCTTCTGGGGTGGTATGTTCACCGAAATATACAGCCGGCTGGATGCCGGACAGCTGGTCCGGCCCCTGGAGATCGACGTGATGCAGGTTTTTCAAACGGTCTTCATCCTGCTGGGCATTCCCCTGGTCCTGGGCATGCTCTTCAACTGGCGCTTTCCAAAACTCACGGAAAAGATCGTCAGGCCCATCAAGTTCCTGTCCATCCTGATCTTTTTCGGTATCGTGGTGTTGGCCTTCTCCAATAACTACCAGCATTTCCTGGCCCATATAAAGTATATTTTCATCCTGGTGCTCCTGCACAATGCCCTGGCCCTGTCGGCAGGCTACTTTTTCGCGCGGGTCTTCAGACGGCCGCAAAGGGACCGAAGGACGGTGTCCATTGAAACGGGTATTCAGAATTCGGGGCTGGGACTGGTCCTGCTGTTCAATCCCAAAATATTTCCGGTCGATCTGAATATCGGGGGCATGGCTTTTATAACTGCCTGGTGGGGAATCTGGCACATTTTGGCCGGACTGGCACTGGCCCTGTTTTACTCCCACATCCCCATAAAGGACGAAAAGATCTAATGCAAACAGTATGAAAGGGAACAAGGATCATATTGATAAGCGATCCCTGGGATATGAACTGGTCCGTAGCCTGCTGGCCCGTCCTGCATTTAATATTTTTTTCTATAAGAAATTGCAGGTGATCGGCAAGGAAAAGATCCCCTTCGGGCATCCCCTCATCTTTGCCCTCAACCATCAATCTGCCTTGATGGATGCCCTGGCCGTTGCGATCAATGTCGGGTGGCCCCAAATTGTTTTCCTGGCCCGCGCCGACATCTTCAAGGTCACCTGGCAGGCCAGGATGCTGCGCTTCCTGAAGATCATGCCCATTTACAGGATCCGTGACGGGGCGGAAGGGGTCAGGAAAAATGAAGAGATCTTCCGGACCCTGCTCGGGGTTTTAAGTCGCGAACACGGCATCGCCATCATGCCTGAAGGCAGTCATGCCGGGATTCGCAGGATCCGGCCCCTGGTCAAGGGCATCTTCCGTATTGCCTTTAAGGCACAAGAGCAGGCAGGCACCAGGGATACGGTCAAGATCGTCCCGGTGGGAATAGACTACAGCCATTACTTAAATTTCAGATCCAGGGTTCTCGTTATTTATGGTCCTGCCATCGACGTTCTGGATTATTACAGGGATTACCTGGAAAACCAGCCCGTAACCGTCAACCGGTTCCGGAACCATCTCCGGGAGGAGATGAAGCGGATCACCATCCATATCGATACAGATGAGTTCTATGAGCTATACATGGGACTGCGAACACTCTGCAACGATATGATGCGAAAAGAGATGAAGATCAGGGGGAGGTCCCTGTACGATAAATTCCTGACCGACAAGGAGATGATCCGTTTGCTCGACCTGGAGCTGGAATCCGATCCGCGTACCCTGAAAGAGATGAAGCTTCAGTTTACTGAATTAAAAGAGCTTGTGGAAGATATGGATTTCCGCCTCTGGATGGTACCGCGTGAAAAGTTCCATGCTCCGGTCCTGTTGCTGGAGAGCCTTGTTCTTCTTCTGGGTTTGCCCATATACCTGGCGGGCTTATTGGGAAACATCATTCCCTATATGCTCCCCATCCGCATGACCCGCGAAGTAAAGGATCCCCAGTTTGTCACTTCCTTTAAAATTGTATTGGGCATCATCGTCTTTGCACCCTATTACCTGCTGACGACCATCCTGGGGATGATCCTGATAGATCCCTGGTGGATCGGGCTCAGCCTGTTGGTTGTTGTGCCCGCTGCCGGGCTGATCACTTTTGATGCTTATACCTGGTTCAAGAAAGCGCGTTCCAAGTGGAGGCATACTTTTCTGCGCTGGAAGAAGGACCCCCGGATAAAAATAATTAACGAGCTTTATACTGAAATTTGCGGTAGCCTGGACCGCATTGTTCAGAAACACAGGTACCCGTAAAATCTGCAGTGGTTTTGAAATTCAAGGATCAAATCGTATGGATCACCGGTGCCTCCTCAGGGATAGGCAGAGCACTGGCCAAAGCTTGCCTGGAGCAGGGAGCCCGGATCATTCTCTCCTCCCGCAACCGGGATGAACTGGAAAAGTTAAAAAAAGAAAGCGGCCGGCCGGAACACTGCACGGTGCTCCCCCTGGACCTGGCCGATGAGGCTTCCCTTGAAAAAGCAGCGGCGGAGGTCAAGGAAAAATTCGGCCGGGTTGATATCTTGTTCAACAATGGCGGGGTCAGTCAGCGCTCTCGCACTGCCGAAACCTCGCTGGAAGTGGACCGGCGGATCATGGAGATCAATTTTTTCGGTTCCGTCAGCCTGACAAAAAAAGTACTGCCCTGGATGCTGGCAAACAATCATGGCCATATTGTGGTTACCTCTTCCGTGGTGGGTAAGTTCGGTTTTCCGCTGCGATCGGCCTATTCAGCATCCAAACATGCCCTTCAGGGCTTTTTCGACACCCTGCGGGCCGAGCTGGCCGGGACCCGTATCGGGATCACCATCGTCATTGCCGGCAGGATCCATACCGATATATCCATCAATGCCCTGAACAAAAACGGGGAAAAACACGGCGTCATGGACCATGGCCAGTCGGGAGGAATACCGGTGGATCGAACGGCCCGCGAAATTATCAGGGCGGTCAGGCACAATAAAAAGGAAGTTTTGATCGCCAGAAAAGAGAGAATTATGGTATTTTTGCGTAGGTTTTTACCATTTTTATACTATAAGCTGGCTTCAAAGCTATCACCGGTATAATGATAATTTCAGTATTGCGTTTTAATTAGCAATGAAAAAACAGGAATTCAGAGAAAAGATCATCAGCGGCATTCAGCAAATGGGTATTGGTGTCAGCAACCTGAAGGAAGCGTGGCGCTGGTACAAGGATCATTTTGGGACCGACGTGCGGATATTCGAAGAAAAAGCCAAGGCCAACCTGATGTTCAAATATACCGGGGGGGTTCCGCAGGAAAGGCACGCCGCCCTGGCGATGAACCTGCAAGGAGGAGGAGGACTGGAAATCTGGCAGTATACCAAGCGCAAGCCCAGCGCACCCAGTGTTGAAATGCATATAGGCGACCTGGGCATCAATATGGCCAAGATCAAGTGTAAAGACGTCCGCGAAACCCATAGTTTCTTTAAAGAAAAAGGAACCCGGCCGGGCGAGCTGCGGACCGATCCCAGGGGAAAGGAATATTTCTTCGTCCGCGACCCCTTCAATAACCTTTTCCAGATGGTGGAAGGCAACGGCTGGTTCAAAAATGAAAAAAAACCCACGGGGGCCATCTACGGAGCCATCATCGGCGTTACCGACATACAGCGTTCCAGGATTCTTTACTCCAACATTCTGGGCTATGACGAGGTGGTCTATGATGAAGAAGGAGTGTTTGATGATCTCAGGGACCTTTCCGGCGGCGACCGCACCATGCGCCGGGTGCTGCTCAAACACAGCCGTCACTGGCGGGGCTCCTTCAGCCGCTTGTTCGGTCCCAGCCAGATGGAGCTGATACAGGTGAAGGACAGGAATCCCCGCAGGATATTCGAAAACCGGTTCTGGGGCGACCTGGGATTCATCCATCTGTGTTATGATGTCACCGGCATGAAACAACTCAAGAAGGAATGTGAATCCAACGGTTTTCCCTTCAAGGTGGATTCTTCTGCAGACAAGATGTATCAGAAAACTTTCGATATGGGTGAAGCGGCCGGACATTTCTCCTATGTCGAGGACCCCGACGGAACCCTCATCGAGTTCGTCGAAACCCACCGCATCCCCCTGATCAAGAAGCTGCGCTGGTATATCAACCTGCAAAAACGAAAGCCCGGTAAGAATCTGCCCAACTGGATGATAAAGGCCTTGTCCTTCAACCGGGTGAAATTGTAGTTCGCTGCACTGCTACTCGGCTTCGCCTGTTTCCCGTCCCGAAAAACAACGCAAAGCTTGCTTTGCTGTTTTTCGGGACTCCCTGCGCTCGCTGCATCTCATTCGCTTCGCTCATTGTTGCTCGCTCCCCCGAGTACTCGGGGTCGCTGCAGCGCTGTTGCTCTTTAGCTTTTAGGCTCTTAAGCTCTTGATCTCAAAGTCTCATGTCTTCGATTTCTCTGTGGTTCTCAGTACTTCTTCTACCATTATTAGGTGGCCTACGACCACCCAATTTCCACGGAGATGCTCGTAGAGCATCAAATAATGGTAGAAATCCAACACCCCGAACAAAAGCGCCCACAGGAAAGCCTGAGAAAATGGCAATGGCTTTTCTTTTGGGCGCAAGAGCAGAGACTGCTGAAAATGCTTTTGCCAGGTTTGCGTTATATCGCGTCCAAATTAGTGCCAGTCTCAATTCTTAAGGTATGACAGGATCCTGTAAACCAAAAAGCGTATTTTTTGTTTAAAAGTTATAAATAACAAGACGATGAAAGCTATTTGGAACGATACCCTTATTGCAGAAAGCGACAACACCATTGTTGTGGAAGGAAACCACTATTTTCCCCCGGAAAGTGTCCGGCAGGAATACCTGGTGCCCAGCGAAACCCACACGACCTGTCCCTGGAAAGGACGGGCATCCTACTATACCATCAACATCGACGGTGAAGAAAACAGGGATGCCGCCTGGTTTTACCCCGAACCCAAATCTGGAGCCACCGAGATCAAAGATCACGTGGCATTCTGGAAGGGCGTGGAAGTTTCAGCGTAATTCTGAATTCCTTACATGTATTTAGAAAACCGTTTCGAGATATAGTCCCAGTTCACCACGTTCCAGAAAGCCTTGATGTAATCCCCGCGGCGGTTCTGGTAATTGAGGTAATAAGCATGCTCCCAGACATCCAGGCCAAGCAGGGGCATGCCCCTGACCTCAGCCACATCCATCAGGGGATTGTCCTGGTTGGGTGTATCGGTGACCATCAACCGGCCATCCCGGGCGATCAGCCAGGCCCATCCGGAGCCGAAGCGGCTACCAGCAGCCTGGGAGAATTTTTCAACAAAATCTTCAAAGGATCCGAAATGCTTTTCCAGGGCCGACAGCAGTTCTCCTTCCGGTTTCCCGCCCCCGTCGGGCGACATGCATTTCCAGAATAATTTGTGGTTCCAGTACCCGCCCCCGTTGTTTCGTATGGCAACGGGATGCTGTGAGATGGCAGCAAACAGTTTTTCAATCTCGGCCCCTTCGTAACGCGACCCTTTCACTGCTGCATTCAACTTACGGGTATAGCCCGCGTGGTGCCTGGTATGGTGTATCTCCATGGTACGGGCATCGATGTAAGGCTCAAGGGCATCATAGGCATAGGGCAATTCCGGAAGTTCATAGGGCCCTTCGCCGGAAAGTTCTTTAAGATCAAAGCTTTTTGAAGCTGCTGCAAAACCCCTGCCCGGAAAAACAGAAGCAAATACACCGCCAACACCCAGTAAGGCGCCGGTCTTTAGAAAAGTTCTTTTGTTCATGGAGATGTGTTTTTTGAATTACAAATGAGTAACAGTCAGGAGGGAGGAATGTTCATTTCTCGGCTGCGCCTGTTTCTCTTTGGCGCTTTAGCTCTTAATCTCTTAATCTCTGTATCTCTTAGTCTCTTAAGCTATCTGTCTCAAGGTCTCATTGTCTCATTGTCTCATTGTCTCATTGTCTCATTGTCTCATTGTCTCA
>CAYQQR010000072.1:0-9772 GCA_964420035.1 uncultured Bacteroidaceae bacterium | reverse complement strand
GTATATCTGATCGTTATGGCGATTTATCCTTCGTGTCGTAATAAACTCACGCTAGGAACTTGGTGCTTTTTCCGCCGACTTCTTCACCTGGATCTTGATCTCCTCATTCTTCTTATCCAGGCCTACGGCAATGGTATCGCCTTCGGAGATGGAAGCCTTGATGATGACCTCGGCCATGGCGTCTTCCACGTATTTCTGAATGGCACGCTTCAATGGACGGGCACCGAACTGTATATCATAGCCCTTTTCGGCAAGGAAGTCCTTGGCAGCCGGCGAGACCTTGATGGTATACCCAAGGTTCTTAACCCGTTGTACCAGTCCTTCCAACTCGATATCGATGATCTCGTGAATATCTTCCCGTGTAAGCTGGTTGAACATCACCACATCGTCGATCCTGTTCAGGAACTCGGGGGCAAAAGCACTTTTCAGTGCTTTCTGTATGACGGTTTTGGCAAGCTCGTTGCTTTGTTCCCGCTTGGACTTTGTCGCGAATCCAACACCCGCGCCAAAATCCTTCAGCTGGCGGGTCCCGATGTTGGAAGTCATGATCACGATGGTGTTCCTGAAATCAACCCTCCGGCCCAGCGAGTCGGTCAACTGACCTTCATCCATAACCTGCAGGAGGATATGAAAGACATCGGGATGGGCCTTCTCGATCTCATCCAGCAGTACCACGGCGTAAGGACGGCGGCGTACCTTTTCCGTGAGCTGACCGCCCTCTTCGTAACCGATGTACCCGGGAGGAGCACCAACCAGGCGGGACACGGAGAACTTCTCCATATACTCGCTCATATCGATACGGATCAGGTTCTCCACGCTGTCGAACAGGTATTGAGCCAGGATCTTGGCCAGCTGGGTCTTGCCAACCCCGGTTGGCCCAAGGAATATAAAGGTCCCGATGGGCTTGTTGGGATCTTTCAGTCCGGCCCGGTTGCGTTGTATAGACTTGACAACCTTATTGATGGCTTCATCCTGACCGACAACCTGCCGCCTCAGCTCTTCCGGCATCTTCAACAGCCGGGTTCCTTCGGCCTGGGCTATACGCTGTACCGGAACACCGGTCATCATGGCCACAACTTCGGCCACATGCTCTTCGTCAACGGTTTCCCGGTTCTTTGAAAGTTCTTTCTCCCAGCGGACCTTCTCGTCCCCGAGGGTTTCGAGCAGCGACTTTTCCTTGTCGCGGAAACTGGCGGCTTTCTCAAAATTCTGATTTTTTACCGCTTGTATCTTTTCATTCTTGGTATTCTCAATATCCTTCTCCATCTGTACGATTCGCTCCGGAACCTTGATATTGGAGATATGTACCCTTGAACCGGCCTCGTCCAGGGCATCAATGGCCTTGTCAGGCAGATGCCGGTCAGAGATATAACGCTGCGTCAGCTTAACACAGGCTTCTATGGCTTCGTCGGTATAGTTTACATTGTGATGCTCCTCATAACGTTCCTTGATGTTGTGCAGGATTTCCATGGTTTCATCCACATTGGTGGGTTCCACCATTACTTTCTGGAAACGGCGTTCCAGGGCACCGTCTTTTTCAATATGCTGACGGTATTCATCCAGGGTGGTGGCCCCGATACACTGTATATCGCCCCGTGCCAAAGCAGGTTTGAGCATGTTGGCCGCATCCAGAGATCCGGTTGCACCGCCTGCACCCACGATGGTGTGTATCTCGTCAATGAACAGTATCACATTGTTGGTCTTGCCCAACTCATTCAAAATGGCTTTCATCCGCTCTTCAAACTGGCCACGGTACTTTGTTCCGGCTACAATACTGGCCAAATCCAAAGTAACAACCCGCTTGCCGAAGAGCACGCGCGAGACTTTACGCTGAACGATCCGCATGGCCAGACCTTCGGCAATAGCCGATTTTCCAACACCGGGATCACCGATCAGTATCGGGTTGTTCTTCTTCCTCCGGCTCAGGATCTGGGCCAGGCGCTCAATCTCTCTTTCCCGTCCGACGATGGGATCCAGGCGATCTTCTTCAACCGCCTTGGTCAGATCGATGCCAAAGTTATCCAGTACCGGTGTCTCGGAACTGCTCTTACCCCCCGGTGAACCGCCGGGCGACTGACCTTTGCCGGATCCGCTTCCGAATGAACCGCGAACATCATCGTCCTCATCCCCGGGAAATTCACTCCTGGGCTTTAGCTTAGAGTTCTCCAACTCATCTTTTACGCCTTCATAATCAATGTGCAGCTCTTTAAGTATCTGCGAGGGAATGCTGTTTTCATCCTTCAGGATGGCCAACAGCAGATGCCCGGTATCAATGGTTTCATCCTGGAGCGACTTGGCTTCCAGGTAAACCAGTTTCAATACTTTTTCCGCAGGTTTTAACAGGGGCAGGTTATCAACATCCTGCACCCGCAAATCGGAATCCGGGCGAACCATCTCTTCAATGGATCGCTTCAGATCATATAATTCAGCTCCTAATAGAACCAGTATATCTATAGCAACTCCTTCTCCATCCCTCAGTATTCCGAGAAACAGGTGTTCTGTTCCGATGTGCATGTTGCCCAGACGAATCGCTTCTTCCTTGCTGTAGGCAAGCACATCTTTTATCCTCTGTGAAAATTTAGCATCCATACGCTCTGTATCCTCTCTAAATTGCAATTTAAATATAGGTCTATGCCTACAAATATAACAATATTATCCTTGATCAATTGTGAACAAAGCCATGTTAATAAAAGCAGGCTGAAATCCCTCTAAAAGTCAGAAATAATAAGTACTTTCGCAGTTTGTTCAACCCTGTTTTAACAAGATTTTCTGAAGATTGTTCAATGAATAAAAACAGTCCATGGCAGAAGGCGAAAAAATAATAAAGATCAACATCGAGGAGGAGATGAAGTCGGCGTATATCGACTATTCCATGTCGGTGATCATCGCACGCGCCCTTCCTGATGTCCGGGACGGACTGAAACCTGTTCACAGGCGGGTTTTATACGGAATGTATGATATGGGTGTGCTATCCAACCGTCCCTATAAGAAATCAGCCAGGATCGTGGGAGAGGTCCTGGGAAAATACCACCCGCATGGCGATTCTTCTGTTTATGAAGCCATGGTCCGTATGGCCCAAACCTGGTCGCTGCGCTATCCCCTCATCGACGGACAGGGAAACTTCGGCAGTATTGACGGGGATTCCCCTGCGGCTATGCGGTATACCGAGGCCCGTTTACAGAAGATTGCCGAGGAAATGCTGGCGGATATAGATAAGAATACCGTAGACTTCGTGCTGAATTTCGACGATAGCCTGCAGGAACCCCTGGTCCTGCCCACACGCATACCCAACCTGCTGGTCAACGGAACCTCCGGTATTGCCGTAGGTATGGCCACCAACATGCCGCCCCATAATCTCAAGGAAACCGTGGATGCCATCACGGCTTACATTGATAATAAAGATATTGAGATAAGCGAACTGATGGAACATATTAAGGCCCCGGATTTCCCGACAGGGGGGATAATCTATGGCTATAAGGGAGTGAAAGAAGCCTTTGAAACCGGCAGAGGACGGGTCGTGGTGCGGGCCAAAACAGAGATTGAGACTACGGAAAGCGGCAGGGAAAAGATCATCATCACCGAGATACCCTACATGGTCAATAAGGCCGAGCTGATACGAAAAACCGCCGACCTGATCAACGAGAAGAAGATCGGGGGCATTGCATACATCAACGATGAATCCGACCGGAAAGGCATGCGCATCATCATCATCCTTAAGAAGGGTGAAATTGCAAATGTCGTTCTAAATAAGCTACTTAAGTATACTCAGTTACAAACAAGCTTCAATGTAAATAACATTGCACTGGTCAATGGCAGGCCCCGGGCGCTGAACCTGAAGCAGCTGATCGCGCACTTTGTCAAATTCAGGCACGAAGTGGTGGTACGGCGCACCGAATATGACCTGGATCAGGCCGAAAAGCGGGCGCATATCCTGCAGGGCTTACTGGTGGCGCTGGACCATCTGGACGAGGTGATCGCATTGATAAGGTCTTCCAAAACACCGGATGAGGCCCGGGAAGGCCTGATCCGGAATTTTGAGCTGACGGAAATACAGGCAAAGGCAATCCTGGACATGCGACTGCAGCGTTTGACCGGTCTGGAAAGGGATAAGATAAGGCAGGAGTATGAAGGGATCATGGAGCAGATCACTTACTATAAAGAGATATTGGCCAATGAGGCGCTTCGTATGAAGATCATTAAGGATGAACTGCTTGAGATCAAGGCAGCCTATGGTGACACGAGGAAAACCGAGATCGTGCCCGATGCGGAGGAATTCAATCCGGAAGATTTCTATGCCGATGAGGATATGGTCATAACCATTTCCCACCTGGGCTATATCAAGCGTACTCCCCTGAGTGAATTCAAGGCCCAGGGAAGGGGAGGGGTCGGCTCCCGCGGTTCCACCGCCCGGGATGAAGATTTCCTGGAATACCTCTTTTATGCCTCCATGCATAATACCATGCTATTCTTCACCGCGAGCGGAAAATGCTTCTGGCTCAAAGTTTATCAGATTCCCGAAGGAACACGTATTTCCAGGGGTAGGGCCATTCAGAACCTGATCAACATAGAGCCGGAAGATACCGTACGGGCCCTGATCAATGTCAAAACCCTTGAAGAACCAGACTACATCAACAACAACTTCATTGTACTTGCCACAGAAAAAGGCATCATCAAGAAAACCTCGCTGGAAGCTTATTCAAGACCCCGGCAAAATGGTATTAATGCCATCAACATCAGGGAAGAGGATAACCTTTTGGAAGCCAAACTGACCAATGGAAAACATGAGATTATGCTGGCGGTCAGAAGCGGAAAGGCCATCCGCTTCCACGAATCCAATGTACGGCCAATGGGCCGCACTGCTTCAGGTGTACGGGGTATCAAACTCCAGAATGATGCGGATGCCGTAGTGGGGATGGTCACCGTAGAGAACGGCGAAGAGGATATTCTGGTGGTCTCTGAAAAAGGATACGGAAAACGCTCGTCTATAGACAATTACCGGGTTACTAACCGGGGGGGAAAGGGGGTTAAAACCATCAACGTGACAGAAAAAACCGGGTCGTTGATCGCGATAAAAGCCGTAAAGGATGTGGATGACCTGATGATCATCAATAAATCCGGGATCACCATCCGTCTGAATGTATCCGAAATGCGGGTCATGGGTCGCGCCACCCAGGGGGTCCGGCTGATCAACCTTCGCAACGGAGACTCCATCGCCGCCGTAACCCGTGTCCCCTCTGCAAAAGATGAAGAAGAACTGCTCAAAGAATAGGGTTTTTTGGTTGTTTGGTTCCTTTATCAGGATTTAACCAACCCCCTTTTTGCTGGCGCAAAAAGTACCCCTCCTTTTAAAAAAGGAGGGGAATTCGTAAATATCTAAAATTCAATACTATACGGATTCTCCTTCTCTCTGAGGAGCCTACCGGCAGGCAGGGAGTACCCGGGGCCCTGTAGCGCTGGCACCGCACGGTAAAGAAAGGGCCGAAGGGGGAGGTGGTGTGTTAAGCAAAAGGAAGATTTTAGTTAAAATCACCGGAGCCAGGGAACCAAGCCTGTCTGCCGATAGGCAGGGAGCTGAGGAACCCAGGAACTTCTTCGCGGAGCGAAGATATTGGCAGGAATTTTGCGTGATAAATGATAATTGTTCTTTTATAGTAAGAAGAATTTCAATTATTTTGCAGATAAATTAAACCTTATGATCATGAAACGCGTATTATTATCTTTTGTCTTTCTTTTCTCAATCATTACCCTCGGGGCACAGGATCTGGGTCCGGCCAAGACCCTGAACTACAATACCCTGGAAAGGAAATATGAAAAAAGCAATGAAGATATAAAACACCATAGAAGAAAGGATAGAGCCCGTACCTGGCTCAAGAGGGGAGAGCTGATGCAGGATATTCACGACGTGAACATCGAACTGCTGAGACTGGGGATGCCCGAAACCGAATTACAACTGCTGAGGGGTGAGCCCAATGAAACAAAGACCGTGCAGGAAGGCGGAAGAACCCGCGAGATCCATGTTTACGAACACATCAACATCATCTTGGAAAACGGTCAGATAATCGATTGGGAAGAAACAGACAAGATCGTTGAAAATCCCCTGGAACTGGCAATTGAAGCCTATGATAAAACCCTGGAACTGGACGATCGCGGCCGGTTCAGCGATGATGTGAAGGAGAACCTCGACCGGCTCAAGGGACAGGCTGAATTTGATGGCATTATGGCCTTCAACGACAGGAATTTTGAGCAGGCACTGGCATCATTCGAGCTGATCATGCAAGCCTCTGATTTCCCGGTCTACGATAATTATGTAGATACCGTTATCGTTTACAATGCCGCCCTGGCAGCCACCAATGCAGAAATGCACGATAAGGCGATCAAATACTATGAGAAAGCCATCGATGTAAGATATGGCGGCACGGATGCCTATTTCCTCCTGAAAAGGGAATACCTGGCGAAGAAAGACTCTTCTGCTGCCATTAATACCCTCCTGGAGGGTTTTGAAGCTTATCCAGACTCAACAGCGCTGCTCATCGATATCGTCAACTATTACCTGACCACGGGTAATGCGGAGGCAGGGATCAAATACCTGCAGGAAGCCAAAAAACGTGAATCGGAAAATGCCTCCATGTATTTCGCTGAAGGGACCCTGTATGAAAAGCTGGATAAACCCAAACCGGCCAGGGAATCCTATCAGAAGGCCATAGAGATGGATCCGGACTATTTCAATGCCTGGTACAACATCGGGGCGCTTGAATACAACAAGGCTGTAGAAATGTACGATTCTGCCAATGCAATACAGGATCTGGATGAATACAATATGGCAAAGAAAATGGCAGACGAACAGCTGAAAAAGGCCATAGAACCCATGGAAAAGGCCCATGCCTTGAAACCTGAAGAAGTAACCACGCTGGAAACCCTGAAGACGGTCTACTACAGGCTCCAGATGGACGATAAGTATGAAGAGGTTAACCAGAAGCTGAAGGAACTGAAGGGGCAGCAATAGAAGGTTTTAAGGTTTCAGGGAAAGAAATTAATAGGAGAGGTAGGATTTTTACTTCTCCTGTTATTTTAATTTTTCTATTTAACATAATATTAATTATAGGACAAAACAACAGAAACGTTTTGTCAGCTATAATGATATTATGTCTGCGCTCCACTACGTTTCGCTTGCCCTCGCATTGGCGCTCGGGTAAATAGATCGCACAGGCCTGCCTGTATTAAATATCAGTTTGCGACTTATCAAATAATCCCAATCCCGGGATTGCAGCTTCGTATTTGCCCAACTCAAAATATTTTGACGGCTATAAATCAATCTCCGGCACTTTAAAATTGTATTTGGAATTGTTTGTCCTATAATTAGCCATTATTTTAAATAGCCACACATCTGCCCAGATTGCTTATAAAAAATTTTTCATTCAGAATATGTGAAAAATTTTTGTATGCGCAATGCCATCACACCTGCCTGCACTGCGGTTATATTTCCCACGCTCAAAAAAGTTTTACTTAATATTAACTAACGTAAGAGCTTTATATCTAATTATTTAAGTGTCAACAATCATTTCAGTAACAAATCCTGCCTTCTCCCGCATAAGTATATGCAAATTTCGCCGGTAAACGGCTCAAGTTTGCTATACACATGCTCATCTCACGCTCATAAAACCAAAAAAACAAGGCTGGCATCAAATCCGGGTAAAACTACGGCTTGGTTCACCCCTGTGCATTTTAACTCGTTCCTCCCGGTGGTCGTCACTCAGACAAAAATGCACCATCCCCTCCCCTTTTGAACCTTCACCTTGTTTCAGGACCGGATTTCCTGGAGGCCTTTTGTTTTTTGATTTTTTAGCATTGTAAAAATATGTCAAATTATACACTCTACATGTCTGATATACAGTTCACTAAGTAATAGTATAGTCTTTTATTTTATATAAATATTCCTTAATCTCTTTTAATTGGAGAAATGGGAGATTTTTAACACCTCCAAGTAAATTAACCTTATTTAACAAACTGCGAGTCTTATTTTCATTTTTGCTAATATCCTCATTTTCCTTTAAAAACTCTAAGACTGCAAATCTTATATTTTTAATAAACTACCTCGCGGCAGAGCCACGAGGTATTAACAAAATTAATACTTCTTCTCGAAGCAGAGCTTCGGGGAACTAACCCCATAGAGATTAGAACCTATTGATCTCTCCAATAAACCAACCGCAATATCAGCACGGGAAAGCAAAATTTTTGTCAGTTCATATTTATCAATACGTTTATTATCAATTGTTAAATGAACATACCACCACAGTCTTGAAAGTCCATTTCGTGTAAGAGATTGAAGATTTAGATACTTTAAATGATATCTATCCAGAATTCTGCCCTTTGGATTATCTAAATTATCTATAGTCCATCTTTTGCGCATATAATTCCAGAATCTTACATGAAGTAAATAAGTCCATAATCTAACATCAGAAGCAATTGCAGGATTTAGGCCGGCAATATTTTCATATAGTGAAACACTATTATCCAAATCAAAGTAATCTCCTTTTTCTGGCAGTTTTAAATCAAACCCCTTTGGTATGTAAACTCCGGTTCTGCCTTTAGGATGTTTTTCCTGGTAGTTAAAAGTCTCATTAAGATACTCTCCAAACTCTTCTTCGATTTCTACCTTACGTTGTAGCTCAACTACATAATCATAGGTAAATATTTTAATTTCTTCTCTATTTTCGTGTTTACTCATAATCCAAATCTACAAGTGACAAGAATTCTCTATTAAGTGGCAGATCCAAGATATTTTGTATTTTTTCCAGGATAGAATTACCCTTTGCTTCGTTTAGATTCTTATCTAGAATTTTATACCATTCACTATCTTTGTACTCGGTAACACCTGATTCATCATTTTCCATTGAAAATACTGTTTGTATAAGTGATGGAAGTACTATTGAAGTATGTAAAATGTTTATATATTTTTTATTTTCTTTAAATTCCTGATAAAGATTGTAGTCAGTTTCCGATAAGTATACAATTATATACTTATCATCATAATCGTTTAAAAAAGGTCCATTTTTAAAATTCCCTTTCTTAATTCTCATGATAGAAGAAACAGCTTTAAGCTGCTCAGGAGACTTGTTTGC
This sequence comes from uncultured Bacteroidaceae bacterium, assembly GCA_964420035.1. GTDB lineage: Bacteria > Bacteroidota > Bacteroidia > Bacteroidales > SM23-62 > CAYQQR01. Next base: position 653 of record CAYQQR010000072.1, on the reverse strand, counting down.
AAAAAACTTACCTTTTCCACCATATGCTAGTATATCACCGATTTCTATTTCAAACTCCTGATTATTAAAAACTTTATTAAAGGAAGAATTCTGATAATTAAAAAATTTCTTATTTGAACAAATAAAAATATCAATTTCTGTTTCACCATTTAAATCATTTGGGTCTATTCGTATTTCTTCAGATAATAAATCCTTAACGACCCAATTCTGTCTGAATAAGGTGCCTCTACAGTAAAGGTGTAGACATATATTTGCATCTCCATTAGAAACTAATTTCTCGATATCCTGATTAGCAACTTGAAAAGAAGGTTTAATAATAATACCCTCTTTACTGGATTCAACGGTAAGATTACAAGAAAACTCGCCATCAACGTCATCCATTATACCTAATACTGGATGGGGATATAATCTATTGTTGTATTTCATCCGTAAATAATTATTAAGTTAAACAATATCAGCATATTGAGAACAGATAAGAAGTTAAAATTTCATCCGCGTGCTCAAGGCAACAAGTGTTTGTGCTTATCTGTTGATGTCAGTTTCATAAGCGGGGATTAACCACCAGTAAAAAACGACCTTTGTTTTTCTTTATGCTGCTTCACTACTGTCCGGTTAACAAAGATATAAAAGTTTGGAAAGGCTGATTATATAAG
>CAYQQR010000071.1:0-11241 GCA_964420035.1 uncultured Bacteroidaceae bacterium | reverse complement strand
GATCTCAGATGATGATGTCCTTACTTGTCCCGGAGAAGGTTCCTGGGCCGGGGTGATTCGAAGTTCATTGGTTCCCTGACTGTCAGACAGACGCAATCCGCAATTATTAAGGTCACGGAATGGCACAGAGGAAAATTGAGCACCACAGAGGTATGATAAACATTAATGCCAAAGCGTTGAAGAGCCCAATAGCATAAGAGCAACATAGCTACAGCGAAGCGGAAAAACAGCCGAAGGCGGAACCACAGCGAAGCAGAAATACAGTCCGAGAACTCGGTACGGAAATACAGCATAGCGGACCGGCATTTCCCTATCATATAATTCAAAATCCCAGCTGAATTTAATAACTTTGGCCGCTTGCAAGAACTTCATAAAACTTAAATAATCATGGAAGATCATTACGGAAATATTATCAGCTCACTGACCCAGAAAAACGATAAAAAGATCGTCCTGCTGGTGATGGACGGTTTGGGAGACTGTGATAACGGGGATAAAGGTACGGCCCTGGAGATCGCCAAAACGCCCAACCTGGATGCACTGGCGGAGAACAGCGCCCTGGGGCTCATCCATCCGGCCGCCCCGGCCATCACCCCCGGAAGCGGTCCGGGCCACCTGGGACTCTTCGGTTACGATCCCCTGATCTATACCATCGGCAGGGGGGTGCTGAGTGCCCTGGGTGTCGAATTTCCCCTTGAAAAGAACGATGTAGCTGCACGGCTCAATTTCTGTACCCTCGATAAGGACGGCAAGGTTACCGACCGGCGGGCCGGAAGGATCCCGACAGAAAAGAATAAAGAATTGATCCAAAGGGTCAACGACCAGATCAAACCGCCCGCTGATCGCGAGGTTTTATTCCAAACCGAATCGGAACACCGGGCACTATTGGTCCTGCGCGGGAAAAACCTGACTAATGAGGTGGGTGATACCGATCCCCAGCAATTGGGCGTGGAACCCCTTGACCCGGCCAGAGATCCGTATGGCAGCTCCACGACCACCGGGATAGTCAAAAACCTGTTGGACCAGGTACGCGAGATCCTCTCCGGTGAAGAAAAAGCCAATTTCATGCTTACCCGCGGTTTTGCCAGGCTGCCCGACTGGCCCACGTTCAGTGAGAAATACAAACTCGACCCCGCGGCAGTGGCCGGATATCCCATGTACCGGGGTATCTCCCGTTTGCTGGGCATCGAAGTGAAATCAGAGGCTAAATCTGCAGAGGATGTATGCAAGGATGTGGTCCGGGTAAAACAGGACCATGACTTTGTATTCGGTCATTTCAAATACACCGACAAGACCGGTGAAGACGGGGATCTGGACGCCAAGGTCAAAGTGATTGAAGAAATGGATGTGGCCATCAAAACCATCATGGACGACATGCCTGATGTTTTGATCGTAACCGGGGACCATTCCACGCCACCCGTGTTGAAATCCCACAGCTGGCACCCGGTGCCGGTACTGATGCATGCCCCCTACCTGAGAAAAGGCAAGGAGAAGCAGGCCTTCGACGAGGTGCATTGCCGCTATGGTGAACTGGGAACCTTTTATGCCAGGGAGCTGATGCCCCTGGCTATGGCGCATGCCGGGAAGCTGGCGAAGTATGGCGCTTAGGAACTCAGGAACTCCTACCTGGCAGGCTATTCCTCAGTAATCAACTCCCGAATCCGTTCAATCTGTTTCTGTTTATTGACTTCCCGCAGGGTTTCGGCGGTTTTGGTGAAATACTGGTGGCCGGAGAGGAACTTGACCTGCAGTTTGTTCCAGTCGTTGAAGGTCCCGATCTTTTCCTGGGCCTTCAGTTCTTCAAAAAGGGTGTTGGAGACCGGTATCATGTCGCTCCTGCCCAGGTAATCCAGGTCGGCATCACAGATAATGCGCTGCAGTTTATCCCTGGGCTGGGGCGGCAGTTGGGTAGCCATGATGATGTCACAGATCCGGTCGATCTGTTCTTTAGAATAGCCATAGTCGGGCAGGTACTCTCCGGCCAGTTCACAGCCATATTCTTCATGCTTGTCATAACCAACCGTATGACCGGCGTCGTGGAACAACCCGGCGGTCTTGAGCAGCAGTATCTCCTCGTCGCTGCATCCTTCGGCCCAGCCGATCAGTTCCACCTCAGTAACTACGTCTACGGTATGCTTCACGTTGTGGTAGTAAAGGTAGTCCGGTAATTCCTTCTCAAGCTTGTCCAGGATGATCTCCTGCAGGTCGGTGAACTGGATGAGCTTATATTTGACATCGAACATCTCGTTCGGTACAAGCAGATTGCCGTCCTTGGAAAATTCAGGCTTCAATCCCTTGACCGTAAACATATCGAGGCTGCCCTTGTATTTCACGGGAAGTTTGCCAAAATATTCAGTGCTGAAAAATTCTTTTATCAACTCATAGCTATACACCGAAACATTAACACGTCCCACTTCCCCGTAAGCCTCGATCCTGCTGGCAATGTTCACGGTATCCCCTTTGATGTCGTAGGATACTTTCTTCTTACCGGTGATCAGGGCACTCACCGGTCCGGTATGAATACCCATCCTTATGTCCCATATCTTCTCTCCTTTCTTTTCGTTCCCCCAGTTATTCAGGAAATCCAGCATATCCAGAGCTGCCTGGGCCACCTGGATGGGGTTGGTAATGTTCTTCTCGGGGATCCCCCCGGCGGCCATAATGGAATCACCGATGGTCTTGATCTTATGGATATTATACTTTTTCAGGATGTCATCAAAACGCAACAGGATGTAATCCAGCTCATCCATGATGGCCTCCGAATCCATTCCCTCCCGTATTTTGGAATGGCCATGGATGTTAGCAAAAAGTACCGTGACCATGTCGAAACGTTCGGATTTTTTCTTGGGAGCCGCAGGAACTGCACCTTCAGTGGGTTGTTTTTTAATATCCTCGATCTTGTCCTTAAGTTTTTCCAGCTTGTTGAACAACTCATTGTTCTCCTTTTTCAGCTTTTCATTATCGCTTATCAGCTCGGTGTTCTGTTTGACCAGTTTCTGGATCCTTTTAAGTAATTCATCCTGCTTGTCGGCCATGGTACAAATGGTTTTATTTATGAAAGTTCAAGTTAAAAATAAAAGAACAACAGAAAAATGACAATCCTGTTTTATGAAAGAGTTCTCTTGTATAATTCTTTAACTTTGCAATTCAAAACTACAAGCTCATGAGAAAAAAACTCTGGCTCAGCATCCTGTTTGTTTCCCTGGTAAGTATCACTTTCGCACAGGACCGGGAGGTGAATGTTTTATTCTACAATGTCGAGAACCTTTTCGATTTGATTGACGAACCCCTGAAGAATGATGATGAATTCACCCCGAAGTCTGAAAAAAAATGGAACCAACGCAGGTATAACCGGAAACTGGAGGGTCTTGCCAGAGTAATTGGATCGACCGGCCGGCAGGAACTCCCTGAGATCATTGGATTGGCTGAGGTAGAAAATGTTTATGTGATCCGGGACCTGATTGCACAAGAATCCCTGAATACTGCCGGTTACAAGATCATACACGAAGAATCGCCCGATGAGCGCGGAATCGATGTGGCCCTTGTGTACCGGCCGGAGGCTTTCACGGTCCTGGACCATGAAGCCATTCCCGTTGAATTGACCCGGGACAGCACGGATACCACCAGGGATATATTGTATGTCGGTGGCAAGGTTGACCAGGAAACCTGGCACATATTCGTCAATCACTGGCCCTCGCGTTACGGGGGAAGGGTTGAGTCGGAATGGAAAAGACTCCGGGCAGCCGTAACACTCAGAAAACGGGTCGATCTCCTTATTGCCGCTGATCCGGAAGCAAAGATCCTTATCATGGGCGACTTCAACGACGAACCCACCAACCGCAGCATCATGTATGTGTTGCTGGCCAACAACAAGCTCAAGAATTACGATGCCCATGAGCTGTATAATTTGGTCTATGACAAACATAACACCACCACTACAGGAACATACAATTACCGGGGAGAATGGAACATGCTCGACCAGATCATTGTTTCCAGGGCATTCCTCACGGATACCAAAGGCTATCATACCAAACCCGACCGGGTGCATATCATGAAGGAGGACTTTATGATGTATAAGGTTAAGGAAACGGGGCAACTCATACCCAACCGAACTTATGGCGGAACGGAATACTACGGCGGCATCAGCGATCATTTACCTATTTACGTGACAATCAGGAAGTAGCAATGGATTTCAAACTGGTATCGGAATACCGGCCCACGGGGGACCAGCCGGAAGCGATACGGCAATTGACCGAGGGGATACTGAATAACGATCCTTACCAGACCCTTCTGGGAGTAACAGGTTCCGGCAAGACTTTCACCATAGCCAATGTCATACAGAATGTGGAGAAACCGACCCTGGTCCTTTCCCATAATAAAACCCTGGCGGCCCAATTGTATAGTGAGTTCAAACAGTTCTTCCCCGACAATGCCGTGGAGTATTTTGTTTCCTACTACGACTATTATCAACCCGAAGCCTACCTTCCTGTAACTGACACCTACATTGAAAAGGACCTATCCATCAATGAAGAGATCGAAAAGCTGCGCCTGAGTACCACTTCCTCGTTGCTGTCGGGAAGGAAAGACGTGATCGTTGTTTCTTCGGTTTCCTGTTTATACGGTATCGGCAATCCGGAGGACTTTCACAACAACACCATCCGCATCCGGCAGGGGCAGGGCATCAGCCGGAATGTATTTCTGAGAAGGCTGGTGGACAGCCTGTATTCACGGAACGAGGTAGAGTTCAGGATGGGGACCTTCCGGGTGCGGGGGGATACGGTGGATGTCAGGCTGGCTTACAGTGATTATGCCTACCGTTTTATCTTCTGGGGCGACGAGATCGAGGAGATCGAGTCCTTTGATCCCGTTAACGGGACCATCATTGACAAACCCGGATCGGTAGTGATCTTCCCGGCCAACATCTTTGTCACGACCAAAAGCAGGATCAAATCCGCCATTGAGAACATACAGGATGACCTTATCAAACAGATCGAATTTTTCAGGGATACGGTAAGGCACCTGGAAGCAAAGCGCATCGAGGAGCGTGTCAATTTCGATCTGGAAATGATCCGGGAGCTGGGATCCTGCCCGGGGATCGAAAATTACTCGCGCTACTTTGACGGCAGGGCACCCGGCGTGCGTCCTTTCTGTCTGTTGGATTATTTTCCGGATGATTACCTGATGGTCGTGGATGAGAGCCATGTAACCCTCCCCCAGGTGCGGGCCATGTACGGGGGCGACCATTCCAGGAAGAAGAATCTCGTGGAATATGGTTTCCGGCTGCCTGCCGCCCTGGACAACCGGCCGTTGAAATTCGAAGAATTTGAAAGCATGATCCACCAGGCCGTCTATGTTAGTGCCACGCCCGGGGATCATGAGCTGGCCAAAAGCGAAGGGGTAGTGGTGGAACAATTGATCCGGCCCACCGGTCTGCTGGACCCTGTAATCGAGGTCAGGCCCAGCATGAACCAGATCGATGACCTGATCGCCGGGATCCGCTTGAGGAACGAAAAGGGCGAAAGGGTACTGGTCACGACATTAACCAAACGCATGGCCGAGGAGTTGACCAATTACCTGAGCCGTGCCGGGATTAATTGCCGTTATATCCATTCAGACATCGACACCCTGGAACGGGTCGAGATCATGGAAGGATTGAGGAAAGGTGATTTTGACGTACTTGTTGGGGTCAACCTGCTGAGAGAGGGACTTGATCTTCCCGAGGTCTCTTTGGTGGCCATCCTGGATGCCGACAAGGAGGGTTTCCTGCGATCGGAGAAATCGCTGACCCAAACGGCAGGCAGGGCAGCCAGGAACCTGCATGGAAAGGTGATCATGTATGCCGATGAAATCACCGAGTCGATGCAAAAGACCATGGATGAGACCAACCGGCGGCGGGAAAAACAGTTGAGGTACAACGAGGAAAATCATATTACCCCCCAACAGATCCGGAAAGCCATTCGTTCGATCATGGGCGAAAAAGCCGAAGCAGCGCAGAAGCCGGAGTATTACCTTGAACCCGAAGAGGCCGATGCCGCTGCGGATCCGATCCTGCAGTATATGGATAAGGATAAACTTCAAAAAACCATCGACAAAACCCGCGAGGCCATGGAAAAGGCCGCATCAGAGCTGGATTTTATAGAAGCAGCACGCCTGCGGGATGAGATGTATGCAATGCAGAAGGTACTTTTTAATAAGAATTGATATCTGAATTTTCAGATGATCGAAGAGATCCCGGGGTAGTTCCTGGGTTCCTGGGTTCCTGGGTTCCTGGGTTCCTGGGAATAATGAAAATAACTGAGCTTTTCCTGTTATTTAATCCACCACCTCCCCCTTCGGCCCTTTCTTTACCGAGCAATGCCATCGCTACAGGGCCTCGGGTACTCCCTGCCTGCCGGCAGGCAGGCTCCTCAGAGAGGAGGAGAATTCGCAAATAATTGGTATTCAATATATTACGAATTCCCCTCCTTTTCAAGGAGGGGTACTTTTTGCCTTAGCAAAAAGGGGGGTGGTTGAATCCGAAGCAAATCCAATAAATTGCTGAACCCAGTAATTAACGAACTGATCCAAGTAACCAAGGTCCCGATAGCTATCAGGGCGGAACGACAGCTGAAATAAAAAAAACCCTCCCGGATTATCCAGAAGGGTTTTGTAATGCTATATGGTTGGGGATTAACCAAGGTATGATTTAAGCAGCTTGCTTCTCGAGGTGTGGCGCAGGCGGCGGATGGCTTTCTCCTTGATCTGGCGGACCCGTTCACGGGTAAGACCGAACTGTTCGCCAATCTCTTCCAGGGTCATATCCTGAATGCCGATACCAAAAAACAGCTTGATGATATCCCTTTCCCTTTCCGTAAGGGTCGCCAGTGCACGATCGATTTCCCGTGTCAGGGATTCGTTCATCAGGTGCTTGTCGGCGTTGGGAGAATCGTTATTGGGAAGAACATCCAACAAGCTGTTGTCTTCCCCGTCGACAAAGGGAGCATCAACGGATACGTGCCTCCCGGATACCCTCAGGGTATCGGATACCTTTTCCTTGGGAAGTTCCAGGACCTCTGCAAGCTCCTCGGGAGAAGGGGTACGCTCATATTCCTGTTCGAATTTTGAGAAAGCCTTGTTTATCTTATTCAGGGAACCTACCTGGTTCAGCGGCAGTCTGACAATCCTGGACTGTTCGGCCAGAGCCTGTAATATGGACTGCCGGATCCACCAAACCGCGTAGGAGATGAATTTAAATCCCCTGGTTTCGTCAAACTTCTCTGCAGCCTTGATCAAACCGAGATTTCCCTCATTGATCAGGTCGGGCAAACTTAAACCCTGGTTCTGGTATTGTTTGGCCACAGATACCACAAAACGCAAATTAGCCCGGGTCAGTTTCTCCAATGCTTCACGGTCACCCTTCTTGATCCTCTGGGCCAACTCCACTTCCTCTTCCACGGTGATCAGTTCTTCTTTGCCGATCTCCTGCAAATATTTGTCAAGCGAAGCGCTCTCCCGGTTCGTAATTGATTTTGTGATCTTTAACTGTCTCATGCTTTACCTCCAAAAAAATTTCTGCAAAATTACGTTATTTAAATCTTATAGTCAAGTGAGCTGTAAACATGAAAAAGGGGATTGCTTTCGCAAACCCCTTTGAAAACAATAAGATTTGCGACCGGTGACTAAATCCCGAATGCATAATAAGCTACATAGCCGTCGGGATAAACACCCTGTATATACACACCTCCCTGGTTGATGGAGGCTATGATGTCCCTGATATCATCAACACTTGATACCTCCTGATTGTTTATTCTCAGGATAATAAATCCTTCCTTAATTCCCGCGCTTTTAAATTTTCCCTTGGACTCAACTTCAGAAACCTGAACGCCACCTTTGATATTCAGCTTTTGCTTCAGCGCGTCACTTACTTCCCTGAAGCTGGCTCCAAGCATATCCACCATCTGATCCTGCTTGACGATACCGGTATCACCTCTCAGGTTACGGAGTACAACGTCCATTTGTTTCACTTTATTATTGCGGCTGAAACGAACTTCAACTTCGTCTCCAGGACGATGCCTGGATATCTGCTCCTGCAGTTCCGAAGGACTGTTCACCGGGACATCGTTGATGGCCAGGATAACATCTCCCTTTTTCAGTCCGGCTTCCTGGGCAGCTCCACCTTCGCGTAAATCCGAAATGTAAACGCCACGAATATCTTCTATATTGTGTTCTTTGGCAATATCGGCAGTAACTTCCTGTATGGTAACACCCAGTATGGCACGTTGCACGGTTCCGTACTCTATGATATCGGCCGTGACCTTTTCAACGATACTCACCGGTATGGCAAAGGAATAGCCTGAAAATGCCCCTGTGCGGGAAGCGATGGCTGCATTGATGCCCACCAGTTTACCTTTCAGGTCTACCAGTGCACCTCCGCTGTTACCCGGATTTACGGCAGCATCGGTTTGAATAAAAGACTCGACAGCCAGATTTCTCCTGTTTATTCCAATGGGTCTGGCCTTTGCACTGACAATACCCGCTGTAACGGTTGATGTGAGATTATAGGGATTTCCCACGGCGAGGACCCATTCACCGATCATCAGATCATCGGAATTACCCCATTTCAGGAAAGGCAGTTCATATCCGGCTTTAATTTTCAAAACAGCCAGATCGGTTGAAGGATCCGTTCCAATAATCTCGGCATCAAAAATATTCTTATCGTTCAGTACCACTTCGATCTCGTCAGAATTTTCTATAACATGATTATTTGTAACGATATAACCGTCTTCGCTGATGATTACACCGGACCCGTAACCCATGACAGGCTGCGGTTCCCGGTAACTGTCTCCGAAGAAAAACTCATAAAAAGGGTTATAGGCACTTTCCCTTGTTGCCTTGGTTTTTACGTGTACAACAGCATGAACCGAATTCTCGGCTGCATATGTAAAATCAACAGCCTCAGTTTGCGGGAAAGTCGGAAGATTGGCATAATTTACCGCGGGCTGCTCCCTGACTATAACCGTTTCCGAGGGGTTGTCGATCAGGAGTGTATAGGCAAAAACAGCGATTAAACCGCCAATTACTGCAATGATTACACTTCCTGCAATTTTTTTCGTATTCATTTCCTTTATTTTAATTTCATATTCCGGTTGACGCGACTTATTAATCAAAAATCGTGCCTTCCATTTATCGTGTATATAAAAACGCATTCAAAAATACTATTGTTACCGGAGTATCCCCTTTTTAACAAGATTTAACAATGAATAAAGATTGATTACATTTGTATTGATGTTCCGGTTTGTAAAATACCATGGTACAGGGAACGATTTTATCCTGTCTGACGGTCGTGATCCCGGATTTGTAACTCCATCGACACAACAAATAGAACGCATGTGTCATCGCCGTTTCGGTATCGGTGCTGATGGTCTGATCATTTTATCTCATGACAAAGGATTGGATTTCAGAATGCAGTATTTTAATTCCGACGGGCACGAGGGAAGTATGTGCGGAAACGGCGGAAGATGTATCGTTGCCTTTGCCAAGAAGCTGGGTATCATCGAATCGGAGTCTACTTTCCGGGCCATTGACGGGCGGCATCATGCCCTTATCCTGGAAAACGGATGGATCAGGCTGGGTATGGCCCCGGTTAGCAAAGCCCGCTCAATCCTCGGTCATACCTATCTGGATACCGGATCACCTCACCTGGTTGTTTTTAAAGATAATCTGGAGGAAATGGACGTAATCAGGGAAGGCAGGCTCATACGGCATCACAAAAAGTTCCAGCCTGACGGTGTTAACGTGAACTTTGTCCGTTCGCGTTCCGATCTCATCGAGGTTCGGACTTATGAAAGAGGAGTTGAAAACGAAACATGGTCCTGCGGCACCGGAGTGATTGCCGCTGCCATTTCTGCATTTTTACAATCCGGGTCTGACAAATTTTCATACATGGTGATCACCCGGGGAGGGGAGTTAAGGGTGGATTTCAAAGCAGAAGAGGATGGCAGCTTCAGTCATGTTTTCCTTTATGGTCCCGCTAAAGAGGTTTTTGAAGGGAATTATCCGTTCACAGCATAATTAATCCAATCATTTTATTCAATCATGTATCGAATAATAACCTTAATCATTTTGTTATCAAGCAGTTTCATCGTGTTTTCCCAGGAAAACGGAAACGTCGATGAGGAAATCCTTGAAATGCTCAAAAACCAGAACAGGTATTTGCAGCACCGTCTGGACCGCCTGGAGAAGATGGTGGATGACATAACCTGGTACAAGAAAGTGGGCGACCTGGCCGATATCGATAAGGTATATATCTACGGTCCTCCCCTGTGGAAAGAAGAAAATCCCAATGCACAGGGAGCCGGAAATCCTGTGAAATTCTGGGCCTATGTCTTCACTCCCAGGGACCTGGACCCCGGACAGAAATATCCCCTGATCGTCCTGCCGCACGGGGGGGTGCATGCCGACTTCACTACCTATTATGCCCATATCGTCAGGGAGCTGGTGGCCCAGGGTTACGTGATCGTTGCCGCGGAATACCGGGGCAGCACGGGCTACGGGGGCAGTCATTACCGGAAGATCGACTATGGTGGACTGGAAACCGAGGATGTCTATGCCAGCCGTAACTACATGCTGGAAAACTGCGAATACCTGGATAAGAACCGGGTTGGGATCATGGGATGGAGCCATGGCGGACTGATCACCCTGATGAACATTTTCGACCACCCGGAGGATTATAAAGTGGGCTTTTCCGGGGTCCCGGTGAGCGACCTGATCGCCAGGATGGGGTATAAGACCCAGGGGTATCGCGACCTGTATGAAGCGGAATACCACATTGGGGAATCGGCCTATGAGAATGTAGAAGAATACCGCAGGCGGTCGCCGGCCTGGCAGGCACACAAGTTACAGACCCCCTTGTTAATCCATACCAACACCAATGACGCCGACGTGAATGTACTGGAGGTGGAACACCTGATCAAATCCCTGAAAGCCGAAGGGAAAAAGTTCGAGTATAAGATCTTCCAGGACCTGCCCGGCGGTCATTCCTTCGATCGCGTGGATACAAGGATCGCACGGGATATTCGTTTTGGGATTTATGAATTCCTGGGGACTTATCTCAATCCGCCGAATCCGTTCAGCTCTGTAGAAGAAATGGAAAAAGCAGCGTACAAATTCTAAATGTTACGTGTTTCGGGTTACGGGATACGTGTCAGTTTCAGTCTATGCCTGAATAAGATTGACTTTTATTTTGACTTTTTTTATTTGATTCTC
>CAYQQR010000070.1:0-11649 GCA_964420035.1 uncultured Bacteroidaceae bacterium | reverse complement strand
TGAGACAATGAGACAATGAGACATTGAGACAATGAGACAATGAGACAATGAGACAATGAGACAATGAGACAATGAGATAGGTAGCTTAAGAGCTTAAGAACCTAAGAGCAACATAGTTACAGTGACCCCGAGCACTCGGGGGAACGAGTTACAGGCGCGGCCGAGCTACAGCGCAGCGGAGCAACAGTCCCGAGCCCTCGGGTCGGAAATGCATTTCATAAATCTGTAACATCTCCTATCTTTACACGTCTTTTTTACTAAAACACCTTCATGTTACGGAATATTCTCCTGATCACCTGGAGGAACTTTATCAGGCAGAAATGGTACTCCCTGATCAATGTGCCGGGCCTGACGATCAGCCTGACGGCAGCGCTCCTGATCCTTATTTTTATCAGTCATGAACTGAGCTTTGACCGCTTCCACTCCAGGTCGGCAGATATCTACCGTATTGGCACCCGGATGGGCATTGCAGGTAAGGAAAACAGCTGGTCGCTGACCCTTACCCCGCTCGGACCGGAACTACAGAGAAGATATTCCTATATCGAGAGATATACCCGTATAAGAAAGAACTGGAGCTCAACCCTACTGGGTTTTGAAGACAAAAAGTTCTATGAGTCCAACCTGCTTTATGCCGATTCAGGCTTCTTTAAAATTTTTGATTTTCCTGTAATACAGGGTAACCCGGATGAACTCCTGTCAAGACCCTATACCATGGTTCTGACAGAAAGCATGGCAAGGAAATATTTTGGGAAAGAGGATCCGGTGGGAAAGATCATCATATTGCTTTCATCCAGGTTCCTGCGCATTGTCATTATTGCCAATATCCTTGCCTGGCCCCTGGCCTACCTGCTCATGAACAACTGGCTGGGGAATTTTGCCTACCGAACGGTGCTGCACTGGTGGGTGTTCGCGTTGGCTACCCTGCTTTCCCTGCTTGTCGCATTCCTGACTGTCAGTTTGCAATCCTTACGTGCCGCTTCAGCTAATCCCTCCGAAGCACCGCGGTATGAATAAGCACTACCAGCTACCAGCCACCAGCGGCCAGCGACCAAAAACCAGATTCTTTTATTATTTTTAGATATTCACAATTAATAAGATTTATGATGCTAAAGAGGTTATTTGGCATTTCAGCCATTATTATTTTGGGGCATTATTCATTAAAGGTCCAGGCCCAGGACCTGGTTCTTCCAAAAGGATACCCGGAACTTGAAATAACCATGAACAACCAGCCGGAACCGGGATATTATTTTGTCTGTCCCCAGCCCATGGAAGGTCGTTCTCCAGGTTACCTGGTGATCACGGATCATTATGGCGTGCCGGTATTCTATCGTCAAACTGCGGTAAAGACCTACTGCTTCCGGCCATATCCCAATGGTTATCTTGCCTATTTCGAAGGATCGATCCGGAAATATGTCATGATGGACTCTGCCTACAATCATATCGATACCATGGAATGCGAAGGCTGCGATCGCTTCGATCTGCATGAGATCAGGATCACCGGGGACGGGCACTATTTTCTGGCCGGCAAGAAATTCAGGAATGTGGATATGAGCCAGATCGTCGACGGGGGCGATCCCGAGGCCACCATTGAGGATTACCTGATCCAGGAATTCGATGCCGAAGGGAACCTGGTTTTCGAATGGAATACGGAGCCTCACTATGCCATTCTGGATGTGAACGATTCGGTTGACCTGACCGCTTCAACCATAGACGTAACCAACTTCAATGCTATTGTCGTTGATTCGGATACCTCATTGCTGCTTTCCATGGCCCACCAGGATGAGATCACCAGGATCGACCGGCGTAACGGGGAAGTGATCTGGCGAATGGGAGGTAAGAACAATGATTTTGAATTTATTAACAGCACCCGCCCCTTTACCCGTCAGCATCATGTAAGGAAGTTACCGAATGGGAACATCACGGTATTCGATAACGGTACATTTTCCAATCCCAATTACGCCAGGGGCGTGGAATATGTGGTTGATGAAGAAGCCATGACCGCCACCCAGGTTTGGGAATTCGATCGCGACAAAAGCATTTCTTCATCTCACAAAGGCAGTGTGCACAGACTGCCCGGGGGCAACACCCTGATCGGTTGGGGCGATTACCTGGATTATCCTGCAGTACCGGCTTTCACGGAAGTTCATCCCGACGGGAGCATAGCCTTTGAAGCGGAATATCCCGGGCATGATGGCAGTTACCGGGTCATAAAGTCTCACTGGAAGACCAGTTTATTCGAACCGAATACGGAGTCGGTGGATTTCCCCTTTTGGGATGGATACACGGAGGATCTGTATATTCTGAACATCAGGAACAACGCGGATCATCCCCTTATTTTATCCGGGTATTCCGTGATGACCGGTGCCTTCAGCATAGACCAGGATTTTCCTTTGGAGATCCCGGCCAGGGGAGATACCAACCTGATCCTGGTCTATTATCCCATGAATATTGAAAGCGGTTACATCAGGGACCGTCTCACCATTTATTCCGATAGCGTTGCAGAAAATTTCTCTGAACGGATCGCCATTCAGGTGGACCTAAACGGGACCAAACAGGATACCAAGGCCCCCGAAGTTGAGATACCGTTGAATCAAGCCGTAAATGTTTCCCGGGATACAACGATATCTGTTCTTTACTCGGAAGCTGTCCGTAAACCGGATGGTACACCCCTGAACTATGAGAATGTGGATGAGCTGATCGATTTCAGAAAGACGAATGAATCCGGGGAAGAGGTTTTGTTTGATGCGGTTATCAATACAGACCTGGACCGGATCACCGTAATTCCCGAGGCTCCCCTGGAAGAAGACCAGACCTATTATATAGGTGTTTCCGGCCAGGTGGAAGATTATTCGGGTAACCAGGCACCGTCGGCTTCGGCTTTTTTCAGTACGGGAAACGAGATCAATGCCGGTAATCTGACGCTGCGGAAAAATCCGGTCAGGGTATATCCCAATCCCGGCAAAGGTCATTTCAGGATCGAATTACCCCCGAACTCCTTGTATGACCTGATTGTATATGACCTTTCGGGTAGTTTGATCTATAACGAACCATATGTTCGTGGTGAATATAATCTGGATCTGAGTAAGTATGCGGCCCAACTTTATATTTTAAAGATATTCGATCATACATCTTCCGAGTCTTTTGTGAATCTGCTGATCAGGATGGAATGAGCATTCTTAAAGTATTTTATACTTTAATATGGATTGGTCTCATTAGTGTGAACCATTTCCTGGCTGCACAGAGCAAGGTCCCCGAGATGATTGTCAGCTATAAGGATGATCCGGCTACGGGATATATCTATACAGCTTTGAATAATGAAGGCAAAGGTTATCTCTTTGCCTTCGATCATGAAGGATTGCCTGTGTTCAAGAGAGTATTTGATCATTCGGTGGAAAACTTGCAGCTATGGCAAGGGGATATCATGAGCTTTTTTGTGGATAAGATCAAGGGTTACGTATTGCTCGACTCCATGTACCGGATCATCGACACCGTAAAAATGAAAAACGGGTACCGGGCCGATTTTCACGATTTCCTGCTGCTTCCAAACGGGCATAAGTTCTTAATGTGTTATGATCCCAGGTCTGTTGATATGAGCAAAACAGTACCGGGGGGCCGTGTCAATGCAACGGTAACCGGTACAGTGATCCAGGAATTGGACCAAAACAACCAATTGATTTTTCAGTGGCTGTCCTGGGATCACATTCCCATAGCGGATTCATATTACAATCTTACGGAACAAGTCATTGATTATACCCATGCCAATTCATTTTGGGCAGATACGGACAGCACATTGATCATTTCTTTCAGGAATACCAGTGAGATCATTAAGATCAGCAGAAAAACGGGCCACATAATATGGAGGATGGGAGGGAAGAACAACCAGTTTGAGCGGATCGGTGATACAGAAGGATTTCGCGGGCAGCACAGTATCAGTTTTCTGGACAATGGAAATCTGCTGCTCTTTGATAATGCCATCGACCTGGAAAATGACATGTGGTTGGGAAATGCAGAAAAAAAGTCCCGGTATTCACTAGAACAATACGATGATCTCATCTCAAGGGGAGTGGAATATGCATTTTCGGAGGAGGATACCAGTATTACCCTGCTTGCCGAGTTTGTGCATGATCCGCCCTATGAGATACCGGTCAAGGGACATATACAGCGCCTAAGAACAGGGCACACCCTCATCCACTGGAGTGAAGCGGTCCCACCGGCAGGGAAAAGCATAACGGAATACGGACCGGACGGACAGGTCTGTTTTGAAGCAGGACTGGAGAATCTGGTAATCTCAGCCTACAAGGTTCTTAAATACCCCCTCATGCCGGGTACATTCAGGACCGGCGTTGACAGCATTGATTTCGGTGACCAGCAGGCAGGAACATCAACGCGGCGTCATATTAGCATCAGCAACATCAGCGATACACCGGTGATGATAACCTCGGTGATCCATGATCATCCTGCCTTTACTGTTGATGCAGACTTCCCCCTGACCGTTGAGGCCGGCATGGGAAAAGAGATCCCCGTTTCCTTTCGACCCTCCGGCAAGGGATTTAAAGAAGATGTGATCACATTTTGTTCCGATACCGACACCTCCGGGAACGCGCAACAGTTATATGTATCCGGTATCGGAACCGATAGTACCAATGCAACAGTTATAACCAAAAGCAGGATAAGCATTTCCCCCAATCCGGCTCATGATTATCTGCATATCAATGGCCTTAATGAAGGTGATGAAGTCAGGATCATCAATATCCAGGGCCGGGTACTCATTTTCGAAACGGTCCAAACCCCGGATCATATCCTGGATTTAAAAGGATTGAAACCGGGAACATACTTATTGAGAGTTGCCGGTAGGGATGGGATTTTTAGTGGGATGTTTGTGAGGAACTAGATTTTTGGGGAATAGGATTTCTGATTTCACAAATCATCTCCCTGGTTTTTTATTTTGGTATTTCTTTTTATTCGAATACACTTCCTACCCCGTTGCCCTTTAATTTATGTTGAATTAAGCGAGCGCGTTCCCCGTAACTCTGCCGCGGGTTAAGCGAGTACCATTAAAATAAACAATTAATCGATGATTGGCTCCGTCGAGCTAAAGGTTCCTCGCGGCTTGCCGCGAGGAGAGTCAATTATTTTATTTTTTTATTCCTCTCCCCCCGGCCCCCTCTCCACCGTGTGGAGAGGAGGAGATGTATTGGCAATCAACTAATTACGAATTCCCCTTCTTTTTAAGGAGGGGTACTTTTCGCGTCAGCAAAAAGGGGGTGGTTAAATTTGTTGGCCATTAATCACACGTACTGCTTATCATTCCAGAGGTCGATCTGTAGCCGCGGTGTATACCTCCAGCCGTTCCGGATGGCCATGGCAGCAACCAAATGAGAACTTTTCAGAAGGAATTCGCGGGTACCGCCAACGGGCATCAGCACCACATCTTCCTTTTTGACGAATGTAAGCTGATCCAGGAAATCCTTCCGGATCTCCTCTTCTTCTTCCTCCCGGGAAACAACAAACTTCAGCTGGAAATCCTTATCCCTTCTCCGCTCCGGGGCAAAACCGGGATCATCTTCATAATAAGAGCTCAGTACCATGCATTCGTTGATGTATTTCTGGAGCACGGACAGGTTCCTCCGGGTTTTCGGGTGCTCCCCGAGATATTGTTCATCAACCGGGTGGTCCAGTTTTTTATTCTTGGCTGCCGTCGGATCGGAAGATCTTAACTTGGGAGAGATCGAGATCAGGTCGACGAAGCGCATGATCTCCGGTACATAGGTGATCCCATTGGTTTCCAAGGTGATATGAACCCTGAGTTGTCTTTTGAGTTTCCTGACCAGTTCTTTAAGCGGTTCCGGCTGAATGGTGGGTTCTCCCCCGGATAGGACCACGTGCCGGATGGGACCCAGGTTGTTTTTTACAGTGGCAATGATATCATCAACTTCCCGGATCTCGACTTGTTCAACCCCGTGAGAGGAATAGGGGGTATCGCAAATGCTGACTTCCCCAGCGTCAGTTTGCCAGGTACAGCGGAGGTTACAACCGCTGGTGCGGATGAAGATTACCGGGATACCGAGCAACTTTCCCTCCCCCTGGATGGTGCCCGCTACCGGGTAGCCGGTAGCCGTGCCTTCCTGGATTTTTTTACCATCTTTGTCATATATGATGGGAAAGATCCCGTTTTGAACCAGATTGAGTTTCATGATCTATGACTTTATGTCAGAATCTCGGTAACGGTATATTTCTTGATTACGCGACTCCATGCATTTGCTGTATAACACCTATAATCATTAAATGTTAAATATAAAGCTGTAAAGGGATGGAATTATTCAAACCCATGGATGATCTGGACAAAAATGATCAATCTCAACAGGAAAAAAAAGAAAAGGGAGAAAACGAACATATAAAATGTCTGATCCTGGGGTCCGGTCCGGCAGGCTATACGGCCGCCATATATGCAGCCCGGGCTAATTTGAATCCTGTCATATATGAAGGATTACAGCCCGGGGGTCAATTGACGACCACCACCGAAGTGGAAAACTACCCGGGATATCCGGGTGGGGTGACCGGCCCGGAGATGATGGAGGAATTCAAAAAGCAGGCCGAGCGGTTTGGTACCGATTGCCGCTGGGGGATGGCGACGGCGGTTGATTTCTCAAAGCGCCCATTTAAGGTGATCATTGATGACAAGAAAGAGGTCCTTGCCGATTCGGTGATCCTGGCCACCGGTGCTACGGCAAAATACCTGGGCCTGGAATCGGAGGAAAAATTCATGGGGCATGGTGTGTCGGCCTGTGCCACCTGCGATGGTTTTTTCTATAGGGGTAAAGATGTCGTGGTGGTCGGTGGAGGAGATACCGCGGCCGAAGAGGCCCTTTACCTGTCCGGACTCTGCAAAAAGGTCTACCTGGTCCACAGGAGGGACGAACTGCGTGCTTCCAAGATCATGCAAAAACGCTTGTTCAAGACCGACAACATTGAGATCGTATGGGATTCCGTGGTCAAGGAGATCGTTGGAGATCAGAGTGTCAATGGGGTGATCGTAAAGAATGTCAGGACCGGAGAAGAGAAAAAACTGGATCTGGACGGGTATTTCGTCGCCATCGGACACAAACCCAATTCAGAGATATTCAGGGATTACCTCGAGATGGATGAGGTGGGGTATATCAGGACCGAGGGCGTGAGTACCAGGACCAATATACCGGGGGTATTTGCCTGCGGAGACCTGATGGACAACACCTACCGGCAGGCCGTTACTGCCGCCGGAACCGGCTGTAAAGCCGCCATCGATGCCGAGCGGTGGCTGGCGGAACAGGAAATGCAGTAGGCAGTGGGCAGCAGGCAGTAAGTCTTTACTAATTCCTTGGAATGAACCTACCAGGATCGTTTAAAATGCTTCCAATCATTTTTCCTATACTTATGTAGTTAAGCATTAATTGGTTATAAGTCACTGAATCAATGTAATTGCATTTATAGGCAAAATCTAGCCAAACCATTGTTTCGCTACATTCGCTATCAGCATCTGAAATTTTGCTTTTAAAATGGTTTGGGTATATTCTTTTCCTATAGGCTTCAGCAATGTTGGCGCAAATTGATCGCGATGATCTTCTGATTTGATCTATTAACGAATACTTTTCCTCCTGGGGAAAATTTTTGGTGATCTCAAAGATCTGCATTGCTCCATTAAAAGCTTCTTTGAATACCATATAGTTTTTTAAAACCTGAGTTGTTCATAATCTAATATTTTTGTAGGGTTCACTACTTAATTCCTGAACACTTAAAATATCGTATCCAAATTCAAGTTTTTTTAATTTTATTAATCTTTTATGTGGAGTCCTTGCTGCATCCCTAACTCCCCCGCCTGCCGCCTGCCGCCTGCCGATATGTTATTAAACAATCCATGCTAATGATTTATATCAAAATTAAGAATGGCCGAAATTCTTAAATTTGGTACATGTTGCATGAAAAACTGATGAATCCCCGCAGCATTGTTGTTGTCGGGGGATCCAACCATACTTCCAAACCCGGGGGTAAGGTCCTTGAAAATCTCATAAAAAGCCCCTTTACAGGTGATATCTTTGTTCTTAATCCAAAAGAAGATCTCGTACAGGGGATTCATTGTTACCGGAAACCCGGGGATCTTCCCGGAACCGACCTGGCGATCCTTTCCATTCCGGCGGCACTTTGCCCGGAAACCGTGGAATTTCTGGCACGGGAAAAGGCTGCACGGGGCTTTATTATACTCAGCGCTGGATTCAGCGAAGAAAGCGAAGAAGGAGCATCGCTTGAAAGATCGGTAAGGAAGATTGCCGACCGCTACGGGGCCTCTCTTATCGGTCCCAATGTCATTGGCCTGATCACGCCCCGGTACCATGCAGTATTTACAGTGCCCGTACCGGATCCGGATCCGTTGGGCTGCGATTTTATTTCGGGTTCCGGGGCCACGGCAGTGTTTATAATGGAAACGGCCATTCCCCGGGGATTGGGTTTTTCGCATATATTCTCCGTTGGCAATTCGGCCCAGACAGGCCTTGAAGATGTACTGGAGTACCTGGATGAACACTATGTTCACGGGGAAAGTTCAGCGCTGAAGATCCTTTACCTTGAGCAGGTCAGTCAGCCCCAAAAGCTGCTCAGACATGCCCGCTCATTGATCGGTAAAGGTTGCCGGATCGCTGCCATCAAGGCAGGTTTCTCCGAGGCAGGCAGCAGGGCGGCCGCTTCCCATACCGGTGCCATGGCCAGTTCGGATACTGCCGTGGATGCTCTTTTCCGCAAGGCGGGGATTATACGATGTCACAGCAGGTCGGAGCTGGCAACCCTTGCTTGTGTATTGCGCTCCAGGCTGCCTGAGGGAGACCGGTTTGCTGTTATAACACATGCAGGCGGACCGGCGGTGATGCTGACCGATGCCCTGTCTTCGGCCGGAATGAAGGTGCCTCCCATAGAAGGGCCCGCGGGTAAGGCACTGCTCGAAAAATTGCACCCGGGTTCATCCGTTAAAAACCCGATCGATTTCCTGGCCACCGGAACAGCCGAACAACTGGGATATATCATCGACACATGCGACAGGGAATTGGACGGGATCGATGCCATGGCGGTTATTTTCGGCAGTCCCGGGCTCTTTCCCGTGGATGAGGTCTATGATCTCCTGCTGGACCGGATGAAGAATGCATCCAAGCCCATTTATCCGGTATTGCCCAGTGTCATCAATGCCGCCCGGGAAATTCAGGAATTTACTTCCAGGGGAGGGATCTGTTTTCCTGACGAAGTGGAGCTTGGAAGAGCCCTTGCCAAAGTGATGAAGCGACCCTTATTTGAGGAACCGGGCAGAGACCAATTCAAGATCAACACCAAAGTGGCTGAAGAGGTCCTGAGTGGCAGTCAGCATGGATTCCTGACCCCTTTCCGCGTGGCAAAGCTGCTGGATGCCGCCGGTATACCCAGGGTTCCGGAGCGGATAATCCGCGCCGATGACCAGATCAGTGCACAGATCGAAAGTATCGGTTATCCTGTAGTTATGAAGGTCATGGGACCGGTTCACAAGTCTGACCCGGGCGGTGTCATACTGAATGTTGGGGATTTTTTCCAGGCAGCGGAAGCATTCGGTAAGCTTATGTCCATCGAGGGAGCAGGAGGAGTCTTGGTGCAGCCCATGATCAAAGGAATTGAACTTTTCGCCGGGGTTAGCCGGGAACCCGGATTCGGACATTTGCTGATAACCGGCATGGGTGGGATCTTTATAGAGATATATAAGGATATATCTACGGCATTGGTTCCACTGTCCCCAGAAGAAGCCATGTATATGATACGGGACCTGAAAGGTTTTAAGATATTGGAAGGAGCACGGGGACAAACAGCCGTCGACCTGGAAGCTTTTGCTGATATACTGGTCAGGCTGAGCGCTCTTGCTGAAAACCTGCCGGAAATAATGGAAATGGATATCAATCCGCTTATGGCTAATGAAAAAGGGATTCTTGCCGTAGATGCACGAATCCGTTGGGAACCGGCGGAGACTTGGACTAAAGATTGAAGATTAAAGATTGAAGATTAAAGATTGAAGATTATATGGAAAATACACCTATTGATTCGGATATAGTTGAAAAGAGAATAAAGGAGACCGGAATGGAAAAGATCGGGGCGGCTACCATCCGTGAAATCGTCCGGGTAGTGAACCTGATTGAAGAGGATACCGGGGAAAAATACATCCGCATGGAAATGGGGGTACCCGGCTTGGATCCGGTATACCTGGGCACCATGGCCGAGATTGAAGCCCTTCGTAAGGGCGTGGCCAGCAAATACCCCAATATCGAAGGTGTTCCGGAACTGAAACAGGAAACCAGCCGGTTCGTGAAGAACTTCCTGGATATTGATGTAAGTCCCAGGGGCTGTGTACCGACCACAGGTTCCATGCAGGGTTCCTTCGCGGCCTTTATTACCGTGAACCGAAACGACAGGAACAAGGAAGGTACCTTGTTCATAGACCCCGGTTTCCCGGTACAGAAAATGCAGTGCAGGGTGCTCGGCCACGACTTCGAAAGCTTTGATGTTTATGATTACCGCGGCGAAAAACTCCGGGATAAGCTGGAAGAGATCCTGAAACCGGGCAAGATGTCGAGCATCCTTTATTCAAACCCGAACAACCCTGCCTGGTTCTGCTTCAACGAACAGGAACTTGAGATCATCGGGGAAATGGCCGATAAATACGGGGTGGTGGTTATTGAAGATCTGGCCTATTTCGGTATGGATTTCAGGAAGGATATCTCCGTACCCGGTCAGCCCCCCTTCCAACCTACCGTGGCCAAATACACAGACAATTACATTCTTCTGATCTCCTGTTCGAAAGTTTTTTCCTTTGCAGGACAGCGGGTCGGCCTGATGGTCATTTCAGACAAGATGTACGAGCAAAGATATCCCGACCTCAAACGTTATTATTCCTCCGATATGCTGGGACATTCTATCGTTTACGGAGCCCTCTATGCCCTTTCCGCCGGCACCAGTCATTCGGCCCAATATGGCATAGCAGCCATATTGAAAGCCGCTAATGACGGTCAGTTTAACATTGTGGAAGACGTGAAGGAATATGGGAAACGGGCCCGTATAATGAAGAAGCTTTTTCAGCAATACGGTTTCAATATTGTATACGACAAGGATGTAGATGTACCCATAGCCGACGGTTTTTATTTCACCATTTCCTACCCGGGATTTTCCGGGGTAGATCTTCTGGAAGAACTTTTGTATTACGGCATCAGCGCCATATCCCTGGATATCACGGGAAGTACCCGTTCGGAAGGCTTAAGGGCCTGTGTCTCACAAACCGGCATGGAACAAATACCCGTTCTGGAAACCAGGCTAAAGGCCTTTCAGGCGGATCATCCAGTTTAGTTCCAGGTTACAGGTTCCTGGTTGGACCAAATAATTGCTTTAACCAGGAGCATTAACTTGGAACCCGGAACTCGGAACCAGGAACCTAATTATTTGTTCTGCTTAAAAACAGAAGGGGTTCTGACTTATATCATACAGACTTAAATTATGCTTAACGTTATTTATTATTACATTTAAATGTTCTACTGAAAAATAGTATGGATTTCAGTAACTAAATCAGGGTTTGCTGATTTTTTCTAAAAACATGTGTATAATGTTGATAATGTGGATATT
>CAYQQR010000069.1:0-12004 GCA_964420035.1 uncultured Bacteroidaceae bacterium | reverse complement strand
ACTTTTGTTCATGTAGTTTGTTTTAAGTTTGGTTTTTTAACAAAACTACACTAGTGTCATGTCAATAATAGTATGACGTAAATAAAATATTTTGTATCTTTACAAAAAAACAACATGGTAAAGTACAAAGTAACCTTAACAAAAGAAGAAAGAGAATCATTGATGGAAAATATAAGAAAGGGTAGCCATACAGCCAAAAAGGTCATTCATTCTCTTATTTTGCTTAATGTTGATCAGGGTCCTCATAATGAGAACAAACAAACCAATGAGCAAGTCTGTAAAGTTTTAAAAATCGGTATGCGAACCATTGATCGGGTAAAGCAACGTTTTGTTTTAGAAGGTCTTGATGCAGCCCTTGGTGTTGCTCCAACAAGCCGGGTATACGAGAAAAAGGTTGATGGAGAAACAGAAGCACGGTTAATCTCAATTGCCTGCAGTGAACCTCCGAAGGGATTTGGCAGATGGTCCCTGCGATTATTAGCTGATCGCATGGTAGAATTAAATTATGTTGATGAAATTTCGTATGAAACTGTTAGAAAAGTTTTAAAAAAAACGAACTTAAACCTTGGCGAGTCAAAGGTTGGGTAATACCACCACAGCAAAACAGTCATTTTGTTGCAGCCATGGAGCAGGTTCTTGACGTTTACAAGCGACCGTATAATAAAGCAAACCCAGTAGTATGCATGGATGAAACACCGAAACAATTGATAAAAGAAGTTCGCAAAGAAGTACCGATGAAGCCAGGATTTGAAAAGAGAGTCGACTATGAATATTCACGTAGTGGGGTGTGTAATGTTTTTATGGTTAGTGAGCCGCTGGCCGGTAAGCGATATATGAAGGTCACCCAAAAGCGGACAAAAAAAGACTGGGCATTGCTGGTACAGTATATTTGTGACAAGCTATACCCTAATGCAAAAATCATAACCTTGATAATGGATAATCTGGCTTCACACAGCGCAGCGGCACTATATGAAACATTTACACCGGCTGAAGCAAAAAGATTATGGGATCGCTTGGATTTTGTTTTCACACCCAAGCACGGGAGCTGGTTGAACATGGCTGAAATAGAACTTAACGTCTTAACCAAACAATGTTTAAATAGAAGAATTGACAAGATAAATACTGTAAAAACAGAAATCAGGGCCTGGCAAAACCACAGAAACAACAAAAAAGTCAAAATAAAGTGGCAGTTCACAACTGATCAGGCAAGAGTAAAACTGCACAGACTATATCCGTCAATTCATGCCTGACATAACACTAGAGGGAGGGTAAAATCTCCCTCTTTTCTTAGTTATTTTTCAACTTTCTCCGGACAGTAGTGATTTAGAATCCAGAATTCGATTCAGGCTTTCTTTCCAATGGGGGATCTGGATCCCCAGTTCCTCTTTTATCTTTTTCTTGTACAGTACGCTGTATGCGGGACGGGCAGCCGGAAGGGGGTACTCCTCGCTTGTAACAGGCACCGCCTTACAGGTCAGTCCGGCCTCCTGCAGTATTTCAAATGCAAAATCATACCAGCTGGCTATGCCTTCATTGGAATAATGGTATATGCCCGGTTTGTTTGGCGCCCAGACTTCTTTACAGACTGCTTGCAACAGGACCCTGGCCAGGTCGTGTGCACTGGTGGGTGTACTGACCTGATCGAATACGATCTTCAGTATTTTTTTTTCCTGACCGTGTTTTAATATGGTCTTCATAAAATTCTGCCCAAAGGCGGAATACAACCAGGAAGTCCTGAGGATAATACCGGACCCGCTGTTCAGTATTTCTTTTTCACCGGCTTCCTTACTTTTCCCGTATACTGAAAGGGCCCCGGTGGGATCTTCTTCCCGGTAGGGTGAAGATTTCCTGCCGTCAAAGACAAAGTCGGTGCTGATGTGGATCATCAGGAGCTCGTGTTCAGCAGCCTTTTCCGAAAGCAGGCGGACGGCGTCCCTGTTTATACGGTAGGCTTTCTGCTGTTCTTCTTCTGCCTTGTCCACTGCGGTATATGCAGCGCAATTGATCAGGGCATCCCATTTGTTCTTTTTAAGAATCTGTTCAATGGCTTTTTCGTCGCCAATATCCAGCTCTTCCAGGTCGGTATACATGCACTGGAGATTCTTGTATTCCGGAGCTGCTTCCTGTATCGATTGTCCCAATTGGCCTTTGGCACCTGTTATGAGTATCCGTTTCATGAAGGAATAATAATAAATCCCATAGAAAATCAAAATTTAAAATGGTGTTCTGCTTCTTTAAAAGCCGGAAGTTTACTGTCCTTGAGGGACAAGTCAACATCCGAAGCTTCAGCTTCCCAATCGATATTCAGGCCGGGGTCGTCATAACGGATTCCCCTTTCTGACGCGGGATGGTAGTAATTATCCGTTTTATAGAACACCAGTGCAAAATTACTCAATACGGAAAACCCATGAGCCAGTCCGCGGGGAATATAAAGCTGGTTTTTTCTTTCACCGTCCAGTTCAATGCTCAACCATTTACCGAATGTAGGGGAACCCTTTCGTAAATCGACTACCACGTCACAGATCTTGCCGGCAATCACGCGGACCAATTTTGACTGGGCATGGGGCTCCAACTGGTAATGCAATCCACGTATCACTCCATGGCTGGAGCGGGATTGATTATCCTGCACAAATTCATCGTGTATTCCCAGAGATTCGAAGACCTGTTTATTATAGCTTTCCAAAAAATATCCCCGTGGGTCTTCAAAAACTTTTGGGACCAAATGGATCAAACCGGGTATCTCTGTTTTTTCAATTTTCATTCTTCCGAATTATCAAAGGTAGTGAATCGTTGATGGGCAATATCCAGCAAATATTTCCCGTAGGCATTCTTGCTCAAGGGTTTGGCCAGCTTTACCAGTTGTTCCCTGTCGATATAATTCCGTTTAAAGGCGATCTCTTCAATACACGAGATCTTGAGTCCTTGCCGCTCCTCAATGGTTTGTATATAGTTGGAGGCTTGCAGCAGACTTTTATGCGTGCCGGTATCCAGCCATGCCATGCCGCGGCCCAGGAGCCTGACTTCTAATTTTTCTTCCTGAAGGTAGAGCCTGTTCAGATCGGTGATTTCCAATTCTCCGCGGGCGGAAGGTTTCAGGGATTTGGCTTTTTCAGCAACCCCTTTATCGTAAAAATACAATCCCGTTACCGCGTAATTGGATTTGGGTTTTTGGGGTTTTTCCTCTATGCTCAGCACTTTACTTTTTTGATCAAATTTCACAACCCCATAACGTTCGGGATCATGTACAAAATAACCGAATACAATGGCCCCTCTTTTCATTTGTGCTGTTTCCAGCAATAAGCGTCCAAAACCGTGTCCGTAAAAAATATTATCTCCCAGGATCATGCAGACAGGCTGGTTGCCTATGAATTCTTCACCGATGATAAAAGCCTGTGCCAAACCTTCCGGTTTTGCCTGTTCCGCGTATTGAATGCTCAGTCCCAGTTGGGAACCGTCATGCAGAAGATCCTGGTACAAATGGAGATCTTTTGGGGTTGAAATGAGCAGGATCTCACGTATGCCTGCCAGCATGAGTATGGACAGGGGATAATAGATCATGGGTTTGTCATAAACCGGTATGATCTGTTTGGAAATACTTTTAGTCAGGGGATACAACCTTGTTCCGGCTCCCCCGGCAAGAATGATTCCTTTCATAATTGAAAAAGCTCTTTAAAATATACTATGGTCCGTTCCAGCCCTTTTTCAATGGATATTTCGGGTTGCCATCCGTTCAGCATTTGTTTTGCCAGGCTGATGTCGGGTTTTCTCTGCACCGGGTCATCGGGTGGCAGGTCTTTGTACAAGAGCTTGGAGGACGACCCCGTCATGTCAATCACTTTGTTGGCCAGCTCCAGTATAGTGAATTCATCCGGATTTCCCATATTCATGGGTCCCGTGCAATCGTCGGGTGTTGCCATGAAGCGGATCAGGGCCTCCACCAGGTCGTCCACATACTGAAAACTACGGGTTTGCTGACCGTCCCCGTAGATGGTAATTTCCTTGTTCCCGAGGGCCTGGACAATGAAATTGGACACCACCCGGCCGTCGGAGGGGTGCATCCGGGGACCGTAGGTATTGAATATCCTGGATATCTTTATTCTCACTTTATTTTGCCGGTGGTAATCCATGAACAGGGTTTCTGCGCATCTTTTGCCTTCGTCATAGCAAGAGCGCATTCCCACCGGGTTAACATTACCCCAGTATTCCTCCTTCTGGGGATGCACCTCGGGGTCACCGTATACTTCACTGGTTGAGGCCTGCAGTATCCTGGCTTTTACCCGCTTGGCAAGACCGAGCATGTTGACCGAGCCCAGCACGTTGGTCTTGATGGTTTTGATGGCATTATACTGGTAATGTATGGGAGAGGCAGGACAGGCAAGGTTATAGATCTCGTCTACCTCTGCATAAAAAGGCATGGTCATGTCATGCCGGATAAGTTCGAAGTAGGGATCATCCAGCAGGTGGACGATGTTTCGTTTATCACCGGTGAAGTAATTGTCGAGGCAAAGGACCTCGTTGCCTTCTTTCAGGAGCCGCTCACAAAGATGTGAGCCGATAAACCCGGCTCCGCCGGTCACTAGTATTTTCTTCATAAGGTATCACAGGTATTTTGATTTAAATGTAACTCGCTCGCTACGCTCACTGCTTCTCGCTTCGCTGTATATCTGCTTACTGCCTACTGCCTACTGAACTGAGGAACCGAGGAACTACATTCTGCCGATTCCATAATACGAGAACCCGTTCTCCCTCACTTCCGCGGGCTCGTAAATGTTCCTTCCGTCGAAGACAATCTTTTGTCTCATCAATCTTTCCATGATCTTATAATTCAGTATCCTGAATTCTGTCCATTCGGTAACCACGACGAGGGCATCTGCCTGGATAAGGGCTTCATAGGTATCTTTTGCGAAACTGATTTTCTGACCCAGTCGACGTTCCGCCTCCTCCATGGCCACCGGGTCGTAGGCCTGTATAAGGGCACCGGCTTTCAACAAAAGATCAATTAAGGTCAGTGCAGGTGCCTCGCGCATATCGTCCGTGTTGGGTTTAAAGGACAGTCCCCAGATAGCGAAGTTTTTATTTTTGATATCATTGTTGAAATGCCGCATTATTTTGCCAAAGAGCAATTCTTTTTGCCGGTTGTTCACCGCATCCACTGTCGCAAGTATCCGGAGCGGGCAGCCCAGTTCTTTTGAAGTGTTTACCAGGGCTTTCACATCTTTCGGAAAACAGGAACCGCCATAGCCGACGCCGGCGTAAAGAAATTTATTCCCAATCCTTGGATCGCTGCCGATGCCTTCGCGTACCATGTTGATGTCGGCACCCACCAGCTCGCAGACTCCTGCTATTTCGTTCATAAAACTTATACGGGTAGCCAGCATGGAATTAGCCGCATACTTAGTGAGTTCGGCCGAGGCGATATTCATGGCAAGCACCGGGTGACCGTTGAGCACAAAGGGTTTGTATAATCTTCGCAAAATCTTTTCTGCTCGTTCTGATTCCACGCCAACAACGATACGGTCGGGCTTCAGGAAGTCGTCGATGGCATTCCCCTCCTTCAGGAATTCGGGATTTGAGGCAACATCAAATTCCAGGTCTGAATCCCGGGCATCCAATTCTTGTTTTATGGTGTCTTTTACTTTGTTCGACGTGCCGATAGGGACCGTACTTTTAGTGATCACAACCAGGTAGTCGTTCATATATTTGCCAATATCCCGGGCTACGGCCAGCACATACTTCAGATCAGCACTTCCGTCTTCATCGGGCGGGGTGCCCACTGCAATAAATACAGCATCACAAGCCACCAGTCCATCCTTCAATTCCGCGGAAAACTTCAGCCTGTCTTTCTGTACATTTCTAAGGAGCATATCTTCAAGGCCCGGCTCATATATGGGGACCCTGCCTTCGCGCAGCATGTTTATCTTGCCGGTATCGACATCAATACAGGTGACCCTGACACCGGTCTCTGCAAAACAGGTTCCGGTCACCAGCCCTACATATCCGGTTCCAACTACTGTAATATTCATATCACAAGGAATGTCTTGTTTTCAGGTGATCAAAATTACTTTTCTATGGATCAATGCAAAAGTATAACTTACTTTGGATAAGTAGCTTTAATTCATATTAATTGAATGATTCCTCGGTCATTTCATAAGAAAGTTATATTTTTGCTGTCCGTTTATCAATACATAATGTTTAACTTATTAATTATTAAGGATTTTATTCAATGACAGAAAAAGAAAAGCAAAATCTGGAGACTCAGGAAGAACATCCTGAAAATGTTGTGAAACAGGAAAATGAAAAAAATGTTTCTGCCGAGAAGGCGGAGAAAGAACAGGAGGCAGGGGCAGTAGACAGTGGCAGTAAGGAAGAAGCGGAAGAGCCCAAGAGCGAACAAGCTAAAGAGCAGAAGAGTGAAAGAGCTGAAGAGCCGTCCTCCTACGCCAGGGCTTCAGAGGACAAAGAAAAGCCGAAGAGCAAAAAACATGAAAAGCCGGAGAAGGAAGAAGCGGAAGAGCCCAAGAGTGAAAAAACAGAAGTGAAGGAAGAGAGTGAACCCTCATCCGCCGAGGCTTCGAAGGACAAGAAGGAGGCAGCGGCAGAAGAGGAAAAGAAAGACAAGGGGGCAGCGGCTGCAACAGCAACAGAAGAAGAAACGCCGGAAGTTAAGGCAAAGGATAAAGATAGTGCTGACTCCGGAGAGGACTTCAACTGGGATGAATTTGAAAAGGAATCCAGTACATACAGTCAGGAAAAGCAGGCTGAATTTGAAAAAATGTATGATGAGACCCTGGCCACCATCGCCGAAGGAGAAGTCGTTGAAGGTACGGTTATCTCGATGAGCAAGCGCGAGGTGGTTATCAACATCGGCTACAAATCCGAGGGAGTCGTCAGCCTGAACGAATTCAGGTATAATCCGGAACTGAAACCCGGGGATACCGTTGAAGTATATGTTGAGAGCCAGGAAGATAAAAAGGGACAGTTGGTACTCTCACATAAGAAAGCACGGACCATGCGCTCATGGGATCGTATCAACCAGGCCATGGACAACGACGAGGTTATCAAGGGTTATATCAAGTGCAGGACCAAGGGGGGTATGATAGTCGACGTATTCGGTATTGAGGCCTTTCTGCCCGGATCCCAGATTGATGTGAAACCCATTCGTGACTATGATGCTTACGTGGACAAAACCATGGAATTCAAGGTGGTCAAGATCAACCACGAATACAAGAACGTAGTCGTTTCGCATAAAGCGCTTATTGAGGAAGAGCTGGAACAGCAGAAGAAAGAGATCATTGCAAAGCTCGAGAAGGGTCAGGTCCTGGAAGGAACGGTCAAGAACATTACTTCCTACGGGGTATTTATAGACCTGGGCGGTGTAGATGGTTTGATTCACATCACCGACCTTTCCTGGGGTCGTGTGAATCATCCCGAAGAAATCGTTGAACTCGATCAAAAGCTGAATGTGGTCATACTTGATTTTGACGATGACAAAAAGCGGATTGCACTTGGCCTGAAACAGTTAACACCCCATCCCTGGGATTCCCTGGATGAAAACCTCAAGCCGGGTGACAAGGTCAAAGGGAAGGTAGTTGTGATGGCTGACTATGGTGCCTTCGTTGAGATTGCCCCGGGCGTGGAGGGACTCATCCATGTTTCAGAAATGTCCTGGTCACAGCACCTTCGCAGTGCACAGGAATTTCTTAACGTCGGAGATGAAGTAGAAGCCGTCATTTTAACCCTTGACAGGGAAGAACGGAAAATGTCCCTGGGCATGAAACAACTGACTCCGGATCCATGGGAAAATATTGAAGAAAAATACAGCCTCGGTAGTAAACATAAGGCAAAAGTTCGTAACTTTACTAGCTTCGGAGTGTTTGTTGAAATAGAAGAGGGCGTTGACGGCCTGATTCATATTTCGGATCTCTCATGGACCAAAAAAGTTAAACATCCTTCGGAGTTTACCAATGTGGGAGATGATATTGAGGTGGTTGTGCTGGAGATAGATAAGGAAAACAGGCGGCTGAGCCTGGGGCACAAGCAACTTGAAGAGAATCCATGGGATGTGTTCGAAACGGTTTTCACGCCTGATTCTGTGCATGAAGGTACGATCGTTGAAATAACGGATAAAGGTGCCAAAGTGGCCCTGCCTTATGGCATTGAGGGGATAGCTTCCAGGAAGCACCTGGTAAAGGAAGACGGAAGTATGGCCAGGGTGGATGAGAAGCTTGACTTCATAGTCCTTGAGTTTGCGAAATCAGCAAAGAGAATCGTGGTTTCCCATACCAGGGTATTTGAGGCAGGCAAGAAAGGAAAAGGGACCAGTACCAGGAAGGCCGGATCGGAAGATGCAAGGAAAACCGCCAGAAAGCTGAAGAGCAACCTGGAGAAAACCACTTTAGGTGATATTTCCGAATTGGCAGCCCTGAAGGAGGAGATGGAAAACAAGGACGATAAGAAGAAGGACTCCGGTAAAAAGTAAACCCGAATCTCTAAACTCAATATCATGGAATTCAATATTGATAAGCAGGAAAATCTTACGCTTATCCAGGTTCAGGAAGAAAAGCTGGATACGCACATTGCCCCTACTTTAAAATCAGAGTTGGTATTGATATCCGGCAATGGCGAAAAGAACATCATACTTGATCTGGCCAATGTGAGATATTGCGATTCATCTGGATTGAGTGCCATTTTGGTCGCGAACCGGTTATGCAAAAACGCCAGCGGGACCTTTGTCCTTACCGGCTTGAACGATGCCGTAGAACGTTTGATCACAATTTCACAGTTGGACACGGTATTGAACATAACCAATACGGTTGAGGAGGCAGAAAAACTGATCCAAAATGCCGGAACTTGATCATTCCAAAAATTAAAATGTGTCTTTTTCATTAACTATACTGGGCAGCAGTGCAGCACTGCCCACCACTAGAAGAAATCCTACCGCTCATGTGCTTAACGCAAATGAGCGGTTTTTTTTAATTGATTGCGGCGAAGGCACCCAGCTTCAGCTTCGGCGCTACAGTGTGCGTTTTGGCAAG
Source organism: uncultured Bacteroidaceae bacterium (assembly GCA_964420035.1). Taxonomy (GTDB): domain Bacteria; phylum Bacteroidota; class Bacteroidia; order Bacteroidales; family SM23-62; genus CAYQQR01. Next base: position 2,969 of record CAYQQR010000069.1, on the reverse strand, counting down.
ATCAACCACATTTTCATAAGTCATATACACGGGGACCACGTATTCGGTCTTTTCGGCATCATTTCCACCTTTGCCTTGCTGGACCGGAAAAGCGACCTTCATATATATGGCTGCGCGGAACTGCATGATATGTTGATGGATCATCTGAAATATTTCAACAGGGATCTTTCCTTTGAAATCAAGTTTCATACAATTGGGGCCCGCCGGCCGGCAAAAATTTTTGAGGACGACCGCATCACCGTTACCACCATTCCCCTGAAGCACAGGATACCCACCTGTGGGTTCCTTTTTCGGGAAAAGCCCTATGAACGAAATATAAAAAAATCGGCATTGGCTGAATACCGCATTCCACTGAAAGATATTCCGGGTATCAAGCAGGGAAAGGACCTGATCACCCGGGAGGGTAAAAAAATACCGAACGAAGAGATTACCCTGCCACCCTACGGGCAAAGATCCTATGCTTACTGTTCCGATACGGCAGTGGATTTTTCTCTGGCCGATCAACTTGAAAATGTAGATCTTTTATATCATGAGGCTACTTTTTGTAACGATGATGTTGAAGTGGCTCATAGCACGCTCCATTCCACCTCGGGTGAGGCTGCCGAATTGGCATGCCTGGCCGGTGTAAAAAAGCTTGTCATGGGACATTTCTCAAACCGGTACAAAGACGTTGGATTCATGGTTCAGGAAGCCCGTAAGATCTTCCCGGAAAGTTATGCTGCCGAGGATGGGGCGGTGTTTGAGGTGGAACAGGAAAGAGAGGAATGAAGCAGTTTCAGGTTCCGAGTTCCCGGTTCCAAGTTCCTGGCAGGCGAAACTATAACTTGGAACCTGGAACATGGAACCAGGAACATTTTTCTTATTTTCGCGGATCGATCATTAAATGATTACCGAAAAGATCTATATCCTCGACTTCGGGTCGCAGTATACCCAACTTATAGCCAGACGGGTTCGCGAACTGAACGTATATTGTGAGATCCATCCCTTCAATGCTTATCCGCCCCCGGATGAAACCGTAAAAGGGGTGATTCTTTCGGGTTCTCCTTTTTCAGTTCGCGACTCCAAAGCCCCGGTACCGGATTTGAATCCCATCAAAGGACATTTTCCCATGCTGGGTATTTGTTACGGTGCACAGTACCTGGCTCAAAGTCATGGCGGTGAAGTCGCTCCATCCGCATCACGGGAATATGGCAGGGCGAACCTGAGTTCAATTAGCGACAATAAGTTACTGCACGGCATACATCAGGGCACCCAGGTATGGATGTCGCATGGGGATACTATTATCTCACTGCCTGAAGATTTTCGTATTATTGCAAGTACCCGCGACATCAAGGTCGGCGCTTTTCGAATAGAAGGGGAGGACAGCTATGGACTGCAGTTCCATCCCGAAGTGTATCATACCACAGAAGGGAGAAAGATCCTGCGTAATTTCCTGGTGGACGTATGTGGGCTCTCCCGGAACTGGACCGCCCATAATTTCGCTGAGACCACTATTGCAGAGTTAAAGGAGAAGCTGGGAGAAGACAAGGTGGTTTTGGGATTATCGGGTGGTGTGGATTCATCTGTGGCAGCCCTCTTGTTACACCAGGCCATCGGAAAAAACCTGACCTGCATATTTGTGGACAACGGCTTGCTTCGTAAAAATGAATTCTCCCTGGTGATGGATTCATACCAGCACATGGGACTGAATATAGCAGGGGTGGAGGCCCGGGATCATTTTCTGGATGCCCTGAAAGGAATTGCCGACCCGGAAACTAAAAGAAAGACCGTGGGCCGGTGTTTTATTGAGGTATTTGAAGCCGAGGCGCTTAAGCTTAAGGATATACAATGGCTGGCTCAGGGAACCATCTACCCTGATGTCATAGAATCGCTATCGGTGAATGGACCCTCGGCCACCATTAAGTCCCACCATAACGTGGGTGGGTTGCCCGGGCTTATGAACCTGAAGGTTGTTGAACCCCTGCGCTTGTTGTTCAAAGATGAGGTCAGGAAGGTCGGCAAGGAGCTGGGACTTGATCCTCGTATACTGGGGCGGCATCCTTTTCCCGGTCCCGGCTTGTCAATAAGGATCATTGGAGAAGTCACTGCCGAAAGGGTGGCCATATTGCAGGAAGCCGATGCCATCTATGTGAATAACCTGAGAAAATTTGACCTGTACGATAAGGTTTGGCAGGCAGCGGTTGTTCTTTTGCCGGTCCGGTCGGTAGGGGTTATGGGTGATGAGCGGAGCTATGAAGAGGTGGTCGCGTTGCGTGCCGTAACTTCAACCGATGGGATGACGGCCGACTGGGCCCGGTTGCCGGAAGAGTTCCTGAGCCGGGTATCCAATGAGATCATCAACAGGATCAAAGGGATCAACAGGGTGGTTTACGATATCAGTTCCAAACCTCCCGCAACCATAGAGTGGGAATGATCAGTTCCAGGTTCCGGGTTCCAGGTTCCAGGTTGTTTAGGGTAATTCTATTAACCAGGAACTCGGAACTGATTCGTATATTTGATGATATTATAATTTATTCTTATGGAAAAGTTTGAAGTAGAAGCTACTCAGTTTACCCCCCACGTCATATTGGATCCCCAAAAGAATGAATTTCTTTTCAAGGGGGTATCCCTTCCCGAGAATATACATGAATTTTACACGCCCATTTTCGATTGGTTAAATGAGTTCAGGGACTGCCTTGACAAAAGCCAGTTCAAACCAAGGGGTAAAATGAAATTTATATTCGACCTGCATTACTTCAATTCAGGTTCTGCACGGATGATCATGGATATGATCCATAAGTTCGAAGAGATCACGGAAACGGGCTATGAAGCCGAGGTGGTGTGGTGCAGTGAAGAAGGTGATGCTGTAATTGAAGACTCCGGCAAGGAATTTGCCAATCTTTCAGAGATTCCCTTTTCTTTCAAGACAAATCCCTCCTAGCCCGAGTTTCCGGGTTATGATTTCGGTATAAATATAATCAATTGTTAGT
>CAYQQR010000068.1:0-12389 GCA_964420035.1 uncultured Bacteroidaceae bacterium | reverse complement strand
AATCATTTAGTTATCTTGCGATTTACCCGGACAGTAGTGATTCTGAATTCTGAATCCTCTTTCAATAATTCCTCTATTTTTGTCCCTGAGAATAACCTTAACCCCATGGAACCAATCCTGCAAATGCTCAAATCGCTGCTGGAACCGGCCAGCATTATACTGATCCTGGTATTACTGTTGATCCTGAATTCATGGATATTCAAACGGATCAAGACCGTACCCTCGGACGGCACCCTTGTTAAAAGAACCATTTCATTTACCCTGGTCCTGGTCGGAATTCTTGTTTTTATTCTTTCACTTCCCATAGACAAAAGCCTAAAGGGCCAGATATTGAGTTTCCTTGGTATTCTCATTTCTGCCGGAATTGCCCTGAGCTCCACCACCGTTTTGGGTAACCTGATAGCGGGGATCATGAACAATTCTATGAATCGTTTCCGGAACGGCGACCTGATAAAAATCGGTGAGATGCATGGCCGGGTGACCAGGAAGGGCGGCTTCCATACCGAGATACAGCTCGAGGACAGCAACTTCGTTACCATACCCAACCTGTATATCGCAACCAACCCGGTTAAATTGACCCGCAAGACCAATACCGTGATATCAACATCGGTTTCATTGGGCTACGACCTGCCGCGGAACAAGATTGAAGAGGCCCTGAAGGAAGCCGCCCAGGCTACCGAGCTGAATGATCCCTATGTTTATATCACCAACCTGGGAGATTATTCTGTGACCTACAAGATCCACGGTTTCCTGGAAGACAGCAGTAAGTTCTTCAGCACCAGTTCCCTGCTGAATGCCAAAGTGATGGATATCCTGCATGAGAAAGGCATGGAGATTGTGTCGCCAACTTTCATGAACCAGAGAAGGGTGGATGAAAAACAGTTCATCCCCAGGATCCATAAAGAAAAACCCAAAGCCAAAGAAGAACCGGTGCCGGAAGACAAAATTTTCGACGAGGCCATCAAATCGGAAAAGATCGAAAATAAGAAAGACTATCTGAAAGAACTGGAAACCCGGATTGACGGAATGGAAGAAAAGCTCAAGGAAACCAAGGATGAAAAAGAAAAGGAAAAACTCAAAGAATCCATTGCTAAAATGGAAGACCTGAAAAAAAACATCGAAAAAAGCATCCGGGACCAATCCAAGGAGGAAGAATAATTCCACTATTATAGGAACAACTGTCACCCGCTGTTGCTCTGCCGACTGCCGCTGTATAAAAGGTAGCAACGGTACTAACGTTTGCAACGGTACATAATCGTCTCGTTGTCTCATCGTCTCAATGTCTCACTGTCCCACTGTCCCATATAATACCAGCCACCAGAAGCCAGCCACCAGTGACCAGCAGCCAGTAACTATGTATCCCCTACGGGGAATTAAAATTTTGGGATATTCCCATACTACAATTATGTATGGCCTACAGCCAAAATAGGCGGTCATTCCGTTCTGAGTACTCGGAAGTGTTGTTGCTGCCGCTGTATCAACGGTAGCAACGGTAGCAATGGTAGCAACGGTGCCAAACCGAACGATACATAATCGTCTCAAAGTCTCAAAGTCTCAACATCCTTTGTTTTGTACTACCTATCACGTACCGTCGTCGGTGGTCCGTCGTCCGTGGTCAATTTTAATCCCTTAATCCCTTAATCAATTTATCCCCATTCTCCTGAACTTAACATTCTATCAATTGTTTAACGATTAACATGATCCATTTTACAGGAACCTATACCGACCAGTACGAGTTGACCATGGGGCAGGGATACTTCCTTGCCGGGCAGAAGGACAAAAAAGCCGTATTCGATTATTTCTTCCGGAAGATACCATTCGACGGGGGATATGTAGTGTTCGCCGGACTGCAGGATCTGCTGGACATCCTGGAAAACCTTCGATTCGATGAGGATGAAATCCTCTTTTTGAAAGAGCAGGGCCTCGACTCCGGATTTATTGAATACCTGGAAGGTTTCAGCTTCAACGGAGAGGTATATTCCGTAAAGGAAGGGGACCTGGTTTTTTCCACCATGCCCGTAGTGCGGGTAGAGGCAAACATCATTGAGGCCCAGATCGTCGAAACCCTTTTGCTGAACATCCTGAATTACCAATCCCTGATCGCCACCAAGGCCAGGCGCATGCGCGAGGTGGCCCCCGAAGGAAAACTGATTGATTTCGGTATGAGACGGGCCCAGGGAACCGGCAGCTATCACGCGGCCCGTGCAGCCTTCATTGGAGGCTTCGACGCTACCAGCAATACAAGGGCCGGAAAAGACTTCGGGATCCCGGTATCCGGGACCATGGCCCATTCCTTCGTGCAAAGCTATGACGACGAGCTGGAGGCATTCAGGGCCTTTGCCAGAGCCCGGCCGGATGACTGTGTATTGCTGGTGGATACTTACGATACCCTGAAAAGCGGATTGCCGAATGCCATAAAAGTGGCCAGGGAAATGGAAAAGGATGGGAAAAAGCTGAAAGGGATCCGCCTGGATAGCGGGGACCTGGCCTACCTTGCCAAGAGAAGCAGGAAGATGCTGGATGAAGCCGGACTGGGACACGTGAAGATCGCGGCATCGAACCAGTTGAACGAATACGTGATCAAGAGCCTCATGGAACAACAGGCACCCATCGATGTATTCGGTGTCGGCACCAACCTGGTTATCGGGGAACCCGATGCCGCCTTGGACGGGGTATATAAACTGAGCTGGTTCGACGGGCAGCCCAGACTGAAATTGTCGGAGAGCCTGGGAAAGATCACCCTGCCCGACCGTAAACAGGTATATCGTTTCTATAACGGAGAAGGGAACTTCAGGGGAGCCGACGCGGTGACCCTGCTGGATGAAGATAAGATCGAATGCATGCACCATCCCTTTGAACCCCATAAATCCATGTCGCTGAAAAGACTCGAAAAGGAAGCCCTGCTGCACCGGGTGATGAAAAATGGTAAGATCGAAGGAACATCTTTTTCCCTTCAGGATATAGCAAAATACAGCGCAAAAAGGCTCTCCCTGCTTCCTCCCGAATACAAAAGATTCGACAACCCGCACGAATACAAAGTGGGGATCAGCGAGGGACTGAAACAAAAGAGGGAACAATTGATTGAACAATATAAAACCAATGGCTTATGAAAACTTTGGTAATCATAGATGTACAAAACGATTTTTGTCCGGGCGGCGCCCTGGAAGTTAAAGACGGTGATGCCATCATCCCGGTGATCAATAAACTGCAGCCACAATTCGACCTGGTGGTGGCTACCCAGGACTGGCACCCGGAAGATCATAAGAGCTTCGCTTCACAACACAAAGGGAAAAAGCCTTTTGACCGGATCAGGCTGCAGGGACTGGACCAGGTACTGTGGCCCGACCATTGTGTGCAGAATACGGAAGGCGCCGGTTTTCACCCGGATCTGGATACAAACAGGATCGAGGCGATCTTCAGAAAAGGTATGGAAACCGATATCGATACCTACAGCGGCTTTTTTGATAACGGTCATAAAAAGAACACCGGTCTGGCAGGTTACCTGAAAGAAAGGAATGCAGATGAACTGTATTTCGCGGGACTGGCGGCGGATGTATGCGTGTATTTTTCCCTCAAGGATTCCCTGCAGGAAGGCTTCAGGACCTTCCTTATCGAAGATGCCACACGGGCCATCGATCCGGATAAATACGAAAAGATCAGAGCAGAATTAAAAGACAAAGGGGTACAATTCTTACAGAGCGATTCCGTGCTATGACGCTTTTGATCGTATACCTTCTTCTGGCCCTGGGAATTTCATTTCTCTGTTCCATCCTGGAAGCAGTGATACTTTCTGTGCCTCCTACCTATATTGAAGCCAAGATCCACCAGGGCAACAAGACGGCTGTACGCCTGAAGAACATCAAAAGGAACATTTCCAAACCCCTGGCTGCCATACTGGCTTTGAATACCATAGCCCATACCATCGGTGCGGCCGGGGTAGGGGCCCAGGCCACGATGATCTTCGGGGAGGTCTATTTCGGGATCATATCGGCCATTCTGACCCTGCTGATCCTGGTCATTTCCGAGATCATTCCCAAGACCCTCGGGGCCTCTCATGCCAAGAGTCTGAGCTTGCCCTCGGTCCACATCCTGAGCGCGATCATGGTACTTATGTATCCCCTGGTTGTGCTCTCCGGTTTTATTTCCCGCGTGATCGTTCCTGCCAGAAAGAGGGCCCACACCGTGAGTCGCGATGAACTGGCTGCCCTGGCCAATATTGGCCGTCAGGAAGGAACCCTGGATGCTGATGAATCCAAGATCATCGACAACCTGCTCAAGCTCAAGAAAATCAATGCATCCGCTATCATGACGCCAAGACCGGTGCTGGCCTCAGCTCCTGCTGATATGACCGTCGAAGAATTTACTAAGGAATTTGAGAAAGTCCCCTATACAAGGATCCCGATTTGGGATAAGGACCCCGAACACATCACCGGTTATGTGCTCAAACCGGAAGTGCTGGAAAAGATGGCCCAGGATGAACACCATAAGAAAATTTCTACCCTCAAGCGAGATATCCTGATAGCGTATGAAGGGGAGAAAGTCACCCGTCTATACCGCCGGATGCTTACTGCCCGGGAACACATCACCTTGCTGGTGGATGAATACGGCAGTACCGCGGGTGTAATCACCCTCGAGGATATTATTGAAACCATGACCGGTACGGAAATCATGGATGAAACCGATACCCACCAGGACCTGCAGGCCCTGGCCCGTAGCTTGTGGAAAAAGAAATCCCGGTCGTGAGCGTCAACAGAACTTAATCAATGGGTTCGGGTCCGGGCTCTTCTTCTTCATAAGAAGTCAAGTCGACATAATGCAATAGTACGATCTTCCATTTCCCTTTATCTTTCTCCAATACCCGGATCTCTCTGGTAAGCACCTCGTCCGGCATCCCCTGGTATTTATATTTGACAAGCTGTTTGTAAATGGCAAATGCGGATTCCGGATAAACTTTCATGTGCCAGTCTGAAAATTTGAAACCCTGAATATCATAATCGGACCAATCAGCCTCATCCACTTTTTTGTAGAAGGCCTTAATTCTTTTCCAACCAAACATCTCATTGTGTTCCAGGCTTCCTGTGCCCATCCGGACCGATGTGGAATCCATGATCATATGTTTGTACACGCCAGGAAGATCTTGTTTGCTGTAAAGTTTTGTTTCGTTCATGCAGACTTCCTTGATGGCCTTGACTTCGGCTTCGTAGTCTATCTGTTGATTGCAGCTGGAGATGCTTAGCATCATAAAAAGCAGAAGGATAAAGAACAGGTTTTTCATGGCTATGGGGATTAAGGAATTATACCTCATAAGTTACGTTAATCCGAAATCAAAGTCAATTTAATCTTAATGACCTTCAACATTTCAATAGAAAATCCGAAATTCTAATGTTCGAAATACGAGACGAAATTACAAATCAGAAATTCGAAACAATTCCTTGACTTTCCTTTATGGTTGGATATTACATAAAATTGAATGTTCCGAATTTAGAATTTCGGATTTCATGCAAAATTAGATATTTGAACTTATGCCGAAATAACCTACTTTTGGAGATTCGATAAAATCCCGCCAATGAGTGTACTGGTCAACAAAGATTCCCGTGTTATTGTCCAGGGGATCACGGGCAATGAAGGTACTTTTCATGCATCACAAATGATCGAATACGGCACCCGGGTGGTGGGAGGGGTGACCCCGGGTAAAGGTGGCCGGAAACACCTGGACCGGCCCATCTTTAATTCTGTAGATGAAGCCGTCCGGAAGACCGACGCCGACGTGTCCGTTATATTTGTCCCACCCGCCTTTGCTGCCGATGCCATTATGGAAGCCGCCGGCGCCGGGATCAAGGTTATTGTAGCCATCACCGAGGGAATCCCCACATCCGACATGGTGCTCGTGAAAGAATACCTTTCCGGCAGGGACAACCGGCTTATCGGTCCCAATTGTCCGGGCGTGATCACCCCGGAAGAGGCCAAAGTCGGCATCATGCCGGGTTTTATTCATCGCGAGGGAACGGTCGGGATCGTGTCCCGCTCGGGTACGCTGACCTACGAGGCCGTGGACCAGGTTACCAAAATGGGCCTGGGCCAGTCTACCTGTATCGGTATAGGCGGGGATCCCATCATCGGAACCTCCACCCTGGAAGCCATACAATTGTTGATGGAAGATGAGGAAACTGCCGGGATCATCATGATCGGGGAGATCGGTGGGAACATGGAAGCCGATGCTTCCCGTTGGATCAAAGAACACGGGACCAAGCCCGTCGTGGGTTTCATTGCCGGTCAGACCGCTCCCAAGGGAAGAAGGATGGGCCATGCCGGAGCCATCATCGGGGGCAGGGACGATACCGCGGCCGCCAAGATGAAGATCATGAAGGAGTGTGGACTCCAGGTAGTGGAATCACCGGCAGATATCGGATCGACAATGAAACAGGCCTTAATATGAGATTCAGGATTCAGGATTCAGGATGGGGGTGTGGGGATTTGGGTGTGGGTGTGGGTGTGATATATCTGACAATCAATGACAATCAATGACAATCAATGACCATCAATGACCATCAATAACCATCAATAACCATCAATAACTATTAATAACCACAAATTACAATTCATTACAACTCAATACTATGGATTTACTGAAAGATAAAGTTGCTTTGGTCACCGGCGCTGCCCGCGGAATCGGGCGGGCCATTGCACTGAAATTCGCTGAAGAAGGAGCCGAAGTGGCCTTTACCGACCTGGCCATCGACGATAATGTAAAATCTCTTGAGAAGGAGATTGCCGGCAAGGGAAGGAAAGCCAGAGGCTATGCATCCGATGCCTCTGATCTGCAGCAAACCGAAGCAGTGGTTAAGCAGATCATTGAAGATTTCAGTAAAGTGGATGTGCTGGTCAATAACGCCGGTATCACCATGGACACCCTGCTGATGCGTATGACCGAAGAACAATGGGATAAGGTCATATCCGTGAACCTGAAATCGGTGTTCAATTTCACCAAGTCCATCCAGATGCAGATGATCCGGCAAAAGGGAGGGTCGATCATCAATATCTCCTCCGTTGTCGGGGTATCCGGAAATGCCGGTCAGGCCAACTACAGCGCGTCCAAAGCCGGTATCATCGGTTTCACCAAATCCGTGGCCAAAGAACTGGGAAGCCGGAACGTACGCTGTAATGCCCTCGCACCCGGTTTCATCATGACGGAGATGACCGCCAAGATACCGGAAGAGGCAAGGGAAGAGTGGATCAAGAGTATACCGATGAAACGCGCCGGAACCCCCGAAGACGTGGCCAATGCCTGTACTTTTCTCGGTTCCGATCTTTCAGGCTATATCAGCGGGCAGGTTGTTTCGGTCTGCGGCGCGATGAATACTTAATAGTTCTCAGTTCTCAGTTCTCAGTTTTCAGTTCTCGGTACACTAATCAGCGAACGAGAAACAGCCGAAGGCGAGAAACAGTTTGAGAAAAAAATGAAACCCAACATCCTTAAAATCGTTATTGCTGCATTACTCCTAACCTCATGCACCCGTTATGCCTACCTGAACATTGACGTGCTGGAGCCGGCTGAATTAACGGTCCCGGCTGGGGTGGATACCACCGTGTTTCTTGTATCGGCACCCGGTCCTCTCATGGATGACAAGCTCCTGGTACAATACAAGGATAAAGAGCTGGAATCCCTGAAAAAAGCCCTGTTCATCCTCGATACCATCGCCATCAACAAGATCAGGGAAGGATTGCAGGCCATACTGGCCCTTTCACCCAAGTATACCCAGGATACCCTGCTAAAACTGGATTTGAGGAATACGGAAGGATGGACCATCAAGGAACCCCTGTCCCCCGAACAGATAAGCATACTCATGGAAGAGCTCCGGACCGATATGCTGATCTCCCTGGATGATTATGCTGTAAGCGATTCCTTTTTCACGTACATGGATTACGAGAGCTACAGAATAGCGGCTGTCATGCAAATGAGAACCATGACCCGCTGGCATTTATACTTGCCGGGAATGGATACTGCTTTTGCAAAAATCCAGCAATACGATACCATTGTTTGGGACGGCTATGGCACTACAGAATCTCTTGCCTATAATTATCTGCCCGAAGAGATCGATGCGATGCGGGAGGCATTTTACAGCGCGGGCGAACGCGTGGGCATGGTGATAGCCCCGGTCTGGTATGAAGTCGAAAGATTCTATTTCACCGGTCCCGGACGCTCGCTTAGGAAAGCCGGCATGCTGGCCAAACAGGGCAAATGGACGGAAGCAGGGGAGATATGGAAAAAAATGGCCTATGAGGAAAGACCCTCCAGGGCAGCCAAAGCTTGTTACAATATGGCCTTATTATGCGAAACACGAGACTTGCTGCTGCCCGCCATCGACTGGGCCATTAAATCCAATAAACTCGACCCGAAACCCTATGCCAGGGAATATATTAAAGTTCTTGGCCAGCGCTATAAGAATTATCTTAAACTAAAAGAACAGATGTTTGTTGAATAGTTCTGCGCGTTACGTTTTCTAAACCCCTAAACTTCTAAACATCAAATGAGTAGTCTGATATTTACAACAATAATCGCCATCCTGGTCCTCAGTTTCATCCTGGAACGCATCCTGGAATACCTGAATTATACCCGTTACGGGCAGAAGCTGCCCCGGGAGGTCAAGGATGTTTATGACGACGAGCGCTATGCAAAGGCCCAGCAATACAATAAGGTGAACTACAGGTTTTCCACCCTAACCAGTTCCTTCAGCTTCCTGCTGATCATCGGGATGCTGTATTTTGAAGGGTTTGCCTTCGTGGATCACCTGGCACGCCAGGTCACCACCTACCCGGTAGGCGTTGCCCTGGTTTTCTTCGGTATCCTGATGGCTGCTTCCGACCTGCTGAATACCCCTTTCGCCCTGTACGACGTATTCGTCATCGAGGAAAAATTCGGATTCAACAAAACCTCGCCCAAAACCTTTATGCTGGACAAGCTGAAAAACTGGATGCTGGCCATCATCCTCGGGGGTGGGATCCTGGCCCTGATCGTCTGGATCTACGAAGCCACCGGTCCCTGGTTCTGGATCATCGGCTGGGGCGTGGTCAGCCTCTTCAGTATCTTCATGTCCATGTTCTATTCCACCCTGATCGTTCCCCTGTTCAACAAGCAAACCCCTTTGGAGGAAGGAGAATTGCGGCATAAAATTGAAGAAATGAGCCAAAAGGCGGGCTTCAAACTGCAAAATATTTTTGTCATCGACAGTTCCAAACGCTCTACCAAGGCCAATGCCTATTTCAGCGGACTGGGCCCCAAGAAACGGATCGTCCTTTTTGATACCCTCATCGAAGACCTGGATAACGATGAGATCGTGAGTGTGCTGGCCCACGAGATCGGTCATTACAAGAAGAAACACACCCTGCAGTCCATGCTGATCTCGATCTTGCATACCGGACTGGTCTTCTTCCTGTTATCCCTGCTGGTGGATAATCCCGCGCTTTCCAAGGCACTGGGTGCGGAACAATCCAGTTTTCACCTCGGACTGATCACTTTCGGCATCCTCTACAGCCCCATCTCCCTGATCCTCGGACTGGCCATGAATATGCTTTCCAGGAAGAACGAATACCAGGCCGATCGTTTTGCGGCCCGTATTGGGTGGGCCAATGACCTGATCCGCTCGCTGAAAAAACTATCCGGGAAAAACTTAAGCAACCTGACCCCGCACCCGGCCTATGTTTTTGTTCATTATTCGCATCCGCCATTAATATCCAGGATCAAGGCGCTGAAAAACGCATAATTCATTATTTTTGCAGTCGGGTTTTTTACTTGTTACATTTGCCTCTTTAGCTCAGTTGGTTAGAGCGGCTGTTTCGTAAACAGCAGGTCGGGGGTTCAAGTCCCCTGAGAGGCTCGCGGGAGTAGCTCAGAGGTAGAGCATCAGCTTCCCAAGCTGAGGGTCGCGGGTTCGATCCCCGTTTCCCGCTCGAATAACGGTTCGGAACGGTGCCTAACCGTTCCGAACCGTCCAGCAAAATTCCAATGATAGCTGAATTAATCTCCATTGGCGACGAGATCCTGCTTGGCCAGACCGTAAACACCAACGCTGCCTGGATCGGTGAAGAACTTCACAAAACAGGGATCACGCTCAACCGGGTGATCACCATCCGGGATGACCGCCAGGCCATCATCGAAACCCTGAACGAAGTCCGCTCCAAGACTGAACTGATCCTCATTACGGGTGGACTGGGTCCCACACGCGACGATATCACCAAAAATACCCTGGCGGAATATTTTGACAGTAAGATGGTCGAAAGTAAAGAAGCCATGGAGGCCATTAAGGAACTGGCCGAGGCCCGCGGACTGGAGCTGAATGAACTCAACAAAAGCCAGGCCATGATCCCCGAAAAATGCGAGGTCATACCCAACAAGTACGGTACGGCCCCCGGAATGTGGTTCCGCGAAGAAGGCAAACATTTTGTTTCGCTTCCAGGGGTCCCCTATGAAATGAAGTACATGATGACGGAGTTTGTTCTTCCTTCATTAAAAAATGAGTTCGACCTGCCCGTTATGTATTATACCACCATACTCACCCAGGGCATCCCGGAATCCCACCTGGCCAAGCGCCTGCAAAACTTTGAAAAAGCACTTCCCGGAAATGTAAAAATGGCCTACCTGCCTTCTTCCGGCATCGTCAAGATCCGACTCGGTGCCGAAGGTCAGGACGAACAGGAGGTTCGCAACCGGGTAGGGGAGCAGAAAAAAAGACTCCTGGAAACCATCGGGGAACATGTTTTCGGTACAGACGAAGATAAACTCGAACAGGTCGTTGGCGAACTGTTGCGGCAAAAAGCCTGGACCCTGGCTACAGCGGAAAGCTGTACCGGGGGAGCCGTTGCCTCAGCGATCATTTCGGTGCCGGGGAGCTCCGACTATTTCAAGGGGGCTGTGGTAGCCTATGCCAACGAGATCAAAACAGGCGTTCTGAATGTTGATCCCGGTCTGATCGAAAAACACGGTGCAGTAAGCGAAGCGGTGGTCCGCGAAATGGCCGCGCACCTGCAGGAAACCTGTAAGGTCGATTGTTCCATCGCCACCTCCGGCATTGCCGGTCCGGCAGGCGGAACAAAGAAAAAACCCGTGGGCACCACCTGGATCGCCGTGGCCGTCAAAGACCGGGTCAAGACGGAAAAATTCAACTTCGGCCAAAACCGGGAACGGAATATCCAGCGCTCGGTCCTGACCGCACTCAATATGCTTAGAAGAATGATAAAGGGATTAAGGGATTAAGGGATTTAATCTCTTAATCTCTTGATCTCTGTATCCTCAATTACATTCAATTCACTTCACAACTTTTTAACCTGAGTTCACGAAAAAAATCTTGTATATAAGGGAATTTTTAGTTTATTTTGCGATCTGATTCAGAAGATTTGAAGTCATGTCAAATATTTGTCAGATAACCGGTAGAAAAGTGATGGCAGGGAACAACGTTTCCCACTCCAACAACAGGACCAGGAGGAAATTCTATCCCAACCTCTTTACAAAGAAATTCTACCTGGCGGAAGAGAAACGCACCATCACCCTGCAGATCTCTGCACAGGGGATCCGTACGATCAGCAAGAAAGGCCTTTACAGAGCATTGCAAGAGGCAAAGGCCAAAGGATATATTAAGAAATATTAAAGGGTCAGATCATGGCAAAGAAAGGAAACAGGGTTCAGGTTATACTGGAATGTACCGAGCATAAAGACAGCGGTAAACCCGGAACTTCCAGGTATATTACCACCAAGAACCGGAAAAATACACCCGACAGGCTGGAACTGAAGAAGTATAATCCCATCCTGAAGAAATACACCATTCATAAGGAGACCAAATAGGATTGAAGTTATGGCAAAGAAGGTTGTTGCAACATTACAAACCGGTGTGGGGAAGAATTTCACCAAGTGCATCAAAATGATGAAATCACCAAAGACCGGTGCATATATGTTTGATGAACAAGTAGTTCACAATGATCATATTGAGGATTATTTTAAGATCAAGCACGAAGAAGAGGAGCTCATCGAACACGAACTCGAGGAACACCGTCACGAGGAAGAGGAGCAGAAGTAAGTCCAGCTACCAACGTACCGGGAATATGAAGAAGCTTTCTGTTTGTAGAAGGCTTTTTTTTTAGAATTCAGAATTCAGCCTGCCTGACGGTCACCGGGCGCCTACGCCCGCGCCGTCGCGTAGCTATGGCGGAGCGCGGTAAAGCTTCTGCGACAGCGTGCGGCCATAGCCTCTGGCGACGGCACGCGGGCAGGCACGATCATTTAGGTCACAGAGTGGCACAGAGTAAAATAGAGAACCACAGAGGTACAGGAGACCTTGAGACCTTGAGACAATGAGACAATGAGACAATGAGACAATGAGACAATGAGACAATGAGAC
>CAYQQR010000067.1:0-12748 GCA_964420035.1 uncultured Bacteroidaceae bacterium | reverse complement strand
TATTTATTAGTATATTATACCCTCTGTTTTCGATAACCCGGAAACTCGGGCTAGGCTGATCATTTGAAGGGATTATAAACTTAATTTGGAGCCATTGCGTTATATTCAAACAAGGAACACAAAAGCATGAAAAATCTCAATATTTCCAATAAAAATATGATCAGGAGCTTCTTCATGATCCTCTTCCCGGTTTTGATCTCGTTGAATCTCAGGGGTCAATTCTTCAGTGAGGAATCCGTGAAAATGAGTCAGATCATTCATTGGGTCAACAAATACTATGTAGACAGTATAAATACCGACAGTCTGGTAGAACATTTGATCGAAGTGATGCTGCATGACCTGGATCCACATTCCTCATACCTGAGCAAGAAGGAGGTTAAGGCCATGAATGAGCCTTTGCAGGGTAATTTCGAAGGTATCGGCGTAACCTTCAATATCCTGAACGACACCATTTTTATTATCAATCCGATATCCGGCGGACCTTCCGAAAAGGTAGGAATAAAAGCCGGTGACCGGATCGTTATGATCGAGGGAGACACCGTTGCCGGGGTTGGGATCACAAACCAGGATGTCATTGACCGCTTGCGGGGAGGAAAGGGAACCAAGGTGAATGTTTCCATCAAGCGCAGGGATGTGGATCATTTGATGGAGTTTACCATTACCCGCGATAAGATACCCATTTACAGCCTGGATGCTTCCTACATGGTCAATGACCGGATCGGTTACATCAAGCTGAACAAGTTTGGCTTTACAACCGTGCAGGAATACAGTGATGCCCTTGAAGAGCTGCGGTCCGAGGGTATGCAGGACATGATACTTGACCTTACTGGTAATGGGGGCGGGTACCTGGATGTGGCCGTCAAGCTGGCCGATGAATTCCTTGATGACAAGAAACTAATCGTTTATACGGAAGGCGACAACAGTCCCAAAATGGAGTACCATTCTTCAAAAAAAGGCAGTTTTGAGGAGGGCAGATTAATCGTACTTATCGACCGGGGTTCGGCTTCTGCCAGTGAAATTGTTGCCGGAGCGATCCAGGATTGGGACCGGGGTATCATTATCGGACGCAGGTCGTTCGGGAAAGGCCTGGTGCAGCGTCCCTTGAAACTGGCCGATGGTTCTATGGTACGCTTGACCATTGCACGCTATTATACGCCGACAGGGCGGCTGATCCAGAAACCCTATGATGAGGGATATGAAGAATACAATAATGAAGTAATCGGCAGATATAACAGTGGAGAGCTTATTTATTCAGACAGCATTCAATTCCCTGAATCACAAAAATTCACTACCCTGGAAAATAAGCGCACCGTATATGGCGGGGGCGGGATCATGCCGGATTTCTTTATACCATTGGATACCAATAATTTTTCGCGATACTATACCGATCTTATCAGCAGGGGGATCCTGAATTATTTCGTGCTGGAATATGTGGATGATCACAGGAATAAAATATTGCGGTCCTATCCTGAATTTGATCTTTACCTGAAAAACTTTGAGGTATCACAAAAGCTTCTGAATGAAATGATTGAATACGGAGAATCGGAAGGCCTGGCTTATGAGGAGGATCAGTTCGAACGGTCAAAGGAACAGATCAAAAGATTGTTAAAGGCCTATATCGCGCGAGATGTATGGAACACCAGTGAGTTTTTTCAGGTTATGAACCGGGAAAATGAGATATACCTGAAGGCTGTGGAAGTTCTTAAGAACTGGGATATGTACCATACTGCACTTCAAGCAAACTGATTTTTTGTCCATTAAAGTCTTGAACATTTGTTTCTTGATTGGTTGTCAGGCAGCGGATTTGAGCTAGCGGGCGCGTTCATCGGTCTGGTCTACCTTTATTTTTCCATCAGGCAGAGCATCTGGCTGTGGCCCTTAGGTATACTGGCATCCGGATTGTCGGTGTATGTATTTTCTGTATCCAAGTTTTATGCTGACATGGGCCTGAATGTTTACTATGTGCTGATAAGCATTTACGGATGGATACACTGGGTAAGGGGTGGAAGTTCACAAAGCGGCGAGGTGCTTCCGGTAAGCAGATTAAAGTGGCTTCAGGCGCTCATTCTCTTCCTCGTCTTCGTGGTCCTTTTTTTCCTGCTGGCTTATATACTGCTGCGCTTCACCGATTCCCCCGTTCCCTGGTGGGATGCTTTCACAACGGCAGGGAGCATTCTGGCCACCTGGATGCTGGCCCGCAAGATCATTGAACACTGGTTGCTATGGATAGTCGTCGATGCTGTATCTGCAGGTTTGTATATTTATAGAGACCTTTATGCATATTTTATACTTTTCCTGGTATATACCACCATGGCCTTTATCGGTTTCATCCAATGGAAAAAAGACCTGAAAACATCCTGAGAATCGTAGTTACCGGACCTGAATGTACCGGTAAGACCACTGTTGCCCGGTACTTGGGCCGGCATTACAAAGTAACCGTAATTCCCGAATATGCCCGTGATTATATCTCAGGACTGGGGCGCCCGTATGGCTATGAGGATGTGGCCCATGTAGCCCGGCACCAGATTGAGGAGGAGCGGGAAGCCGTGAAGAAGACAGGCTCATTTATCATACTGGATACACATCTGGTAATTACCCGGGTATGGTTTGAGGTCGTATTCGGAAAGGTTCCCGGATTTCTTCTTGAGCAAATGAAAAAGAAGAACAATTATTATTTTTTGCTCTGCAATACGGATATTGAATGGGTCCCTGATGATGTGCGGGAAAACGGAGGCGAAATGCGTGAAACACTTTTTCAGCGCTACCACCGGATCATTGAACACTACGGCTGGCCCTACGATATCCTGAAAGGCACCGGAGAGGAAAGATACAGGAATGCACTTAAACTGATGAATCCCGTGGTAAATATTCAAATGTGAGCAAACTGGATAGCGCAGCTTATCTGAAGTATTTCTTCATTAAAAGAACCCGTGACCCTTTTCGTCAAATACTGCAGGCTTCTACTGTTTATTGCCCCATTTTGGGTATATTTATATCCTTATTAGTGACTTTTTGGATTTAGATAATTTAATTTCATCTGAACATTTACAGCCTTTGTCACGTATAGGTTTTGTAAATCATTATTTTTGTATATTTACCTGCAGGATTAATATCAGTAAATTTATCTTGCGCAGTATAAATAATAACATCTCGTATGGGCTTTGATGTACAAGAGTATTATAAAAAGCTGAACGGAGGAGATGTGATCGTTGCTTACAAGGGTAGCATTACCACGGAGCTCATCAACAATGTCCTGGAATCGGTAGAAAGTAAGCTTGAAGACGCAAGTGAACAGTCAAAGATTCGCAAGAAGGTTTATAACGTACTTGTAGAAAGCCTGCAGAACCTTTTTCATCATGTTGAAGATCTTCCGTCCGGTGGGAAAGAGGAATTTGAATCGAAATTCGGAATACTTGTTGTTTCCAGGGTCAATGATTCCTATAAAATCACTACCGGCAACTTTATTACATCAGACAAGATCAAGTTTCTGAAGGATAAGATCGACAAGATAAACTCGCTCTCCAAGGAAGAGTTGAAAGACATGTATAAATTTATCCTGAATCACCAGAAACTCTCGGCCAAGGGCGGAGGCGGACTCGGACTGGTGGATATAGCCCGTAAAACAGGCAACAAACTCGAGTATAAATTTGAGAACTATAACGATGATTATTATTTTTTCAACCTGGATGTAATGATCTCGGATTAGAACATAATTAAAATTTAATAGCATAGATATGGAACCACTTTCAATTGAAGGAACACCAAAAACCCCGACCATCAAGTTTGATGCAGATAAAGGATTGGTAGAGATTAAGGGACGTTCCATCCCTGAAAACTCTATTGAGTTTTATAAGCCTCTTATTGATTGGCTTGAAGAATATGCCAAAGGTCCGGCGCCAAAGACAACTGTTAATATTCAGTTGGAATACTTTAATACCAGCTCATCAAAGTGTATCCTGGATGTATTCAAAAAGCTGGAGGCCATTCATAAAGACAATAATGAGGTAATCATTAACTGGCATTATGAAGAGGATGACGAGGATATGCTCGAGGCGGGTGAGGATTATGAATCCATTATCCGCGTACCTTTTAAGATGATCGAGATTGTTGAATAGACCTTTTTAAGGTTTTTTCACGGTTTACACCATTTTGAAAAACACAATGGCTGTCTTGCTCAGGGCAGTCATTTTTATTTTGAATTGCCGCGATATCTGAGTTGTTCGAAGAATTCCAGGAAACGTTTGAGTAATCTGAAATAAAGTATCAGAAAGAGTATAAGGCTCATAACCCAGATGATCACAGTATTTACCCCGTATGTATTGTAATACCTGTTGAAAAGCTTTTTCCTCGGTGTATAGAAATGTGCCTTGAGGAAGGGATGTGTTGGATCCTGGTAGATGGGGTTGATTTTTTGTATCAGTTCACCTTCATATTCAACAATACGGTCCAGCTCATTGGAATTGGTAACGAATTCGGTAAGTGATTCGTTGGTATGTTCCCTTCTGAGTTTGAAGAATTTTTCCCGCTCTTCTTCCGTTTGCTGGAGTTTACTGACTTTCTCATCCTTTAAGCGGTTCGCTTCATTGTATAATTTAATGTAATACTGCTGCGAACGGTTCAGATACGAGCGGGTTTCTGCCAGGACATCCCGGTTGATATCTTCCATGTTCAACTGGTCCAGTCTATTGAAGTTAATCTTGGGGTTGAAAACCAGTTCTTCTTCAATTTCATTCCGCAGGATCCTCAGGTTTTTTCTTATCTCAGCTTCTTCCGATTCTTCACCCAGGTTTCTGTCTATGAATTCAACTTTATTGATCAGGTTCCGGGTCCAGTAGTCCTTTCTGAATCCGGCCTCACTCATCACCTTATCGTACTTGTAAAACTGCTTTTCGAATTCATTGTTTTTGAACTGATAGACAGCCAGGGCTTCATAAGCCCAGCGGGCTGTTATGATCTCACCGTACCAGGGAATGGCTGAGGGAGAAGAGAGGTCGGGATTGAGTTTTTCGAATTTCACCATGACCCCGGATAAAAGGATTTGGGGAATCACCAGGAAGGGGATCAGGATGTAGATGGTTACGACCGTTTTGAAACTGTCGGAAATAACCAGACCCATGATATTGGATGATACCCAGGCACTGAAAAGAACCAGCCAGAATTCAAAGTACATGCCCTTTATTTCAATAATTGAATTTCCCACCAAAACAAAAGCCAGGGCCTGTATGGCTGACAGGATCATCAGTACAGCCACTTTGGACAAAAGATAGCTCAACCAGCTCAGGTTCAGGAATGCTTCCCTCTTGAGGATCTTACGGTCTTTAATGATTTCTTCAGCACTAACGGTAAGACCTATAAATATCGCCACGATCACAGACATAAAGAGATACACCGGTACATTGTCATTGCCTTGGAGGGTATAACCGTGAATGTTGGTAACATTCACATCATAATATTTGATGATCCCACTAAGCAGAAAGGCCAGTAAGGGGGCTTCCAGGAAGTTGATCACCATGTACTGGGTGTCGGCGATTTTAGAAAGTATGTTCCGCTTTGCAAAAAGTAAGAACTGCTTGAGGCGGTTAGGTATTTTAAACGAGATCCGGGGAATGTTGTTCGTCTTTTCCACCGGTGCCTGGTGTTCTTCAGCGTACTGCCTGTAAAAAGCATTCCATTCCCTGGGTGTTATCTTACGGGTTTTTGTCAGTTTCCCGTATTCGTCCAGCACATTGGATTCAACAATATTGAAAACTTGTTCTACATTTACATTACCGCAACAATGGCACTCGCTTTCATTCCAGTTCGCGTGATGCATCCTGGATTTGAAATAGATCAATGAATCGATGGGATCCCCGTTATAGATCAGGTAACCGCCGGTATCCAGGATCAGCAGTTTGTCGAACATCTTAAAAATCTCGGATGATGGCTGGTGGATGACAACGAATACCAGCTTGCCCTTCAGGGTGAGTTCCTTGAGAAGGTCCATGATGTTTTCCGAATCCCTCGATGACAGTCCGGAAGTGGGTTCATCCAGAAAGAGCACGGCCGGTTCCCTAATTAGTTCCAGGGCAATGTTCAGGCGTTTTCGCTGTCCGCCGCTGATCTTTTTGTTCAGCGGACTGCCCACCTGGATATTTCTGATTTCATAAAGCCCCAGATTTTCAAGCGTTTTAAGAACAACTTTTTCAATTTCTTCTTCCGAATAATTATCAAAACTCAGCTTGGCATTATAATAGAGGTTCTGGTAAACCGTCAGTTCCTCGATCAGCAGGTCGTCCTGGGATACGTGGCCTATGACGCCCTCGATCTGATCCGCTTCCTTGTGGATATTGATGCCGTTTATAAGGACTTCCCCGCCGGTTGGGGGAGAAGATCCGTTCAAGACATTGAGCAAAGTAGACTTACCGGCTCCGCTTGCTCCCATAATCCCGATCAGGCGACCCGATTCTTCTGCAAAGCTCATGTCCCGCAACCCATAGGCACCGCTCTTGAAGCGGTATTCAATATTCTTTACCTCAAAGCTAATCCGGTCCTTGATCAGATCTTCCGTGAAGGTGTATACAATGTCACCGTAATAGATGGGTTTTATCTGCTGGTTTCGAAGTGAGGAGCCGTAGTTGAAGACGGATATCTTGTCCTGGGCCAGCAGCTGACCATTCATGTACATTTCATTTTCACCGATATACCGTATGAAATACAGGTTGGAGCTTTGAACATGAAGTACCCTGACCTGACCCTGCAATCCCTCGATATAGAGATGTTTGGTTTCCTCGTGCTCAAAATCCTTCTTGTTATCGATAAGCATGACCTTATTGCTGGCAGGGATCTCGGTAAAGGAATAGAGTACAAATTCCTTGATGCGTTTGAATTCATCATCCTGGATATTGAAAGTATCGCTAACTGTTTTGATGAATTCCATCTCTTGCCTGGAAATCTCTCCGGAATCGGATTTCACGAATTCCAGCAGTTGAATAAGGACAATAAACTTTTGGGGAAGGGCGAGTTCTTCATTTATTGCGGTACAGATCTTCAGTACTTTTACCGAGCTTGCAGACACGACCCGGACCCTTTTGCTGGTTTCTCTTTGTTTTTCCTGATGAATGTTATAGAAATGGTCAAAAACTTTGAGGTACTCATTCACCAGGTCCTGGTTGAGCTGCCGCTTAAGAAAAGATTCAACGACGGTGCGGCGATCAGTCCTGTTGCTTTCCGGTCTTGCGATAATCGCAAAAAGCTGCATCAGGGCTTTGAGGATTTTTTCGCTCATAACTTATGGTTCAGGAATTATTCTATACACGTTTGGGTCCGGTTGTAACCGGTATAAGTAAGAAACCGAAATATACTAAAATATATCATAATTCGATTTAAAGATAAAGGATCAGGAGGATTACCGGAATGATGATCCCGGCCAGGGTGAGCCATGCACCTCTCCGGGTAATGCCGTGTTTGCCATGCAGGATAAATAAACCCGTAACGGCCAGGATTATCAGACTTGCAGCAAAAAGATCGGAAAACCAGGTCCACAGTTTTTTCGGATTGTTGTAATGCAGGAAATTTACTTCTCTTAATACGGGTCTGCGCCTTATGGTTTCCAGAATTCCTTTGCCGGTGGATAATTCCAGGGTCAGTGAGCCATCACTGGTAAATATCTTTATATATTCCGGATTGGGATAATAATGGCTTTTATAACCCGGGTCGGGTTCAAGGGCCTGCAGGACTGAGCGCACCCCGGCTTCTGAAAGTTCCGCGGAGAGCATTGACGGGGAAATACTGATCTCTTTCCTTTCGATCTTATAACTGGGATTCCAGTCGGAAACATGATTCAGGGCGATACCCGAAAGGCCGTAAATTACAGACATCCCAAAAAAGAAATAACCGAGATCCCTGTGGATGGCCCGGTTCCATTTACGCCATTTCATGCTTATCGGCTGAGATTTCGCGGGTTATTTTATCTTGAATCCTGAAGCTTCAATCCAGTAAACCATTCCTGTGGTTTCGGCTTCACAGGTATCCGACACAGCAGGAGTAGCACGGGTCTCTTCGGGATGGGTCAGGGTATCTTCTTCATGTTCTTCACCTGTGCCCTGGTTCTTGGTACCCGGCAAACCCGGGGTTTCTTCCGTCCCTTCCTTTAGAATTCCCGTAACGCTGATCTTACTGCCCTCAAGTTCCAGCTCGAATTCAGCGATGTCACTACCGGTGGTAACCTTCACGGTTTCATCCGACCCGGCAGGCTTGATGAACATTTTCTGGCCGCCGTGCCTGCACACGTGGGTTACGGTTCCTTCAACCTGAATATTCCGGTCTACATAACCGGCAGGATTTGCAATCACTTCCTGAAGATCAGCAGCGACGGCACTTTCTTGCTTTGAATTTTGTTGTTTACAGGAAAACAGGATCGTTGACAGGATGAACAGCAGGATCAGGGATACTCTCATGTCGATATGGGTTTTGGTTTTGTACAATGAAAAAGGCAAAATAAATAAAAAGCTTTTAAAATCTGGCTAGATGTATTCTTTAAGTACTATTTTTGCCTTGATCTTTTCTCCTTCCCGCAATACGGTGATCCGGATCCTTTTACCGTGTTTCCGTTGAAATATTTGATAGATCTCGTTCATGGTGTAACGGGATATATCGGTCCTGTTAAGACGAAGCAACTGATCCCCGGTTTGGAGACCGGCCTGGTCGGCAGGGGAATTCTCCCGGATCTCGGAAATGAAGAAGACCGGCAGACCGGGATAAGGTGCGATGATCTCTATACCGGTCATATTGTAGCTGAAATCGTTTCTGAAATTGCTGTTTCTCCTGATGGAAATTCTATGGTTCGGATAGTCAATGATCAGGTCGAATCTTTTGAGGAACTCACCCCCCAGGGCACCGTTCCTGTCGTCCAGGCCCGCTGAACTTTCCCTGGAAAGGGAATCGGGAAAAGATACGATGGGGTCTTTAAGCCTGTAGGGACCGATCCTGGCTTCCGGAAGACGGCCCAGTTTTCCATACACATTTCCACTCAAGCCGGTACCCAGAAGGGAAGAGATGGTTTTTTCAGGAATAATGGCACCCGGAATTGATTCCGGATCCAGCCATAGGGCATGACTGGCTCCGGTGTCGATGAGCAATTTGACCTTGACCGGTTTTCCGTTCGGTCTGCTCACCTGAATGTTGGTGTAGGGCTTGTAATTCGACAGGAGCAAAGGTACAGAATGAAAACGCCTGGCGTGTTTGTCGTAATCGAAATAATAGGGATCATAGAAGATCAGTTCTTCACTATCGTAATCGATCCCGACCATGAACTCCCTGAAAATATTGAAGGCCAGGATTCCATGAACCCTGTAACCCAGCCTTTGTGAAAGCATCAGGTCGTTTTTACTGAGGATGAAAAAATCCTGGTTTACCCCGACGATATCGCCGATCTCAATTCTGTTCCCGAAGGTATGGATGGCTTTCAAGGTTTCTCCCTGACCATATCCCTGAAGTTCGATCTCCCTGGAGGTCTTAAAGGAAAATTCTTCATCCGGGGGTAGTTCACTGATGATGGAGGTGTTCAGACCGGTATCCAGGATGAAGTTAAGGGTGTCGGAATCATTGATGCTGACCTTGATGATCAGCAGGTTATTGATCATTTTATAGGGAAGTTCCATGTAATCCCTGTTCCTGTCACGGAAGAAGAGTTCCTTGGATTGTTCCGCTCCGATAGGTATTTTATCCTTCTGGGCAAAGGTTTCCAGGCACCATCCCAGGGACAGGACGGTTACCATTAAAACCGATACGATTGTTTTGCATTTGCTCATCAGAATAACAGTCCTCCTATTCCAAGATAAACAATCAGACCAAATCTGCTGTCAATATGACACTAAATTGTACAATTTCAATGCCATATTGTTTGCGAAAAACCTCCATTTATCTGTTGGCAAGAGTTTTGAACCCCTTAGAACACTAAAACCTTAAAACCTTAAAACACTAAAACCTTATATGAATTTGAATAATTTCACCATAAAGGCTCAGGAAGCGGTTCAACAGGCTGTCGATATAGCGACCGGGTTCGAGCAGCAGGCCGTTGAAAACGGTCATCTTCTGAAGGCCCTGGCAACAACGGAAGAGAGCATTTATTCCTTTATCATGAACAAGACCGGTTTGAACCCGGCTATGGTCAAACAGACCCTGGACGGGATCATCGCGTCCTATCCCAAAGTAAGCGGGGGAGAGCCCTACCTGTCCAGGGAGGCGAACAAGGCATTGCAGAAAGCCCTGGCATTTTCCAGGGATATGGGAGACCAGTATGTTTCCCTGGAACATATCTATATGGGAATACTGCAGGCAGGGGATACGGTATCCCGCATGCTGAAGGACCAGGGTTTGACTGAAAAGGAACTGAGGGCTGCCATAGAGGAGCTTAGAAAAGGATCGAAGGTGAACAGCCAGACTGCCGAGGATACCTACAATGCCTTAAATCGATTTGCCATTCATCTCAATGAGATGGCCCGTACCGGAAAGCTTGATCCGGTCATTGGCCGGGACGATGAGATCAGGAGGATCCTGCAGATCCTGTCCCGCCGGACCAAGAACAATCCCATTCTCATAGGGGAAGCGGGCGTTGGCAAAACGGCCATCGCGGAAGGATTGGCACACCGTATCGTCAAAGGAGATGTCCCTGAGAATCTCAAGAGCAAACAGGTATATTCATTGGATATGGGAGCCCTGATCGCCGGGGCCAAGTACAAGGGTGAGTTTGAGGAACGCCTCAAGGCCGTTGTTAAAGAAGTGGTTGGTTCAGAAGGTGAGATCGTCCTGTTCATCGACGAGATCCACACCCTTGTTGGTGCCGGGAAATCGGAGGGAGCCATGGATGCCGCCAACATACTGAAACCTGCCCTTTCACGGGGCGAGCTAAGGGCCATAGGAGCCACTACCCTGAATGAGTACCAGAAATATTTTGAAAAGGATAGGGCCCTGGAGCGCCGTTTCCAGGTTGTCATGGTGGATGAGCCTGACATACAGAGTGCTGTTTCCATCTTAAGAGGTCTGAAAGAACGATACGAGGGACACCATAAGGTTAGGATCCGCGATGAGGCTATCGTGGCCGCCGTTGAACTCTCTCACCGGTATATTTCCGATCGCTTCCTGCCGGATAAGGCCATCGACCTGATCGACGAGGCAGCGTCAAAGCTCAGGATCGAAATGGACTCCCTTCCCCAGGAGATCGATGAAGTTGAACGGAGGATCATGCAATTGGAGATCGAGCGGGAAGCACTCAAGCGGGAAGGCGATTCGAACCGTCTGAAAAAGATAGAAAAAGACCTGGCCAACCTGAACGATGAACGGAACAACCTCAGGGCCCGCTGGCAGTCGGAGAAAAATATCATTGAGCAGATACAACAGGCCAAATCGGATATCGAACAAAACAAGTTTGAAGCCGAAAAGGCCGAACGGGAAGGTGATTACGGTAAGGTCGCCGAACTTCGCTATGGTAAGATCCGGGAAGCGGAGGAAAGGATCCAAAACCTGCAATCCAAACTTCAGGAGATCCAGAAAGACACGGCACTGATCAAGGAGGAGGTCGAGTACGAGGATATAGCCGGGATCGTGTCGCGCTGGACCGGAATACCGGTTTCCAAAATAATGGAAAGCGAACGTCAGAAATTGATCAACCTGGAAAAAGAATTGCATAAACGCGTGGTGGGGCAGGATGAAGCCATCCAGGCGGTCAGCGATGCCGTAAGAAGGAGCCGGGCCGGGCTCCAGGATGTCAAGCGCCCCATCGGTTCCTTCATCTTCCTGGGTTCCACCGGGGTGGGCAAGACCGAACTGGCACGTGCCCTGGCCGAATTCCTTTTCAACGATGAAAATATGATGTCCCGCATCGACATGTCCGAGTACCAGGAGCGGCATTCTGTCTCGCGGCTCATTGGTGCACCTCCCGGCTATGTGGGTTACGAAGAAGGCGGACAGTTGACCGAAGCGGTAAGGAGGAAACCCTATTCCGTGATCCTGCTCGATGAGATCGAAAAGGCACACCCGGATGTCTTCAACATCCTGCTCCAGATCCTGGATGACGGACGCTTAACCGACAACAAGGGGCGGGTGGTAAATTTCAAGAATACCATCGTTATCATGACCTCCAACCTTGGATCGGGACTGATTCAGGAAAAAATGGAACAAATGACGCCCGAAAATGCGGAGGAGATCTATCAACAGACCCGTTCGCGGGTCATGGAAGTCTTGCGCCAAAGCCTGCGCCCCGAACTGCTCAACCGCATTGATGAGATCATTGTTTTCCGGCCCCTGAACCGGGAGGACATCAAACAGATCGTACAACTGCAATTCAACCAGATGCAGAAATTGCTGAAAGACAGCCGGGTGCAGTTGAAGCTCAGCGAGAGCGCACTGGACTGGCTGACCCGTGCCGGCTACGATCCCCTTTATGGTGCAAGACCGGTAAAAAGAGTGATACAGCGTAACATTATGAATGAATTATCAAAAAGGATCATCGCCGGGGAAGTCTCCCCCGATCAGCAGATTGTGGTGGATGTAGAAGGAGAGGATTTGATCTTCAGGAGGCAGGAATTGAATTCAGAATTCAGGATTCAGCCTGCCTGACGGTATTCTAAGATAAAAACAAATATTTACGATATTAATTCAACGGGTCCATGTATCTAGCATAACATAATCTTTCTCTCTGTTAATCACGGCAAATACCCTAGCCCGAGTTTCCGGGTTATGATTTCGGTATAAATATAATCAATTGTTAGTC
>CAYQQR010000066.1:0-12921 GCA_964420035.1 uncultured Bacteroidaceae bacterium | reverse complement strand
AGGCAGGCTCGAAAATCTAAAGCAGCAAAGCTGCTAAGATTTTCGGGACGAACGATAAACGATGATCCAAATCACCCCCCCCTGATAAGATCAATCACTTCCACCCCGGGTTCTTCTTCCCTAAATTCCTATAATTTAGTCCTTTACAGAAAACCGCGGCACATGGTACGTTCAGTGGGTACGGGCAACCTATTGATTGTTGAAAAAGTCCTTAGAAAAGAAAGCATAAAGCGTGTAACTTAATTGTTTTATTGAAACCATCAAAACCCTGTATGCGTAAACAAGGAAAACTTGTGCGCAACTAAATGAAAACCAGGTACCTATATTTGCTTTTATCTTTGTTGCTTTCCCAGGCCCTGTGGGCACAGGAACGCTATTGGGTCAACGGCTCGGGTCGCTGGAACGACCCCGCACACTGGTCCGGGACCAGCGGAGGTCCCGGAGGGGCCGGTATTCCGGGTCCGGACACCGACGTTTTTTTCGATCATAATTCCTTCCCCGACCCCGACCCGGTAATACGAATCAACAAGAGGGCCGAATGCAACAACCTGGTGTGGTACGATACCCCCGGACAACCCACCCTCAAAGGACGCGACAGGGCATTGAAAATATACGGTTCCCTGGTCATTGAAGAGCAGGACCTCAGGGATAAGTTCCGCGGTACAATACAACTGCAGGCTGACGGCCATACTCACGCCCTAAGGGTCAAACCTGCCCTGCAAAGCGATATAAGCATCATGGGACAGGGACGATATCAGCTGGGAACCGACCTGCAGACCACGGGAGCCATAAAGGATGCTTCCGGAAAGGTGGAGAACCGCTATTATTCCATCAAATCAGGGATGGTCCCGGGCAGCGACCGGCCCTTTGACCTGTTCGATACCCAGGAAAGCTTCACCTTTACCATCCAGACCACCGGGGTGACCTGCTACGGCGATACCGACGGCCAGGCAGTGGTGGATGCCATCTATGGCGGCATCTATCCTTTTACCTATATATGGTACGACGGGGGCGGGGATCCCATCCCCGGGGAAAACGACAGCATCATCACCGATCTCGAACCCGGCAATTATTTCTGTGAAGTCATCGACGACGAAGGGGATAACGCGGTACAAGGTTTTACCATCGATGAACCATCAAGCATCCTGATCTTCAAGATCACCAAGACCGATGTTAGCTGTAACGGGGCGGACGACGGCACCATCACCATCTCGGCAACCGGCGGCACCGCCCCCCTGGAATACTCGATCAACAACGGCGTCAGCTTCCAGTCTTCCAGCAGCTTTACCTCACTGGCGCCCGGGGATTATAATATTGTCGTCCAGGACGTGCGCGGATGTTCCAAGGTCTATGCAAATAACCCGGTTACCATCAGTGAACCCCCTCCCCTGACGGTCAGTGCCTCCGACGACAACATACTCTGTTCCTACAGCACCGACGGCACCAGCACGGCCACCCCCTCAGGCGGAACACCGGGCTATACCTATCAATGGTACAACGATCCCGCGCTGAGCGATCCCATTACCGGGGAGACCTCGGCCACCATAACCGGACTGGCAGAGGGAACTTATTATGTAGAGGTGACCGACGACAACGGTTGTACCGCCTCCGACGATGCAGTGATCTATGCCCCGCCGGAACTGACGGTCACGGCCACCGACGACCTCCTGGATTGCTTCGGCGACAGCGACGGGACTTCCACGGCCACGCCCTCGGGAGGAACGGCACCCTATAACTACCAGTGGTACTCCGATGCCGGTCTGACCAACCCCATCCCCGGGGAAACCAACGCCACCATCACCGGCCTGGAAGCCGGAACCTACTGGGTGAAGGTCACCGATGACAACGGATGCGAAGCCAGCACCCCGGCCACGGTGGACGAACCGCCGGAGCTGACGGTGAGTGCCACCGATGATGTGCTCGACTGTTTCGGCGACAGCGACGGGACTTCCACGGCCACACCCTCCGGGGGAATACAACCCTATTCCTACCAGTGGTACCTTGACGCGGGCTTCCTGAATCCCATTGCAGGCGAAACCAACGCCACCATCAACGGCCTGACAGCCGGCACCTATTATATCCTGGTCACCGATGCCAGCGGATGTACCGCTTCCGATGATATTGCCGTCGACGAACCTACCGCGGTCACCGTAACGGCTACGGACGATAACCTCGACTGCAGCGACGATAGCGACGGGACCTCCACGGCAACCCCCGGCGGCGGGACCCCCGGATACACCTTCCAGTGGTACGGCAACCCGCCCCCCAACGATCCCATTGCGGGTGAAACGAATGCCACCATTACCGGCCTGACCACCGGGACCTATTATATAGAAGTCACCGACAACAACGGCTGTACCGCCGCGGATGATGCCGTCATTTCGGCCCCCCCGCCCCTCACGGTAACGGTCACCGACGACCTGCTCGACTGCTTCGGGGATACCGACGGCAGTGCCACGGCCACCCCGGCAGGCGGCACACCGGGATACAGCTACCAGTGGTACAACGATGCCGGTCTGACCGACCCCATCCCGGGTGAAACCAACGCCACCATCACCGGCCTGTCCGTGGGAACCTACCATGTGCTGGTGACCGATGCCAACGGCTGTACCACCGTGGGATCGACCGACATTACCCAGCCCACCCAGGTGCAGGTTTCCCTTACGGCTACTTCGGTAACCTGCTTTGGCGGAAGTGACGGGAGCATTACCGCTGCGGCATCCGGGGGAACACCCCCCTACGAATATTCCAGGGACGGGATCAACTATTATACGGACAATACCTTCACCGGACTGAACCCGGGATTCTATACCATCTACGCCAGGGATACCAGCCTTTGTGTGAACTCGGATACCGTCACCGTGCAACAGCCGCCCGAACTGCAGATCGTATCGGAAACCAAGGAATCCTCGGGGAACGAATGCTACGGGGATAGCGCGGGCACCATCACCATCGATGCCATAGGAGGAACCCCGCCCCTTGAATTCTCGATCGACAGCGGTTATAACTATTTTTCCACCAATACCTTCACCGGACTGCCCGCCGGGGATTACTACACCTTCGTCCGGGATGCCAACGGGTGCACCGTGGAAGGCAACAAGAACGTGATCTCCCAGCCTTCTCCCATCCGCGTTACCAGTTATGCCCAATCAGACGTTACGGGATGCCACGGCGACGAGACGGGACAGGTCAGCATAGAAGCCACCGGAGGTGTGGGCAGCATAGAATTTTCCATCGACGGGGGCGTGCCACAGCTCAACGGTTTATTCAGCAACCTGGCCGCCGGGGATCATGTCATCCTCATGCGCGACGACAACTCTTGCGAGAAGGATACCACCATCAACATCACGGAACCGCCCCCCGTGGTGTTCACCAACATCACTGTTAATGATGTATCCACCTGTTACGGCGACAACAGCGGAAGTGTCGACCTGACAGCGGGAGGCGGGACAGGTGCAAAGGAATACGCCATCGACGGGGGTGCCTTCCAGGTGGGCGGCCTGTTTGAGAACCTGGCCGCCGGGGATCACGTGGTCTCGGCCCGGGATGCCAACCTTTGCCGGGTGGACAGTACGGTCACCCTCGGCCAGCCCGATTCGGTATATGCAGGCAGCATCGATGTAACCGATGTTTCCTGTGCCGGACTCACTGACGGAATCATCAGCGTAACGGGCGCGGGAGGCACGCCTCCCTACAGCTATACCCTGCAGCCGGGTAATATCCCAAGCGGTACCGGGACCTTCAGCAACCTGGCCCCGGGAAACAACTACCGGGTAGAGATCACCGATGCCAACAGTTGCGGACCTTATACCACCGGTTTCATCACCGTGGAAGAACCCCTGCCGGTGGTCATCGACTCGACCGTTTCTTCGCCCATCACCTGCTATGGCGACAATAATGCATCCATCACCATGTATGCCTCCGGGGGAACGGAACCCTATGAATACACCATCGACGACGGGGCCAACTGGTATTCCTTCAGCATCTTCACGGGCCTGATCCCCGGAACTTATATCACCGCGGTACGGGATGCCAACGGCTGTTCGGTGCAGGGAGATACCTTCAGCTTTGCCGAACCGCCCGAGATTATGCTGGATTCTGTCAAACATACGGATATAAGCACCTGCTTCGGGGACAGTACGGGCAGCATATCCGCCTACGCCAGCGGCGGTACAGCGCCCCTGGAATATTCCCTGGACGGAACCAGCTGGCAGCTAAGCGGATCCTTCAATAACCTTCCGGGAGGGGATTATGACGTGATGGTCCGCGATGCCCATGCCTGCAGCAAGTCTTTCACTACCCTCACCATAGATCAACCCCCGGAGATCACCGCCGATGTGCGGGTGGTGAACTCGCTCAACGGTGAACCGGGCGAGATCAGCATCAACAATCCCCAGGGAGGAACCGGGAACCTGGTGTTCCGCATCGATCCGCCCGGAGGCGCCTTCAGCGGTCAAACCCTTTACGGGGACCTGGTGCCGGGAATGTACGATGTAGAGATCCGGGACGATAATCTCTGCCTGTACAGCGAACCCGTCGAGGTAGAGGCCATACCGCCACTGATGATCGATGTGGAATACAGCAACATCCGCTGCAACGGCGATTGCAACGGCACCATCACCCTGACCAGCATCAACGGTACCGGGGTGGTTGAATATTCCATCGACGACAGCGCCACCTTCCAGACCGGCGGAGAATATACCGGTCTGTGCGCGGGCAACTATATCATCTATGTGAAGGATGAAGATTTCCGCTTCTTCAAAGATACCATTGACATCCTGGAACCCCCGGCTATCGTCACCAGTGCTTCCATTACCCCTGCAGCATGCAGCCAGCTTAGCTATGAAGGGGCGATTGACCTGACCATCACCGGAGGAAGCGGCAACTACAGCTTCGAATGGTCGAATGGTTCCACTACCGAAGATTTGACCGGCATAGAATCCGGTACATATTCCGTGACCGTCAGGGACGACAGTGCCTGCATACACCAGGAGAGCTTTGCCGTGCCGGCCCTGACCACCATTACGGCCGATGCCGGTGAGGACACCACCCTCTGTCCCGGGGAACAGATCATCCTTTCCGGCTCCGGCGGGGATCTCTATCAATGGTCGCCCGAAGAGGGACTTTCCAACCCGAACATCGCCAATCCGGTCGCGACCGTTGAAACCGAAACAGAATATATCCTGACCGTGACCGAGCCGGGAGGATGCTACGACCTGGATACCGTGAAACTCAGCACCCACCCCGTACAAGGCATTGACGCCGGGCAGGATACTACGGTATACGAGGGTAACTCCGTCATGCTCCATGTTACCGGCGGAAGCTTTGTACAATACCGGTGGATGCCGGCCGCGGGACTGGATGATACCAGCGGTACCAACCCCATGGCCACACCGCCCTTCGATATTACCTACTATGTAACCGGGACCACGGCGGAGGGTTGCCTGGAGACCGATTCGGTTAGGGTCAGCATTGCCGAGCGGCTGTTCATCTATTCCGGCTTCACCCCCAATGATGACGGCACCAATGACTTCTGGGATATCGACAATGCGGAATTTTACCCTGGGATTATCGTGGAGGTATACGACCGCTGGGGCAAGAAAGTGTTCGGGTCAAAAGGATATTCATCCGAACAGCGCTGGGACGGCAAATTCAAAGGAAAACCCGTTCCCGTGGGAACCTATTACTATATCGTCAAGGCACACAAGAACGCCAAACCGGTCACCGGACCCCTAACGATCATCCGATGAGAAGAAAATGGACATATGGCCTGATCATTTTGACGGTATGCAGCCTCCAGGTGCGAGCACAGCAAATGCCCCAGTATACCCAGTACATGTTCAACGATTTCGCGATCAATCCGGCCATTGCAGGGATATACGACTATTACCAGATACGCTCCAACCACCGGTTCCAGTGGGTCGGCATCTCCGATCCGCCCCTCACCAACACCATATCGGTCTACGGTCCCCACGCGAGCATGCCCATGGGTTTCGGCGGAACCATCTATAACGACATCACCGGTCCCACCAGCCGTACCGGCATCTCGGGGGCCTATGGATACAATATCAGCATTGACGGGGACATGAGGCTGTCTTTCGGACTCTCACTGGGATTGATGCAATATAAGGTCGACGGCACCCAGATCACCCTGAAAGAAGAGAACGACATCGCCCTGCAGGATGCCGTGTACAGCACCTATGTTCCGGATGCCAGCGTTGGGGTCTATCTCTATGCAGAAAACTACTATGCCGGATTTGCCACCACACAGTTGTTCAACAACAAGCTCAAACTTTTCGATGAGAAGAACGGGCTGAACAAACTGAAATCGCACTTCTTCCTCACCGGGGGATACAACTATGAGATCAACAGGGATTTCCAGGTGGAACCCTCCATGATATTAAAAGGATCGTTCCCCAGGGCCCTGCAGCTGGACATCAACACACGCGTTATTTACCAGGAGATGGCCTGGCTCGGACTTTCCTTCCGGTCCCAGGATGCCTTGTCGTTGCTGCTGGGATATAACCACGAAAAAAAGATCTATGTGGGTTATTCCTACGATTTTACAGTTACCGATCTTCGCAAATATAACTCCGGCACACACGAGATCATGATCGGTTACCGTTTCAACGATGTGAGATAATTTCCTATTTTCGCATCATGCATTTCAGGTTGATGAGACATTGTGCATGGATAATCATGCTTTTACTGCTTTTCCCGGGCTGTGGCAAGGAAAAGCTCAGGAAGATCCCCAGGGACGAGCTGGTGCAGATCCTGGTCGAGATTCATTTTGCCGAGGGCATACAGAATACCGGGGTATTGCAACGGGAATACCCCCGGGTGGATTCTTTCGATTTGCGCACCCCCATTCTGGAGAAATATGGCTACACCGATAAGGAATTCGACAGCACCGTGGCCTCCTATGCAAAAAAGCCGGAGCAATACGATAAGATCTATGACGGGGTGATCATGGAACTCACCCGTCTGCAGGATGAACTCAACCGGCCGGAAGAGCCGGCGAATAAATAATGAATGAGAAAACTCGCTGCCCACGTTGTTCTTGACGAAAACTTTGTTCCCCAAAGAAATGCCATCCTGCTGGTAAACGATCAAATGCAGGTGGTTGAATTGCGACAAAGCGATGGTTCACTTATGGAGGAAGCCCGCCTTGAATTTTATCCCGGAATGATCGTTCCCTACGGAAACGAACTCCTGGAACCCGACACCCGGACCAACCACACCGTCCTCCTGGCCCGCATCCTGGGTCTGCAGGAACAAGGAATGGCGCTGCCGGAGATCCTTCATAAACTGGTCAAGGACCCCGCCAATAAAGAGGGACTGATCCTGGTTCAGGATCTGGATCTCGAAAACCTACGGCTGTCCCAGGAATCAAAGCTTCTAAGATTGATTTGAATACCAAATCACTTACCTTGGCTATTTTTACTATCTTTTCCTCTCCCCCCGGTCTTCACTTCGGGATATTGGCCAATGGGTGATTCATTTTTCCTCTCCCCCAGTCCCCTCACCACCGCGTGGAGAGGGGGAGATTTACTGATATTCAATCCATTACGAATTGGTGGTTGAAAATTAAAGTCAGGAAACCGAGAATCTACATTCTGAATCCTGAATCCTGAATTCATTTCCCGATCCCCTTTTGATTCAGAAATTCAATCGCCTCCCGATCGTACTTCAGAATATGTTCATCAAACCATGCTTCCAGAAAAGCCAACAACTCAGCACACACCTCATCCTTATTGTTCGAATAATCCTCCTGGAACCGGGTCATCTTGTCGATAAAATCCTGGTGCATCGACCGGTGGCCCCTGAGGCCGGGAACCGAATAGTCCTTCAGATAGATCTCCTCCTGCAACAGGTAGTGTTCTGCATAATGCGCCAGGGCAAAGAAGATGTCCCGGGCCTTGTCGGGACAGGAGCCCTTTTCCAGCACGGCCCGGATCCTGTTCATGATCCCGAAGAAATACTTGTGTTGCTCGTCGATAAAGGCATTATTGAGATTGTATTCCTCCTTCCATCCCCGGGGTTCTTGTGAAGCATGTTGATTCATCGCGGTCGGTCTATGGTATCATCTACAAAAGTAGGTGTGAATCCCGGCATCACAATGATTATTATCATGCTAACGGCATTGGTGGCATTTCCCAAGACGTACCGTCGTCCCTGCCTGCCGGCAGGCAGGCTGAATTCTGAATTACTTCCTTTATCTTTGAATTTCCCAAAGAGAAAACACGTGAAGACATTCACCACCATACTATCCTACCTCCTGCATCCTTTACTGATCCCTTCGCTGGGATTATTGGTTATGTTCTCTTCGGGCATCTACATCTCTTTCCTCCCGGTCGAAGCCAAAAAGCTCATCCTGCTCATCACCGTCCTGGGAACCCTGATCCTGCCCCTGGTCTTTGTTCCCCTGTATCTGTTGCAAAGACTGATATCCAGTGTAAAAATGGAAAATCGCAACGAGCGTTTGATTCCTTACTTCCTAACGGCCATTCTCTATTTCTTCTCCTTTTACCTTATTCAGCGCACCCCCGTGCCCGGCACGCTCAAGACCTGGAGCCTGGCCACGGCTTTGATCGTACTTTTAGCAGCCATCTCCAACCTTAAATTCAAGATCTCGGCCCATATGATGGGCTGGGGCGGACTGACGGGACTGATCTTCTTCCTGGCTTTCTTCCTGGGTGCCGATATGTATTTTTATTTCATCCTGGTCTTCCTGCTCTCCGGCCTGGCCGCCTTCTCCCGCCTCTACCTCCGCGCCCACACCCCGGGGGAGGTTTATATTGGGTATTTGTTGGGGTTGGGAACAGTGTTGGGGACCATGTTAATTTAGTTCCAGGTTCCCCAACATCTTAACAGCCTTCACCAGTGAAAAACCCTTTTGATCTAAAGTTAAAAACAACCCTTTTTCACTCAGATACCTGCAGAGATACTCCTGCTCGGTCTGCCCGGGCGTAGGCACCAGCATGGCGGTACGGCCCAGCACGTGCAGATCCATGATGGTGGAATACCCGCCCCGGGCGATGATGTAGCGGGAGCGCTCGATGAGCCGGATAAAATCATCATCCGGAAGATGGTTATGGAAGGTGGCACTGCCGGGATTCAGTATTTTACCCTCCTCGTGGGGCAAACCGCGGATGACGATCACATGCTCGCGGGTATAGTCGGTTTGGGAGAGGATGGTGTGTTCCAGAAGACTGCGGTGGGGTTCGGGACCGGATAAGAGCACCAGCACCCCTTTCCTTTGGATATCGTCCCGCGGGCTGCGGCCCTGAAAGCGGGACAGCGGACCCAGGTATTTCATGGGTAGTTTCCTGAACCGGTATGCTGTCAGGCGGCCGCT
The DNA here is from genome assembly GCA_964420035.1 of uncultured Bacteroidaceae bacterium. Lineage (GTDB taxonomy): Bacteria > Bacteroidota > Bacteroidia > Bacteroidales > SM23-62 > CAYQQR01. The sequence goes on along the minus strand of CAYQQR010000066.1, from coordinate 3,563 downwards.
CAGACGGTTTTCTCCTTCATAATCCGGAACCCAGCATTCCTCATAATTCCGGATGATCCGGCGATGCAGCCGGTTCACCAGCCAACCGGCCGCGCGGTTGCCGGTGATCACATTCAGCTGGTGGGTCAGGTAGATGCTGTGTATCTTCCTATGCCATAGCCAGGGCCGGTTATCCGAGATGATCCTGCCGATATCCCGCGCCTGAACCAGCTTTTTCAACCGCCTCCTGTCCCGGCCCCTCCTCAGCAACAGCATCAGGCCCAGCCGTATCATGTGTCTCAGGGTCAGGCCGCCCCTTGGGTATTGCACATGGATATCCGGCAGATCATACACGGGCAGGCCGGGGTGATTGGATTGCAGGTAAGACCGGGCTGCACCGTCAGCAGCCAGGATAATTTCATTTCCTTCTTGCTGTAATTGGTGGATGAGGGCGGAGCAGCGACTGGCATGGCCCAGGCCCCAGTTGAGCGGGCAGATCAGGATGCGGCTCATCAGAGCTCCTTTCTCAGCCGGGCCACGGGCAAGCCAACCTGCTCACGGTACTTGGCAACCGTGCGCCGGGCAATATTGTACCCTTTTTCCCTGAGTATCTCAGTAAGCTTTTCATCGGTAAGGGGCTTTTTCTTGTCTTCGTTCTCGATGCATTCCTGCAGGATATTCTTGATCTCCCGCGTGGAAACCTCCTCACCGCTCTCGGTCTGCAGTCCTTCCGAAAAGAAATACTTCAAAGGAAAAATACCGAAATGGGTCTGGATGTACTTGCTGTTGGCAACCCTGGAGATGGTGGATATATCCAGGCCGGTCATTTCCGCTATGTCCTTGAGGATCATGGGGCGCAACTTCCTTTCGTCCCCTTCCTGGAAATATTCCTTCTGATATTGCAGTATGGCGTTCATGGTGAGCAGCAGGGTGTGTTGCCGTTGCTTGATGGCATCGATGAACCACTTGGCCGAATCCAGCTTCTGCTTTACAAAGCCTATGGCTTCCTTTTGTTCCCTGGTTTGCTTGTTCTTGTTCTCACTGTAGCTGGCCAGCATGTTGGTATAATGCTCGCTAAGCCGCAGGTCGGGTACATTGCGGCTGTTCAGGCTCAGCTGCAGTTCCCCGTCGTTGTTCTCCAGGATGAAGTCCGGCACGATCTGGTGAAAGGACTTGCTCATGGGGTCGCTGAAGGAGCTGCCGGGCTTGGGGTTCAGCTTCACGATCTCATCGATGGCCTCTTTGAGCTCTTCCTCGCCGATGTCCACGCGGGCCATGATCTTGTCGTAATGCTTCTTGGTAAATTCGTTGAAATGATACTTGAGGATCTTCCAGGTCCGTTCGATCACCGGGTCCTCCCGGTCCTTGTTCTCCAGTTGCAGCAGCAAACACTCCTGCAGGTCCCGGGCCCCTACCCCGGCCGGGTCAAAGTCCTGGATGATGCGCAGGATCTCCATCAGCTCTTCTTCCCCGGCCTGTATATTCTGGGAAAAGGCCAGGTCGTCCACGATGGCATCCAGCTTCCTTCTCAAATAACCGTCATCATCAATGTTCCCGAGGATATAGTCGGCCAGCATCTCCTGCCTTTCCGTGAGTTTGCGCAGACCCAGCTGCTGACGCAGGTATTCGTGGAAGGTCGACCCCACTGAAAAAGGTATCTCCTCCCGTTTTTCATCCCTGGAATAATTGCCGGGATTCAGCTTATAGGAAGGGATCTCATCGTCGTCCCCGATATAGTCCTCCAGGGAAAACTCATCGCCGTCGGGATCCTGGTCCTTCACTTCGCTGCTGTCCGCATCGTCCACCGGACCCTCATCGCTACCGGAATCTTCCAGCACCGGGTTCTCTTCCAGCTCCCGCTTGATTCTTTGTTCCAGCTGTATGGTAGGGATCTCCAGCAGCTTGATCATCTGTATCTGCTGCGGGGAAAGTTTCTGTAATAGTTTTTGCTGGAGCTTTTGCTTCAACATGGTCTTTCTCCTCTAAATCTTATACCCCCAATTTAATAAATTCCTGAATAAGTTGTTTATGCTAAAACTCAGCATTTTTGGGTGTCCTGGGAAAGGGGATCACATCGCGGATGTTGGCCATACCGGTAACGAACTGAATGAAACGCTCAAAGCCAAGCCCGAAGCCCGAGTGCGGTACTGTTCCGAAGCGCCTGGTATCCAGGTACCACCATAGTTCCTTCTCGGGCAGGTTCATCTCCCGTATGCGGTTCAGGAGTTTATCGTAATTATCTTCACGCTGCGATCCGCCGATGATCTCTCCCAGGCGGGGGAAGAGCACATCCATCCCGCGAACGGTCCTGCCGTCATCGTTCTGCTTCATGTAAAAAGCCTTGATATCCTTCGGATAGTCGGTAATGATCACGGGTTTTTTATAGTGTTTTTCCACCAGGTAACGCTCATGCTCGGCCTGCAGGTCGGTCCCCCAGGAAACGGGGAACTCGAATTGCTGCCCCGACTTTTCGAGTACGTCAATGGCCTCGGAATAAACGATGCGTTCGAAGGTATGGTTCAGTATGAAATCCAGCCGCTCCAGCAGTTCCTGGTCATACATCTTCTGCAGGAACTCCAGGTCGTCCCTGCAATGATCGAGGGTATGCTGTATCACCACCTTCAGAAAATCCTCGGCCAAATCCATATTGTCCTGTATCTCATAAAAGGCCATCTCGGGTTCTATCATCCAGAACTCCGCCAGGTGCCTGGGGGTATTGGAATTCTCGGCCCGGAAGGTGGGCCCGAAGGTATAGATCAGCGACAGGGCCAGGGCCCCCAGCTCGCCTTCGAGCTGACCCGAGACGGTGAGCTTGGTCTCCCGTCCGAAAAAGTCCTTGCTGAAATCCACCTCCTTCTTTTCATCCAGGGGAGGATCTTTGGGGTCCAGTATGGACACCCGGAACATCTCCCCGGCCCCTTCGGCATCCGAGCCGGTGATGATGGGGGTGTGCATGTAATAGAAGCCGCGGTCATTGAAATATTTGTTGATCCCGTAGGCCATGTGGTGCCTTATGCGCATCACCGCCCCGAAGGTGTTGGTGCGCGGACGCAGGTGGGCGATCTCCCGGAGGAACTCCAGGCTGTGCCCCTTTTTCTGCAAAGGATAGCTGTCGGCGGGAGCAGCGCCGTACACGCCCAGTTCACCGGCCTGCACTTCAACCTTCTGGCCCTTGCCCATGGATTCCACCAGCTTGCCCCGGACCCATAGGCCGGCGCCGGTGGTGACCTGCTTGAGCATTTCTTCGTCGAAGCGTTCCAGCTCCACCACCACCTGGAGGTTCTGTATGGTAGAGCCGTCGTTCAAAGCGATGAAGTTGACCGTGCTGCCGCCCCGGCGGGTCCGCACCCAGCCTTTCACCAGCACCTCCTGTCCCACCCGCTTCCCGGTAAGCAACTCTTTTATCTTGGGGCGATCTTGTTCTTTCATAATATTTTTAATCTAATAAAGATGCAAAGATAGTCAGAGTAATTCAGGATTCAGCATTCAGAATTTATAATGTTACGTGGTACGGGTTACGGGTTACGCGCAGTCTATGCCTGAATAAGATTGACTTTTATTTTGACTTTTTTTATTTGATTCTC
>CAYQQR010000065.1:0-13806 GCA_964420035.1 uncultured Bacteroidaceae bacterium | reverse complement strand
ACCTCCGGGGAGTACCCTTCTCTTTTCTATGTTATTTTAGTCGGACAGTAGTGTTAATTTTTAAATAAAATTACAAAAAGAGGATAATACGTGTCAATACGCCAATTGGCGTATATATTGTTTAAATAAGTTCGTATCTAATTGATTTTGAGCAAAGATGATGCAGATTCCTTGCATTTAGCTTTTTCAATAATTTTTCTTTCTGTTTTTTAACGGTGAGGGGTGATTTACCTAGAATACTTGCTGTCTGAGCAATTGTATAACCCTCAGATAAAAGTTTTATAACCATCCGCTCTTTATCAGTTATAGTAATAGATTTAATAGGATTTCTCCCCGGCGATTTAATTTCAACATTCATGACGAAAAAGGGTTTTACTTGTTTATCCTGGTTTTTGCAGAATTCAGGATGAAGTTCCTATGTTCCTGAGTTCCTCGGTTCCTTAGTTCAGTAGGAAGTAAGTAGTAAGTAGAAGCAGCGGCGGTAGCGGAAAAACAGCGAAGCGGAACAACAGCCGAAGGCGGAACAATTTTATTTAAATCCGCAATTCGTAATCCGTAATTCGAAATGGGGGTGTGAGGATTGGGTGTAGGTACCGTTTGGCATCGTTATTAAAAGGAGCCGGTTTCAAGTTCCACGCAGCACCGAAACCGCTTTCAGGACGGTTTTATCGATCTCCCGGATGATGGGGTAGAAACCTTCGTTATCGAGGATATTCCTGGCGATATAGGCCTTGAGCTGGGTGTCGATGATCTCCCTGGAGATCTCCAGCTCATCCCACCGGGTTTTCACGCCGTTTTTTTCCGCGAACCGGATGAAGTCGGGAATCAGATCCTTTTGATCCAGGTGGGCCTTTAGTGCATCAACATCTTCAAATTCCGAGAGAACGGACCGGTATTCGTCTGTATATTTAAATGAATACCGGTAGATCAGTCCCCGGTGCCGCAGGTTCATCAGGTAATCGGTCATGTCCACCGTATCGAAGGGTACGAAAATGTCGGGCATGATCCCTCCACCCCCGTAGACCCGGTTGCCTTCCGGGGTATTATAGCTGAGGGAATCAGCAAAATCAATGCTGTCGGCCTCCACGAATTCTCCATGGGCAAGGCGGTCCTGTATTTCCCGGTAGTACTGATTGTTCCCGTTATCATAAGGTTTTTGTATGCTTCTGCCCGTGGGGGTATAATACCGGGCTATGGTCAGGCGCAGGGCCGATCCATCGTTGAAGGTGGTTTGCTCCTGTACCAGTCCCTTGCCGAACGAACGCCGGCCGATGATCAGTCCCTGGTCATTATCCTGCAAGGCGCCGGCCACGATCTCGCTGGCCGAGGCCGACCATTCGTCGATCAGGACCACCACTTCCTTGTCATGGCACATGCCCGTTTTATCGGCGTAATATTCCTGCCGCGGTTGGGACCAGCCATCCGTGTACACGATCAGCTTGCCGTCTTCCAGGAACTCATCGGCAACGGAAATAGCGGCATTCAGGTACCCGCCTACATTTCCGCGCAGGTCAAGGATGAGCCTGGACATTCCCCGGGCATTCAGCTTTTGTATGCCCTTCTGAAACTCAAGATGGGTGGTCTTGGCAAATCTCGAGATCTTCATATAACCGATATTCTCATCGATCATGTAGGAGACATCCACGCTATGCAGGGGGATCTCGTCCCGGGTGATCTCGAACTCGATCAGGTCGGGGCTTCCCCTCCGGTATACATGTACGGTAACTTTGGTTCCCTTTTTCCCTTTCAGCATGCTCACGATATCGTCGCTGGGCATACCGACCCCGGCGATAACGGAATCGTTCACCATAACGATCCGGTCGCCCGGCATGATGCCTACCAGTTCCGAGGGACCGTTGGGAATGGTATTGATCACGGCAACACTGTCCTGCTGCATATTGAATTGCACGCCGATACCGCTGAAGTTCCCTTCCAGGGGCTCATTCATCCTTTGCAGTTCGGCCGCGGGGATATATACCGAATGCGGATCGAGCTGTTTCAGAATCTCCGGGATGGTTTTTTCGACAAGATTCGATTTATCCACGGAATCCACGTATTCCTCCTCTATATACCGGATGATGCTGCTGAGCTTATCTGTTCTGGGGTACAGGTGAAACTCCCTTTTATCGGAAAGGCTGGTCAAACGGCTCCCCAGCAACATACCTCCGACCAGGAATAGTGTCAGCAAGAGGGGTAAAATAAGATTGATCCTTCTTTTTTTCATCACAAAAATTACTCCTCATCAGGTAAATACAGGACTTCAATACCGGCTCTTTTCAGCAGATCAATGCCCTGTTCGGTTCTGTATTTTTTACTGTAAACCACTCTTCGAATACCCGATTGAATGATCAGCTTGGAACACTCCATGCAGGGAGAAGAGGTGATATACAGGGTAGCGCCGTCGCTGGAATTGTTCGACTTGGCTACCTTGGTGATGGCATTGGCCTCAGCATGTAGAACGTATGGTTTGGTGATATTGTTTTCATCCTCGCATTCATTTTCAAATCCAACCGGGGTTCCGTTGTATCCATCCGAGATGATCATCCGGTCCTTGACAATGATGGCCCCCACTTTTCTTCTCTTGCAATAGGAATTCTCAGCCCATATGCGGGCCATGTGAAGGTACCTGCGGTCGAACTGCAGTTGCTTTTCCTTAGTGGTAGAATGCCTGGTCACAGCTGAAATATATGCCTGGGATATCGTACCCGGAGCCGGGATCGAACCGGCAAGGGCAAAGCCCACTGGTTTTTGAGACCAGCGCGTCTACCAATTCCGCCATCCGGGCATTATATGTAAATCGAGCTACAAAATTACAATTTTTTTATTGCTTTCTAAACGGCAATAAGCTTTGCTTTGATGGGACTGCAAACAAGAGTTCTGAGCGTCTGTTTTTTAACATTTTAATAGCATCCGGCAGGGGATGATTATTCCTTAATTTTATGTGCTAAAAATATAACTGATATGTTAGAAACAAAGGAACATGGCATCAGCCAGACATTAAAAAATCTGGGCATCAGGGAAATAAATCCGGGTGCCACCACCGGTACCTTATGGCTTGAAAACGGCGGAGACATCACAAAATCAGTATCCCCGATAAACGGGAAGGATATCGCCCTGGTGAAAACTGCCGAACTGGAAGATTATGAGAAGGTGATGGCCAAAGCGCGGGAGGCTTTTAAGCTTTGGCGAACCGTACCGGCCCCTAAAAGAGGCGAGGTGGTCAGGCAGATCGGCCTGGCCTTGCGGGATGCCAAAGAAGACCTGGGTAAGCTGGTAACCCTGGAGGTGGGTAAGATATACCAGGAAGGTTTGGGCGAGGTCCAGGAAATGATCGATATATGCGACTTTGCCGTGGGGCAGTCCAGACAACTTTATGGGTTCACCATGCAATCGGAGCGGCAGGAACACCGCATGTTCGAGCAATATCATCCCCTGGGAATCGTCGGACTGATAACCTCCTTTAACTTTCCCGTTGCTGTATGGGCCTGGAACACCATGCTGGCTGCTGTGGCCGGTGACGTGGTGGTTTGGAAACCCAGCTCTAAAACACCCCTCACGGCTATTGCAACACATAAGATCATCGAGGATGTGCTCAGGAAAAATGATGTACCGGAAGGGGTATTCAACCTGGTGATCGCGAAATCTTCGGTACTTGGGGATCAATTTTTGGAAGACCGCCGCCTCCCCTTGGTCTCCATGACCGGTTCGACCCGGGTTGGAAAACGTGTAGGCGAACTGGTATCCAAACGTTTGGGACGGACCATCCTGGAGTTGGGGGGCAACAATGCCATCATTGTTTCCCGGCATGCCGATCTGGAACTGGCCATCCCGGCCATCATGTTCGGTTCGGTGGGTACAGCCGGTCAGCGCTGCACCACCACAAGACGCCTGATCATACATGAAAAAATATATGACAAGGTCAAAAAAACCCTTATCAAAGCTTATGAAGGGGTCAGAGAACGGATAGGTAATCCACTGGAACCTGATGTGCTGGTTGGACCGCTGATCGATCAAAACGCCGTTGTGGTCTTTCAGCGCGCCCTGGAACAGGTCAAAAAACAGGGTGGGAAGATACTTTTTGGCGGCGAAAAGCTTACAGGTAAGGATTTTGAAGCCGGGACCTATGTTGTTCCTGCTCTTGCTGAAGCTGAAAATCAATGGGATATTGTACAGGAAGAAACTTTTGCCCCCCTGTTATATCTTATCAAATACAAGGATATTGAGGACGCCATTGCCTTACAAAACGGTGTTCCGCAGGGACTTTCCTCGGCAATCTTCACCCGGGACCTCAGGGAATCTGAACTTTTCCTGTCGGCTGCCGGATCCGATTGCGGTATTGCCAATGTAAATATCGGAACCTCCGGTGCCGAAATAGGCGGGGCCTTTGGTGGAGAAAAAGATACGGGCGGGGGCCGGGAATCGGGTTCCGATGCCTGGAAAGCATATATGAGGAGGCAAACCAGTACCATTAATTATTCCAGGGAGCTGCCTCTGGCGCAGGGTATTAAATTTGATATATAGCTCTATGTTCAGCCTGCCCGGTGCAGGACCTTCTTTCGGACCATCGAGCGGGCGGCCTGACAGATACCGTGGACGTCATAACCGCATTCGGCGTACAGTTCCTGCTGTGTACCATGATCAATAAAGCGGTCGGGGATACCCAGCCTCTTGATCCGGGCCTGATAAGCATTGTCGCTCATAAACTCGAGGATGGCGCTGCCGAAGCCACCTTTGAGAACGCCGTCTTCAATGGTTATGATCCGGTCGAAGGACTTAAATACCTGGTGCAAAACTTGTTCATCCAATGGTTTGAGGAAGCGCATATCGAATACAGCTGCAGCGACCTGTTCCTCTTCCAGTTTTTCAGAGGCCTCCAAAGCAAAATTGGACGTATGTCCCAATGCAAGGATAGCTATATCCGAGCCCTCTTTTATCTGACGGCCTTTTCCGACAGGTATTTCGTCAAATTCTTTACGCCAGTCCGCGGAAAGACCCCGTCCCCTGGGATACCGTATGGCAAAGGGACCCCGGGGTCTGAGCTGCGCCGTGTACAGCATATTGCGAAGCTCTATGGCATTCATTGGTGCCGCGATGGTCAGGTTCGGGATGCATCGCAGGTAAGTCAGGTCAAATGCTCCATGATGTGTAGCACCGTCACCCCCCACCAGTCCGGCCCGGTCGAGGCAGAAAACAACATTCAGCTCTTGCAGGGCCACATCGTGTATGACCTGGTCGTAGGCTCTTTGTAAAAAAGAGGAATAGACATTACAAAAAGGTACCATTCCCTGAATGGCCAGTCCGGCTGCAAAGGTTACCGCGTGCTGCTCGGCGATCCCAACATCGTACATACGTTCCGGGAGCTCGTCCATGGCGATCTTCATGGAGGAACCGGTTGGCATGGCAGGGGTTATGCCAACGATCTTCTTGTTTTCTTTGGCAAGTTCCAGTAAGGTCTCCCCGAAAACATCCTGATAGCGGGGTGGAACAGGCTTGCCGGTATGCACGGGATGTAATTTACCGGTTTTAATATCAAAACGGCCCGGGGAATGAAAAGCAGTCTGGTTCTCTTCGGCCTGGGGAAAGCCTTTCCCTTTCTTGGTTAGAACATGCAATAATTTGGGTCCGGGTATATTCCTGAGATCGTCCAGTACCTGGATCAGGTGGGGCAGGTCATGTCCGTCTACCGGACCAAAGTAACGGAAATTAAGGGCTTCAAATAAGTTACTCTGTTTGAGCAGGATGGATTTGATACCGTTCTCGATTTGTTGCAGGTATTTGCGGGCATCGGGAGCGATCTTGTTGACCACCCCCATGATGTTCCATACTTCGTTCTTTAATTTATTATAGGTCCTGGAGGTTGCAATATCCAGAAGATATTCCTTGATGGCTCCTACACTGGGATCGATGGCGATGTTATTGTCGTTGAGTATTACCAGTATGTCGGAATGTTCTATCCCGGCATTGTTCAACCCTTCAAAGGCCAACCCCCCGGTCAGGGCACCATCCCCGATCACAGCCGTAATTTTTTTATCCTTTTCTCCCTTATGCTTGGAAGCCAGGGCAATACCCAGGGCTGCTGAGATGGAGGTGGATGCGTGACCCACGCCAAAGGCATCATAAGGACTTTCTGAAGGTTTCGGGAATCCGCTGATGCCTTTATATTTCCTGTTGGTATGGAAGAGCGATTTCCTTCCGGTCAGGATCTTGTGACCATAGGCCTGGTGACCTACATCCCAGATAATCTGGTCGTAGGGAGCACGGTTCACATAGTGCAGGGCGATGGTGAGTTCAGTGACGCCCAGGCTGGCCCCAAGGTGGCCCGGATTGGCGGAAACCTGTTCGATGATAAAGGCTCTGAGCTCACGGCTAAGCCCGATGAGTTCATCCTGGGTTAGTTTTTGAAGATCCGCCGGTTCTTCGATGCGGTTCAGTATTTCGTACGTGCTTTCCAAGTGATGATCGACCTCAATAGTCCAGGCGTTGATAAATAATACCCGGTGGTTGATTAATTGGATCCTGACTTCCTGTTAAAATGTATAAATTGTCCGACGAAATTATAGATAAATTAGCTTTTATTCAATGTTGTTCAATATGAAGGGCTTATTTGTATTCATTATAACAGGAATTTTATTGTTTTCTTGTGTACCAGCCCAGAAATTCAGGCAGGTACAGGAGCAGAACGAGGAATTGATCACGGAACGCAACCGGCTGATGGCTGAAAATGAGCAGTTAAGTGTAGATAAAAGGGAATATGAGGCTGCCCTGGAAAAGCTTGAAAAGAACCGGGAAGAATCCAGGGAACGTCAGGCGGCACTGGTAGACTCGTTGGAGACCCTGATACGGGAATACGATCAATTGGTGAAACGTTACGATGATCTTAAGAACACCCAGGAGACCATCATGCAGGGGCACGACCGGGAAACCCGCAGGCTCCTTACCGAACTTCAGAAAACCCAGGAAGAACTCCAAAGAAAGGAAGATCGATTAAGGGAGCTGGAACTGACTGCAGCAGATAAGGTACAGGACCTGAACCAGTTGCGTGCAGAACTCGATGCACGTAATCAAAGACTGGTTGAGCTCGAAAAGATACTCAACAAAAAAGATTCGGCTGTGACTGCCCTAAGAGACAAAGTGTCCAATGCCTTGCTTGGTTTCCAGGATCAGGGTCTTTCTGTCAATATCCGTAACGGCAAAGTCTATGTTTCGCTGGAGGAAAAACTGCTTTTCAAGACAGGCAGTGCGGAAGTCAGCTCGGAAGGGGTACGCGCCCTTAAACGTTTGGCTACGGTATTGGAGAATAACCGGGATATCAACATTATGATCGAAGGTCATACCGACGATGTGCCGGTACGCAGTAATCCGGCTTTCCAGGACAACTGGGACCTGAGTGTGAAACGGGCAACTTCGGTTGTACGGATTCTGCTGGATGACAGTACCATCGATCCCAAACGATTGATTGCCGCCGGTCGTGGAGAGTTTCTACCCGTAGATCCCGCCAAGACACCCGGGGCCAGGCAAAAAAACAGGCGTACCGAAATTATCCTGACGCCCAAATTGGATGAACTCTTCCGGATCCTTGAAATGAATTAGGCCAAAGCGGCTTTAAAATCTTAGTCATTCGGATGGGCAGGGGTTTGCGTGTACTCTACAGAATGTTCAGAACTTCGGCGATAAGCAAATGGTCCAATTTTGTTAAGGCCGAAACCAGCTGTTACATATCCCGTCTGATAAAAAAGCCTTTTACGAGAGGATTACCCTGGAGTGTTTCCATTGAACCCGTTAATTATTGCAACCTGCGGTGCCCGGAATGTCCGGTTGGAGCAGGGGAAATGAGCCGGCCCGCGGGTAGGATGGATTGGACGCTTTACCGGAAGATCATTGATCAACATGCACGCACACTGATATATTTGTTACTGTACTTCCAGGGCGAGCCTTTCCTGCACCCGGAAATTTTCAGAATGATCCGTTATGCCCATGATAAAGGCATCTATGTGGTTACATCCACCAACGGACATTTTCTTAGCGTTGAAAATAATGTTTCCCTGGTACGTTCCGGTCTGGGCAAATTGATCCTATCGCTGGATGGATTGGATCAGGAGAGCTACAATATATACCGGAAAGGAGGCGAATGGAACAAAGTTATCGAAGGAGTTCGCAATCTTGTTCAGGTACGGTCGGAGCGGGGATCATCTTTTCCGGAACTGGAAATGCAGGTTTTACTGATGAAACACACTTATAACCGCGAAAAGGAATTCCGTGCACTTGCCCGCGACCTTGGCGTGGACCGGCTTCGTTTTAAGCGCATGCAGGTGCTCCATAAAGCAGGGACCGACTTATTGCCGGGTGAAGAAAGAGCATCCCGTTACAGGCAGACCGGGGAGGAGTGGCAGATCAAGTCGGTTTTCCCGGATCATTGCAGCAGACTGTGGCGCACGGCGGTTTATTTATGTGATGGACGAATGGTTCCCTGTTGCTTCGACAAACAGGGCATTTACATTATGGGGGAAATCAATTCAAATAATTTAAAAGGGCTGTGGAAGGGAAAGCATTTCAGGGAATTCAGAAAGCGGGTTTTTACCGAACGCGCTACAATGGATATATGCAGAAACTGTACTTCTGGCATAAAAAAAGAGGCCGCCCATTTACGGGCAGCCTCATTCAGGTCTTAGTTAGCAGTTGTTAGTAGTTCAGACCTTAGACCTTCATAATGTCTTCTTCCTTTTCGTTCATCAGCTGTTCTACCTTCTCTGTATAATCGTTTGTGAGTTTCTGCACTTCGTCCTCGGTATTCTTGGCCAGGTCTTCGGCCAGGCCTTCTTTCTGCATCTTTTTGATCTCTTCATTGGCATCGCGGCGGGCGTTGCGTATGCCAACCTTGGTGTTTTCACCTTCAGTACGGACTTGTTTGACCAGGTCTTTCCTGCGTTCTTCTGTTAAAACAGGAACATTGATGTGTATGACCTCCCCATTGTTGTCGGGGTTCAGTCCGATATTGGCCTGCAAGATGGCTTTTTCTATAGGACCGATCATATTTTTCTCCCAGGGCTGGATCGTAATGGTCCTGGGATCCGGCGTATTGATGTTCGACACCTGGTTGAGCGGGGTCATGGTCCCGTAATATTCTACGGTAATCCCATCCAGCATATTGGGGCTAGCCTTACCAGCCCTTATCTTAATTAGCTCGTTTTCAAGGTGTTGGATGGATTTTTCCATCCGTTCTTTAGTGTCTTCTAATAGTAGTTCAACTTCTTCTTCCATGGCACGTAAGAAAGACAGAAAGTTTATTGTGAAGCTAAATATAATTAGTTTTTAATTAACGTGCCAATTTTTTCCCCGGAAATAATACGGAATAAACTGTCCTCCCGGTTCACATTGAAGACAATAACAGGAAGGTTGTTGTCACGGCAAAATGTAAATGCGGTCTGATCCATGATCCTGAGTTGCTTTTCCAATGACTCTTCAAAGCTAAGGGTATCGTATTTTACGGCAGAGGGGTCTTTTTCAGGATCGGCAGAATACACACCATCCACCCGGGTGCCTTTCAGGAAGACATCCGCTTCTATTTCCACGGCCCTGAGGGCTGCAGCGGTGTCGGTCGTAAAGTAAGGATTGCCGGTTCCATAAGTAAAAATGGCAATTGCTCCGTTTTCCAAACTTTTAATGGCCCGGAGCTTGTTGAATCGTTCGCCCACGGCTTCTATCCGGGAAGCCGTGAATAAGCTGGTGGCAATCCCCGCCTTTTCAAATGCAGACTGTAATGCCAGTCCGTTGATGACCGTGGCCAGCATACCCATGTAATCGCCTTTGACCCGGTCGAATCCCTGATCAAGGCCGGCTAAACCGCGGAAGAGATTGCCGCCGCCGATGACAAGACCCACCTGTACACCCTGGTCAACAATGCTTTTGATCTGTTTTGTATAGGATTTCAGCTGTTCCGGATCAAAGCCATGCTTGTCCTCCCCGGCCAAAGCTTCACCGGATAACTTAAGGAGTATTCTCTTATAAGGTTTCATCTGACCAGGGAAACGCGGATTAAAATGAATTGTTACGCGTAGTCTCGATGCCTCCACGTCTCGATGCCTCCACGTCTCAATGTCTCCACGTCTCAAGGTCTCGAGGTCTATTATGTTTCCGTGGTTCTCAATTTTACTCTGTGTACCTCTGTGACCCTAATCAATTACGCCTGCCTGCGTGCCGTCGCCAGAGGCTATGGCCGCCGGTGACCGTCAGGCAGGGATTGCGAATTGCGCATTGCGGATTTAAATGAATGGTTACGTGTTTCGGGTTACGTTTTAAGGGTTTCGAGTAGTCTATGGTTTACACACCCACACCCTAATCCTGAATCCCTGCCTGCCGGCAGGCAGGCTGAATCCTAAACTAGTCTCTCAGGCTAAACCTTTTAAAATCGACAACGGTCAGCTCCTTATCTTGCTCCTTGAGGTACTGGGATATGGTTTTTTTGCTGTCTTTGACAAAATCCTGGTTCAGCAGGGTGTTTTCCTTGAAGAATTTGTTCAGTTTACCCATGGCGATCTTTTCGAGCAGTTCCTCGGGTTTTCCATCTCTGCGGGCTTGTTCTTTACCGATCTCTATTTCCTGGTCGACGATCTCCTGGGGGATGCTGTCCTTATCCACGGCGATAGGATTCATGGCTGCTACCTGCATGGCTAGGTCCTTGCCAACCTGAGTATCGGCATTTTTGTTAAAGCCAACCAGGGTAGCCAGCTTGTTGCCGGGGTGGATGTACGCGACCACCTGGGGAGCGTTGATCTTATCATAGGCACTGAGTTCCAGTTTTTCTCCGATGATACCGATGTGGTCGGTGATGACTGATTCAACATCTTTACCATTCAACCGGGCTTTTTTCAAAGCAGCAAGGTCAGCGATCTCTTCCCTGAGTGCCAGGTTGAGGATGGACTCTGCCAGCTTTACGAAATCCTCATTTTTAGCCACGAAGTCGGTCTCACAATTCAGGGTCAGAAGGGCACCCATCGTACCGGAGTCATTGACCAGGGCAAGGGCTACTCCTTCCCCGGCTTCCCGGTCGGCGCGCTTGCTGGCGACAGCCTGGCCTTTTTTACGAATAATTTCTATTGCCTTGTCAAAATCACCGCCGGACTCCTGAAGGGCCTTTTTACAGTCCATCATACCTGCACCGGTGACTTTGCGAAGTTTTTGAACGTTGGATGCTTTAATATCAGCCATGATTATTACGCGTTAGAATTTACGATTTACCGGAGGTTTGTTTAGTTTTTTCTTTTTTCATTGGAATCTTCTGACAGCTTCTCGCTGCGCTGTTTCTCACTCGCTGCGCGAGTTGTAGCTTTACCGGATTGATCATCACTGCCGCTGCTTTCTGCCTCCTGCTTCTTACTGCCGCTGTCTTCTGCTGCTGCCGGCTGTTCCTTACTGCCACTGCCAACTGCCGCTGCCTCCTGTTTTCCACTGCCACTGCCTCCTGCCGCTGCTTCCTGCTTCTTGGCCGGTTCTTTTTTCTTTTCAGCGGATTCTTTTTCTTCCTTTTTGGTGCTCTTCTTGCTCTCGGCCTCTTTTTCCTTTTCAAGCTTTCTTTCATTCAATCCATTTTCCACGGAGGCAACAATTTGTTCCATGATGAGGGTGATGGATTTGGAGGCATCATCGTTTGCCGGAATGGGGAAGTCCACCATACCGGGATCCGAATTGGTATCTACCATGGCATATACCGGGATATTCAGTTTATTGGCTTCCCGCACGGCGATATTCTCCTTGGTTACGTCTACGATGAACAATGCGGCAGGCAGACGGGTAAGGTCGGCAATGCTGCCAAGCAGTTTTTCAAGTTTGGCCCTTTGACGGGTGATCTGCAATCTTTCCCGCTTTGAAAGGGTCTCAAAGGTTCCGTCAGTGGCCATTTTATCGATGGAAGCCATTTTTTTAATGGCTTTGCGTATGGTAGGAAAATTGGTAAGTAAACCGCCGGGCCAACGCTCTACCACGTAGGGCATATTGATGCGTTTGACCTTTTCTTCAACGATCTCTTTGGCTTGCTTTTTCGTGGCCACAAAGAGGATCTTCCTTCCGGATTTAGCGATCTGCTTGAGCGCTTTTTTTGCTTCCTCAAGTTTTACGGCAGTCTTTTGCAGGTCAATGATATGAATCCCGTTCCGCTCCATAAAAATATAGGGGGCCATGTTGGGATTCCATTTTCTTTTAAGGTGTCCGAAATGAACTCCGGCATCCAGGAGTTCCTTAAATGTAACTTCAGGCATTTTCTCTCTTTATTTGTTTACATTCTGGTTTATCAATTGTCCAGTAGCTCCGTTCAGGTAAGTCTGGACAATTTAGATACTAAACAATCTCTTCTTCCATTAACGTTTACTGAACTGGAAGCGCTTCCTGGCTTTTGGCCTGCCGGGCTTTTTCCGTTCCACTTCACGCGGGTCCCTGGTCAGTAAGCCATGAGCCTTAAGCATCACTTTCTTCTCGGCATCCATCTTCACAATGGCGCGGGCTATAGCCAGACGAAGTGCTTCAGCCTGCCCTTTGAAACCACCTCCCGAGAGGTTGGCCTGTATGTCGACTTTCGATAAGATTTCCGAGAGTCTGAGGGGCTGTTCGATCGAAGCCCGTAGATGGAAAAGGGGGAAATACTTTTTATAGTCCTGGTTGTTTACTATAATCTGTCCTTTACCTTCCCTTAGGTATATTCTCGCGATCGAATTTTTTCTTCTACCGGTGGTCTGTACAATTTCCATTGCTACTTAATTGTATTGATATCTATTTTCTTTGGTTTCTGTCCTTCGTGTGGATGCTCCTCGCCGGCATATACAAAAAGGTTCCTGTACATCTGGCCCGCCAGTTTATTTTTTGGCAGCATGCCTTTGATGGCTTGTTCAACAACGGCCGTAGGCCTTCGGGCCAAAAGATGGGCAGGGTTTTCTTCCCATTGTCCACCCGGGTAACCGGAATGACGGACATATTTCTTGTCGGTCATTTTATTTCCGGTGAGTCTGACCTGCTCTGCATTGATCACGATAACATAGTCTCCGCAATCTACATGAGGGGTGTAATTGGGCTTATGCTTTCCCCTCAGGATCTTAGCAATGCGTGAAGCCATACGCCCCAGCACCTGGTCCTTGGCATCCACCAATATCCATTCCTTTTCAATGTCTGCCTTCCTGGCTGATAGGGTCTTATAACTGGTTGTACCCACCTCTGTAATCCTTTAAATTATTAATGTTTCAGGGCTTCCCCTGATTTTGTGGAACGCAAAAATACAATAATTTTCAATAAAACAAGAAGAATTTCACTTATAATCCGACAAGTAAATGATAGGGAGGTCCCGCATCAAGTGCGGGATGACATTCGCATCAACCGCGGGATTACATTTTAGCAGACTTGTTTCTGGCCTCTGGCTGCTGGTAAAAAAAATGATTTAAGCTGGTTTAATTACTTTTCGGCCCGTCTTACTTATATTGTTTTTACAAGGATTGAAATCGGGCCGATTATTCTGTAGAGATACTTGTTTCTACCATTATTTGATGCTCTGCGAGCATCCTCATGGAATTATGTTTAATCTCGGGGTGGTCGTAGACCACCGAATAATGGTAGAATAGAAATGAGCTAAGCTTATAGCGGCCACCTGCCGGACCTTAAAAATTGAGACTGACTTTAATGTGGACGCAAGATGCAGAAGCCTTTGCAATAGAGCCGAAGAGCCGAAGAGCTGAAGAGGCAAAGAGACGATGAGACAATGAGACGATGAGACAATGAGACAATGAGACGATGAGACAATGAGACAATGAGACAATGAGACAATGAGAC
>CAYQQR010000064.1:0-14910 GCA_964420035.1 uncultured Bacteroidaceae bacterium | reverse complement strand
GCGTCTCGTTGTCTCAACGTCTCAGCGTCTCGTTGTCTCAACGTCTCAGCGTCTCGTTGTCTCAACGTCTCAGCGTCTCGTTGTCTCAACGTCTCAGTGTCTCAGTGTCTCAGCGTCTCAGTGTCTCAACGTCTCAGTGTCTCAACGTCTGAAGGATTTATAGGGTATTAAGGTGTTTTGCCTACCGGCCACCAATCACCAGAAATTATGTATCCCCTACGGGAAAAAATAGTTTTTGTGTAATTCGGTGCTACAATAATGTATGCCCCACGGGCAAAATGCCGGGGGGCAGTTTGCCCGGAATATAAAGTTGCTTACAACATTATGAAAAAGTACATGAAGCATCCACAATGTTATTGTATCGGATGTGTTGTTACATCACAGTTGAATGCCAAGAATATCCAATCTTGTAGTCAATAATGTCAGGTATTTCTCCTTCATTTCTTGTGATAAAAAACTGTTTTCAATAAATTCTTTCCATTTTGGAACTGATAATGCAATTGTTTCCAATACCTTTTCAATGCTTTTATCTGTAAGTTCACATCTCTCTTTTCCAAAGTAGTTAACTAACATATTACGGGTTAGTTTCTTTTTCTTACCCTCCAATGGCAGTGCAATTTCTTCATCTTGCTTCTTGTATTCTATCGTAGTATTGACTAAATCATAACAAGGGGATAAGGTGCTCTTTCCGTCCTGAGTAATTATGGAGAAGTTTTTCAAATGCATATCTTCATTACCAATCAGGTAATTGAAAATTGTGAGCTTAAACAATTTTATCTTTTCAATTGCAGGGAAGGTACAGTATTTGTCAATCAGTTTTACGATTTTTTCCATACTATATTCATACTTAGTATCTCTATTTAATCCTGCCAATTGTGCAAAATCTTCAACAGGGACTTTATCGTTATGTCCCTTTCTATCAAACCTTTTAATAAAATACGTTAGTGATTTGTCCTTAGACCATATTAATCCATGCTGGGGTATCTCTAATCCTATCTCACCTGCAAGTCTCATAGTTAGGTCTTCATTTTCAGGCATCTCAGGAAATATATGGTGTTGCGGTTTAAGTATAAATTTCCCGCCCTTGTCAACAATATCGAATTTTTCCTCTTTGAAGTTCAACACTGCACTCAGTTTCGGTTGCACTCCTTGAATAGACATCCTGGAAGCACGATTATATGCTTCCTTACGTTGTTCTTCAGCAGTATATTCAAGGTCTTTTAAATTCTTTAAACCTGATGATAAAATTTTCAGACCCTCATCACTATAACGTTTGCCCCCACATGATATATAAGCAATTGGACACTTATTCATTCCATTATTTCTTTTACGGTTACTACTCCAACCATGTCTTCACCAATTGCTATCAGTTGTGAGAAATAATCGGACCTGTCTATTTTCTTTATTTTTAATAAGCCTTCCAGTTGCACTCCCTCAGGTAGAAGTCCATCAAAAAAAGGTGGAAATTTATTGAATTTGTAAATCCTCTGGCTAACGGGCATTGTACGTGAAATTTCAAGACTATTGTAATTGTCATGATATTCAAACACATAATCATTGCCTTTTACTAATTCGGTTAGTATTCCAGCTTCAATTCCGTTAACATATACCTTAGCTTTTCTCATTTCCAATGTCTTGTAAATTCTCCATAAGAGGACTTGTTAATACTATCCTTATGTTTAGCACTTTGAGTATTTTACTAAGAGTATCCAACTGAACAGATTCTTTGCCATTTTCAATATCATAAATAACAGTCTTACCTACTCCTGCCAGTTCTGCTAATTGGATACGACTTAATTTGGCTGCCTTTCTATGCATCCTGATTACTTTTGCTAATTCCCGCGATTCTTTCATTTTTTACCTTTGTAGCGGTAAATTTAATGTATTTCTTTTAAATCAACAAGAAATCGGCTCTTTTTTACCGCTGTGCCAGTAAATATTAGCATTTTATCGATTGGTTTTTACGAACATTATACATATTTACTGCTAAAGCAGTAAGTTCAATATTCAATAATTATTTTAATTAATATAGAATACCATCTCCCAAACAAACCCTCACCCCAAACAAATAGCATCGGTTAACAGACATCGAGAACCCCAGTTATTACGTTGTCATCCTCCCCTGTAGAAAACCATCAAAATAAGGGTTGGTCTATTCTGGTCATTCATGAACTGGATGTTTTTTAATAAAATTCGAACTCCAGCAATTCATCAGACCCAGAACAACTGTTTTGGTATTCATTGACCATATCCAGTAAATCCTGCCAGTTAATCATTAGGAAATCGGGTTGCTGATTAATATCTATATGTAACGTTTTGGAAAGACACGTTTGGCAATCACTGGTATCAATGGTAATGTTTTCATTGCAGTAGTCCACTGCATTGACACTAACCCTTCCAAAAGAACAGGAGTCCACATAAAGAAAGTCCTGTGGTAACCTTTGGCAATTCTGTTTGCAAGCCGACAGGAAAACTTTGAGGTTCTCATACTCTCCACAAGCCATTAGGGTCAGGAGGTCAGGGAGACCATTCACGGTATTGCAGCAGGTCTGTTTATAAGGAAACATATCTTGTAAACTCATATCAATAGTTTCTTATAAATACTTATTAGGTTGTATTTTGCTTCCAAATGGCGTATCTGGGGGTAGTCTCTCCCCAGAGAGACCTTCTCTATGGAAGACGGGGTCTTTCATAAACGTCTCTTTCTGGCATACCAAAAACTGACAGAAAATCATGCACCCGATAATTTTTTAAATAAAAATTTTTTCAAAGTGAATTCGCAATTTGCTATATCCTTACTTGTCAGTGAGTTTCTATAACTCATTCTTGTTTTAATTAAGAGAATCGAAGTTTCACGAATCCCAGTTTTTTTAATTAAAAATTTTTTCAGTTTCAGTTCCATACCCCCTTATGGCTTCCTGAAAACCCAGACCTGTAAAAATTCCGGGAATAGATTTTTAAAAGTACCAGAAGTTGTTGTCTCGTTGTCTCAGCGTCTCTTCCACTTTTAGGCTTTCTCGCTTGCTGCGCTCGCTGTTTCTCGCCTTCGGCTGTTTTTCGGGACTCGCTGTTGCTCGGCTTCGCCGTTGCTCATTCGCTTTGCTCACTGTAGCTCGCCTTCGGGTGTGCTAACGGTGCCAAACGGTACTGATGTTCTTTTTTCCTCTCCCCCCGGCCCCCCTCTCCACCGTGTGGAGAGGGGGAGATAAATTGATTATCAATTAATTACGAATTCCCCTCCTTTTCAAGGAGGGGAACTTTTCGCGCCAGCAAAAAGGGGAGTGGTTAATTCAATCCTGAATCCCTCATGCTCTTCCGCGTCCTCCGAAGCCTTGGCGTAGGAGGATGGCTCTTTAGCTCTTAGGTTCTTCAGCCCTTTTGCAAAGGTCTCTGCATCTTGCGTCCACATTTAAGCCAGTTTCCCTTGCTAAGGTATGGCCGGTGGCCGCTTATTTAAAGAGGACGTTTTCTCTGCCATTACTGAACCTCTACGAGGTTCTGTTTTTGCTGCCGGCTGCTAACATCTGCCGTCCCTTCAGGACTACCAGCCACAAGCAGCCAGCAACCAGAATCCAGCACCCAGAAATTATGTATCCCCTACGGGGAAAAATAGTTTTTGTGTAATTCGGTGCTACAATAATGTATGCCCCACGGGCAATACGCGGGGTCAGCCTGCCCGGAATAATCACCCAGGAAGGATTTGCCACAATGGGCGCAGGTAAATGTCTGAGGCATGAGTCTTCTTTTTCAAACCCCTAAAGATGGGAATATTTATGTGGTACCGTTTTTTACCCATAGGCGGGTTCGGTAGTAACCCATGTTAAAATTTGAAATCAAAAATATGCCGGTAAGTAGATTTTCTGGCACTTATTTGGTTTTTACGCGGTGGTAAAATCAAGGCTTTATCCTTGTTCTGGCACCGGTGGTTAACTGATGTGTTTGCAATTCTTTCATAAATGCCTGGTTAAAATCATCAATATGACAGAAAATTTCAATAAGTTCGTTCCAGAGGTTTTTCATGGATTCTTCCTATTTGGTTAGTGATAACAACTAATTCAGGAAGAATTCATTTTACATACCATTGATAATCAAATAGTTATAAACATTTCTTAACACAAATTGTTGATAACTAGTGATTTACAAATAAAGCTTATATCGAACTCACGTTAATTTATTATGACAAATTACCGGGAAATCAGGGAAAAATGTGAAAAGAACAGCAGGATCAGCGAAGGGGTAGTGGATGATTTTCTGCTGGCTTATGCAGCGCGTCACCAGGGACTTGAGCAGAGAATGAACAAGCATTTCAGCCGGTACCGCGAGGTGACCTCCATGTTTGATAAGGAGGTGGTACAAATGTTCAAGGGTCAGTTCGTTATTCACAGGGTTTTCAGGGAGAACGGTCTGATCGGGAAGCTGTTAAAAAATCCGGCACTGCAGCGGTTCCGGGGGGATGAGCGCAGTTTTCTGATGCAGCAGGCCGGGGTGCCTTGGCGTTTCAGTTTCGCCGAAATTGCCGATCAGCCTGAAGAGGATTTTTTCCTGATGAGGGATGTATTCAGTGAAAAAGAATACCTGTTGTTTTCCCCCGGCATGACCCAATTGAGCCGTTCAGGAAGCCCCTTGCTCTGGCTCAACCTGATCGGTTTCAACGGATACTGCTGGCAGTCTTACGGTCCGATAGGCTCTTTTCAGAGTTTCGGGGCGGATGATATCTTTTTCTTTGCCGTCGAGCGCAATCCGGATATCGAGGATGAAAGGGATATCTGCAGGGATATTGATAAAGATCCCTTGCCGTATATGTTGCTTATTTCAGGAGCTGACTATCCAAGGACCTTTCATAAAGAAGATGAGCTGGTGTATCACCTGTCCGAACACGATCTTGACTCACTTGATACGGCCAGGTTGAAAAAGACCTTTGTTTCAGAATACGATCAGGGGGTTTACCGGTTCACGCATGATCAATTTGGTGAGTTTCCCCACTATGCCCAGGTTTACTATGACGAAAACAAAAGTCTGCTTCTTTTTACGGCGATGACCGCCAGGGGATTCCGGAAGCTTGTCAGCGATTTCAATACTTACGGCTATGACTTTCCGGAATACCCCTATCTCAGGGTGCATCAGCAGTTGATCACCACGGCAGAGAAAATCCTGAAACGAAAAATCGTGGTGAACGAGTATCTTGACAGGTTTGCCCCGACACCGGATCCGGGTGCTTCAAAGGAATTGGATCGTCTGAATGAATTTATTGCACTTGTGTTACCGGATATCAATGCAGGCAGGATCCCGGATATTGATGGTGCTGCAAAGAAAGCAGGAGTGTCCGTGGAGACAGCCCGTGAGGTGGTGGATAAGGTCATTGGCAGCCGTGACAACATTCCCGGTGGTGTCAACAAACCCGGAAATAAAAAAACGCCACCGGCAGCACCCGGTTCCGGCGAGGGCCCTGTTGCACAGAAGAAAAAGAATAAGCAACATACTGTAAAGCGTGACCCCGTTAAAGACGAAGATATGGATGCAGGAATACTCAGAACGATTTATGAGAATGCACGTAAAATCAGGGATATGGAACCCTGGAGGAGCCTGTATGAAACAGATATCTTCGGGGTACGGATGCCCGGCAGTGATCGTATTTATTTTGTCTCCGTGATGGGATCCGACGGAGTATATACGGCTGTTGCGGCTTACCGGGAGTATGAGGGCTTGTTCAAATTCATGGAGTTACATGAGAAGGCAGACCGGCTTCCCATGGAGACTATCCTGATGATCCCGCACTTGCAACTCTCTTTCACTGACCGGGAGGAATTGGATCAGCAGGATCTGAATGCCATTAAGAAAGCAGGTACAGGATTCAGGGGCAGGGGGAGATGGCCCAAACTGGAGGTCCTTGTACCCGGTTATATGCCTGTATTTCCGGAAAATGAAGTCCTGGACGACCTTCCGGTATTGCTGGAGCAAATTGCAGAGGTACTTCCCGGGGGCATGGAGAACCCGGAATACCTGTACAGGAAAGGAGATCCGTCCGATGAGATTCTGGTACGCACACCCGTTACCGGAGGTGGCAAGGTACGATGGGAGGATCGTTACGAAGTGCCGGATGCCCGTGAAGCTACCATATATTATAAGTCGCGGTTCCAAAAAAAGACCGTTGAAAAAGTCTCGAGGATGAAGGCATCAAAAACCACACTGCAGGCAGATCTGTTCCTGTTGCCAAATCCGGTGAAAGAGCGGGGAAAGAAAGGCTTTTTCCCTTTTGTACTGCTGTTGGTGGATAAGAAAACCGGTATGGTAACCGGCATGTCCATGCTTACGCCTGAACCGGACCTGACATCCATGTACGAAGGTGTTGCCCAGGAGCTGTTGGAAGAAATTGCAAAGATGGCATACCGTCCTGAGCACATTGAAATACGGTCAGACTTGCTGTATACTTTGGTGGAAGGTCCATTGAAGCGTTCGTGGTGCAGGCCGGTCATGGTGGACGAGATGCCCCTTATGGACGAGGCAAGGGATTCCCTGATCGAAAACTTATAAATTTTTCCGCTTCGCTGTCCTTCCTTCAGCTCTTCAGCTCTTCAGCTCTTCGGCTCTTCAGCCCTTTTGCAAAGGTCTCTGCATCTCGCGTCCACAAAACACCACCTCCCGTTTCGGCCCTTTCTGTTATCCAGCATTTTATTGTTCTTTTTTCCTCTCCCCCCGGCCCCCTCTCCACCGTGTGGAGCGGGGGAGATAAATTGATTATCAATTAATTACGAATTCCCCTCCTTTTCAAGGAGGGATACTTTTCGCGCCAGCAAAAAGGGGGGTGGTTAATTCAATCCTGAATCCCTCATGCTCTTCCGCGTCCTCCGTCAGCGTGCGGCCGAAGCTTACGCGTAGGTGCAAAGCCTTCTTGAGAGATGAAGCCCTGGCGAAGTCTCTGGCGTAGGCCTGGTAACAGCAGCAACAGCCTGAAAGGCTTGAATACACCAGCGCGGGGCAGCCGGCCCGCGAACTCTCTGGCTATAATGGCGGAAATCACAGATGTTGGGGATCCGGACGAGAAGTAAATTATCGTGATGGAGGTTTCCCCTGGCTATGTTAAAATACAGGTAATCAAAGTATTGGTGCCTTTCAAAACCGGAAGATATGAGCCATGATCTTTACTGTATAGGCTTTAAGCATGTAATTAACTATTCATAAAACCCTGAATGCATCTGTTTCGTTGCAATCGCTGATAACCATTCATTTACCGTCATTTGGTATTCAGGCGGATATCTGTTGAAATCATTTGGACTGTTCAAAACCAAATTATCTTCTTTGCCAAATAGTTTGAAAACTTTTTTAGCCTCACGATAACAAATTGTAACATCATCATAAAACCAATCCTGATCAAGTTTTGGAGCCAATATATGAACAGGTCGTGGTGCAATAAGTGCAAGCACTTCATGAAAATCATAAGGAATTCGTTTCTCATTGCCCGAAAACAATCCCAGTCTCGGGATCGTTGGCCGGAGATGAGCGTATCTTTTAATGCCTTCTGTTTGACTTCCATGTACATCCATTCTCATAGAACCAAAACCGCTGGAGGTTGAAACTGCCTTAATCCTTTCATCAAAAACTGCTGAGTACAAACCAACCATTCCGCCAAGAGAATAGCCGGCAACCATAATGTTATCCTTATCAGCCAGTTCTGTAAGGCTTAATGCATCAATAATTTTTCTGACATCCTGAATCATGATCCCTAAAGCCGACAACTCCGGATTTTCTTCATAAAATTCAATACCACTATCACGGTTACGATTGGCATAACCAAATTGATTAAACTCTACTGCCAGGAAACCATTTTGAGCTAATCTCTCTCCCGGGGTTGACTTGTATAAATAGCTCCTCGGCCAATCATAACCATTCGCGTCCAGATAAGCATGAAGGTAAATCACGACAGGCATTTTCTCACTCCTGTCAGCAGGGTAGGTTATATGAGCCGTAAGTTTATCATCAATCGGTATATCGGCTTTTATATAATTTTCCCTGAAGGTTCGCTCGTTTTCTATGGTGATTTTTTCAATTTTATCGTAGGCCGGCAAATTCCCGATAACTGATATTATCTGATTTTTTATATGTTCCGTTTTCGCCTCCCATTGGTCTGTTTTATTTATTTTTCCACCATTTGGCATTAGAAGAATATCATCCAAATCTTTTTCAGGAAATTCATCCTTATTCAGTTCCTCACCTGTAAGTTCCTGCCAGTCATCAAAGGTATAAGTATATATTAGATTCTCTTTGAAAGTGAAGGGCTTGCGGCCAAATTGCATGTCCAGCCAGTCTAAATGGTCGTCAACCATCTCAGGTGTCACTGTATGCCCACCCGGGGAAGGATAGAATCCCAGGTTTTGTTCCTTACCAAGTAGTTTATAAACCTCTTTCACAGCCAGGTAACATTGTTGATCACCCCAGGGCTGACCTACTTCATCACGCTCACCTGTTCCCATTAACGTGGGTATTGGTGCTACCAATGCCTGCAAAAAATGGCTGTCAAAAGGTAATTTATTTGTCCTTCCCATAAAAAATAGCATACGGGGATTATTCCAATAAGGAAACCGCCGGGAGCTATTTTCCAAATGTTCGCCCCCGTATTTTTCGGTTGCATATCTCCATAAATTGTAAGAGCCTGAACCTGTTCCAGGGTGACTGTTAATAAAAGCATTCACTCTTTCTCTATCCATCAATACTGCAATCATGGCTTGTTTGGCTCCACGTGAGTGACCGGCCTGAACTATTTTTGATTTATCAACATCATCTCTCGAATATAGCAAATCAACACATCTTGCTGCCGCGTAACCCCACCATTCCAGTTGGTTACACCCGTAGTCAGTATAAACTGCAGCGATATAGTCCGCATCCAGTCTGCTAAAGCGGGCCACGATATACCCGCGTTCAAGTCTTGTAAGGTCCCTGGGCCTTACAGGACCAGGTTCTATAATTGCAGGGAACGGACCTTCTCCTTTCGGAATAAATAATTCCACGTTCAGGATTGCAAGCGTCTGATGAGATCGGTCTCTTCTGTTTTCGGGTGTAAGATCGGTGCTGTAGGGCTGGCTCCTTTGAGCGTATTCAACTAAAGTAACGGATGGACCAAACCATAGTTGAACATTATGTTTTATGTACACGTCCGTCTCTTCAGCTATCGAATCCTGATACTTTATTGCAATTTTTTCCGGGTGCGGGGGCCAGTTGCCCAAATTATATTTTTTCAGCACATCTGTTATCTCCTGTCTTCTGCTTAACCATTCAACTGAATCGGTTACCGGATTACCATTTTCAAACCTTAGTAAATCAGGAGGAAAGGCATTGGTTGGAAGCTGATCAAAATCAGGAGGCAATTCGCCGGTTCTGCGCAACCAGCTTTCCCAAATAGGATGTTCCACGGGAACTTCACCTTCTATATTTGATTTAAATGTAACAAGAAGATGTTCGAGGACTTCCCTGTTTTTTTTCTGAGGAATTTCATTCGTGCTTTTCTGCACGCAACTTGTTATGCCAATAGCAATAAGAATAAGCAATGCAGGTAATAAATACTTCATCTGATTATTATTTTGGTTTTCAACTTTAATTTTCACTATTGTATGTTTCCTGATTCTGCAAATTCATTATCTGTGAAAAAACCGCCTGTCCGGCAAATTTTATCATTGTATTTTTACTCCTGTAACAGGTGTTTTCGCGAATAATAAATCGGCCACATGAGGAGCACCTTATCTTTATTTATATTCCAGCCGGAGACTAATGAAATTATACATTAGTGATCAAATCTATTAATAAAAGAAGATGACCCGCTTATAATCATTTTTAATGATTTCATCTGCTCGAGCAATGAACCTTTCACGTCAAAAGCACGTTATAAAATGCACTATTTAATCGCCTCCTTCCTTATTTTATTCTCAGGTATGCTCTTGTCGATGACGATATTATCCTGAGAGCCGGTGATATGCACCAAATCTCCTTTATGGTTATGCACTATCTTCTGAAGGCTCAGGTTGGTTGCATCTTTAAAAATAAACGGAATTTTGCTTTCATCTGTGGTATCAATCTTAATATTATTGATATAAATGCTGTCACTATGGGAAATTTCCGTGGCCGGTCCGCTAAGGTTGGAAATGGATAAATTTTCGAACCTAAGGTTTTTTGCATCGCTCATTACCATCCCATTTCTTCCCTTCAGAACTAAATTTTCAAAGCTTATATTTTTCACCGGCATTTCAGGAATTCCCACTATTTGAATAACATTCCCCTTAGCAAAATCACATGTAATATTTTCATAGTGAAGGTTCTCAATCACTGGTGTAGTTTGATCAACCTCACGGGCCGGCAGGCGGTCGCCGCCCGTGTACATCATATTTATTCTGATCGCTTGCTTTTCAATGGTATCCGCTGAAATGTTTTTAAACCAGCAGTTTTTTACATAACCACCCCTGCCCCGGGCTGTCTTTATCCGGATTACCCGGTCTGTACCGTTAAATCTGCAGTCATGCGCGTATACATTTTCAACACCGCCCGACATTTCACTTCCAATTACAATTCCTCCATGGCCCTGAAGGCCTTTATTATGCCTTATCAAAATATTTTTACTCGGCATTCCAATCCTTCTTCCGTCCTTGTTTCTCCCTGATTTGATCGTAATACAATCATCGCCGGTATCCAGCGTATTGTATTCGATGAGTACATTGGAACAGGAGTTGGGGTTGATACCGTCCCCGTTGGGGGTATCGCCATAATGGCCATTCGTAAGCACGTATATGTCCCGTACAATGACATGATCACAAAAACTCGGGTTAACGGTCCAGAAAGGGCCGTATTTAAACGTCACTCCCTCCACAAGGATGTTCTTGCAGTACAGGGGCCCGAAAAAAACGGGACGAAGGAAATAGTCCGGATTATCAAAACGCCGTTCCTCAACCGGTACCTCTTTTTCGTTCATTTCCTGCAGCAGCTCGTTGCCTCTTACTTTTCCTTTATAGCGCTGTTCCCACCAGGGTTTCCCCTGACCATTCAAAACCCCCTTTCCTGTAAGCGCTATATTTTCCTTCTTGAATGCATAAATAAAGGGTGAATAAGAATAGACCTCAGAACCCCCGTAATTGGTTAATACTGCCGGCAGATAATCGTTAAAATCCTGGCTGAACAGAAGCTCAGCGCCCTCCTCCAGATGAAGGTTTATGTTGCTTTTTAAGACTATGGGCCCGGTAAGCCACTGTCCGGCAGGAACGACAACCATCCCGCCACCTTGCTCCGATAGGTACTCTATCGCATCCTTTATGGCAGAGGTATTTTTAAATTCACCACCGGCCCGCGCCTCAAATTCGACTATGCTAACTTTGTTATCGGGAAACCGTGGTCTTTCAAATTGGAACTCACCGAACGGTGTTACAAAAGGCGCAATTTTTTCCGGCACCTGTGCATTAACAAGCTGACTTGAGAGCACAAGCAGTATTAGCAGTAGCTTTTCGGTCATTATATTATATTTTATTTTAATCCTCCTTCTCGTACACCGAAGCGGAACGCGAAGGTGAATTAAAAGAGTTCTGCTGGAATTGGCAACATTATCGGAGTTTCCATTGCTACACTTACCTTGTTGTTGCGCGTATTCACGAGACCTGGATTAAGTATGATTAATTCCCGGATGTATGCTTCAGTCTCCTTCACCGAGAGTGTTTCAAAATCCTCAATAATCTGATTTAAGGCAACCATCAGGTCTTTCGTGTAGAATATGGACTTATGGGTAATTCTCATATATTCCGAACTTCCTTCAGGATTCAGACGGTCCGGTGAATGGAATTCTGCAATTTTATTATCGCGGGCATATTCTGTATAGAGCTCATATGCATTTTCAAGATCATAATTACCAGCTTCAACAAGTATTTTTTCAGCATAGTAGCGGGTGATATAGTCTGTGAATTCCTTGTGCAGGTGTAAATCTGACAGATAATTATTGAAAGAATAGACTTCATTAAAACGGTCAGCCATGAAGTTGAAGTCATCTGCTATAATTTCACCTTCCATTTTATGCAGATAATTATCAAGAGATTCCACCATATATTTAAATTCGGGTCTTTCGGTATCAACACCTTTGTTGTTGTTTGTCAACCATTCTTCGAGGTGCTCACGGTAAGTGGCACGATTCGTTTTACCAATCCTTGTATTGGTGCCGATATGGGAAATCCATTGGTCCACAACAAATGATTCGGAAGTATCCGGTCTTTTACGGATCGATTTGTTTTCCAATTCAATTCCGGTTTCGGATATCCGGGTTGCTTTGGGAGTGTATGTGTTTGAAGCCAGATAGATTGTGTCAGAAGCAAGGCCTTTGCTACTGACAATCACCCTGGTCTCCCCGGCCTGATTTGTCGTTTTGATGATGTTGAATACAGGAGCATCAACATAACCCTCGCCCTCTTCCGACGAAGTTTTGTCAATGTCAGATTGATAGCTGACCGGGCCCAATAAAACAGCCTCGCCGGTTACAGTCCATTCCAGATCGGGAGTTGCACCAGGTACCGGATGATTTAACTCGTCCTGTATATCTGCCCATATCAGTGCGACATCGGCATCATTCGCGAGTAGGGTATTGTATTCAGCATGGATTTTGATTTTTGCAGCTTCTCCTGCCATATATAATGTATCCGTGCAAACAACGCGGTCATTTAAATAGCCGGTTGCTACCATTGTTTCGTCTTCAATGAGAATATTTTTGAATGTGACACTGTGAAAGTTCTCTTTTCCGGGATATTGATAGCCATAAGATTTAGCACCTACCTGAAGTCTCACTTTATCGCAGTTTGAATCAACAGTCAGATCCTGAATTGTTCCCAGGTATTTCTTTCTCCAGTAATGCGGCATAATTTTTACCATTGGACCGGGGGCATAATTGGCCTGCCAGAGATAATACATGTACTTCGGAACCCGATAGGCATCCACCCAACCTTTGTAGTTCAGGTGTTTTAATGGTGCGTTCGGATATACCCTGTCGCATCCGTGGTCCTCGTACAACCAGACCACGATATTCTGATCGATTCTTCCCCTGATACTTCCCCCTTCTACCCGGGCCATTTTGTGCTGCCATTCTTCCGTTCCTGCCCATTGTCCACTATTGGGAATTTCCGGACTATTGGCTGGTTCAAGATTTTTTACATCCTTATTATACCATCCTCGCACGCTTACCCTTAACAGGTTTTCCATATCAAGATTTGTATGGTCATGGGTTACGAAATCACCAAACCCCTCGGCTTTTCTCTGGTGAAGGATTCGCGTAGTGTCTTCCGCCCATGCCCACTTGCTGTCTGCTGCATCATTGGTTTCGTTACCCATGCTCCAGAAGAGGATAGACGGATGATTCCGGTCCCTGCGAATCATGGCCTTAAGGTTTTGTTTTTGTATCTTCTCTCCGAAGTCAATGTGTTTTATATTCGGAACTTCTTCAACAGAGATGAGTCCGAGGGAATCAGTAAGATGGTATAGATATGGGTCATTGGGATAATGTGCCGCGCGGATAAAATTATGTCCAAGATTATTTTTAATGTCCAACATATCCCTTCGTGTGAGCCATTTAGGAATTGCATCTCCAAGCCACGGGTATTCCTGATGACGGTTGGTTCCATGTATGTGAACAGGACTGCCATTTAACCACAAGCTGTCTGTTTCATAGTCCCAGTGGAACCATCTGATACCGAAAGAAGAAATATAGGTATCCAGCTTTTGTTTTCCTCTGAAAATTTCAGTTTTCAGGCTATAAACAGCCGGATTATCAGGGCTCCACAATTCCGGATTGTCAATCGAATTGCTGGTGGCGTTAACGGGAGTTATTTGCCCGGGCGGGAGAGATACCACTCTTTTTATTGACATGACTTCTATCCCGCCCGGGTCGGAAACAGTATTTATTACTGTTGTCCTGACTTTTTTTCGCCGGTCATTTTTTATGTAGTTGGTAACATGGATCATGGCCCTGGCGCTATCCGATACGGAAGTGTTAACAGATGTTCCTCCTTCATGTTGGTAATTGCCCTGGTAAGGGATATAGATATCGGATGTTTTTACAAATCGGACATCCCTGTATATGCCGCCGTACACATTAAAGTTCCCGGCAGACATGGGAGGAATTCCTCCAAACGGATCGTTGCGAAGGTTGGACACGGCCAGCCAGATATCGTTCTTCCCGCTTTTCACGGCATGAGAAATATCAAAAGAAAAACTGTTGTATCCGCCTTTATGTTCACCTATATATTTCCCATTTACATAAAGCTGGCAGTATTTCTGTACCCCGTCAAATTCCAGAAAGAATCTTTCGTTTTCATCCGGTTTCATTATCGAGAATGATTTTCTGTAATAACCCCATCCCTTCCACCAGTATGGATCCAGACGTTCAGAAGCATTTTTAATGAATGGATGGCGTTCACCGGTTGTATAATAGGTTGACCAGGTATGAGGCAGGGAAATATTGATCCAACCTTCCTGTTCCGGATTGCTGGTAAAAAATGAAGTGTCCATATCTGAATCTGGCAGGTAATTGAATGTCCAGTAATGATTGAATGCAATTATTTCTCTCTGGCTATACAGTGCTGTTGATCCATAGCCGGAAAACAGGATGCACAATCCAATAATGATTCGCTTTTTACTCATAATACAGGGTTTCACAAAGCTAATTCAGATGGGATGCCAAGTTATAAAATTTGGCACAAATGATTTCAAAAACTTCATTTTATCCTTATGACCTGTTTTGTACGTTGTCAGAGCGACCGGTAATACAGAGATATGGGCGCATGGTTGCGGTTAGTATTATAGTCTCAAGGTCTCAGCGTCTCAAGGTCTCAGCGTCTCAAGGTCTCAGCGTCTCAAGGTCTCAGCGTCTCAAGGTCTCAGCGTCTCAAGGTCTCAGCGTCTCAA
>CAYQQR010000063.1:0-15033 GCA_964420035.1 uncultured Bacteroidaceae bacterium | reverse complement strand
TGAGACATCGAGA
This sequence comes from uncultured Bacteroidaceae bacterium, assembly GCA_964420035.1. Lineage (GTDB taxonomy): Bacteria > Bacteroidota > Bacteroidia > Bacteroidales > SM23-62 > CAYQQR01. Next base: position 15,020 of record CAYQQR010000063.1, on the reverse strand, counting down.
CATCGAGACATCGAGACATCGAGACAATGAGACATCGAGACATCGAGACAATGAGACATCGAGACAATGAGACATCGAGACAATGAGACATCGAGACGATGAGACATTAAGACATGACCTGTTGTAAAAATATCTTCCCCGGCTGCCCGCGAACCGGGAGCATGGAAGAATAAGTAAAAAAACATTTATATTTAACCCCGTAAATGAAGGTTTGTGATGAAGTATAGTAACAGAATAACGATCCTTTGCATTACCCTGTTATTTTTCTCTGCACTGACCCTCCGATCGCAAACCCCCATTGCTCCGCAAAATCTGGAAATCGGGGTCGTTGAACAACTGAACGAATATGTTCCTGAAAATATCAAACTGATCAACGAAAAAGGTGAAGAAGTAATTTTGGACCGTTTGCTGGATAAACCCACGATCCTGAACCTGGTATATTACCGCTGCCCGGGTATCTGCAGTCCCCTTATGGAAGGAGTAGCCAGTGTCCTCGACCGGATGGACATGCAATCCGGGAAAGATTTCCAGGTATTGACCATCAGCTTCGATCCCAGGGAATATATCGACCTGGCGAAAAGGAAGAAGAACAACTATCTGAACCTGATGAACAATCCCGAAAAAGCGGCGGGATGGCATTTCTTTGTATCCGACAGTGCAAGTATTGCCAGACTGACCGGGGCAGTGGGATTCAGGTATAAAAAAACCGGAAACGATTTTCTCCATTCAGCCAGTCTTATCGTTCTCAGTCCCAACGGCAAGATCACCCGTTATCTGAACGGGGTTACCTTCCTTCCCTTTGAAGTGAAGATAGCCCTGATTGAAGCCTCTGAAGGAAAATCAGGACCTACCGTCAATAAGATCCTGCAGTATTGTTATTCCTATGATCCGGTTGGACAGGAATATGCACTGAACATTACCAGGGTGGCAGGAACCCTGATCATCGCGATTGCCCTGACCATCTTCCTTGTACTGGTCCTCAAACAGACCACCACCAACATGTTGCCGGCGGTCACGGGTGCCTTCATCCTGGGGTTTTCCTCCATCCTCACCGGGCTGAACTTTATCGTCACCATCCACAGGATGCGTGCACCCGGTATGCGGTGGATGAAGATGCCCCTCTTCCCCTGGGCACTTTACGGAACAGCCTGGATACAGGTCCTGGCTACTCCCATAGTGGGCATCACCCTGTTGATGATCATCATGGAAAGAACCCTGAGCATCGGTTTCTTTGATCCGGCCCTGGGCGGGGATCCCATCCTGTACCAACACCTGTTCTGAATCTATTCCCACCCGGCGGTATACATCATGATCCTGCCTGCCATGGGGGTCATTTCAGAGATCATTCCCACCATGGCGAGGAAACATATTTTCGGTTATAATTTCATTGTAGTCTCTACCATTGCCATTGCCTTTGTAGGATATTTCGTTTGGGGACACCTTATGTTCACCTCGGGCATGAGCGGTACGGCCCTGTTTACTTTTTCCATTCTCACCTTCCTGGTGGCCATCCCCTCGGCGATCAAAGTATTCAACTGGATCTCCACCATGCATAAAGGTTCCCTGAACCTGCAAACCCCGTTCTACTGGGCTGTTTCTTTCATCTTTGTATTCATGATCGGGGGCCTGTCCGGATTGGTGCTGGGTTCGCTGGCTACCAACGTACATGTGCATGACACCTACTTCGTGGTGGCCCATTTTCATTTCATCGTTTTCGGGGGAACGGGTTTTGCCTTCCTGGGAGCCATGCATTATTGGTTCCCGAAAATGTATGGCAGGATGTACGACAGCGGCTGGGCAAACACCGGCTGGGTAGTCTTCTTTATAGGTTTCTTTACCCTTTATTTTCCCATGTTTATTTTGGGTATCCAGGGCATGCCGAGGCGTTATTACGATTATCTGCCCGAGTTCCACAGCGGGCACATCATTTCCAGTCTGGGCGCCTATGTCATGATCGCCGGTCTCTTGATCATCCTGATCAACCTTTTCCGGTCGGCCAAACATGGAAAACCTGCAGGCAAGGATCCCTGGGGCGGAAAAACACTGGAATGGACCGTGGATTCTCCGCCCCGTGTGGAAAATTTCGAGGAGATCCCCGTCATGAAAGAAGGTCCTTATGATTATAAATAAAACGGATGACATCACCATCACATAGTGAAATACACCGGGATGACACGGCCTCCGGGATGGGCATGTGGGTGTTTATTTTCACCGAACTTCTGCTTTTCGCCGGCCTGTTTTTGGTTTATTCCGTTTTCCGTTTCCGGTATTCACAGGCGTTCCACCTGGCGGCCGAAGAGCTGGATACCTTTATCGGTACGGTAAATACCATCATGCTTTTGATAAGCTCGGCAACCATCGCCATGTCCGTCTCGGCCATTCAAAAGAACAACAGGAAGCTCACCCTGCTGTTTCTCGGAATTACGGTGCTGCTCGGATTGATGTTTTTAGTGAACAAATATTTTGAATGGGGAGAGAAGTTTTCCCATGGCATCTTCCCGGGTTCCGGGGAACTGTCGGAGCTGGGCCACGGGGACACCCTGTTTTTTGGATTGTATTTCGCCATGACCGGTCTGCATGCTTTGCACCTCATCATCGGACTGGTCTTTATTATAGTTATGATGGTTTTTGCAGCCAGGGGCAGGCAGAGACATGATAATTATGCCCTGCTTGAAAACAGCGGCTTGTACTGGCACCTGGTGGATATCATTTGGATCTTCCTGTTCCCTCTGTTTTACCTGATCACCTGAACGAAAAGCAAGATGAGCAAGCAAGCGGAAGAAAAACGTCACATTGTCCCCTACAGGGTTTTCCTGTATGTCTTACTGACCCTGATCGTTCTTACGCTCATATCGGTCTGGGTCACCACCATCCACCTGGGTCCGCTTACCGTAAGCATTGCCCTCTTACTGGCTTCCGCGAAGACCGCATTGGTGCTGTTTTATTTCATGCACCTGAAGTTCGACCAGCGGATGTTTACCTTTATGGCCCTGGGGGTCATTCTATTGATAGCCATCATCATCTTTGTAACATTTTTGGACTATTTGTTCCAGTAATTGAATTTAAACCAATATGTATACCCAGACCCAGATAGATGCTTCAAACTTTGCCGGCAGCGTGAATTTCACTTTCATGTTCATCATTGGCATTGCACTCGTGTTCCTTATCGGTCTGACGGTATTGATGATCTATTTCATCTATAAGTACAATCGCGAAAAGAATCCCAAACCCACCCAGATCAAAGGAAGTGTCAAGCTGGAACTGATCTGGACCATCATACCCACCATCCTGGCCCTGCTCATGTTTTACTTCGGATGGGTTGGCTGGAAACCGATGAAAAACCCCCCGGATGATGCCCGGACCGTAAGGGCCATCGCCCGGATGTGGAACTTCCAGTTCATTTATGAAAACGGCAAGAGATCGGACACCCTGATCCTTCCGGTGAACGAACCCGTACGTCTCGAACTCGTGAGCCTGGATGTGATCCATTCGCTCTATATACCCGCCTTCAGGGTAAAGGAAGACATGATCCCGGGAAAGGAAAAAGAAATGTGGTTCATCCCCAAGAAAGAAGGTGAATTTGACCTTTTCTGCACCGAGTATTGCGGACTGCAGCATTCTTATATGTATACAGGGGTCAACATCATCAGCGATTCAGCCTTTAATGCCTGGTACGCCGATACCACGGCTTCCCTGCCAAGCGTTGCCGAAGGGGCAAGACCCGGTGCCGCCGGTCTGCAGATCCTTCAAAGCAACGGATGCAATGCCTGCCATTCTACCGATGGTACCCGGCTGGTGGGTCCTTCCTACCTGGGACTCTACGGCAGCGAAAGAACGGTAACCACCGATGGAGAAACGAGGACGGTGATTGCCGATGATGACTATATAAAAAGGGCCATCTATGAACCGGATGCGGATATTGTTGAAGGCTATAACAAAGGACTGATGCTTTCGTATAAAGATATGATATCGGAAAAAGAGAACGAACTGATCATCGAATACCTGAAAACCGTTTCCGAAGAGTAGTCTTTTGTATTCCTTTATCATCCTTTAAAAAAAAAATTGTAGCTTCGGGATAGATTCAGTATTTCAGTTTAAAAGCTTTATGAAACGTCCGGATGCAGACCAGGTCATTAAGGGTATAGCGGATCATGATCCCGGGATCATTGATTTTGTATATCAAAGTGCCTTTCCCCGCGTCCGATCGATGATCAAACATAATCTCGGCTCAGAGGAAGATGCAAAAGATGTCTTTCAGGAAGCGATGCTGATCACCTACAGAAGAATAAAGGAAAAAGGACTGATGCTGACCTGCCGTTTTGAAACATACATTTATGCGGTATGCAGGTTCATCTGGCTAAAAGCCCTGGGGGCGAGAAAACAGATCATAACCGAGTACATGTCCTCGGATTACGCGATCAAAGAACAAAAAATAGACAAGGAAACGGAAATCCGAAAGATCCGTTTGTATGAAAAATGTTTCAATAAACTGGAACCTTCGTGTAAGAAAATATTGAAACTGTATTTTGAAGGGATCTCATTCGAGGAGATCGCCGATATCATGGGTTTCAGTTCAGGAAAAGTCGCAAGCGTGAAAAAACACCGGTGTAAAGATCACCTGGCCAGATCCATTACCGCAACTGAAGAATTCAAAGAACTGAAAGATGAATTATACCTTACTGGTTGAAAAATATATCCATGACGAACTGGATCCGAAAGCCAGAGAAGAATTTGAAAAACAACTGGCTGAAAATCCGGAACTCAGGGCCGAACTGGAAAATGCAGAAGCATTGCTCCGGTTTATGAAGGAGCAACACAGGAAGCTTTCGCATAAAACCGAACTGATCGAAGAGGATCAATCCGGGGATCATCATTTAAGTAAAGAGGAACAGAAAGAATTGGAAAAACTCTATATAGCCAGGAAGAAAGAAAACTCAGAAGATGAAATCCATTTTATGAATGAATTAAAAACCTCTCATGAGAAATTTACCGAAAAGGGATCGGAAAGGAAACGGAAGATCATGATCAACAAATATCTTTTCTGGTCGGTAGCCGCCGCAATGGTCGTTATACTGGCCATAAGTTCTGTTGTTACCCTGAATACACTCAAAAAGAACAGCTATGAACTCCTGTTCACGGAATATTTCGAACCCGTCCGAACCTACATGGTCACCCGTTCCGCCGGTGATATGAAGAATTCTGAGCTTGAAGAGGCATTGTTTGCCTATGAGCAGGGAAACTACGGGATTTCAGCCGGCCTGATGGAAGAACTGGACCGGCAGGAAGGCCTGAAACCTGAATATCAACTGATCAGAAGCATTGCTTTGATTGAGACCGGGGATCATGCCGGAGCTTTGCAGCAACTGAGCCTTATTGAAGGAGACAGCCTGCTGATGAAATATGCCACCTGGTACAAGGGACTGATCTACCTGAAGTTGCAGGATAAGGAAAAAGCACTCGCGTATTTCAGGGAATTGCAATCCGGAACGGATTATTTCGCGAGAATGTCAAAGGAGATCTCTGAAAAACTGGACTAATCATCCCTTCTTATAAAACCTCTTTCCGAACTGCCAAATTCCTGATACTATCATCAGACCCAGCAGGACCAGGATCCAGTATTTTTGTTTTGAGGTTTCAAGAGAAGACTTGTCTCCCACCACCAGGTAGGAAGACCATACAGCAGGATGGGCAGCAAAAGGGTCCTTGCGCTCCAGGTAATCCAGTTTGGCCCGGCGCATGGCTGCCGCCTTGTCGAATCCCTGCTTTAGATAACCGTAGTATCTTAATGTAAGTTCATAGCTGGTCTCATCCGGTATCTTCCAAAGGGTCATGGTCACAGAAGGCACCCCGGCATAGGCAAAGGCCCGGGCCAGACTGATGATGCCTTCCCCATGATACAATTTCCCCGTTCCGGTGTTACAGGCCGAGAGCACCACCATTTCCGCGTTCAGGTTCAGATCATAGATCTCATAAACATTCAGGAAGCCATCCTGACCCCCGCTGGTATCATCCGAAAACACCAGTTGGGAATACAGGGGATCCTCCGCATCGATCAGGGCATGCATGGCCAGGTGCAACAAGGAATACCGGCCGGCTTTCCGTTTGAAGATGTATTCGCTGGCCTCCCCGTTCAGGTATACCCTCCCCCCGAACAGATCCTGGACCTCCCATGCTTCCCTTCCGGTCATGGGCAATGATTTCAGGGAATCCCGGTCAATTTCCAGCGACCGGGAATAAACCATATCGGCTTCCTGTACATCGGAAGCATGCGGGGCAAATGCAAGCACCTTCCTTTTTACCCGGCCCCGGGCCTTTTCATCCCGGAACAACAGGCTCGCGGAGAAAGCATAGGAAATATCGTGGTCCCGGATAAGCCAGGGTAAATTAGCGTCCAGACCCTTGGCAGCCCCGGTGAGCAAAACATCGAAGGGAATACCGGCAAAATGAACATCCGGAATGATGATCAGAGAATGCCCCCCGGGAATATCCAGGGGAGCAATCAAGCCGGTGTATAATCGTCCGGAGGAACCTGCAAAATCCTTAAATGTCATAGCCTTTTCTTCATTGAAGTAATCATATTGAACATACTGTCGTATATTCTCAATATCCTTATAAAAAGAACTATCGACCCCGGCCCGGTGGATCATGAAGGTATCCTTGCTTATATCGAAAATGGTGCAATAGCGATCACCCAGAAAATATTCAACGAGCCGTTCTCCCTGGTCAAGCTGTTTTGATATATACAAGGGATCTGTTACCTTCTGTTCATACTTCAAGTTATAATAAGCAGGATCGAACTTTTGTATTTGCTTTTTAATGCTTTCAAGCTCCAGTTGCTTTTCAAAGATCAGCTCGTTCCAGAATGCGACCTGAGGGTCGGATAACCGGCCCTCGTTTTCCAGTTCGCGGATCCGCTGACGGATGGATGCGATTTCCCTCAGTACACCGGATTCATTTTCTTCCAGGTTGTCGGGTAAACGTCTGAACCGTATCTTAGCATCTTTTTCCATATTGGCCCGGAGCAAAGCATACCTGGATTTCTCGGAATACTCAAAGCATCCGCGGGCATAATCTTCCAGTCCGGTGACCCGGTACATTTGAAAAGAGGCCTCGATCCCGGCCTCGTACACTTTTTTTAAATCATTGCCGAACATCAACCTGCTTTCATCATTATGCATCAGGGCATACAAACCGCTCTTAATGTCCAGCAGATGATCCACGGTCCCAAGGGTGGAAAGGAAATATTCCTCCTGCCTCTCCCGGTCATCCTGCCGGGAAGCCAGTTCAATGCTCAGAGCGGCTTTATGCAGCAGACTGTAATAATAGTTCCTCCAGAACATTACCGGCTGCTCTTCCGGCACATCCAGAACGTCCTCCGGGTTGAATTCGGGATTAAGGATCCCGATTACTTTGTTAAAGGTATGTAAAGCCTGCTCCGACCGGTCCGTTTCCTTAAGGTATTGTGCATAAGTATAATACAACAGAGCAGCCGTAAAGGGATTACCGGCTTCCTGCCTTTCTGCATGGTCCAGTAAGCGTTCATGAATTTGCCTGGATTGCTTAGCTGGTCCTTGAACTCTAAGGAAATCAGCATAAGCCCTCATGTAAAGAACGGTCTTATTGGAAATATCTTCCCCGGTGGATAACTGGTCCATGAACCGTTCAAAATAGTACCGTGCACTGTCGGCCTTACCCATGCGGTCATAACAATACGCCACCGAAGCATGCAAATAATTAATCTGAGCGGACCGGTTGTGTTGCATTATGGAATCGGCTCTCCGGAAATAGGCCAGGGCCTCCCGGTACCTTTCCCGGACCATATAAATATTACCGATCGTCCTGTATTTACTGATGAGTTCAATATGCCGGGGGCCGTAGCACTTTCTGATCAGTTCAATAGCTTTCCGCAAATAATTGGAGGCCGAGGCATGATCCCCCATGATATAGTACACATCGGAATACTCGACGTAGACGGAACTCAGGTAGGGATGCTCCCGGCCATAATGACGGATCCATATCTCCTCCGCCCGCTCCAGGTAATACAAGGCGGAATCGGTCATAAGGTTATTCATCAGCAAATCGGCATAGGCCACGTAGGATTGTGCCGTTTCCGGGTGATCCTCCCCCTTTAACCGAACGGTCATATCCAGGCTTTTTCTCAGATCCTGCAGGGCCTTCCTCATGTTCCCCAGACCCCTTTCCACCAGGCTGATGTTGTGGAAATACCATTCCCTGAGCAGGGAAGGGCCCTCTGTAAGCTGCCGGGCCATGCGATAGGAACGGTCAAAATACTGCCTGGCCCTTTTATAATCCATCCGGTCCAGGTAAATGAGTCCTGCATAATTGTAACCCCGGCTCAGCAAGTTTTGATCGCTACCCGTAGCTTCAAGTTGACTGATGACCCGGTCCAGCTTTTCCAGGGCCCGGTCCGGCCGGCCGCTCTGCCTGAAATAACGGCTCTCTATGTACCATAAACGGGGTTTCAGGCTGTCACTGGTGACCCGACCGGAATGGTACAGATCAAAGGACTCGTCCAGCAGCTCCCTGCACCCCTCCAGGTCGGCGATCCGTTCATAATATTGCGCCAGCAGGATCCTGCATTCCAGGTAATGATCCCATTGTTCACGGTACCTGAAACTACCGGACGCCGAAACACAAAGCTCCTCCACGTTTTCCGTCCCTTGGGCCGACAAGATATTCCCGGCTTTCTGCAATTTTTCCAGGGCCGTTTGCAGATCTTCCTGGGCGACGGATACGGAAAAAGGAAACCAAAACAGCAGGATCAGTCCCCGGAAGCCGATTTTTTTGAAAAAAAACATCGCCCCGAAGTTACTGAATATTAAGGCAATCCGCCAAACATGAAAAAATATTTCAAAAAAAATTGCAAAACAGGTGTAATATTTTCCAAAAATCGGGATAAACCAGTAGAGCGGTATCCGAAAAGCCATAACAGAGTAGGAAAATAAAAAAAACGATTCATCATGAAAAGTATGATTGAAATTTTGGAAAGCTATTTTGAAGATCAACTGACCAAGGATCAGCTTTTGCGGATCCGGGGCGGGGACGGTACCGAACCTCCACCCGGCGGAGATCCCCCCGGAAAAGGTTGATCAAAACATTCGCCATGACCGAAAACCTGAATATTCATATCAGGCATCATGAACCGGGGAAGAGGGTACTGGAAGCCATTTGCTCTTCCCTGGAACTCATGGTGAACCGGATGAACCGGCAGGGGAGGATTCCCCTCAAGGAGACCCCTATGGTTCAATCAAAGCTGAACATCGAGGAGTTAAGAGAAAACCTGAGAACGATGGAGGAAGAATATCCGACCCTGGTCGATCCGGATCAGATCACAAGCAGTATGGACAAACTGGAACTCCTGGACCGCATCCTGTCGGGCCTGGAGAATATGAAAATGCTTGTAAAAGAGGAGAAACAGCAGACTGCCGAAGCGCTCTCCCGGTTTTCGGGCTGGCTGAATGAATTTCATAACATGCATGCAAAACGCTGAACACGATGGATAAATATGAATTCAGGGAGATAACGAATCTGCTCGCGGTGTGGCTGTTTATCGGGAACGACAGTGAATCGGACAAGAAATATACATTCGATACCGTGCTGGACGAATCGGCCTATCTGCCTGATCAGGTCAAGGAACAATTCAGTACCCTGTTCCGTTCCCATATGACCCCGGACGGGAAGAAGCGCCAGCTGCTGATCGACTTGTATGTCCTGATGGAGACCCATTCGCCGGTTTCCGCCATTAAGTATTTGGTGAACAAAGCCGAAGAACAGTTAAAACTTAACGGCAATACCGATCCAACAGAAATAAGAAACATAATAAAGACCCTGAAAGAAAGTCTGGAGAACAACGAAAACCAAATATATCGTGCAGGAGAAAAATCCGGACATTTCATTTCAGGACTGCAATGGATGTTATCCAGGTGATCCTTTTGCTTATCTTAGCGGGGATCATGTTTATATTTCTATGGAACCAAAAGCTGTTTTTAAGCAACTGCAATTCTTCTTCTGGACCATGCTGCTGTTCATTGCTGCTTTCCTTATCTATGTATTTTATATCGTCCGCAGCGCCGGTCCCCCTGTAAACTTAAACCCGGATCAGCATCTTCAGCTGAAGATTCTGATGATCGTGCTGGTGATCCTTGCCATTGTCATATCCAATGCTCTGTATAAAAGAATTGCAAAACAAAGCGCCCCTGCCCCTGAAGCAAAGCTTTTTAACTATCGTAAAGCCTGCCTGATAAAGCTCTCGGCTGTAGAATTCAGCACTTTTACCTGCGAGGTCATCCTCTTGCTTACCGCCGACTTACTGATCCTGGCCCCGGTATTGCTGTTGATCTTCCTGTTCATCCTTCAAAAGCCGGCAAAGGAAAAATTTTTCTCTGATTTCAACATCGCGGATACAGAAAAAGATCATTTCGCGTAACCTTTGATCCTCATTCCCAGTATACTTTTGCACATAACCCTGTTTGTTCCATGATCGCATTGACAGATACGGACTGGTCCGACAAGACCATTCTGGTAGCCGAAGATGTAGCAACGAATTATATTCTTATCGATGCCATCCTGAAAAGGACCGGTGCCAAACTGGTCTGGGCAAGAAATGGTGAAGACGCCGTCAATGCCATAAAAAATCAGGATGACATTAATCTCATCCTGATGGATATACAGATGCCCGTGCTGGATGGCCTGGAAGCCACCAGGGCCATCAGAAAGATCAATCCGAAAGTACCGGTGATCGCCCAGACAGCCTACGTGATCGATTATGAACGGGACAAACTGCTTGCCTCCGGTTGCAACGGCATCATCACCAAGCCGCTTCACCCCGAGATATTGATCCGGGAAATCAGAAAATACCTGGAAGGATACACACCCGCAATCTAGGCCATGGGCTGATAGAAATACTGCCCAATGCCAATGGTGAAGATGAAATTTCCATAGATCATGTGTTCGAAAAAAACAACCAGGAGCGATTTACTCCTAAGGTAGGTGAATGCAAAGAGGATCCCTCCGAAAAAGGTGAGCGCGATAGCCAGCCAGTTGTTAAAGATGATGTGACTGAATGAGAACAAAGTGGCATTGACAAGGATCATCACCCACTTGTTTTTGAATAAAACCCCGTAACGCTGAAAGAAAAAAGCCCTGTAGATCAATTCCTGGGGAAAGGCCGACCAGACCGGATAGCCTGTCAGGATAACGATCCAGATCAAAGGCAGATAGGTGGGCATAAACATAAATTCATCCGGAATAAATATCAGCACGAGGACGGTTGTCACCAAAGCAAATGCTATGAAGCGGCTGATCAGGGTGTTCCATCCTTTGAAATTATTGAAAGCAAAGTTTTTCCTTTCGAAATCGGGATTTTTGATGAGATATACCAGGCAGACCAGGAATATTGCCAGCAAAGGCAGACTTTTATGAAAAGGAATATATTCAAAATAATACAACAAAGGGATTCCCACAAAGAGCAGGACCATCTCTATGGAAAGCCATAATTTTCTGTAGAGGCCTACCTGGGTTTGATTCTTTTCAGCTAGCTTTATATCCATATTTTGTATATTGCCGGCTTTAAAAATTTCCGGATACCATCAAAACGATTTTGATGGAAATCTGTTTAATTAAATTAACAATTCCTGTTAAACTGATGCCTGATAACATTTTTTCAGATCTTCTATTACCCATTACCCTGGTCATCATCACCTTTGGCCTGGGCCTTTCACTGACGACCGAGGATTTTAAGAATATTGCCCTTTATCCCAGGGCACTGATCACCGGACTGCTGAGTCAGCTGTTACTTCTCCCCCTGATTGCCTTTGGCTTATCAACACTGACCCACCTGGAACCCGTTTATAAGATCGGGCTTATCATCATTGCTGCCTGCCCGGGTGGAGCTACGGCCAACCTGGTAAACTTCATATTGCGGGGTAATGTAGCATTGTCCTTGTCCATAACCGTGATCAATGGTATTATTACGATCTTTACGATCCCACTTATCGTCGGGCTGGGCCTTTTCGTGTTCATGCACCAGCAAACTGAGTTTCACTTGCCCTTCGCGGATACCATTTTTAAGATCTTTATACTGACGGTGGTACCGGCATCTTTGGGGGTTACCCTCAGGCACTGGAAAACAAAGTTTGCCGTCAAGGTTGAGAATCCGCTCCGGTATATCCTTCCCATATTACTCCTGGGTGTATATGCAGGCGTCATATTTCTGGAACAGGACCCGGAAACGACGGATATTGGTATCTACCTAAGGATATTCCCATGGACCTTTGCCTTGAATATCCTGTCGATGGCAACCGGGATCATTGTGGGCCATGTAATGAGTTTGACCCGCGATAATCAATATACCATCGCAGTCGAGGTTGGACTGCAGAACAGTACCCTGGCTATTTTTGTTGCCAGCACCCTGCTGGGCAGCCCGGAAATGTCGCTGGTCGCCGTAGTCTACGGTTCCTTCTCCTTCTTCAGCACCTTGCTGTTCGGCTATCTCGTGCGGAAATTCAGACCAGTGAATAAATAGTTCCTTAGTTCGTTAGTTCAAAGGTTTTTAAGTTCCCAATTTTCCAAGAACCTATTAACTTATGAACCATTGAACGAACCAAGGAGCCAAGAAACCAAGGAACCCTCGAGCAGCGAGCTAAAATTGATGCTGCAAGCTCTCTTCCAGGTAAGGATGCTTCTTCGCGATCAGCGGGGCGCGGCTTAAGGCATAACCTGCCACCAGGGCGAACAAGCCGGCGTAACCCAGGAAGGTCCCCGCTTCAATAAATCCGAAAGCAGCCCTGCCCATAGTGCCCGGCATGATCTGTAAATAGAGGTCGATATACTGACCCGGGATCAGAAGCAGGATCACCGCGGTGATGACCGTCATGTTCCTGCTGGTCCTGGTGGGCAACAACACCACGAAGGGGATGAACCAGTTGATCAGGATGTTGACATAGAACAACACTTTGAAGTCTGCCTGCCAGCGTTCGACATAGTAGACGGTCTCTTCAGGGATATTGCCGTACCAGATAAGCATGAACTGGGCAAACCACAAATAACCCCATATGATGGCCAGTATGAAAATATAACGGGTGAAATCATGCAGGTGACAGCCGTTCAGAAAGCTGAAGTAGCCCCGTTTATAGAGAATAAAGACCGTGAGGAAAATGATGGCGGAAGCATGGTAAAAAGCCATTACAAAATTCTTGACGGCAAAGATGGTGCTGAACCAATGCACATCGATCGACTTGATCCAGTCGATGGCCGCCAGGCTCATGCTGATGGCCAGGATGAAGATCAGTATCCGGCTGTTGAATTTCAGCTTGTGAAAATATTTCAGTTCCCCCGTCTCATCCTCTTTCAGGGATTGCCGGCGCAATACGCGGGTCATCAGGATCCAGGCACCGAAGAAAACGATCAGCCGTATATAGAAAAAGGGAACATTCAGGTAAGGCGACTTGTAAGCGATCAGTTCATCATGAGCGATCGCTTCGGGATGGGTCCAGTGATACAGGTTCTTCATACCGAAATAAAGGAGAATGAAGAAAACGGCCGCAACAGGTATGTAGGACATGAAGGCTTCGGGGATCCTTTTGAACCCGGCCGACCAGCCCGATTGGGTAATGTACTGCAAGGCATAGAAAAATGCCGCACCCAGGGACAGGGAAAGAAAATAGTAATTGTTCAGAAGGTAATTGGCCCAGGTCCGGTCCGGTTCACGGATGAACCCATAAACGAAAGCGCCTGCTCCTAAGGCCAGGAGGACAAAGCAGGCAATCTTAAATAAGGGGGTCCGTTTGATTGGGTCCTTCATCGCATAGTATCTTTATTATTCCGTCCCTGCATCCTGCAATTCTTCACGAATATAATGGATGATCTTCCAACGGTCATCCGGCCTGATCAGGGGTCCGTGCGCACCCATGATACCGTAACCTACCGTTATTGAATGATATATCTCTCCCTCCGGCTTGGCAATCATTTTTTCATTGATCAACGAGGCAGGAGGATAGGCATACCAACCCCGCGTATACAGGTAACCCTCGCCGTCTCCTTTGTCTCCATGGCAACTGATACAAAAATATTCGTAAGCTACCTTTCCCCTTTCCACATGGGCTTCAGTAACCGGAAGCGGATTCTTCAGTTCCTTCCCGGCCCGTATCATATCTTCTTCTGTTTTTTCATAATCGAAAGGGATCATTTCCCTGGGAACGGTGCCGGGTACCGGCTCCGGCATGGTCCTTCCCTTTTCCGTATTGGGGTTGGGAGCATAGGTCTCGTAAGCCGGTGAATAGAACATGTCAGGAAAATAATCCCATCCCGGGTGGTTACGGTCATGGTCGCAACCGGCCAGGATCAGCAGGCCTGCTAATGCTGCCATACCAAACAACCGACCGCTGCGCTTCCCATGTCTAAAGTTCATCTTCATTCTTATCATATACTTCTGAAGCATGATGCTTTTTGAATATTTTGAGTACTTCCCTCTCCTGCTCTGCACCGGTTTTTTCGTCCGAAGCAAACACGATGACAAACTTATCGTCGGTACCCCGCTCATCGAAGATCCTGTGCTTCTTCGATCCGGGCCATAGTTTGGCGCGGGCCGAGAAAGTACCCAGACTGGCGATGGTCACAATGAATATGGTAAGCACAATGGTGATGATCAGGAAGGAGGGAAAAGCATTGAAAGGCTTACCCCCCGTAATTGATCGGCCAATCGATCACCGAGGTGTAATAAAGAAAGGCCAGGACGGCCAGGGCCCCGAACAATCCGTAGAAATAAGCGGCGACCTGGAGCTTCGACCGCTTGCCCATCAGGTGGATCACCTCATGCACCGGGTAGGGGGTATAGGTTTCTTCCAGTTCGATCCGGCGCTCCTTGAACTCCTCCATCGCCTCGACCATTGTAAACTCGTCGTCAAAAATCCCGATTAAGTATTTCTTCATATCAGAATGTTTCAATGTCTCAGCGTCTCAAGGTCTCAGCGTCTCAAGGTCTCAGCGTCTCAAGGTCTCAG
>CAYQQR010000062.1:0-15059 GCA_964420035.1 uncultured Bacteroidaceae bacterium | reverse complement strand
CAGGATAAAGCTGAAAAGACTTTATCCGACAATATCATCTTGACATGACACTAGTATTTTTGTATGAATTTTTAATAACCATACCAACCAAAAAAGCAGCAAAAGGTTGAATATTTTTATTTACACTGGCTTCTTCCAATGCAGACATATATTCACCTCTCTTATCAACAGGTATGATTGTCCATGGATGCCCGCCGGATGCCATCATAAGATTCATCAGAAAGCGACACATCCGTCCGTTACCGTCCATATAAGGGTGGATATATACAAATATGAAATGTCCAAGCACGATGCGGACAGCTGCATTTTTTTCTTCTTTTAAAAGGTCAAACAGCACTGGCATGGCATCACGAACAGCTTTCTTGTTGGGAGGTATATGCTTTGAGCCCTTAATATAGACCTGATGGTTACGATAACCGGCTAAATCCGCGGGCTTTATAATGCCGGCCGAAACACCGGGAGCAAATAGCTCTTGATACCAATCGTTATGTTCTTTATAGGCTACATTCCCGGCGTTTTGTCCTTCGATTACTTTGGATACAGCTTCTTTCACCTTCTGAAAAGCTTGCCAGTAACCACGTGCTGCCATAGCATTCCGTTGAACATTGTCTTGTTCGTTAAGGTCCGGATTCCATAAACCGCTTTTTACTTTTTCAATAAGTTCAGGGCTTACTTGATAACCTTCTATTGATAATGAATTATAGGCATCCTCCGTATATTTTTCATCAACCTGTTTCAAATAAGCTTCTTTATCACATGGCAGACTTTTGTCAGCAGGAAAATTTTCAATGACCGTTTGTCTCATTTGGTGCCACATTAGACGGAGACGGGTCACCCAGGGGGATTCTTTGAGAACTTCTTCCGGTACGGAAAGCTTTTCTTGAAACGGGTCTTCTTCCCGCGCATCATAGCCTGCTTTTTTCATGGTGCTTAATATGTCATCTGCAATTTTATCACTGCCTGTATTCCGGAAAGCTCCTGCCAGACGGGAAGCCTTTACGCTGTTTCCGCCTTCCAGCAAAAGTGTCAGAATACCGGAAGAATCTTTTACCATTGCCAGACAGGTACGGGCATCTGTAGGATAATGCTTGAAGAATTCAGGTGAGCAGGCTGTCAGAGCCGATTGTAAGCTATAAAGGTAAAGCCCTTCTTTCTTTGCTCTTTCATTTTGTCGGGGGATTTCCAATTTGATATCCAAAAGGGATGTCTCGTATAATAAATTGGTCACATTGTTTTGTGCCTTAGGAGAGCGAACGGGGAGCTGTTTTGGTACGGTACGGTTTTCGCTGTGCAATAAAAGAGATTGCTCGGGCGATAAACACCAGTCATCACCAAAGCGGTATTCGAGATAAACAGAGACAAAATACCAGAAGGAGATATACCAGGAGGTCGTATCACTGGTTTTCTCGTCCGGCCGTGATGATATATACCATCCCTTGATGACAGGTTTGATAAATCCGTTTGAGAGTAACCGCTCACGATGTGTCCGGGAAATAAAAGAAGAATGAAGTACAGCGAAACCATTTTTATTTTGGTGTCTTCGTAGTTCCTCTAAAGATTGAGCAAGTTTTTCTGATGGTGTCGCCACGCTATTAAAAATTTATTATAGAAACGGGTTTATCCAATGCATTCAATCCGTTGGGTTTAGTTCTATGCTTACAAGTTTATTTTGTTATACTATATTTAGTTTATAATGTTGTGCAAAATTTAGTTTATTTTACAAATATAGAAAAAATAGAAATCCGAAATCCGAAATCCGAAATCTCTAATGGCCAACAATTTCGGGCATAATAATATATCTTCGTCAGATACTACAATTTTAAGGTATAGAAATCGTTAATTCCTTTATACCGGAGTAAGTCACTGAGAAAATCAAAACCTATGAACCAGTTGAAAGCAAATTTAACAGCAGTCTTTATTATAGGGTGTTTTTCAATCTTTGCCACCAACCGGGTTTATGCTCAGCAAAGTATGCCGGAAGTTCTTGATGAAGGGAAATTGCAGGAACAATTCGAATACCTGGAGGAAAGGACAAGGATTTATAACAATTACAGGGCCATCCGTGAAGATATGTTCCAAAGGATTAAATCCAATAGTATGGATTCCCTTACAGCTAAGAAAAACAAAATACTTCAGCTTGAAGATCAACTGCAGGAACAGGGTTCATTTATCGACTCATTGCAGCTGGTGCTGCAGAGCACAAAGGACAGCCTGGATCAGGCCATCAGGAATAAAAACAGGATGAACTTTTTGAGTATTCCCGTACATAAAGCCCTCTACAACAGTATTATGTGGACGGTGGTTGCCGGCCTGGCATTCCTGTTGGGGGTTCTGTTCCTCTCCAACAAACGCTTCCTTTCACTATCAAAGAAATACAAGAACGATCTGGAAGAAACCAGGGATGAATTCGAAGCATACCGTAAAAAGGCCATGGAACGGTACGAAAAAGCAGCCGTTCAGTACCATAATGAGCTCAGGAAGCTGAAAGGCAAATAATCTGGATTCGGTGGATGAACGTGGTTTTTTTATTTAAACATCATTCCCGCTCCACACCTCGGGCCAGTCGCTGGCCCCTTTAAAGAACTGCAGATATTCATGATGCGGTCTTACCTTCTCTTCCAAAGCGAGCATTTCATCTTCGGTAAGCGGTTCGAATTCTTTGGCGATATTGATATTCTCCTCCAGTTCAGGAATTTTGTCTATGCCAATAATGATAGTGCTTACCGGCAGGGTGAGCACATAGCTCATCGCTTCCTTCATGCTGAGGATGCCCCCCTTGTGGAAGATGCGGTCCCGCGCGGGGATCTTCATCCCGATGATCCCCATTTCTTTTTCCATAGCCGCGGGCAAGAAGTTATCAATGAAAGATTTGTAGTGCTTGTCGGCTGCATTCAGGGCTACCAGTACCGTATCGAAGGGGTATCGTTCAGCCATCTCTTTCATGGAGGCCGGGTGGGTGTGTCCCGTGTATCCCAGGAACCTGACGGTGCCTTCCTCCTGAGCCTTGATGAGGGCCTTCAGGCAGCCGTCGTCGGCAAAGATCCGGTCCAGGTCCTCCTGCTCATGGGACTTGACATTATGGATCTGCCAGAGGTCGATGGTATCGGTCTTCAGGTTTTTCAAAGAGTTTTCCAGGTGCCGCATGGCCCCGTCGTACGACCGGTCGTGGGTCTTGGTGGCCAGGAAGACCTCCCCTCGCCGGGTTTTCATCACCTCACCCAGGTGCCTTTCGCTCGTACCTCGCAGGTGATCCGGCCTGGATATCGTTCCATCCATACCGTACCAGGCAGAAGTGTCGATATAGTTGATCCCGAGGTCGATGCTGCGGTTGATGATGGCCATGGCCTCTTCCCGCATGTTCACCTGCTCACAGGTGGCCTGCGCCCCCAGGCTGTAAAGGGATACCATCTCACCGGTCTTCCCGAGCTTCCGCCGGGGCAGGAGGGGTTTTATTCCCGGTACTGATGCTTTTGCAATGTTGGGCAAATAGGGAGCCAGACTGATCAGGGATGTGCCGGCGATTAATTTCTTCAGGAATTTTCTTCTGGAATCATCCGGATTAGCCTTCATGATGTATTGTTTTAGTGATAAGAACAAATATACGGGGATAAATCTATAAATATTTGAATTATCGGGATTTTACCTCGAGATAAACTATTTTTATACTTGTACCGTATCGCACAATCAATGACTAACTAACTAAAACCCACCGCATAATGAAACAAGCATGATTTTACCCGCCGTGAATTTATCGGAACGGCTTCTGCTGCAACCGCTTTTACCGTGATCCCCAGGCATGTGCTGGGCGGTGCAGGATACATTGCTCCCAGCGATAAGCTGAACCTGGCCTATATCGGTTGCGGAACCCAGGGCATCCGCGAGATGGCCCGGCTGCTTACCTATCCTGAACTTCAAATTACTTCAGTAAGCGATCCCAACAAGTTTTCAACCGACTATGTAGACTGGTCGCCTTATGCCATCCGGGATACCGTGAGAAAAGCCCTGGACGATCCGGATTGGGGAAACCGGTACGAGGGGATCCCCGGCGGCAGGGACCTCGGTAAAGAGCTGGTGGATAAGTACTACGCCAAACATTCGGAATCCGGTAAATACAAAGGCTGCCGGTCCTATACCGATTACCGGGAGCAGCTCGGAAAAGAAACGGACATCGATTGATCCCGGTGCCAGTCAATACCTGTACCGGAATTACAGGGAAGGATGGGAATTATAAGCTGGTTTATGCAACCTTTTTGTAAAAATTCAGTTCTAAAGAGTAGAAACCTATAAAACGCGAAGATTATGAAAAGACTGAATATTGTTTTAGCATTGTTTGCCGGTTTTCTGATGATCGCAACTATGGGGTGCCAGAAAGATGAAATTACAGGTGACACAACGGGTAAACTCATCATCAAGGTTACCGACGCCCCCTTTCCTATCGATACCATTGAAAGCGCCGTTGTGACCATCACCAAGGTAGAGGTCAGAAACCAGGAAGATACCGCGGGATATCCATTTCTTACCCTTATGGAAGACAGTATTGAATTCAACCTGCTGGAACTCAGGAATGGGGTCACTGCAGAACTCGTGGATCATGAACTGCCGGTCGGGACCTACGACCTGGTCCGGCTTTATGTAGATAAGGCCAGCCTTAAAATTAAAGAAGGCGATACCTACCATGTGAAGGTTCCCAGCGGGCAACAGACCGGTATCAAAATATTCATTGATCCGCCTTTCAGGATCGAAGGAGGTCTGGTGACGGAACTGCTGCTTGATTTCAGCCTGGAAAAATCCTTCGTGCTGAAAGGGAACATGAATACACCTGCCGGGATCAACGGATTCAATTTTAAGCCCGTAATCCGTGCCGTGAATAATACCACTGCAGGAGTGCTTGCCGGAACCGTTTCAGACACGGCCATGATGGCCCTGAAGAGCGCGTCGGTCTGGATCGAGAAGGATAGTGTTATTGCAACGGCCTTTACAGATTCAACAGGATTTTATTCGATCCTGGGTATTCCTGAAGGATTTTATTCAGTTTATGCAAGCAAGGAAAACTATGATACCGTTATGGTCGAGGACCTGGAAATTGTTGCCGGGAACCAGACGACCCAGGATTTCGTATTGACCCCATTGCCTTGATATCGCGTAAGCTTAAGATAAAAGGACATTGTGATCAATGTCCTTTTTTTAGTGCCTGAAAGCATGCTCAGAAAAGAGGTATGATTGATATGCCATAAACAGGACCGGAAGAATGTTTATTATCTTCATCAAATCTTGAGGAACTTTGCTGTCATATTTCTCCTGTTATTTCCCTCCTCAGTTGCTGCGCAGAATCACTGGGAGTCCATTATTGTTGCAAACGATACGTTTAGATATCTCCCTGCCATAAGCGAACCTGATGCAGATTGGAACATACTGGGGTTTTCCGATGACGGGTGGGAAAAAGCACCGGGAAGTATCGGGTACGGGGACGGGGACGATACCACTTTAATTGATCCCGTGAATTCTCTTTACCTGAGAATTTCCTTCAGTGTCGGTTCCGATACCCTGATTGAAAAGCTGTTACTGGATATCGACTATGATGATGCTTTTGTTGCCTGCCTGAACGGGACCGAATTTGCAAGATCAGATAATGTATCCGACCCGGATCCTGCATATAACGCTGCTTTGGCCTATGATCGGGAAGCACAAATGTACCGGGGCGGTCAGCCGGAACGTCATGAAGTGGACACCAGCCTTTTGGAAGCGGGTAAAAACATCCTGTCGATCCACATCATCAATGACGGCCTGTCTTCCTCCGATCTGTCCTCCATTATATTTTTACACGGATTGATCCACGCGGATGACACGATCTATCATTTACCTCCTGACTGGTTTATGGAACCCGTGGAATTCAGTTCTAATCTTCCTATTGTCGTCATCGATACCGACGGTCAGCAAATTCTGGATGAACCGAGACGTGTTGCCCATATGGGTATCATCGGCAACGGGAATGATTCGGTGAACCGGATTTGTGATCCCTTCACCGGTTATAACGGCCGGATCAACATCGAGATCCGGGGGCAATCGGCCCAGATGTTCCCCAAGAAATCCTGCGCCTTTGAAACTCAGGATTCCATGGGAATGAACCTGAACGTGTCCCTGCTTGGAATGCCACCGGGAAACGACTGGATTCTGTACGCCCCATACAGTGATAAGTCTATGCTCCGGAATGTTTTCACCTTTGAACTGGGGCGGCGTACGGGACAATATTGTTCCCGCACCGTTTATTGCGAGTTGATCCTGAACGGTCAGTACCAGGGGGTGTATGTATTGATGGAAAAGATCAAACAGGATGATCACCGGGTGGACATGGCCAAACTGGAGCCTTCCGAAACTTCCGGTGATGATCTTACCGGGGGGTATATCTTCAGGGTGGATAAACTGGATCCGGATTATGCTCCGGGCATTGATGGATGGTCATCCTCCCCCAATCCATCCTATCCTGGTGCAAAGGATATTATTTACCAGTATTGCGATCCGAAACCCAGGGACCTGGTGGAGGAGCAGCGCCAATACCTTAAAGATGCTGTAACGCAGGCTGAAAATACATTGATCTCCGGTGAATTTGATGATCCCACCTATGGTTATAACCGATACCTGAATACGGGTTCATTCGTTGATTTCCTGCTGATCAACGAAATATCCAAAGAAGTTGACAAATACCGGTACAGCAGTTATTTCTATAAAAAGCAGGACAGCAAAGGAGGGGAGATCTTTGCCGGTCCCCCCTGGGACTTCAACCTGGGATACGGGAATGTAGATTACTGGCCCGAGGGATTGAATACCGGTGGATGGCTGTTTGAAGATGTGAAGCCCTATGAATGGAGCATTATTTTCTGGTGGAAAAGACTGATGGAAGATCCGCATTTTGAGAACCTGGTCACAACCAGGTGGCTTCATTTGAGGCAAAAAAGCTTTAGTGACGGTCAGATCAACGGGATTATCGATTCCCTGACCACGCTCATTGACGAGGCTCAAAAGAGGAATTATCAGCGATGGCCCATCCTGGGGACCTACATCTGGCCGAACCATGACTGGGCAAACAACACGTATGAAGACGAGGTAGACTATTTCAGGACCTGGGTTTTAAACCGGTTGGAGTGGATGGATATCAATGTGGGGGGGCGATCGCTTAATCCTGCAGCAAATCTTTCTGCTGGTCCTTACAACAGTATGACAAACACCCTGGATATTAAATTATCCCTGAATGATGATTACTTTGAGCATGCCGTTCTGGAAAGGCATTACTTTACCCTGAACGACAATCAGGCTCCCTTGTATATACGTCACATAAACTATCTAAGCGCATCAGAAGCTTTGCTTGAGATTGCCTCTTTGAATTCAGCTCCTGTTCCGGGCAAGGAAGTTTCCGTTACGGTAGATAAGGCCATCTTAACCGGTTTCAGGGCAATCAATACAAATAATATTGTTTTAAATACCCCGGAAGGACTGATTAATGCTGAAGACAGCCTGGTTGTTTACGCTTCTTCAGGCAGGATCGTTATTGAATACAACCATCCGGAAGAATTGCCGCATCAGTTTGAAATATATAATACTACAGGAAGACTTGTAGGTCTGTATCCACTAAAAAAGGCCCGTAGAAATGAAGTTCCTGTAGATCTACCCACCAATGTTTATATGGTTCGGCTTATCATGAACAACAAATCCTATACCAGGAAGCTGCTGGTTTTTTAAATTGTATATATTGACTGATGCTCAAGCTTTTATTACATTTATATATTGTTAAGTATCGCTATGGGCTCCAAAAACAATCAATCGAATAAGGGAAAAACACCCGGTCCTTCTTTAGGCAAAGAAACTTCAAACACTTCTCAGGAAAAACTGAAAAAGAAGTTTTACTTCAAGGAACTGGAAAAGCTTCAGACGAAGCTGGTCAAAATGCACGAATGGGTAAAAGACAGTGGTACCCGGGTGGTGGTTCTGTTTGAAGGCAGGGATGCGGCCGGGAAAGGCGGGGTGATCAAGCGGATCACCCAGCGGTTGAATCCGAGGGTCGCGCGGATCGTGGCCCTGGGGGTACCCACCGAAAGAGAAAGGACCCAGTGGTACTTCCAGCGCTACGTGTCCCATCTGCCCGCTGCAGGGGAGATCGTCCTGTTTGACCGGAGCTGGTACAACCGGGCCGGGGTGGAAAAGGTCATGGGATTTTGCACGGATGAAGAGTACTGGGATTTTCTTCGTTCCTGCCCCCGGTTTGAAGAAATGCTCATCCATTCCGGGATCATCCTGATCAAGTACTGGTTCTCGGTAAGTGATGAAGAGCAGGAGAAACGATTTGAAGAACGCATTAATAATCCGCTGAAGCGATGGAAGTTCAGTGAGATGGACCTGGAATCCAGGGCACGCTGGGTGGAATATTCGAAGGCCAAGGACGAGATGTTTGCCTACACCGACACCAAGATTTCTCCCTGGTACGTGGTACATGCCGACGATAAACGCAGGGCCCGCCTAAACTGCATACATCACTTCCTGTCCATGATCCCTTACGAAGAAGTCAAAAAGAAAAAGATCAAATTGCCCCATATCACCAGGGAAGGTTATGTCCGTCCGCCGATCACGGAGCAGACCTTTGTGCCTGAAGTGTATTGATAAATGAAAAGCATCTATCCCCGGCATGGTAAAGCTTTTCCGGTTGAGGTGACGCAAAAATATCTTTGATAAAAACCCATAGCCGGAATGCATCATCATCCCGGGAAATAGAAACCGAAATAAAATCTCCTCTCATCCAGCCACTCAGGAGCCTTACGGGCATGGCAATGATACCCGGTCCGAAATGCAGATAATCCTTGCCGATCACAAGGTTGCCGTTCAGGCTTACCTTCCTGAAGACAAAGATCTGCAGGTTCATCCCACCGGCAATGGCATCTTGACCTTCCGCCGGAATAACAAGGTTGGGAGAGAGTTCAAATATTACCTCTCCTCCGATATGATTGTCAACAGGTATAAAAGGGCCGTCAGTGACAGCTTCCTGGGAATGAATATTCAGGCAAAAGATATGAAGAATAATAAATAATAAGATTTTTTTCATTGATATGGAACATATTGATAATAGATAAAATAACACAGCTTTGGTTCAAAATTCCTCCCATACGATAATCTCATCCATGTCTTTTTTACCGGGGGTCTCGGGCCAGTCTTCCGGAACACCAATGGGGGTAAAGCAGATCAATTGATAGTGATCAGGGATGTTGAAAAAAGTTTTCATTTTCTCACCGGGGAAAAAAGAGGTAAAGAAACCGGTACCGTAGCCCAGCGACCTGGCCGCGATCATCAAATAACCCGCGGCCAGGGAACCGTCGTGTATGATATAATCACTGTATTTCGTGTTTTTGTCCACCAAAACCGCTACATATACCGGTGCTGAAAGGGCATTGGAGATCATCGTTCCGGCGCGGCTTTTAATTTTATCGATCTCACGGGGATCGTCCGGGCCATTCTCCATATATCTTTCCATGAACCAATTGTTTGCTTCTTTCTTGAGTTGATCCAGTTTCTCCCTGTTTCTGACAACAAGGAATTTCCATGGCTGCTGGTTGCCGGCCGTGGGACACATTCTGGCGGCATCCAGTATCCTGATAATATGGTTCCCGGGTACCGGTGTACTCTTATATTTTCTTACCGTTCTTCTATTATGCATGGTCTCAAAAAGATATTCCTGTTTTTCGGAATACTTTGTGTTTGCCGTATCTGAAGTAAAATATCTTTCAACCGGGGAGCAAACATCCCCGATTACTTTCCAAATTCCGTTTTCTTTCCGGTAGATAAGGGTGAAATATGAATCCAGATGATAATTACGTCCATCTTTCAGGCGGGTCCGATAGTAAAAGATAGCATGGGTGTATCCCAGTTCATCCCCTTCTTCAACCGAGATCAATTCCACAGGCATTTCCCACTGGTCGTCCCCGAACCATTGTTCATGAAATGTATAATAACCTTTCCGGGTTTGGATCAATTCACCCTGTGCAGTGATAAATAAGAAATCCGGTTGATCGGAAATGATTGAAAACAGAATTTCCAGTTGCTTATTCTGTACTGATTCCACGTAAAAATCGAAGGTTTCTCTGAGCGACCGTTCATTTTGAGCGTATGCCGCCGTTTTTGCAAAAAATATCATTAGCAGAAAAGAAAGAAAACATATAACAGGTCTCATAAGCGGTTTTTCATTTAGTTATGGGTACAAATTACGGAAACGGTCCGGCACTTTACTGAAAACCACCGGGGAATGGATTCCGGTTAGAATTAGAGATAGCGCTCTCATGGCTCAAAGAGGTGGGATAAATCTGATTGATACAAGTTAGGTAATTATCCAATTAAAGTCTAACAGATAGGAATTTAAAGAATGAATTATACCGGGTTTTTCCTATTTTTGAATAAAACCACAAGATCCAGAGATCATGAAAAAACTTTCCATCTTCTTCTTCCCGGTTTTGCTGATCCTTTCCGGATGCGCCGGAACCCGCCACATTTATTTCGACGCCCAGGTTCCGGCACCCTACAGCATACCGCATCATATCAGGAACCTGGCCATCATCGACCGGTCGGTACCTGAAAAGGAAAATTTGAACCTGCTGGAAGGGATCCTTACAGGCGAGGGAGTGCGCCAGGACAAACTGGCAACGCAGGTAGTGATTGACGGTTTGAATCATAGCTTGCAGAATTCAACCCGTTACAACGTGACCCGGACTACGGAAAAAATGAAAGGTTCCGGGTCGGGCAGCACTTTCCCCGAACCGCTGGACTGGGGCAAGGTCGATCAGCTTTGCAAAAAATACGATGTGAATGCCCTGGTGTCGCTGGAAACCTATGATTCCGACTTTATCGTGACCAACGGGACCCGGACCGGCGGGGACAAGGGTATTCAGATCTATGCCCGTGGTTTGGCTACGGTGAATTGCGGCTTCAGGCTCTACGATCCCAGCGACCGGAACATCATGGACCAGTACCACTTTTCCCACAGGGAACATTGGGAAACCGGCGGTAATTCCATTGCAGCGGCAGTCGGGACCTTGCTCAATAAGAATGATGCCATCAATGAAGCAAGCTTTGCAGCCGGCATGGTCTATGGGGAAAGGATCACCCCCTCCTGGGTACGGATCGACAGGGACTATTTCAAAAGATCCAAAGGCAATCCCTATCTGGCCGAGGGTGCACGTATGATGGAGGTCAACGACTGGGACCGGGCCATCGCAGCCCTGGAGAAAGCCGTCGAGACCGGGCATATCAAGACCAAGGGCCGGGCCGCCCACAACCTGGCCGTGGTGTATGAGATACTGGGCCACCTGGAAACAGCCAAACAATGGGCCTCCGATGCCTGGGGCCGATACGGCAACAGACGGTCCAGGGATTACGGCTATATTCTCACCCGGAGGATCAATGAGCGGAGAAGGCTGGAGGAACAGCTCGGAGAGTAGTCTCGACGTCTCAGCGTCTCAACGTCTCAGCGTCTCAACGTCTCAGCGTCTCAACGTCTCAGCGTCTCGACGTCTCAGCGTCTCGACGTCTCAGCGTCTCAGCGTCTCGACGTCTCACAAAGTTTATAGACAAAGAGACAATGAGACTTTATTGCTTAAACGATTATTTGAACATGGTTCACTTAAAGTTGTTAAAATGTTAAAAGACTGCCATGGAAAAAATTGTCAGAATTCTTCAGGTCGACGAGATAACCCATGATGTCAAAAGCTTTAAGGTGGAGAAGCCGGACGGTTACACCTTTGTCCCCGGTCAGGCCACCGGGGTTTCCATCAACAAGCCTGAATTCAGGGATAAAAAGAATCCCTTCACCTTTACCGGTTTGAATGAAGATCCCTTCCTGGAATTCACCATAAAGATCTATCCCGGTCACGACGGGGTGACCAGGGAACTCGACAGCCTGCAACAAGGGGATGAACTGATCATACGGGAGGCCTGGGGGGCCATCCGGTATAAGGGTACGGGGGTCTTTATAGCCGGCGGAGCGGGCATTACCCCCTTTATTGCGATTTTCCGCCATTTATATAAGGAAAAGAGACTGGAAGGGAACAAACTGATCTTTTCCAATAAAACAGAAAAGGATATCATTCTGAAAGAAGAACTGGAGCAAAAACTGGGGGATAACTTCATCAATACCATCACGGACGGGAAATCAGATACCTATCATAACGGTATGATCGATAAGGATTTCCTTCAGCAGCAGATCGACAACTTTGAACAACACTTTTATGTTTGCGGCCCCCCGGCTTTTAATGACGCGGTCACTTCCGCGCTAAAAGAACTGGGGGCGAAGCCGGATACCGTTGTCATTGAAGGATAGTTCCTTGGTTCCCTGCCTGCCGGGCAGGGAACCAAGGAACTTCTCAGGGCGAACATTACTCTATTACCACCCTTCCCCTAAACACCTTATCCCCTCTGATTTCGATAAAATACAATCCTGCTGCCAATTCCCCTCGTTTTAGCCTGTATTCCTTCGACCGGATATTGTCGGCTACCCGCACTGTTCTGCCACTCATATCCCTCAAATGCAGTTTATGGGCTGTGCCGCCGGGATTGTCAAAGCGGATCAGGCAGCTTTTCTGCATGGGGTTGGGGTAGATCTGCAAGGTCTGGACCCCGTGGCTTTGGATATAGGTGGCCGAAGCCCGGTTATCCTCGATGTTGGAGAGGGAATAGGAATAGGGACCGCTGCCGGCCTTCTTCAGATCGGTAAAGAAAGTTCTGGGGGTCTTGACCCCAATCCTGTAATAACTGGTATCCGGGGGAGGAATAGGATCATAGTCTGTTTTTGCCGTAGTCGTAATGTCATACTCGATGGAATCATAAACTTCAAAATTCTTGTCGAATGAATTGCTCCGGAAGATATAGTACCAGTCTACATCGAATCCTTCATAATGGTTCCATTCCAGGTTCACCTCCCCGGCGGTCCCCACACTGGCGGTCAGGTGCATGGTCTTGTGCGAGGTACTGTAATCCGATTCGTTGTTGCAGGTGTCGATGATGGTGAGTTTATAGCGATAGCTAATACCATCATCAAAGGTGCCTACATCTTGATATTCCGAAGGTTCATCTTTGTAAACGCTATCCAGTAAGGTATTTCCCCTGTAGATCTTATAGTATTCAATACCAGCATCGGGGGTTCTTTCCCAAATAACCAGGTTATCCCCCGACTCGATATCCACGGTGACCACGCCCAGCTCCTGGTCGTTGTATGGATCGTGTACATTCACATGGACTTTATCGCTTACTTCACAGACCGAGTTGTTATTCTTTACCGTAACGGTGTATGTACCGGTTTCGGTCGCATTTATCGATTGAGTTGTCGCATCGGTACTCCAGGTATACTGGTCGTAGTCTGCACCCGGATCCAGGTCGGCCGACTCCCCCAGGCAAATATGGATGTCATCGCCCAGATCCACGGGGGTAATGTTGGGATCGAGAAATACCTGGATATCATCGGAGTTCTCGCAGTTATTGGCATCGGTGACGGTCACCGTATAGGTTCCGGCTTCACTCACCTGAATAGTCCGGGTGGACGGACCGGTGTTCCAGCTGTAGGAGCTATATCCGCCGCCCGGATCTAGCACGGTCGATTCCCCGGTACAGACATGTACATCCGGACCCAGGGATACGGATGGCAATGGATTTACATAGACTTTTACAGGTTGTGTATATAGCGCACTGGTACAGATGTTTCCCAGTTTGCAGCGTATGGCATGGTTATGATCATCCAGATCTGCAGTGAAGTTCAGGGTGCTGCTGGTTTTGCCGGTCATATCGCTCCAGGTAGAACCCCCGTCCCCACTTATCTGCCACTGGTAGGTGATGGGTGCCGTTCCGATGGCACTCACCGAAAAGCTGGCATTGTCCCCGTCGCATACCGTTTCATCCGAGGGCCCTGCAGATAAGGCCAAGGGGTCGTTTACCGTCAAAGTTGCAATACTGGAAGTTACTGAGTCACAATTATTGGAAACGACACAGGTATAGTTCCCGGCATCGGAAGGCAGAACGTTAAAGTCGGTGTAGGTGCTGGATGTAGCACCACTGATGATTACATCATCGTGATACCACTGGTAGCTTGGACTGGTACCGGAAGCAACAACGGAAAAAGCTTTTTGATCTTCCGGACAAGCTTCCGCGTCGGAAGGTTGGGTTGTAATGGAAGGAGCGGTTTCAACGGTAACGTTGATCTCTCTTTGCGCCGTTGCAGTGCCACAAGCATTGAATACAGAACATTTATAAATATTTCCGTCATGGGAGACATCAGCTGTATAGTTGTACGTGCTGGAGGTGGCTTCGCTGATATTGTCCCAACTTGCCCCATCATCGGTAGATACCTGCCACTGGTAATTGATATAGCTGCCGGAGGCAGTCACGGTAAAGTTATCGTTATCTCCATGGCAATAGGTTTTATCTCCGATGGTTCCACCGGTAATAGAGGGTTTCGAACCCGCCACCTGGATATTAACTATTCCTGTATAATAGTCACCCTGGTATTCCCCCCAAAAGTATTCTTTAAGGTAACAACGGTAATGCCCCGGCTCCGATACGTTATAAACAATATTGGTTTCACCCGTCAGATCATACCATGTTACCGGTATTTGATTTTCACTTCTTTTCTGCCATTGCATTTCATAAGAATATCCTAATTCGCCTTGAACATCGCAACGTCTGGCTCTCAGATCACGGGTCGTGCAGATCGTGTAGTCCAGGCCTGCAAGGTTGGAACATGAGATGCAATCATTATTAAAAATCAAACAGTGATAAGGACCGTTTTGACCCTGCAGGTTGTTTGAATTAAGGAATCCGAACAGCAGGACCGGTAAAATCCATTTCATTTCCTTGAACGTTTTCATGGCGGATGTGTTTAATAAGTAAATCCCTCCCTTTTCAGGAAGGATGGTTTAAGGCTTAAGCATGACAGCATAAAAAAGAATAATCCTGAAAATGAAAAACCGGTGCAATTCAGAAGAGGAATAAACTACCTCGCGGCAGAGCTACGAGGTATTAAAACAGCTTGAGCTGTTGTG
>CAYQQR010000061.1:0-15144 GCA_964420035.1 uncultured Bacteroidaceae bacterium | reverse complement strand
GTAAATATTTGTTTTTATCTTAGAATACCGTCAGGCAGGCTGAATCCTGAATCCTGAATTAGTTTAATAAGTTTCCCCCTTCAAATTCCACTTTCTCAATCAATTTCCCATCATGGTCGAATACCCGCCATGTCCTATCCTTCTTTCCTTCCCTGTACCTTCCTCTCAGGATCAGGGTACCTTCCCGGTTATATTCCTTATATCTCCCGTGAGGCAGCCCGTCCTTAAGGTCCACTTCGAAATGCAGACTGCCGTCCGGGTAATATTCCCTGTGCTCCCGGGCGGAAAGATCGTCCGGGAAGATCTCCTCCGGCCCTATGCTTACGATGTTCCCGGAGGTATCTATTCGCACCGTGCTTATAAGGGCATCGGGGATTTCCTCTGTTACGGACTCGACCCGAAATACGGGCTCGACAGGACTGGGATTAAAGGTATTCATCAGGGTGCTTTTAAACAAATCACCGTCTTGCTCCAGCTGAAAACCCAACCGGGTAAAACAGGTGATGTATTCTTTATTTTTGTAAAGCATCTGCCAGATTTCGGGATCGGTGATCCCTTCCAGGTTCTTATACAGTAAAGGCGTATTGATATAAAGCAACAGGTTGGAACGGTCGTTGAAATTTCTTTTAAAACTATAATAATCCATATCATTTTCCAGGGTCCGGCCCGCGAGGTAATCATTGATCACATACTTCAGAGTGGTGGGATGGTTGCTGAAGATGACAAATTCATTGATCTGTGTATAATAGGGCTTGTCGAGCCGGGTAAAGAGTTTCCCCAGGAAAATCTTCAGAATGCCGGTCATGGAAAGATAATTGATGGTGTATCCCTTATAATTCAGACTGTTGAACCGGACCGGCATATTCTTGCGAACCTGTTCGTTGATGTATGCAAGCTTTTCTTCGGCCAGTTGCCTGTCCTTGGATTTAACGATGGCCAAAAATTCATTCGAAGCTCCCAAACCATCCGGCAAGGTTAGAACCAGGGCAACCTCATCGTCAATCCAGGAAATGAAGTCTTCTTCCAAACTCAGATTCAATTTTTTCTCCAGCTTCTCCTTATTTTCGAGGTAATCCTGTTTCATGTTTTCATCCCGGAGAATAACCGCGTTCATCTGCCGGTGGAAAACGGGAAAGTCGTCGATACCCAGACTGACATATATGGCAGTGCGGTCGGGAACTACCGAAGGGGCTTCATGGCTCCCTTTTCCGCTTCCCATCAAGGCTCCCAGGTAGGAAGGAACAGAATTATTCAAATTGCTGTAGCCTTCAAAGCGCGTAGCGCCTTCTTCAGAAAATCGGAATGAAAAGGCCGTGTAATTAAGACTTTCGTTCAGGATGCCCATGATCGTGTTGCCTTCTTCAAGATAATGGCTGAGAAACTGTTCGAGAAATTCATGGTGCAAAGTAAAGCGGAACATATCCTTGCCCGCGACCCGGTTCCTGATGGTCAGAAAATCCTCCTCCTTGCTCAGCACATTCTTTGCCGCCTGGCTCAATGAAGCTTCCAGCAATTGCTGATCAAAACTTAGCAACAACAGGTTTTCATAGACCGAGAGATAGAACATCTTCCGGCTTTTATCTGAAAAAACCTCCAGGATCTCATGACCCTGATAATCACGTTCTGTAACCGTGAAACTTTCTCCCAGAAAAGAATTGGCATATTTCTTCAGGCCTTCCAGTTCCTTCAACCTTTGCAGGTCCATGATGATCAAGGCGCCCAGCCTGTTTTGTTCCCCAGGATGCACCGATAACCAAACGCTCCGGGAACCCAGCACTTTGAAAAGCAGCTTGTTGTTTTCTATAACACTGTCAACAGCATTGATGTCTTCAGTGAGTTTCCGGATGGATTCTTTCCGGCTCATATGGTTCCATACGGCACTTTGCCTGATCACTTCCCAATTTTCAAGGGGTTCATCCGTTTCCAGAACGAATATGGCATTTTCCGGAATGAGATGATAAGCCTGGTAACGGTTCCGGGTAATCAGAAAAGTAAAAACCAGGTACCCCGCCAGGGCCATGATAGCCAAAACAAATAGCGTTCTGAGGAATTTTTTCATGGGTGAATAAAATTTCAATAAAGATAATGGCCCCTGGAATTTTCAACAATGAAAAATCATTTTTCATCAAATCCTTTATAAACTATTGCCCTGCATAAACGTTTTGTATTAACATGCACAAATTATGAGACCGATTTCTGCCATATTGCTTGGCTTATTTCTTTTTCTTGCCGGATCCTGCATAAAGGAGGAATTTGACAGCAGCAACATCGGAAAAGGACTGGATATCGATGGTGCCTATGCTTTACCAATAGGTTTCGCGGAACTCAGTTTGCTGGATGTCGTGCCCGACTCCAACGAGGTTTTTCAAACCGATGAGGAAGGTTTCATTACACTGGTTTATGGAAAGGAGGTTTTTTCTGCTCAGGCAAGTGAATTTTTTCAGCTCCGGGATGTCAGCAGTTCCTTCAGTCGGACCAACAATACCGGACTTCCCCTGGATCTGGCTCTTTATCCCGGTGGTTACTCCTTTACCGATACCCTGTGGTTGGACCTGCCCATGCCTGATCCCCGGACCCGGTTGGACCGTATCGTTCTGAAGAGCGGAACATTGAACATCGATGCACAAAGCAGTTCCGGTCTTACCGGTAATATTGAATTCGGCACAAGCAACCTGATTCATAGCGGAAGCCCCTTCAGGGATCATTTGATATTGCCTTCGACAGGCAACAGCACCGACCTGTCTTCCTCTGTTCTCCTTCCTGAAGATAATGACCAGGGTTCCAATGTGATCATGATCATTACGGAAGTCATCCTGGCCCCTTCCACCTCCGTGATCCCTGCAGGCGGGGAGATCCTGAACATCGATATCAACCTTTCCTCCATGGCTTATCATTCTGTTTTCGGATACCTGGGCCGGATCATGACCTTTACCAACCAGGAATCTTTCGAGGTGGAGCTTTTTGACATCTTCGACCGGGGCACTTTTTATTTTAAAAACCCGGAGTTGACATTTTATACAAGGAATTCATTCGGTCTGCCCCTGGGGCTGTATCCCGATGTTTTTTATGCAGAACTTCCCGGGGGTGAAACAATGGATGTCGAAGGGGAAGATATCCCGGACAGATTTCACCCCCTGATCCCTGCATATCCTGACTTTCAGGAAATAGGAAGCAGTAAAAAAGACAGTTTTTCTGTCAATCCCAATGAAACAAACTTACAGGCGGTGCTGGAGAGGAATCCCGAACGTTTTGTTTATTCCTTTGGCGGGGAAATGAATCCCTGGGGCCAATCAAGGAACTTTATTACAGATTCCAGCCGTTTCAGCGTTTTTGTGGAACTGAAACTTCCACTGTACGGTTACGCTGATTTTATACTGATCTAGGATACCACTCCCTTTGAACTGGAAAGTATCCTTACGGAAAGACCGGAAGAGATTGAAGCCATAGAATTCAGGCTGAACACCACCAATAGTTTTCCCGTGGACCTGCACCTGCAGATCTATTTTTCAGACGGTATCAATATCCTTGATTCCCTGTTCGCGGATAGAAATGTTGTTGCCGCGGCAATGGATGCCGATGGTGACGGAAAGGCCGATCCTGTTGAACACGAGGTGATCAGGATCCGCTTTGATCAGGAGCGGGTAAATGGGATCGGGGACACCGAACAGCTCATTTTCAATGCAAGGCTTAACACGGCAAATTTTGAAACGGTCCCTCCCGGGAATGTGAAATTCTATGAAGACTATTTCCTGAATATCAGCATGGGTGCAATCGTTATTGTAAAAGCCGAATTTTAATACGTATTCTGATTGGGATTTTTAATACAGAAAATATTACCCTGCCTGTTCATCCTGCCTGCCGGAATTCTTTCGAGCACTCCGCTCCGTGCCCAGGATAACAGCCTTTATTTCAACAGGCATGTTCCTCAATCCATATACACCAATCCTGCCATCCTTCCTGTTTGTAAAACCTATATAGAATTGCCCGTAATCTCCTCTGTGGCTTTTTCCTATCAGAATAACGGATTTGGTCACAACGACCTGTTCCATCCGGAAAGCAAATTCAATACCGATTCGGTGGTCTGGAATTTTGACAGGCTGGAAAAAAAACTCGGAAAGATTAATCTCATCCGTATGGAAAGCTGGATCAATCTGGCGGGAGCGGGATTCAGCCCGGGTGAATTTTATGTCCATTTCAACGTGGCCAACCGTACCTTATCGACCCTGGGATTGCCCAAGGGGATCATCGATCTGAGAGACGGGAACTGGGATGAATCCGGGGATCAACCCCGGGATATATCATTAAGCGGACTTGAAGTGGACGTCAAAAATTTTCACCAATTTATGCTCGGTGCGTCCCATGAGTTATACGAAGGTTTCAGGATCGGTGCAAGAGCCAAATACCTGATGGGAACCACGGGATTTACCACCCGTGGATCGGACCTGAATTTATTTACCACCGGGGATCCCATAAACCTGGAAATCGAAAATCACTATATCATCAATGCATCATTCCCGATGCAAATAAGATATGACAGCATCGGATTGGTGTCATCAGTGGATTTCTCCAACTCATTTGATGATCCCGTGGGGGATTTTCTCCTGACAAAAAATCATGGTTTTGCCATGGATTTCGGGGTATTCTATGAATACGATGATAACTGGAATTTTGCGGCAAGTCTTATCGATCTTGGATTTATCCGTTGGAGGGAAAAAGTAAATAATTTCGAATCCAGGGGTGAATTTGAATTCCGGGGATTTGATTTTGTAGCCCTGGTACAGGATGAACAACAAACGGACCTCATGGAACTTTTGGTGGATTCCCTGAGCAATTCTTTTACTTTCAGCAATACTCAGGAAAAATATTTTTCCGCGCTTTCAGCTAAAATCTTCATGGGAGCGCAATACCAAGTCAATGCCTACCTTGATCTTGCCGCGGTGAGCAGAACAGAACTCATATCCGGACGTTTTTTACCATCTCTTACCCTGACAGCAACCAGTGATCCCGTCCGATGGGCCGGACTCAGCCTTTCATGGAGCTGGATGAACAACCGGGCGGATCATTTGGGACTGGCGCTCAGACTGGGCGGTCCGGCGGTACAGTTCTATTTTGTCTCCGATCATATCCCCCTGCAGTATGTCCGGGATACCCATACGGGTCTGATCTGGCCTTATTATGCACGTACGGTGAATTTCCGGGTGGGACTGAATATCCTTTTCGGCTGCGAAGAGAAAGAAAGAGCCGGCCGGCCCGATGGGCGATCCCGGTGCGAGAAATTATGCCCCGCGTATTGGTAACATTTGGTCACGGAGGACATTGAGACGATGAGACGTTGAGACAGATAGCTTAAGAGCGAAAGGGCATAAGAGATACAGAGATTAAGAGATTAAGGGATGAAGGGATTAAGGGCATGGGCACCGTTGATACCGTTGATACCGTTTACACAGCGCAGCGGAACAACAGCGGCAGCGGAAATACAGCGAAGCGAACAACAGGCGCAAAGCACGCGGAAAAGTTGTCATGCACTTTATTTGGTTCTGTGTATCCCTGTAACCCGACTTCCCATTGTATTAGTCGACTAAAACCCTAATTTTACTGGTTAAAGATTAGCCATCATGATCCACCGAGTTTTTTTTGTGTTGTTTTTGATTTTTGTTATTTCCTGCCGGCAGGCTCCGGAAAGGGTTGAAGTTGATCCCGATCCGCTAACGGAACGGTATAAAGCCCTGCAGGAGGATCTGACGGAAGGATGGAACACTTGGAACACCTATAATGCAGGCGCTCATGTCAAACTGCCGGAAGGATTTTGCATTGACCTGCAGTTTTATGATGCAGACAGCAATGCTTTCCTGGAGAAACTCTTTTTTACTGAAAAAACAAAGGAAAGAACCAGGGTCAAAGCCCTGGCACACACCTTCGACGGCAGTTATACTGCATTGGAGGTCCACTGGAACAGTCTGAGCCTCAAAATAGAATCAGCCGTCAAAGATGATGAACAGTTTATCCTGGTCACACCCCTCCGGGACAAGCAGGAAAATGGTTTTGTAATACCCGTACCCAGGTTTTTATGGGATTACCCGGGGACCATCGAGATTAAGGACGATTATTATATCGCGAAGACAGGCACTGCTGAGATCCGGGTATTCTTCACCTCGGATCATGTGCCTGTCAATCTGGAGGACCGCAATCCCTCCCTGGCATTTTCCCTAACTGAAGCCTTGGGTATTTCGACAGGCGGCAAAAAGAAACTGGAGCCTTTACGGGATATCATTGCCGGTGCAAGGGAAAAGCACGAAAAATACCTCGAAAGCTTCGGGGCCATGAAGGAGGTGGCCGAGGCAGTCCAGACCGTGATCGCCTGGAACACCATCTACGATCCGGCCAAGGACCGGGTGATCACACCGGTATCCAGGATCTGGAACACCGGCTGGGACGGTTATGTGCTGTTTTGCTGGGACAATTATTTTGTTTCCTATATGCTGGCCCCACTGGACAAGGAATTGGCCTTTGCCAATGCCGTAGAGATCACCCATGAGATTACCGAATCCGGATTTGTCCCTAATTTTGCAGCCACCCATGATCTGAAAAGCCGGGACCGTTCGCAGCCCCCGGTCGGATCCAGAATGGTGCTTGAGATCTATAATTTACATCCCGAACAATGGTTCCTGGAAGAAGTCTTTAATGAACTGGTGGTATGGAACCGCTGGTGGGCGGATCACCGGGATGAGGATGGTTACCTGTGTTGGGGATCCGATCCCTATGAACCCAGATTCGGCGATCGCCGGGAGAAAACACAGAATACCCACCAGGGAGCCAAGTATGAATCCGGTCTGGATAACTCGCCCATGTATGATGATGTTCCTTTTGACGAGAACACCCATCTCATGGAACTGGCCGATGTGGGATTGATGAGCCTGTATGTTATGGATTGTGAGGCCCTGGTCGGGATCGCGGCTATATTGGGTAAACGGGCCATCCAAAAAGAACTGGAACACCGCGCGGATTACTACAGGAAAAACCTGCAGGAACTTTGGAACGGGGAATACGGAATATACCTCAACAAAAGGACAGATAACGGGAATTTCAGCAACCGTATTTCACCCACCAACCTCTATCCCCTGCTGGCGGAAGCTCCCACCCAGGAACAGGCCGGGATCATGATAGAGAAGAATTTCTACGATCCGGATATCTTCTGGGGAGAATACATCCTCCCGTCCATTGCACGGAACGATCCGGCATATCCCGACAATTCATACTGGCGGGGCAGGATCTGGGCACCCATGAATTTCCTGGTCTATCTGGGTATGCTGAATTATGACCTTCCGGAAGCCCGTAATGATCTTGCAGTAAAATCCATGGAGCTGATGATGAAAAACTGGAAAGAGAAAGGACATATCTGTGAAAACTTCAATGCCGAAACCGGCGTGGGCAAGGATGTCAGGAACAGCGACCCCTTCTACCACTGGGGTGCGTTGCTGGGATTCATTTATATGATGGAAGAAGGGCTACCTGGAAACCGAATAAATATTAAGAGTACCTTAATCAGTTGGTATGAATGAGATTATTTATTCAACAACAAGGGGAAGTCTTAAGGAACCCATGCTGCCTTCAGTAGTTATACCCTGTATTTCAATGCTGTATTCACCGGGTATATCCGAAGTATAAAAGCTGATCTTTATTTTGCCGTCTTTTCCTGTGCGAAGCATGGGATCCCAGTAAAGCAGCAAGCGGGGATCCGGTAACCTCGAACCGGTTCCCTGTTTCGCGTAATCGGGCTGCCAGGGTTGAGTTGCAGGAGCAGGACCGGTGAATTCCGTAAATAGCATGGAAGCGGGAATTTCCAACCCGGCCAGCTCCTGGTTCCTGGTACGGGTATCCAGTATCCCGTCCATCTCAACATTTCCAAGAAAATATTTGGAAGCCACAACTGCTATGGAAACGACATCCCGTGGGTTCAGATCAAGGACGCGTTGCGAACTGAATACCGGGACTCCGTCAACCAGGAAGATGGGATCGGGACCGACGATCCGGTTGGTACCCCGATCGAGGATATTGATCTTCAGTTCGCCTTTTACACGGGTTAAGAGCACTTCCCGGATAATCTCCCTGAAATATTCTTCCATGACAGGCAACTTGATGTAATCGTCAAAAAGGTAGTGAGCATCCGCCCTGTCATAAAATATATCATCGGTAATTGTTGAATCGAATAACAGTTTTTCCAGCCCGTAGGCATCCCTAACCTGCCGGGCCAGCATTTGTCGTTCTATAAACTCCTTATCTCCCCCATCCAGGTATAAAAGGGGAATTTCAGCAGCCATCGGCATATTGGAAGAGGCATCTTCCAGCAATATCATAATATCCTGGTCATCTCCGAAGACTCTGAAAACCAGTTCCTGCTGATCATGGTATTCTTCCAAGTTGAAATAAAAATAACCATCCCGGCCGGTGGTATATTTATCAAGAAATTCAGCTGCACCCACCCTGGCCAGGTAGATATCCCGACCGTCCACAGGATTTTGTCCGTTGTTTTTCCGGACGATCCTGCCTTTTACAATTTTACCGTATATATCGGGCGGAAATTTAACATTCAGGGAGGAATTCTTCACCAGGGGCATGCCGGTATGCCTGGCTGCCAGCCAACTTAAGAAGACTTCCCTGTAGTTCTCCTCTGAAAAGAATTGATCCGGACGGCCCGGAAAAAAAATTTCCGGGACTCCACTGCAGGCTTTAAAATATTGCAAAATATCGCTATGAGGCCATTCGAAACCCATTTTTGCAGGGGAAACCAAAACGGATAGATCCGAAACCATTCGCTGGTTATTCGCATTCAGGGTTTGGAGCTCAAGCTCAACGCGTTCTCTTTTGCCTGTTTTCCGGGTGTTTGGTGTTGCCTGAATGTTCAGTTCACTACCCGGGGGTTCATAGAAATATTTTCGTGTAATTTCTTTTTGATCCTCATCCTGCACCAGGATACCAAATACCCCTTCAGGCAGTTCATTCTTCATGAATATTAGCTTATCATGATCACCTGATAAGGAAAGCTCGCGTTGCCTCAGGCTCTGATTTCTGCTAAACAAAATAAATCTCATTCTTTCCGGTGATATGCCGGTCCCCGGCTCTACCAGGACAGAAACCCCGATACCACTTTCATCCTGTGTCAAAACAATGGCCCTGTTGTTGAAATTCCGGCCGTAAAGGGTTTGTTGAAGAATCTTTCCCGAAACATTGCATTCCACAGTCAAATCTCGATCTGCATGAGGTATGCAGCTAAAAGTATATAAACCGGTTCCTGCTTTCTGAAGGGATGCAGTGACGGCAGGATCAGCATTCAGCAAACGGATTTCCCCATCGATGAATGAACCGCAATGGTTGTTAATGCTGACAATGACCCTGTTGGGCCGACCGGTTATCACTCCCCCGTGTTCGGGAATCAAACTGAGCAGGGGTTTACTGCAGGAATCGTATAGGGATTCAGAACCGTAATGGACCTGGGTAAATGGATTGATGACCGTCAATATCTGTCTGAAAAAAAAACTGTTGCCGTTATTTTTCATCCATGAGGTAAAAGCGCGTAAATAATAATGACCTGTTCTTATGGACGATGGTAATTGGAGGTAACCCTCTCCACGGCCATTTCTAAGGGCTATCTCTGCCTGCCGGACCCTTTCTCCGTCCCGGTTAAAGAGTTCTATGCAGGCGATTTTGCTCAGTTGGCTCGGCCGCTGCTCTTCCGATGCAAGGCAAAACACAGATAACCATATTGTTTCTCCCGACAAATAAGAGGTCCTGTCGGTTTGGATATAGAGCTGTTCCTGATACGGCAGGCTTTCTGGCTGGCTCCTGAGCGGAAATGAATTGCACAGTACACAGAACAACAAAAAAAGACTCTTACGTGTATTTTTTCTCATTGGCTATTCCCAATAATCCGGCTTTTTTGTATAGCCGAGCGTTGTACAATCGTAACAACTGGTAGCATTCACCATCATGGTGGTTAAAATTCCCCGGTCATAATACTGCGCGTAATAGATCCAACCCTCTTCGATATAATTCGTCCATTCCTCCGGTTCCTGCACATAAATGGTCTCACAGAATTCATATCCGCTGGGCACATAAAGACTTTTGGGCAGATCTTCACGATGTACCATAAGGCGTTTTTCAGAAACGCCCGAAGCCGTAAAATAACCCAGTACCGGTTCATTGGGGTCGGTAATACAGGATATATTCCCCCTGACAGAGACCGGAATGGGATCGAAAAGGGTTCCCATATTTTGGTTCACATTGATCACGTGATCGAAAAACTCATAGGCATCCAGGTGAAGTGCATATTGCTTCACATTAATGCTGTAAGTTCTTCCCAGCCGGTTGGTGCTGTTCGAAACAAATACCACCTCGTGCTTGTTGAGCCGGTCAGAAGTCAGGTTATCCGTCCTTGCAAGCTGCAATAAACCGGATGAGTCGTCCCGGTAACAAAACTCGATCGCAGCGTTATTGGGGTGCAACAGGGGGGTTGTATATTCCCAGGTTTCCTCCCACTCAAAGCGGTAATAACGGGTTTCATTATCCGTATCTTCTGTATCCAGATAAATTCGGATGCCTTGCACCTTCTCATTATTGTCATCCAGGTATTCTTCATATTCATAATACAGGTCGCTGATCCCGGGCGATGGTTTCATATATTCCCAATCGGAGCGGAATTCTTTACCCTCTTTCGTAGTGATATGAATTCTGTATTTTTTACCGGCTTCACCAACAAATTGCCCGGTACCGGAATAATACCGACCCCGCTTGTACCGGCCCTGGTAAAACGAATACCTATTGCCATCTTCATCTTCAACGGCAACCGTCGCATCACGTTCCGGCAGCCATTCATTATCGTTATAGGGAAAGCTTCTGCGCAGGTAAACCACATATTGCTCCTCCAGGTCGGTTATGGTTGCATCAACCACCAACAGGTTGTCATAACGTTCAATATCCGGCTCAAAGGGTTCAATGCACCGGTTCAGCCCGGCTACTGCCAGGATAAGAATGATCCATATGGTTATCCTCCGATCCATTTTCCTCAGAACTTGAAGGAATAGCTCAGTGTCAGGACGGGCCTGTTAAACACCGAAAGTTTATATCCTCTTACGACATCGTCCCCGGCTGTAAAAAAGATGCTGTATGTATTGTCCCGGCCCGTCAGGTTGTAGACCGAAAGGGACCAGTATGAATGAACCAGTTTTTTGGATTTCAGGTTGCCTTCAAGATTCAAGGAAAGATCCAGGCGA
The DNA here is from genome assembly GCA_964420035.1 of uncultured Bacteroidaceae bacterium. Lineage (GTDB taxonomy): Bacteria > Bacteroidota > Bacteroidia > Bacteroidales > SM23-62 > CAYQQR01. The sequence continues at coordinate 3,877 of CAYQQR010000061.1, read as the reverse complement.
AAATAATCCGGTATCCTGTATTCATTCCTGTCGGAATAATGCAATAATACCGTGCTCCTGAAACAGTACTTTGCAACCGGGTAGGTAATGGGTCTTCCGGTGCTGTACGTAATGTTGGCGGAAATACTGAACCGGCGGGAAAACTTGTAATTGCCTACGATGGTAAAATCATGCGGTTTATCGTAATTTGCCGGGAACCAATCACCCCCGTTGATGGTTTCTTCCATAAAATTTCCCTTGGCCCTGACCTGGGAACGGGAATAGGTATAACTCAGCCAGCCATTATACCTGCCCCGTTTTTTCTTGACCATCAGTTCTATCCCGTAGACCCTCCCGTGAGCATTGATTACATCCGTTTCAATATTTTGATTAAGAAGGAGTTCTGCTCCTCCCTTATATTCCAGGATATCCCGGATATTCTTATAATATACTTCAACGGAAGTCTCAACCTGCCTCTTCCATAGATCCCTGTAAAATCCCAGGGCCACCTGGTCACCAATCTGTGGCCTGATGTACGTGTCGGACAGCTTCCAGGTATCCGTGGGAGAGATGGCCGTTGTATTGGACAGCATGTGCAGGTATTGATTCATCCGGTTATAGCTGAGCTTCAGGGAAGAAAAATCATCCAGGTTGTATCGCAACAGGATGCGCCATTCAGGTCCTGAATAAAACCGGATCAGCTCATTTTTTTTATAGCCGGTGGAGTCTGCGATGCTGTTCACCGATTTGGGTAAGCCGGCATCATATTGATATACGGTTTGTGGTCCCAGGAACAAATAGAAAGAATATCTCAATCCTCCGTATATCGACAGACTGTTGGATACTTTAAATTCATCACCCAGGTATACGGCATTTTCGGTCGCCTTTTCCACAGCCAGAATCCTGGGTACAATGATGGACTCACTTCCCCGGGGCCGCCGGGTGCCGGGTTCCAGTTTGTGCCAGATGCTGGATGCACCAAAAGTTATTTCATGCCTGTGGCCGGGAAAATAAGAAAAATCGGCTTTTGCCTGCCGGTAATCAATGGCATATTTGAGATCGAATGCACGCGCGGGATCCGACCGGCTGGTAACATCATAGGAATAATAGCTGTATATCCCGGACAGTTCCGTAAAGAACTGGCTGCTGAACATATGTTTCCAGCTCAGGGTTGCATTCCTGTTCAGGTAATTATAGGTGGTATCCGAGTGCAACTGGAAAAAATCGGAGCTCTGATAGGCCGATGCAGCAAGGGTATTGTTGTCGTTTAGCCTGAAACTTAATTTGGCATTGACATCGTAGAATGAAGCATCGCTGTTCTCCAGTTCCTTGCTGTTTATCCTCTTTAAGAGCCAGTCTGAATAAGTGCTCCTGCCACCCACGATAAAGCTTGCCTTGTTTTTAATGATGGGCCCCTCCAGGGTAAGGCGACCCGATACCGGGCTGATGGCTCCAACCCCGGAAAAATTCTTACTGTTCCCGTTTTTGGTCGTTATATCGAAGATCGAGGAAAGCCTGCCGCCGAATTCTGCTGGAATACCACTTTTATATAACTCAAATTCTTTGATTACATCGGGATTGAATGCAGAGAAAAAACCAAAAAAGTGTGATGAATTGAAGATGGGTGCATCATTGATCAAAATCAGGTTCTGGTCGGTGCTCCCTCCACGCACGTTAAAACCGGAAGCTGCTTCACCAACGGTCTGAACACCCGGCAATAAAAGGACCGCTTTCAGAATGTCAGATTCCCCCATGCTGGTTGGCAATTGCTTGATGGTCCTGATGTCGACCCGTTCGAGACCCAATTGCATGCCTGCAACATTCTGGTATTTATCAGCTACCACGACTACATCTCTGAGTTGAGCAATCTTTTCACTCAATTCCATGCTCAGACTTCCATTGCTGTGCAATACCACCTGCATGGTAACATCGGCCCTGCCCAGACTGTGATAACGAATCTGGTGCCTGCCCTTGGGGACCGTAAGAACGTAGTAGCCGGAAAGGTCCGTTATAACCCCGGTTTCCGTATCTTCAACATAAACCACCGCCCCCACGATGGGTTCGCCGGTCTCGCTTTCCCTTACATAACCCGAAAGAGTGACCATGCCGCCCCTGCTATCCAGGTTGGGCGAACCGATATAGATGACCTGGCTGCGGTGGTTGCCATTGCTCTTTACGGGTCGTTCCTCTTCCCCTTCTTCTTTGGTCCGCGTCAAACCGGCCTCTGAAGCAATATTGAAATAGCTGTCCGGTATGCTTTCCCGGATGAAACGCTCCCGGGTGAGTATAACCTGGCCGGGGGCCAGTGAAGTAAAATAAATATCTTTATTTGCGAAGCTTGCTTCGAGGATTTTATCCAGCCTTGCAGGAGGGGTATAGGATGCAACATGGAGATCGGAAACCCATCCGTCCCTGTAAAAGAACTCCACGGGATGTCCTGATTCAACGGAGGCAACAAATTCAATAAATGGTGCTCCACCGTAGTTTTCCTGTATCAGGGGCCATTCATCGATTTGTGCGAAAAGATCGAAACCAAAAATCAATGAGCAGAGCCCTATGCAGATTCTTCGCCTCATGGATTAAATAAGGCTTTCATAATATTCTAAAATACTGATGATCTGTCTGTCCGTAGCATTCTTCACGACAATAGAATTATCCCGGATAAATTTCTTCACTTCATTTTGATGACCCGGTAAAGCTTTCAGCATACTTCTCCTGGAACGTATACGGTTCACCCGGCCTTCATGCTCCAGGTACCATTGTTTTTTATTCACATAGATACCCCCGGCATTAACCGTCTGCTCCTGAATATATTTTCTGTGGCTGATATACAAGATCAAAGAGCCTTCATGGGCCAATTCATAAAAGCCATCCTCCAGGTGCCGATGTTTCCGGATGGGAACGAATTTATGGCCGTCAAGTTCGAAAGACCGGATTATCCGGGGATTGATGATCAGGATATGCGGCCCTGAATGGGAGAAATGATTGTATTGCAGCTGGTCAAGATGAGCATCATACCTGAGGTTCAGATCAGCATAAAAACGACCCTTGATCTGCACCCTGCCTGATTGCCAGGATTCGTCAATAAAGAAAGGATGACCATGGACGCCTCTTCGGGTTTCAATAAAGGCCCGGCCGTTAATGTAAGTCCGGTCTTCGATACCGAGGTCCTCATGGAAAGCTATCGCTTCCCGAAGTTCAGGCCCCTTTTGTGCCGTAAGTGAATGACTGTAAAGATAAAGACAAAGAAAAATAATAATCCCAACCCGGTAAGAAACCGGGACAACAAAGAGAGCTGTTTGTATAAACTCCATAGGATGCAAATCAAGAAATTATTCAGAGAATAATACAAAAATCATGACCTGCACCCTCATTATTCATGAGTTGTTTAGATAGAATATAAATACCGTAGCACGATAATATGGCTGAAGGAAGCCGGGTATTAAGAGAGTAATTCTGCTTTGCGGGGAGAAACGATCACTTGCTTTTTACCGACTTTTACGCCCAGTGATTTGCTGCTGATGGTTTCAACCACGCCTTCTATGATCTCTCCGCGCTGGTCGACCCGCACCCGGTCCCCGATCCGGAATTTATTATTGTCTTTCTGTTCCACCTGTAAATAGGCCATCTTGATCTCTTTGTCCGCCTGGATCAATTCTTCTTTTGACAGATCGAAAAGATCCTTCCCATTCACTTTGATATCCATAGTTTGAAAGAATGCTTATTTTTTTGGTTCAACGATATAATAAAACGCAAATATGCTTAAATGATTGTAAGGAATAATTCTAAATTATTCTTCCTGAGAATAATTGTTGACTTGCATCGGATAAAAACATAAATTTATCTAATCTCTATGGGGTTAGTTCCCCGAAGCTCTGCTTCGAGAAGAAAAATTAAA
>CAYQQR010000060.1:0-19200 GCA_964420035.1 uncultured Bacteroidaceae bacterium | reverse complement strand
GCCTAACTTGGCTTTGAAATTTGCATCGGCATGAGAAAATCAGCAAACCCTAAATTTCTATGCATGATAAAAGCTTGCGTCTGGTACTTCTGCTGATAGCAGGAGCAATCATTCTGACTTTGCTTCCCCGTTGCGAATACCATAATGAAGAAGAACTGTACGGGACGACGGAATGTGACACCTCCGATTATTCCTATTCCACCTTCATTCTGCCCCTACTTGAAGAAAACGATTGCATTGCCTGTCATTCCCTTATGGATGCCAAGGGAAACGTGATACTGGAAGGATACGACAATCTTATGGAATCGTTGAACGATGGTTCTTTCCTGGGAGCCATACGCCACGATCCCGGTTATGAACCAATGCCGGAGGGACTACCCAAATTGCCTGAATGCGATATTCTTAAAGTTGAATTATGGGTCAATGCAGGTGCCCCTAATAACTAATTCGCCATGAAAACCCTTTTGTACGCGATTGTTTTAAGCCTGATCGCGGGTCCGGGTATCCTCAATGCCCAGGACCTGGATGCCATGCTCGAGGAAAAAATCCAATCCCGTGATTATGCCATCGCCACTTTCAAAGGCACCCGGATCGTTAACGGACATTCCACAGAAATACCGGCTGACGGGGACCTGATACTGAATATTGCCCATCGTTTCGGTGACATTACCCGGGGAGCCTACGATTTTTTCGGTATCGACCAGGCAACCATGCGCTTTGCCTTCCTGTACGGTATCGGTGAGCGATTGGGATTGGGTGTAGGCCGGAGCACCCAGGGAAAGACCTTTGACGGTCATGTGAAGTACAAGATCTTCAGGCAAAGCACCGGATTGAAAAATGTGCCGGTTACCGTAACCTGGTTCTCAGGCATGGAACTGAGCAGTCTGAAATGGAGGGTTGAGGAAAGGGATAAGCTTTTTTCTTCCCGCTTAAGTTATGTTCACCAGCTGCTGATCTCCCGCAAATTCAGTCCGGCCCTGTCTTTTCAGCTTGCACCTGCCCTGATCCACAGGAACCTGGTTGAAACCGCGGGGGATCAGAATGATGTATTCGCCCTGGGAGCCGGTGGCCGGGTGAAACTCGGCTCGCGGGTCTCATTCAACGGGGAATACTATTACCTGTTTCCGGGCGAAACGGCTGACGAGTTTTACGATTCCTTCTCGCTGGGATTCGATATAGAAACGGGAGGGCACGTGTTTCAGATCCACATCACCAATGCCCAGGCCATGTTCGAAAGCGGATTTATTGCTGAAACCCGATCCTCCTGGACCGATGGAGAGATCTATTTCGGATTCAACCTGATCCGTGTATTCGAACTAAAAAACTAAACCAATCCATAAATCAATAAATCAATAAATCAATGAAACAACATAACTTCTTGCTGGGCGCAGTTTTTTTCCTGTTGTTCACGGCAATGCAGAAAGAAGATATCCTTTATTTTACAGAGGATGCCAGGGTTTCCTTTACATCGGACGCCCCCATGGAACTGATCAAAGCCCGGTCTGACGGTCTTGCGGGGATACTGAACCTGGATGACGGCAGTTTCGCCTTTGCCATAAACGTTGAATCCTTCGAAGGCTTTAATTCCAACCTCCAAAGGGTTCATTTCAACGAGAATTATATGGAGACGGACAAATACCCCAAGGCCAAGTTCAACGGACGCATCAAAGAAGATGTGGACCTTAAGCGGGACGGTGAATACCGGGTAACCGCATCCGGTCAGTTATTGATCCATGGGATCAAGGAAAAGCGTGACATACCGGTTCAGCTCACCAAATCGGGCCAAAGCATCCGCTTTGAGGCGGAATTCGATATTCTGCTTGCCGAACATGAGATCAAGATCCCCAGCGTGGTAAACAAGAAGATCGCTGAAGTGGTCTACGTACAAATATCGGGTGAACTCAAACCCATGGAATAAAAAAGGGGCTACCTGCTATTGAGACAGCTCCTTCTTTATCGTTTACAAGCTTTCTCAGTCAAATTCCGCCATGGTCTTTTTAATGATCCCGATGGCCTCGTGAAGTTGATCCTCAGTGATCACCAGCGGCGGAGCAAAACGAATGATGTGATCGTGGGTGGGCTTGGCCAGCAAACCGTTTTTCTCCAGGGCAAGGCACACATCCCACGCGGTTTTACCCCCCTGGGGCTTTATGACCACCGCATTCAATAAACCCTTACCCCGCACGATCTCGATTCGATCCGACCGAATGGATTTGAGTTCTTCGCGGAATATTTCACCCAGCCGGGTAGCATTGTCTCCCAGTTTTTCATCTTTTATGACTTCCAGTGCGGCAATGGCGATCTTAGCCGCAAGGGGATTGCCCCCGAAAGTGGATCCGTGTTCGCCGGGTTTGATGGTGAGCATAATGTCATCGTCCGCCAGTACCGCAGAAACCGGGTATACCCCGCCTGACAGCGCTTTTCCGAGGATCACCACGTCGGGCCTTACTCCTTCATGCTCGCAGGCCAGCATCTTGCCGGTACGTCCGATCCCGGTCTGGACCTCATCGGCAATGAACAGGATCTGGTGCTCTTTTGCCAGTTCATGGGCTCTTTTCAGGTAACCTTCGTCAGGGACCACCACACCGGCTTCTCCCTGGATGGGTTCGAGCATCAGCCCGGCGATATTCTCTTCTTCCCTGAGCACCCTTTGCAGGTCATTGAAATCGTTGTACTTTATCTTGATGAAGCCAGGGGTATAAGGTCCGTAACCACTGTATGAATCGGGATCGGTTGACATGGAGATGATGGTGATGGTGCGGCCGTGGAAATTTTCGGTAGCCACCAGGATCTTGGCTTCGTTTTCGGGTATACCCTTGACCTTGTAGGCCCATTTTCTGCAAAGCTTCAGGGCTGTCTCCACCCCTTCTGCACCCGAATTCATCGGTAAAACCTTATCGTAGCCGAAGATTTTGGTTATATATTCTTCAAATTCTCCCAGAACGGAATTATAAAAGGCCCTGGAGGTCAGGGTTAATTTGTGGGCCTGTTCGGTCATGGCCCGGATGATCCGGGGATGACAGTGTCCCTGGTTTACGGCGGAATAGGCTGAAAGGAAATCGAAATAACGCTTTCCTTCCACATCCCATACAAAAACGCCTTCCCCCTTATCCAGGACCACCGGCAGGGGATGGTAATTATGTGCACCGTAACGGTTTTCTCTTTTTATATAATCCCGGGTGCTCATTACTTTTACTGATTCCATAGTTCCATAGTTTTTTTCTTGAATATTTGCAAATATATATTTTCTGTAAAGCAGCTTAAAATTCGGCTGTCAGCTTAATATTGAATCTTCTTGATGTCAAATAATTAGGAACAGCGAACTGTCCGGGGAGGTTCTGCTGGTTGTACACGGTCTTGACCCAAAGATAAGAAATAGTATTTTCTACGCCCAACAGATTGAAAATTTCACCGCTGAGCCAGATGCTTTCAAAATGCCTGAAAGGATTCCCTTCGGGCAGGCTTTTTTCTTTACTTTTCAGAACCTTGGAAAACCCAATGTCCACCCGCTTATAAGAAGGCATACGGAATTTCTGGTCGTACCGGTCGTTCAGTGGATTGGTAACGGGCATCCTGCTTCCGTAAAGAAAGGTAAGATGGACCTTGTATGAAGGATTGTTCGGAAAATAATCCTGGAAGAAGAGACCGAAATTTAAAAGCTGGTCCGTCGGCCTGGGATAAGCATCCGGTTCCACCCTGACCCCTTCATCGTTGATGTAATAATCCCCCTCGATGTCTTCCATGGTTTTCAATAATCCTATGCTGACCCAGGATTCGGCACCGGGCACAAACTGGCCGTTCAGTTTCAGGTCCATCCCCGTGGCGTATCCCGAAGCCATATTTTCGGCACTGTATTCAACGCGTACGTTGTCGACCTTGTAAGGAATAAGATCGCTCAGGCTCTTGTGGAATATTTCAGCTGTCAGCTTGAACGGACGGTTCCACGCTGTAAAGACATAATCTCCGCCCAAAACATAGTGGATAGAGCGCTGTGCCTTAATATCCCGGTTCAGGCTTCCGTTTGGATACCGGAGTTCCTTGTAGAAGGGGGGCTGGTAGTACAAACCGGCGGATAAGCGGAACACCAGGTCCCGGTTCCACTTGGGAACCATGCTCAGGGTGGCCCGAGGACTCAGCAAAAATTCACCGTTCATATCCCAGTAGGATGCCCGCAATCCTAAATTCAGAAAAAACCGAAGGGAATCGGGCCCGAACTCAATGCGGTCCTGCAGGTAAGCAGTCAGGCGGTTCGACACCAGGTTGTTGTTTGATTTTATGATCTTGCTGAGATTGACGGCCTCATCAGACCAGGGAAGGGAATAACCGGCCGAGTCGATCATTTCCCACTCGCTGATCTCATCAAAGATGCGTTCATGCTTGTAACGGATTCCCCAGCGTATCTTGTTGATGCCGGCATCCGCGTAGCCCAGGTGGGAAAAGGACCAAACGTAGGCATTCAGTTCGTTCCGTGCATGATTCAGAAAAGTGCCGATACCCAGGTTGAGGATGCTGTCTCCATAGGTCTCTGAATTTGCTGTATTGTCCAGCTCGTTCAGCAGATACTGTCCCTGTATATCGAAGGATTCATTTTCACGGGTATTGAAAGCGGAAGCTATGAATTTCAGGGACAGGTCCTGCCGGGGCCTTATCAATGCAGATAAAGCACCCTGATAGATGTTGAAATTGTCATTTTCCTGTCCGTCATAATAGATCACCAGGTTCAGGGGATCTCTGAAAGTTCCGAATTCTGTGCTCCTGGTCTCAGGAATGAATTCGTAACTGTTCCTGGATATGTTCCCCAGAAAGCTGATCTCTGTTGAAGGTGTAAGCTGATAGGTCATGTAGGTTTGTACATCCAGGAACCTGGGCCTGTATTCCCCTTTGGTTTCCAGGCTGCTCAGCAGGTATTGGGTGGTTTTGTAACGGATTCCCGTTGAATAAGTAAATCGCTGATCACCCGGGGCATCCTCGAGGTGCAGACTGCCGCCGAGAAGGCTCATGCTGGCCGATCCGCTGAAATTATGGGGTTTTCTGTATTTAATATCCAATACCGAGGACATTTTGTCGCCGTACAGACTTTCAAATCCGCCGGCAGAAAATTCAATGGAAGAAACCATATCGGAATTGACAAAGCTGAGACCTTCCTGTTGTCCAGAGCGGATGAGAAAGGGCCTGTAGATCTCAACATCATTGACATACACCAGGTTTTCATCAAAATTACCCCCGCGTACCCTGTACTGCGTACTGAGTTCATTGCTGGAGCTTACTCCCGGCAGGGTCTTGATCAGGTCCTCAATACTGCTGCTGGGATTGGGTAAGACCCGGATGGATTTGATGTTGATCCGGCTCAGGGTCGTTGTACGGTCTTCCGCCGAACGGATCTCTACCTCCTCCAGGTCCTGGTAAGATACTTCCAGCTGAATATTCAGCTCCCTTGTTGTTCCGCCTTCCAGCTGTAAGTCCAGGTCCCTGGATTCGTATCCAAGACAGGAGACATGCAGGGTAATCTCCTCGTTTGCGGGAACCCTCAGTTCATAATAACCTTGCTTGCCGGTAACCGTGCCGGTGCTCGTTCCGGGAATGGTGATCCCTGCTGAAAATACAGGTTTATTGATACTGCTTGTCACACGCCCCCGGATAACAGCCGTATGTTGTGCAAATAACTGGCCCGGAACGAATAGGCACAACCAAAAGATGAGCAAAAAGATCATCCGGGTATAAGCTTTGTCTATCAGAATAAAAGGCATGCAGCAGACGGAAAATAAAAAATCTGAATATAGCTAATTTTATTAGCAAACGAATAACTGGTAACTTTGGTCTTTAAATGAACTTAAAATGAACTTGAAATATGCTCTGGCAAAAAGAAATTACACTCGACTCATATCCACGCGGATTTCATTTGATCACCCACGTGATCAGCGGTCACTTACCCCGGTTACCTGAAAAAGGACTGTTGAACATACTGGTAAAACATACCTCGGCAGGGCTTACCATCAATGAAAATGCTGATCCTTCGGTCCGCGAAGACTTTGAATCTTTTTTCAGCCGGCTGGTACCGGAGAATCAACCCTATTACACCCATGTCCTGGAAGGGGCCGATGATATGCCTGCACATTTAAAGGCATCCATCCTGGGACAGTCGCTAAGCCTTCCCATAAGCCACGGACGATTAAACTTAGGCACCTGGCAGGGTATTTATTTCTGTGAATTCAGAAACCGGGGGGGAAGAAGAAAACTGGTACTGACTGTCTATGCATGATGTTATAAAGCATCCGGCTCTCCGGGAAAAGCTGCCGAATATCCATTCCTCTTAAATGTGATTTGTTTATTTTTAAAATGACACCTAAACATCCTGTTTCATGGAAAAGATGATGCTGCTGGGAGACGAGGCTATAGGACAAGCCGCTATCGATGCAGGTTTGTCGGGGATATACGCCTATCCCGGAACCCCTTCAACAGAGATTACCGAATACGTTCAGGCTTCCAGGGAAGCTGAGGCGGGCAAGATCAGGAGCCAATGGTCCGCCAACGAAAAAACAGCCTATGAAACGGCACTGGGCATGTCTTATGCAGGCAAACGAACCATGGTATGCATGAAACACGTGGGCCTGAATGTCGCCATGGACCCCTTTATCAATTCGGCTGTCACCGGCATAAACGGCGGATTGATCCTGGCCGTGGCGGATGATCCATCCATGCATTCATCACAAAATGAACAGGATAGCCGCTATCTGGCGAAGTTCGCCATGGTGCCGGTACTGGAACCTTCGAACCAGCAGGAAGCTTATGATATGGTTCATTACGGTTACGAGCTGTCCGAAAAGTACAAAGTGCCGGTCATGGTTCGGATAACCACGCGCCTGGCCCATTCCCGGTCAGGGGTCAGGCGAAAGGAACCCCGGGAACAGAACCGGGGGGCAATGCCCGGCCTGACCCAGTTTATATTGCTCCCGGCCCTGGCCCGGGAAAAATACAAGAACCTGCTGGAGAAACAGGCTATGTTCCTTGAAGAATCTGAAAAAAGCAGGTTCAATCGTTATACACCGGTAAAAGGAGCAAAACGGGGCATCATCGCCACCGGGTTGGCATACAATTACCTGCTTGAAAACATGCCGGAGGAAAGCTTTGACAGCCATGTGCTGAAAATAGCCCAATATCCCATGCCTGTCGATCTTATCGGGAAGATCTATGAGAATAGCGAAGAGCTTCTGGTCCTTGAAGAGGGCTATCCCCTGGTCGAAGAAAGCATCAAGGGTCTGCTGGATCTTACCAGGCCCGTTCACGGTCGTTTGGACGGGACCCTGCCGCGGGACGGTGAACTGGATCCCGACCTGGTTTTGGAAGCACTCGGCGGCAAAACCAAATATGCTTATAATGTACCCGGCCTGGTAACCAAACGCCCCCCGGCCCTGTGCAAAGGATGCGGACATGCGGATACCTTCCTGGCCCTGAATGAGGCCATCGCTTCCTGGGGCAAGGGAAGGGTGTTTTCCGATATAGGTTGTTATACCCTGGGCGCCCTGCCTCCTTTTAATGCTATCAATTCCTGTGTGGATATGGGAGCCTCCGTCACCATGGCCAAAGGTGCTGCCGATGCCGGCATGCATCCTTCCGCCTGTGTGATCGGGGATTCCACCTTTACCCATTCCGGTATGACCGGTTTGCTGGATGCAGTGCACGACCGGACCCCGGTAACTGTAATTATTTCGGATAATTCAACCACAGCCATGACCGGCGGGCAGGAAAGTGCAGGAACCGGCCGCCTGGTGGATATATGCAAAGGACTGGGCGTGGAAAAGGATCACATCCATGTCCTGAATCCCCTGAAGAAGCACCACGGGGAGAATGTACGGGTTCTGAAGGAAGAGCTGGCCTACAGGGGGGTCAGCGTGGTAATAACCCAGAGGGAATGCATTCAAACCGCCCGTAAAAAGAAAAAAGCAGCAACTGCAACATAATTATGACACAAAAACAAGACATCATTCTGGCCGGGGTTGGTGGTCAGGGGATACTGAGCATCGCTGCCACCATCGGTCTGGCAGCCATCAACCGGGGTCTGAACCTAAAACAAGCCGAGGTCCACGGCATGAGCCAAAGGGGAGGAGCGGTGCAATCGCACTTGAGAATGTCAGGGGGTCGGATAGCCTCGGATTTGATTCCAAAGGGACAGGCCGACCTGATCATAGGCATGGAGCCCATGGAATCGCTGCGGTATTTGCCCTACCTTTCCCAAAGCGGCTGGCTGGTGGTTAACAGCGAAGCTTTTGTCAATATCCCGGATTATCCCGATACCGGAGAAATAGAGCAGGAGATAAGAAAAATACCCCGGCATATATTACTGGATGCCCATGCCATGGCCAGGAAGATCAAGGCGATCCGTTCCACCAATATTGTTCTTCTGGGTGCTGCCTCTCATCATCTTATGATCCCATTCGGCGCTTTTGAGGATGCCGTGAAGACCTTATTCAGGTCCAAAGGGGATAAAGTCGTAGAGGATAATATCCGTGCCTTACAGGCAGGCCGCGAAGCAGCCATGGAAATGATGGAAGCTTGGGGATAGTCACTTAATCTATCGTGCATTATGAGTTTTACGAAGAAAGATCTGAAACAAATCAAGGCAAGGGGTATGGAGCCCGGCCAGGTTACCCTGCAACTGGAACGTTTCAAGAGGGGTTTTTCCTATCTGCCCCTGGATCGTCCCGCCACAGCAGGCGACGGCATACGCCGGCTTGAAGAGGAAGAGATCAGGGAACTGGGCCAATTATATGAAGAGAAACAAAAACTACTTGATATACAGAAATTTGTACCGGCTTCCGGAGCGGCTACCCGCATGTTCAAGGATGCTTTCGACGTGTTTCAGCAGGGAATTGGTTCCCTGGACCAGGTAAAAGAAAGCCACCCGGACACCCACGAGTTGATTGACCGGCTGGAAGATTTTCCCTTTCACGAGTATTTTATGGAAACCCTCCGTATGAAGGGTCTGGACCCGGAACAACTGGTACGCGAAAGAAATGTGAACCGGCTCCTGAAATACCTGTTGACGGAAGAAGGAATTAACCTGGGTAACCTGCCTAAAGGACTCATCCGTTTTCATCGCTATGACCGGGAAACCCGGACCCCATTCGAGGAACATCTTGTTGAAGGGGCTTTACACGCGAGCCATCACCAGGGGATGGTGCAAATTCATTTTACCCTATCCCCGGAACACCGTTCCGGGTTCGAAGATATCTCGGCCCGCGCTACCGGGATGTACGCTTCAAGGCACAAAGTGAATTACCGGATTAGCTTTTCGGAGCAAAAGCCGTCTACGGATACCATTGCCGCAACCATGGATAATGAACCCTTCAGGAACGAGGACGGAAGCATACTTTTCCGGCCCGGAGGACACGGGGCCCTGCTCGAAAATCTTCAGGATTTGAAAGCCGACCTGATATTCATCAAGAATATCGACAATGTTGCCCCCGACAGGATCAAAGATATTACGGTGCGCTATAAGAAAGCGCTGGCCGGTTACATGCTTCAAAGCTGGGATGAAATACAGCAGTGGAAAAGCAAGCTGGATTCTGATCCCGGCGCTGAGACCATAAAATCCGCTATGAACTACATGCAGGATTCCCTGTGCTTTACCATTCCGCCGAACATACGCCGGGGAAAAAAAGAAGCACTTGTTTTGTATTTACGGAAAAAGCTGGACCGCCCCCTTCGCGTATGCGGTATGGTGCCCAACCAGGGCGACCCCGGGGGCGGACCCTTCTGGGCGAAGAACCAGGATGGTTCTGTATCCCTGCAGATTGCCGAAAGCAACCAGATTGATCCGGAGGACCGGGACCAGCAGGATATTGCCAAAGGGGCCACCCATTTCAACCCGGTGGACATCGTATGCACCTTCACCCGGCCGGGAGGCGGTCATTATTCCCTGATCGAATACAGGGATCCCGATACCGGTTTTATCAGCAGGAAATCCAAGGACGGCAGGGATCTGAAGGCCCTTGAATTACCCGGTTTGTGGAACGGTTCCATGTCGGACTGGAACACCCTTTTCGTGGAAGTCCCCCTCGAAACCTTCAACCCGGTAAAGAAGATCAACGACCTTCTCAGAGAAAACCACCGGTAGCTCGGTTGACCGTCCCCAAAAACCGTAAAACAAACTTTGTGTAGTTTTTTCAGGACGGCAGTAGAATTATTCCGGCAGCCCATTACAAACAACCGCGATCTGCAACCACCCCTGTCATGGTTTAAGATATGCTCCCGATTCGGCTGTAAGCGTCCAGCCCGAAAGCCAGTCAAAAGTACCAAACGCCCCTTTATAATTGGTTTCCTTCAAAAAGGCCCCGGGAAGTTCTGTAAAATCCCTGAATTGATATGAACCCGGTAACAATTGAACGCTTCCGCTTTTCCTCCCAATCTCTATTGAGATTCGTTTATTGTTTTCCTTGATAAGATGATCGAGCAGTTCCTGGTTGATGCTGTCCGGGTTTCCACTATCATCTGTATAGGCACGAATCCAGGAACTTGTATCTTCCAGGGCTACCCTTGAAAAAACATTATTATAAAAACCCAGGTTACCGCGGAGAAACTGATCGTAACAATTGCTTTCATTTTCATTATATTCAAGTTCTATTCCAGTGGGTTGATCGGTAAACACTGAATTATAATAGAGTCCTCCGCCATTCGAATTATAAGAGATCAGGGCACTGTCTTTTTGTAAATAATGACCGATATAGGTCGCGTTCGCGATCACCGGTACGGTATAGGGTGTGGTTTGTGCCAGATATTGACCACCGCTGTGTTCTGCCGCGTGATCACCTTTTTCATCATCCAGAATGGCTACAAGGAATTGGCAGTGCCCATGATATCCCTCATCGAAATCGAAAGCATCGTCCCCGCAAAACGAAACGACGATGTGACTGCAGTTCACGTTTCCTCCAAAAAATTCCACCCCGTCATCGGCATTGGAAATAACCTCTATATGATCAATGGTGGTGCCCCGTCCCACGCCCCCCAGGGTCAAACCATTTATCTCATTGCCTTCGCCAATATTGGTGCCGCCATGGCGAATGGATACATAACGCAGAATACCGGCATTATGCTCCGGATCATATCCCCCATACAACCCGCGGGCTTCGATTAGTGGAATACCTTCAATATGGGATTCACCGACCGGAGCATTGATGGGAGCATCGCCCAGGATGATCAGACCACCCCAGAGTCCGCTGGCATCAGCGGGGACGGAGCCTTTGAGATCATCTCCTTCCACGGTAAAAATAATGGGTTGATCCGGTGTGCCCTCAGCAATGATTTTGCCGCCCCTGGCAACGATGAGTGCGCTGGCAGCTGTTCCCTGACCGGTTCGTGCACGAATCACCGTGCCGGGTTCAATACTTAGTACCTGGCCG
Source organism: uncultured Bacteroidaceae bacterium (assembly GCA_964420035.1). Lineage (GTDB taxonomy): Bacteria > Bacteroidota > Bacteroidia > Bacteroidales > SM23-62 > CAYQQR01. The sequence continues at coordinate 7,804 of CAYQQR010000060.1, read as the reverse complement.
TCATTAACGAAAACAAAGCCTTCAAGCAGATAGGATTTATCATTTTCCCAGGTCACCGTGCCGGTTCCGCCACCATGATCCTGTATTAATACCTCTTCTTTAACCAAATAATCGCTTTTACGGCAAGCCGGGCTGCAAATAAGGATCAAGTAGAAGATGATCGCCGTGGTTGAAGAATTGAATGATTTGTACCCGTTCATTTTCAATACTTAAATTCAAGATTAAGGTAGATAAAAGCCTGATGGTCCAGATTGGCGGCAAAGGGAACCCAGTCTTTATAGTTCAGGGATATTTGTACATGCTCCATGGGCACAAATGCAACACCCCCTATCAGTGCCGACCCATCCCGGGAAAGGTGCCATGGGATCTCTTCATTTCCTATTTTGTTTGAACTCAGGCGGTCAAAACGTCCGAATAATTCAAATTGTGGACTTAATTGGTACATGCCGTATACAGAAATCCCTGTAAGTTGTTTTCCTGCAAAGTAGTCCCAGTTGTTGACAAGGTTATATTCCAGACCCAGTTTATATTCGCGTATGGTGAGACCCGAAAAAACATTGAATGTCGACTGGTTGGCCCCGGGATGGTTCATGATATCGTAATAAACCCTGGTGAGAAGAATATCGACAGGACGGTATGATATCCCCGCGGAATATTTGAAATAATCATCTGCCTGCAGGTTTCTATACCCTTCTCCGTTAGTAACAGACAGGTCCACGGATAGATGCTCGCTCAGAGCATAAAATGCTATGATCCCGATGTCTGCCGTGTTGCCGAATTTGTGCTCATCCTGCATGGACTTGTACACGTACCGGTGATCCCAAAAATCTTCCTGAACTTTGAATGTTTGCATATCCACCAGGCCGACCTTCAACTCAAGTCTACCTGCGGTATAGGATAAACCGGCAGTTTTAAAATAGGCATACCGCCTCATCAGGGAATATTCACTCAAATCTTCCGGGCTTCCAATATCCAGCTTTACTTCTGCTTTCAACCGGGTGTTGAAATAATGGCGGTAACCCAGATACACCCTTTTTATTTCAAAAGCAGCCTCGGGGTCATCCTTCCGGAGGCTGTGATGAAAGTTCCAGTAGACCTTCAGAATGGGGACTCCTGTATTGGTTTTTTCCTGTGCAAGGAGGCTTGACGCGGTGAGCATGATCATGTAAACCATTATAAATAAGGGCTTACCAGGGAAACAGGTTGTTTTCATGGTTGGTTTTATTGCTGGGGCATTGACTCGTTTAAGATATACTTAACACTTATTTAATCCAAACCTCAGCTTACTTTAAGAATGGTTTAATATCCCGGTCTTACATTTGTACCTTATAGATTATGAAACATTTTCTTATCCATGTTACCCTATGGACCATCCTGGCGCTACCGTTGAATGAGCTGTATGCTGCCGGAAATGAAAAAGAAAATATAAATGGATCCAGGGTCATCTCAGGAACGGTGGTTGATAAGATTTCCGGTGAAAGCCTGCCCGGTGCAAAGATTAAGATAGAGGGGGATAGTGAGACCTATTATGCCGACCTGGATGGAAGCTTTAATGTACCCTGTCCGTCAGCGGCTTCAGGGGTTAAGCTTGTTGTGAGTCATGTGTCTTACAAGAATTATGAAGAGCAGCTTGAGCCATCCGGCGGGGATTGTACGCTTACCGTTGAAATGCGCAGATAATTGATACACAAAAACAATTATGATACGAGGGCCCGGAAATTATCCGGGCTTTTTTGTTTTTTCCAATGGCTGCTATATTTGCTGAGTTTTATTAAATTTATCCAGTGTTAACAAATCCTTAAAATGGACTACAGTAAATATAAAATCCTCCTGGTAGATGATGAGCGGGACATTTTGGAGTTTATCAGCTATAATCTGCAAAAATATGATTTCCAGATACGGACCGCCATAAGCGGGCAGGAAGCCCTGAAGATCGCCAGGGAATATTTACCCGATCTGATCCTTCTGGATGTGATGATGCCGGATATGGACGGGATCGAAACCTGTGAGGAGATCCGGAAGGATAAGAACCTGGATGATACCATAATCGCTTTTCTTACGGCCCGGGGTGAGGATTTTTCCCAGATTGCAGGTTTCGAGGCCGGGGCCGACGATTATATCACCAAACCCATAAAGCCCAAGGTCCTTATCAGCAGGATAAAGGCCCTCTTGAAACGGGCCGACCGTCAGCGGCTTGAAGAAGATTCCGGGGATAAGATCATACGGAAAAAAGGGTTGGTGATCGACCGGGATCGTTTTATGGTGGTTAAAGACGGGAAAGATCTGATCTTGCCGAAAAAAGAATTTGAACTATTGAACCTGCTGATTTCCCGCCCCGAAAAAGTATTTACCCGCGACGAGATTTTCCGGATGGTATGGGGAGATAAGATCATTGTTGGTGACCGCACCATTGATGTACATATCCGTAAACTGAGGGAAAAGATAGGGGACAAGCACATCAAAACGGTTAAGGGGGTAGGTTATAAATACGTTGAATAGGTGTTTCCCGTAAGTTCTGAGCCGGCTTAAGACTATTTTAATTCTCCTTGAAATCCCTGTATGCCAGCATTAGCTTTTCAACATGCTGTAAAAGGTTTTTGGTTTCGTTCAAAATTTCCAGGAAAATCAAACTGTTTTTTGTACTTGCTTTTGACTTTTTTATGGCCTTGATCTGGTTTTTCCTGAAATCCTGGATAAGCTCGATCAATTTATCCTGAGTGTTGTCGGCCTCCGATATCTTTTCAAGTTTGTCGTTCTTAAAGATATTCAGCAGAAAATTGAAGTAATCCGTCACATTCTCCTTTAATGTATCCAGATCATCGCACTGCATGGAAGTAAGGGCAGGATGCCGGTTGTCGAGGTGTGCAAATGCAGGTTCCGTGATATAACTCAGACAATCGATGGTCTCATAAAGCTGATCCATCAACTGGATGTAGTATGGGCCGGATTCCAGGTCGGCTTCTTCGAGTTTCTGGATCATCGATACCACGTTGGATTTGTGACGCTGACTGATCTTTTTGAGTTTTCTGACTTCCACAATGACCTGTTTCATCTTCTTACGTTTGTAGTTCGTCAGATGATCGATGCTCAACAAAAAATACTTGCTGATCTGGATCAGATTGCTTGTGATTTCTTCCGATGTTTCCTTTAGTATCTCGACCCTGTTGTAGGAGGATTTGGCTCCCTCTGCTTCAATTTTTTCCGATTCTGATTGTCTTCTTTTGAAGATATATTGTGTCCGGATCACAAAGAAACCTGCAATCAGGAGCATGATAATAATCCCGGTTAAACCGGCCCGGTTGATGAATAATGCAACAAGGAATGCCCCTGTGAAAGCCGACAGGGCGGTCATGAACCAACCACCGATAACGGTCAACACCCCGGTGATGCGGTTTACCGCACTATCCAGTCCCCACGCGCCATCGGACAGCGAGGTCCCCATGGCTACCATGAAGGTTACGTAGGTGGTGGAAAGGGGGAGCTTATTGGAGGTACCGATAGCGATTAATATGCTGGCAACGACCAGGTTCACCGAAGCCCTCAGAAGGTCAAAGGAGAGCTTATCCTTTTCTATCCGCTTCAGACTTTCTTCTGAATTGAATTGACGGGCCATAAGCCGGTTAAAGGCATGAGGCAGAATTTTTTGCATCAGATTTCCGGAAGAAGCGGTCATTCTCACCAGGGAACGGGCCAGATAAGAGGATTCAAAGCGTTCGGTTCCTTCATTCTGCCTGCTCAGGTCTATACTGGTCTTGACCACCGACCGGGCCTTCATGGAGGTCCATAGCGCCAGAACCATGATAGTTCCTGCAATCAGAAGATAAAGCGTTTTCGTTGGTATGGGCCCGGTCAGGGCCACCATCATAACACTGTCCGGATCGGTACCGGGGTGGGCTGCAAAAGCCTTGTAGGATTCCAATCCTGCCAGGGGTACCCCGATGAAATTGACAAGGTCGTTCCCGGCAAAAGCCATGGCCAGGGCAAAGGTTCCCACCAGGACGATAAAACGTAAAACATTGATGCGGAATATCCATTGCAGGAATTGCAAAACGACGCTCCATCCAACCAGGGATGCCAGTATGATTACATTCCGGTTGGTGTTGATGAAATCCACTGCAGCATCGGTCATAAAGGTTGCCCCTTTCACTCCCTTGACCAGCATGAAATAGATGATGGCGGTTATGGCAATGCCTCCCCAGATGCCTGAGAAATATTTGAGGTTACGCTCGTATTTGAAACTGAACATCAGCCGGGTAATAAACTGTATGATGGCCCCGGCCATGAAGGCAAAAAAGATGGACAGCAGGATCCCGGATATGATCAATAAAGCATTGGATGAATTGATATAGGAAGCGACGGTTGCCCTTGTAAGTTCTCCACCGGCCGATTGGATCTGGGCGTCATTCATCACCAGCACGGTGGCCATGCCCACGGAGGCTCCCAGGAGCTCAAACACGATTGAAACGGTAGTCGAAGTGGGTAAACCGAAAGTATTGAACAGATCAAGCAATATGACATCGGTAAGCATGACTGCCAGGAAAATGATCATGATCTGGCTGAACGTGAAAAACTGGGGATTGAAAATCCCTTTTCGCGCCACTTCCATCATACCGCTTGAAAAGGAAGCACCGACAAGTACGCCGAGCACGGCAAGGATCATGACCACCTTAAAACTTGCAGCCTTTGAACCAATTGCAGAATTGAGGAAATTTACAGCATCGTTACAGACTCCAACGATCAGGTCTGAGACAGCAAGGAGGATCAGAACAGCAATGACAAATATATAGAATGCCTCCATGGGTAAAATGGAATTTGTAAAGGTACATTCTAAAAAGAGATGAAGCCGTTTATAACTTTAAGTTTATATTAAATTGAGAGAAATTTGGAGGTAAATGTAGTCCAAATTTCTGCATTTCATAAAGCTTGCTTAACACATAGTTAATTCAATGGGAATAGCTTTAAGTCGTAATTTAAAGCCGTTCCCGATGAACCTGGTTGATCACAAGATACTTATTGTCGACGATGAACAGGATATTCTCGAATTTGTAAGTTACAATCTTAAAAAAGAAGGTTTTCAGGTATTTAGCGCACTCGATGGCCGGTCTGCCATCAAACTCGCCAAGAAAGTCCAGCCCGATCTTATTCTGCTGGATGTAATGATGCCTGAAATGGATGGTATGGAAACCTGTGAAATAATAAGGGAAACCCCGGAAGTCAGCCAAACCATTGTCGCATTCCTTACGGCAAGGTCGGAAGACTATTCCCAGATTGCAGGTTTTGAAGCAGGCGGTGACGACTACATAACCAAGCCCATACGCCCGAAAGTATTGATCAGCCGGCTGAAGGCCCTGCTCAAGAGAAATGATCAAATAAGAAAAAAGACCCGGGACCGTGATGATGTCCTGACATTTGGCACCCTGAAGATCGATAAGGAAAAGCACCAGGTTTCCATAGACGGACGGGACCTCAATCTGCCCAGGAAGGAATTCAAATTGCTGCTTTTATTGACCTCCAAACCTTCCAGGGTCTTTACCCGGGAGAAGATCTTCGAAAATATCTGGGGCAACGATCTGATGGTGGGCGACCGGACCATTGATGTTTATATAAGAAAACTGAGAGAGAAGATCGGAGCCGAACGCATCGTTACCATCAAGGGCGTTGGATACAAATTCGTTGAAGACTGATGCTACCGTCAGGACCGGTTTACTGGATGGTCCTGACCCTGGTGGTCTCGTTGATCCAACATCCTACTGTATAGCTGTCGCCATCGGAAAATCCGTAGAAGAAAGCATCTTCCTTATTCGGAAAATACTGGCTAAACCGCTCAATAAGCTCATTGGCTTCCTCTTCAACTTCGGGGTCCACCGATTTGGCCTTGTAGAACTGATCAACGGCCGCCCAAAATACGGCTGCTCTTTCAAATTCATTTTCTCCACAGCGCTCCCTTCCTGCAATATAGGCCTGACCTATCAGGATATAAGGATCACCAAAATCCTCATCCAGCGCTATGGCTTCCCGTGCATAATCCCTGGCCTGAACGGGCTGACCGAAATGAGCATTGGAGATTAAACCCAAACGGTAGTAATAGTTGGCTTTTTTTCCCGGGTCTTCTTCCAGCTCAACGGCCTCTTTGAGGTATCCGGCGGCTTTTTCATAGTCCCCCTTTTTCATGAAGATCTGGGCATTGTTGTAGGCAGCAAAAGCCGAGGGTTCGAGCTTATACAGGGCTTCGGAGGCATTGGCAAAGAGGGGGGATTCCTCACACCCGGTTTTTCTGAGCAGTCCGGTAGCTTTTTTGAGCCATTCAGCATCATCTTTGTTGGCTTCCAGTTGCGGTTCAAAAATGCCGATAAGGTCTTCGCAGTTTGCTGCACCGGAATCAGAAAACAACCCCTCTACCGAGCTTATTGCACGTTCGAGCCGGCTGTCCAGTCTACCGCTTTCAGCCTTTGCATTCAGGATATTGGAAACCGCGATGTAATCATCCACCACGGTGGAGGCTTCTGATTTATTGAGCCTGAATAAAGTAACCGATGTCTGCATAAAAGTGACCAGCACGGCCTCCTCCGATTCTTCCTGTTCTGATTCTATCGATCTTTCAAAAATTTCGTAGGCTTTATCGATTTGTGTCCTGTCATAACGCAGCAGGTCAATGGCTTTACGGCCGAGAACGTATCCTTCCTGGTCGAAATGTTCAATTCTCCGGTCGTAGATCAACATCAGCGTGTCCAGCAGTTCCTGTTTCCGGGTATCGTTTTCCGCATTCTCAAGGTAGTGTTTGATGATCTTGGCACCGTGGAGATAAATATTCTTGCTGGCTTTGGGACAATTGTCGAATACCTGTTTCCAAGACTGATACGCGTAAGTAGGCAGATCGATCTTCATGTATTCACTCATGGTGGAAAGATTGTTGGCGCACGCTATCCTGGAAGCACTGTCCGGCCCGTAATCCGGATTATTGTAGATAGTTTCCATCTGGGCCTTCAGGGGAGCTGCCGTAAAAAGAACCAAACCGATATAAAGCGTTAAGCTTTTTGTAAATTTCATGTCTTTCTGACTTTTTTGCTCTGAATTTTTAAGGATTACGAAAATAATGTAAATATTATTAAAACCATATTGCAATCTCAAATTTCGTACCATCCGTGAAGAATGGCCGCGTTCATTGCAGGGTTCTTAAAATTCGCGGGATATTGAGCGTATTGACTTTATGAGGGGTTTTTCTTAGATTGCATTTTAGCGTATCAGGTCCTTTTTTCGTTTTGAAGAGGATCCAAAAGAACGTACTATGAAAATACTGAAAACACTCTTGATCCTGGTCTCGGGCATCGTTGCACTGATCCTGATCTGTCGGGTTGCCTGGTTCATAAAACCCAGGCAGGAAGTCAATCTATTGGTGCTCAATAAGTCTGCCACCACTCCGGATCGGGAGGAACATGCATCTTTGTTCTGGATGCTTAACCACCAGCGCTATTGCAAATACGATCATAAAGCCTATCAGGCTGAGCGGGATTATTTCGGTTTTCATCCCTTAAAACCTTACAGCGACAAGAAATACGACATGAAAAGGGTGTCCCTCACCGGGATTGACAGTATTGTTAATCGTTTTGATGGCGCATATTTTGCCGATACGTATGGAGTAAGCTTTGGAGAATGGTTTAAAGATAAACCCCACGATCGTTCGACCATTATAGAGGGGGGACTCAGCAACAGCGACTATGCCCTGTTGAAAGCCATGCAGGAAACAGGAAAACTAGTATAACATTCTTTAAATAACATATCATATAGTTGTAAATTCCTCCATCTT
>CAYQQR010000059.1:13307-20728 GCA_964420035.1 uncultured Bacteroidaceae bacterium | reverse complement strand
CCCTGCCCGCGTGCCGTCGCCAGAGGCTATGGCCGCCGGTGACCGGCAGGCAGGCTGGGTTCCTATGTTCAGTAGGAAGTAGGAAGTAAGTAGCAGCAGCGAGCGCAGCTCGCGAGAAACAGCCGAAGGCGAGTGACAGCGAAGCGAGAAGCAGCGACACCGAGTACTCGGGGGAGCGAGAAACATTTTTCTTATTTAGATTTACTCAAAATTTAACCACATACTGCCGACATCATGAAGAATATCGAGAATACATTTTAGCTTTACTTCCTGACTAAATACCCGATCATGCCAAGTTTTGTAATTACCGAGAAATGTGATGGCTGTAAGGCCCTGGACAAGACGGCCTGCCAGTATATCTGCCCCAACGACCTGATGATCCTCGACAAAGTAAAGAACAAAGCCTATAACCGGGCACCGGAGATGTGCTGGGAGTGCTATAACTGTGTCAAAATCTGCCCCACCCAGGCCATCGAGGTGCGGGGTTATGCCGACTTTATGCCTTTGGGCGGGATGGTCCAGCCCCTGCGAAGCAGCGATGCCATCCTCTGGTCGGTTCGCTTCCGCGACGGACAGCTGAAACGGTTCAAATTCCCCACCCGCACCACCCCGGAAGGAAGCGCGGAACCCGACGGGGGCTTTGATCCCGGGGAAGCCTCCCTGGACAGTCCTCAGTTGCGAACCGAACCGGGATCCCTCGGAACAGACTTGATCACTAAGCTCTGATCTTATGCACGTAGCAGAACAATTTGAAACGGTAGAAGTAACCACCGACCTCCTCATCCTGGGAGGCGGGATGGCAGCCTGCGGTGCGGCTTTTGAAGCCGCACACTGGGCCAAAGAGAACAACCTGAAAGTCACTGTGGTGGACAAAGCCGCCATGGACCGTTCCGGGGCGGTGGCCATGGGACTCTCGGCCATCAACCTCTACCTGGGACTGAAAGATGGTAAAAACACGGTAGAAGACTATGTCCGCTACGTTAAGAACGACCTGATGGGCATTGCCCGCGACGACCTGGTGGCCAACATTGCCCGCCATGTGGATTCTTCCGTGCACCTTTTTGAAAAGTGGGGACTGCCCATCTGGAAAGACGATGACGGCCATTATGTTAACGAGGGCCGATGGCAGGTCATGATCCACGGCGAAGCCTACAAGACCATTGTAGCCGAAGCAGCAAAAAATGCCCTGGCAGAACTTGGCGATGATGGACAATACTTCGAAAGGATCTTCATTACCGAACCTATCATGAATGGCGACCGCTGCACCGGAGCCGTGGGTTTCAGTCTGCGTGAAAAGAAATTCTACATCTTCAGGGCCCGGGCGGTCCTCACGGCCATGGGCGGTGCGGTGCACATCTTCAAGCCCCGTTCCGTGGGCGAGGGACTGGGCCGGTCGTGGTACCCCCCCTTTAACTCCGGTGCCAGCGCCTATTTCACCCTCCGGGCGGGGGCAGAAATGACCTGCCAGGAAGTGCGCTTTGTACCGGTAAGGTTCAAGGACGCCTACGGTCCCGTTGGTGCCTGGTTCCTGCTTTTCAAAGCAAAGGCCACCAATGCCCTGGGTGAAAACTATATGGAAACCCGTGCGGATGAACTGCAGAAATGGGCCCCTTACGGACTGGCGAAACCCATACCGGCCAACCTCAGGAACTACCTGATGCTCCTGGAGGTGGAAGAAGGTAAGGGGCCCATCTATATGCGCACCGATGAGGCCATCCGGGAAGTGGTGGCCAACATCCCCGATGAAAAAGAAGCCAAAAGGAAACTCAAAGAACTGGAATCGGAGGCCTGGGAAGATTTTCTGGATATGACCATCAGCCAGGCCCTGATGTGGGCCTCCCTGAACATCCGTCCGGATGAACAACCCTCCGAGATCGCCGCCTGTGAGCCCTACTTTATCAGTTCTCATTCCGGGGCTTCAGGGGCCTGGGTGTCCGGACCGGAAGACCTGGCACCCGAGCCCTACCGCTGGGGGTATCCGAATATGACTACCGTGCAGGGACTCTTTGCAGCCGGGGATGCCTCAGGGGCCTCCAGCCATAAATTTTCTTCAGGTTCCTTTACCGAGGGAAGGATCGCTGCGAAATCTGCAATCAAGTTCTGCCTGGAACACGACCTCAGCGAATCCCCATCCCGGGAAGAGATCCAACAGATGAAAGAACGCACCTTCCTTCCCATGGAGCTGTACGAGGAACATAAGGATTATGCCAACGACCCGGACATCAATCCGAATTTCCTGAAACCCAAAATGTTCATGTTCCGCCTTCAAAAGATCATGGACGAATATGCGGGCGGGGCCACAACCGGCTACAAAACATCCAAAGCTCTGCTGGAAAAAGGATTGGAGTTCCTCGGATTCATGCATGAGGATGCTCTGAAACTTGCGGCGGAAGATCCCCACGAACTGATGCGCTGCTGGGAAAATATTCACAGACTCTGGCAGGCGGAATCCCATATTCGTTCGGTGCTTTTCCGGGAGGAAACCCGCTGGCCGGGATATTATTTCCGGACGGACCACCCGGAGATGAAAGAAGAATGGAGATGTTTTACAAATTGCCGCTGGGATCCCGAAAGCGGGGAATGGGAAATGCGCAAAAGGGAGATCACCGACCTGGTGGACTAACGGGATCATGAACCATCAAAGACAACAACGTACAATACTGGTGATCGGGGGCGGCATGACCGGCATAACTGCTGCACTCGAGGCTGCAGAAGCCGGACATATCGTTCATCTTGTTGAAAAGGAAGCCTGCCTTGGGGGTATGGTGGCCAAATGGGGCCGGTATTTCCCGAAGCTCTGTCCCCCGTATTGCGGATTGGAACTTAATTTTGCCCGTATCAGGAAAAACCCCAATATCCATCTCTACCTGGATTCAGAGATCACCGAGTGCAACAAGAAGGGAAAGGACTGGACGGTAAAGATCAAAACCGCCCCGCAGCGGATCAACAGCAATTGTACCGCTTGCGGTGAATGTGCCACTGTATGCCCTGTAGAGGTCCCCGACCGTTTTAATGAAGGTCTTTCGGCCGTCCGTGCCGCTTACCTGCCGCACGAACTGGCATTCCCATATCGTTACCATATAGACAGGGAGGCTTGCCCTGGGACTTCCTGCAGCAAATGTGTGGAAGTCTGTGCCTATGATGCCATCCGCCTGGATGCAAAGAGCGAAATTTCCCGGATTACCGTGGATGCCATCATCCTTGCCACGGGTTTCGAAGGCTATGATGCACACGGGCTCACCGACCTGGCCTACGGGAAGAGTCCGGATATCCTCACCAACATTGAGATGGAGCGGCTATTGGCGCCGGGGGGTCCTACGGAAGGAAAGATACTGAAGTCTTCCAGCCGGAAAAGTCCCACCCACATTGCTTTTGTGCAGTGTGCCGGATCCCGTGATGAGAACCACCTCCCCTACTGTTCTGCCGTTTGCTGCTCTGCAAGTCTCAAACACGCACTCCTGGCCGCGGAACAGGATGAGCAGTTGAAAGTGAGCATCTATTATATCGATCTGCGGGTCACGGGGAGGAACGAAGACTTCCTCGAAAAGGTCAGGGCACACCCCAGGATCGACCTTATCAAAGGAAAAGCATCCCGGATCTCGGTCGGGGATGACCGGTTGATCGTATCGGTAGAGGATATCGAGAAAGGGAGAAAAACTGAAGCGGTTCACGATATGGTGGTACTGGCCACGGGAATGGTGCCCCGTATCCCGAATGCGATGAACCTTTCCCTGAAGGAAGGGGGATTCGCCCTGCAGGATGAACCTTCCCTTATCCCGGCAGGATGTTGCAAAGATCCCTCAGACGTGGCTTCCAGCGTCCGGGATGCCACCGCCGCCGCACTGAAAGCCATTCAAACAGCTATGGTCCCGGCATGAGTGAAGCAAAAGAACATACGGGCCTGTTTATTTGTTCCGGCTGCTCCATCGGCAAGCAACTGGATCCGGACCGGATAAAAGAAAAAGCTGATTCATCAGGACGCTATGGTTTCGTTGAGGTCGAAGCTCAGCTCTGCCATCCCGACTGTAAAAAAAGACTGCTCGGAGAGATTGAAAAGCATGGATTGAACAAGGTCCTGCTGGCAGCCTGTTCTCCACGTCATAAAAGTAAGGAGCTCGATTTCAACGGTTCCGTTCAAACGGAAAGGGTCAACCTGCGCGAACTGGTTGTGTGGTCGCAGGAAGCAAGGGCCGAAAACAGCATGGATATCGCCGCAGATTACCTGGATATGGGATATGTCCGCCTGATCACCAAAGAAAAACCCGAGCCCTATCTCACTGAAAAATTTTCTGATAGTATCCTGGTCATAGGGGCCGGAATAACCGGCATAACCGCCGCGCTGGAAGCTTCTGCAGCAGGGTATCCTGTTGATCTGGTGGAAAAGGAATCAGAAGCAGGGGGCTTTATGAGGAAAATGCACCGGCTTTATCCCCACCGGGAGGGAGAAACCCGGCTGGTTGAAACGGGCCTGCAGGAACTGCTCGACCGGATCGAAAATGACGGGAAGATCCGGTTGTGGACCCGAACCCGGGTGGAGTCTGTAGAAGGTGAACCGGGAAACTATACGGTTTCCCTGCAAAATCCCGAGGGCAAACGAACCACAGAAGCCGGGTCCATCATCCACGCGATGGGCTGGCAACCTTACCCGGCCGGGAAACTCGCTGACCTCGGCTACGGCCGGTCCCCCGATGTCATTACCGGTATTGAGCTCGAAGAAATGGCCCGGGAAGGGGAATTACGCAGACCTTCGGACGGAAAAACCCTGAATAAGGTACTATTTATCCAGTGTGCCGGTTCGCGTGATCCGGACCACCTGCCCTATTGCTCCAATCACTGCTGTGCCACCACCCTGAAACAAACCCGCTACCTGAGAGAAGCCGGGGAAGATATTCAGGTTTACATTCTCTACAAAGACATCCGCACCCCCGGACTGGATGAAAGTTTTTACAGTTCGGTCCAACGCGACCCGCTTGTATTCATGACCAAAGGAGCAATACGGCGCATCCAACCCCTGGAACATATCATCAGGATGGAACTCTATGCGGCCCTGCTGGAGGAGGAGATAAGCCTGGATGTCGACCTGGTAGTGCTGGCCACCGGTATGACCCCGGCTCCGGCTGAAGCGATGAATTTAACCTACCGGAAAGGTACGGGTCTTCCGACACTGAAATACGAATTCCCTGACAGCCATTTTATCTGTTTCCCCTATGAGACGCAGCGAACGGGTATCTATGCCGCAGGAACCGCCCGGGCCCCCATGGATATAGCATCCTGCAGGGAAGATGCCACGGGTGCCGTCATGAAGGCGATACAATGCATCGAGTCGGTGCGGGTCGGAAAAAGCCTCCATCCCCGTTCGGGGGATCTGGGTTATCCCGTGATCAATTTTCAGCGTTGTACCGACTGCAAGCGCTGTACCGAGGAATGTCCCTTCGGGGCCTATGACGAAACTCCGGAAGGTACCCCGGTGCCCTACCCTGCCCGCTGCAGAAGATGCGGCATTTGCATGGGTTCCTGCCCGGAAAGGGTGATCAATTTCAAAGACTATTCCATCCATTCCATATCCAGCATGATCAAAGCCATAGAGGTCCCGGATGAGTTCGAGGAAAAGCCCAGGATCCTGGTGTTTGCCTGCGAGAACGATGCCTATCCGGCTTTCGATATGGCTGCCAAAAAAGGATTGAAGTTCCCGAACTGGTTCCGCATCATACCGGTACGATGCATCGGTTCGGTGAACCGGATCTGGCTTTCAGACGCCCTGTCGCATGGATACGACGGGATCATGCTTTTCGGGTGCAAACCCGGGGAGGATTACCAGTGTCATTACATACAGGGCAGTGAACTCATTAAAACCCGGGGCGACAATATCAGGGAAACCCTGGACAGCATGATGCTGGAAGCGGAAAGAATCAGGGTGGAATTTGTTGAAATAACCGATTACTGCAGGATCCCGGAGATCCTTGAAGAATACGCGGAAACCATAGAAAGCATAGGACCGAATCCATTCAAAGGCATGTAGCAAATGAGAATTGTACAGCCTGATACCGGTTTTTTAAAGGAACTGATCCGAGATTGCGGGGATGAACTCAAAACCTGCATGCAATGCGGGGCCTGTACAGCCGTATGCAACCTGAGCGAAGGGGACAATCCCTTTCCCCGGAAACAAATGATGTGGGCTTCATGGGGACAGAAAGAAGCTTTGATGGGAGACCCGGACATATGGCTCTGTCACCAGTGCGGCGATTGCACCCTTACCTGTCCGCGCGGGGTCAAACCGGGAAATATACTGGCCGTGCTGCGCGGGAAAGCCATTGAGGAACATTCCGTGCCCCGCTTCCTGGCCCGCTTTATGTCCAAACCCCGATGGCTTGCTGCCACCGTTTTATTGCCGGCAGCCATCATATTCCTGATACTGGGTATGGCCGGACATTTACAAATACCGGAGGGAGAAGTGATCTATGCCAGGTTCTTTCCCCATGCATGGCTCAACGGGACCTTCGGACTGCTCTCCCTGCTAGCCCTGATTGGAATGGCCCTGGGGATTCGCAATTACTGGCAGGCCATGAATGCGCATGCCGGTGAACCAGCAAAAGGCAGCAGAAAACCGGTCTGGCCGGCCATCAAGGAGGCACTGCTTCATCGGAAATATGCCGCATGTGGCAGGAATTGGCCGTCCACCATCGCCCATATCTCTGTGGTTCTGGGTTTCCTGATCCTCCTTATTGTGACGGCCTATGCCATCCTCTCGGTAATGTATTTCGAATACCCCCTTTCCCAGAGCAACCCCTTCAAGATCATGGCCAACATCGGCGCCGGCTTACTTTTGCTGGGAACCCTGGTCCTCATCATGAAAAGGCTGATTCCTTCCAATAGGGTTCCCAAAGCAAGGTATCCCGACTGGTTTTTCCTGATTGGTTTTCTCCTGCTTATAATTACCGGTGTTCTGCTGGAATTTGCCCGTGCAGGAAACTGGCAGTATGCCTATCACCTGTATTTTTTTCACCTGGTCCTGGTCTGGATGGTGATCCTCTACGCCCCCTGGTCGAAATTCAGTCATGCCATGTACCGGTTGGTAGCGATGAGATTTGTCAGCATGAGGACTAAAAGTGAGCCCTGATCTGGAAATTATATTATAATTTCCTAAATTTGCAAGCCGAAAAATAAGATGGAACCCAAATAGATCGCTCTTTGCAAAATTGATTAATTTAGAAATACGATATAGGTAGTATATATCGAAATGCCCAGATGGCAGGTCCGAGCGTTAAAAAATGATCCGGTGGATCATTTTAGCGAGGGGCCCGATTGCAGGGCGGGCCAATTCCGCCATCGGGAAATCAGATCGTTCTTTATAAAATTGATTAATTTAGAAATACGATATAGGTAGTATATATCGAAATGCCCAGATGGCAGGTCCGAGCGTT
>CAYQQR010000059.1:0-13207 GCA_964420035.1 uncultured Bacteroidaceae bacterium | reverse complement strand
ATTGATTATTTTGGAAATACGATATAGGTAGTATATATCGAAATGCCCAGATGGCGGAATTGGTAGACGCGCTGGTTTCAGGGACCAGTGTTGGCAACAACGTGCAGGTTCGAGTCCTGTTCTGGGCACCAAAAACACATACTGAGTAATTCAAACAAACTAATTACCGATAACAATAATTACGCCCAGGTGGCAGGACCGAGCGTTAAAAAATGATCCGGTGGATCATTTTAGCGAGGGGCCCGATTGCAGGGCGGACCAGTTCCGCCACCGGTAGTCAGAATTTTTGGTAGCGTAGTAAAATTAGATTTTTGAAAAGATTGTCATTTCGATGCGCCCAGGTGGCAGGACCGAGCGTTAAAAAATGATCCGGTGGATCATTTTAGCGAGGGGCCCGATTGCAGGGCGGACCAGTTCCGCCACCGGTAGTCAGAATTTTTGGTAGCGTAGTAAAATTAGATTTTTGAAAAGATTGTCATTTCGATGCGCCCAGGTGGCGGAACTGGTAGACGCGCTAGGTTGAGGGCCTAGTGACCGATTTAGGTCGTGCAAGTTCGATTCTTGTCCTGGGCACTATTGATTTTCTCCCCTAGCCATTCTGGCTGATCACTTCCAGCAGCTCCTGATCCGTTATTTTTATCCTCTTGCCTTTAAGCTTGATAATCCCTGTGTCGCTGAATTCATTCAGGATACGGCAAACACTCTCCCGGGAGGTATTGATAAAATATCCCAATTCAAGCCGGCTCAAGGGCAGTAAAAATTCACTGTTCCCATAAACCTGGTTCGAGAAGAACAGGAGCGCATCCGCGATCCGTCCGTGAATATGCTTCTGGGTCCGGTTGATGCATCTTTGAAAGGAGCTGACTTCGTTGCGGCAAAGCTCAACAATGATCTCATAAGCGAACTTCCCGTTCAGCAGGATAAAATTCTTGAAAATATCAATGTCGATGAAACAGACCGTAGTATTTTCAATGGCCGTGGCCGAGTACTGGTTGATCTTTTCCCCGAAGGTCGTCGGAACCCCTAAATAAGAAGGGGCCGTGGTGATCTTGATGATCTGTTCCTCCACCGGACCGGTCATATGCAGTTTCACCAGTCCGCTCCTTACATAAATAATGTTGGAGGAAAACGCTCCCTGTTTGAAGATCACGTCGCCTTTCCTGAATTGAACCTGGCTGCAATTGTGTTCCAGTTGATCCAGCTCCTGGGTATTGAGCACCTTTGCAGCGGAAGATTTGATCTCACAATGTTTACATAAAGCCTGCTGCATGATCGGAATTTTTATGTTATGAAATTACTTCATGAAGTTATAATAAATGTGATACAAATCACAAAAATTTTTAAGTTTTCTCACATAAATTTGATGATATGTCTGCTCAATTATTCTGTATTTTATGTGACGATTTAAACATTAACGCATAAACCTATAGATCATGGAAAACAAAAAAATGGTAATGGCCCTGTTTTCAGGGAGTATTGACAAATTAACGGCTGCCGGCATCGTGCTGAGCGGTGCAGCAGCCGATGACATGGAAGTCGATATTTTCGTCTTGCTTCAGGGGGCCCGGGCATTCAAAAAAGAGATCGCAGAAAATACAGACCAATTGGCCATGGCGGAAAATCCTCATCTTAAAGAGGAATTCCTGGAATCACTGAAAACCCTGAAAGTAAATCCATGGCTTCAATTTATCAGGGAAGCCAAAGAGCTTACCCAGGTAAAGGTTCATATCTGCGGATTGGCAGGCAAGATATGGGGCGGAGAAAAACTGGAGGACTTCGTCGATGTGGCCGATGACATCTGCGGCATCGGTGAGTATATCGAAGCGGCCCAGGAAGCAGATGTGCATCTTTTCATCTGATCGAATCCCAAACTTCAAAAATAAAAACCTTTTAAAACTCTTGATCATGGAAACTGAAGAACTGAGCAAATTGAATGTCAATAAAATTGTTGATGCCAGGGGTACGGCATGTCCCGGTCCCTTGCTGGCTGCAAAAAAAGCCATCGGAGAGATTGGCTCCGGGGAAGTCATGGAGATTCTTTCATCCGATGAAGGCACCAGGCGGGATATCCCGAAATGGGCCTCCAAGAAAGGACATGAATATCTCGGGACCATAGAGGAATCGGGATATTTTAAGATCTACATGAAGAAGCAATAAGGGTAATGGAGCGCGCACAAGAAGACCAGGCTCCAAAGATCCTCGTTTTCTCCACGGAGAAGATCTCCGACCCTGCCATCGATCTGGCTGGATTGCTGAAAATGCATTATCCCCCTACGGTCTACACGGTGACCGTGCCTTGCTCGAGTGCGGTCAAGCCGCGGTGGATCCTTCATGCATTCAAGAAAGGATTTGACGGCGTATTTATTGCAGCGGACGGTACCGATTGTCCGTACAGTGAGACCTGTACCGAGCATACCGCCTGGACCGTCAAGCACACCCATGAACGGATGAAAGAAAAAGGGATCCGGCCGGACAGGCTCAAGATGGCCGCGATATGCTCCGTGTGTTCCGAGTCCTTTGTAAAACAGATGAAATCATTTACAGAGAATTTGTCTAAAGCAGAAGTATAAATTCACATAACATGACAGAACAAAAACCGGATTATGATGTGCTGGTGATCGGGGGCGGCATCGCGGGTGAAGAATCAGCTTTGAACCTGGCTAATGCCGGTTATAAGATCATTCTGGTCGAGAAAGATCTTTCCATTGGCGGTAAAATGATCCATCTCAGCAAGGTTTTTCCCACGCTGGACTGTTCCGCCTGTATTACCACTCCCAAGGTATCCGAAACGGTACGGCACCCCAACATCACCATATTCACCTACAGTGAAGTTCAGGACATTGAGAAAACACCCGACCAGGATTTTACTTTCACCCTGGTGGAACACCCCCGGTATGTGACCGAAGATTGTACCGGGTGCCAGATCTGTGAGGATAAATGTCCCATTGTCGTCAGGGATCAATACCAGTACGACCTGGTGGGAAGAAAAGCGGCTTACGTACCCTTCAGCATTGCCAGTCCGCGTATTGCAGCCATCGATATCGACAACTGCATCCTCTGCGGTGTTTGCGAGAAGGTCTGCCCGGCCGATGCCATCGATTTCACCCAGGAAGAGAAAAGGACCGGCCTGAGGGTCAGGTCCATCATCATGGCCACCGGTTACAATCTTTTTGATCCGGCCCGAATGCCCCGCTACGGCTACGGCCAGTTCAAGAACGTGGTCACTTCCATGCAGATGGAAAGGCAGCTGGTCCCAACCCGTCCCTATAACACAGTGCTAAGACCCGGGGACGGGAAGGTGCCCGACAACATTGCCTATGTCCTGTGCACCGGCTCCCGTGACGAATCCATAGGGAATCCGATATGCTCGCAGGTATGCTGCATGTACTCCATCAAACAGGCCCAGTTGCTCATGGGGGCCCTGCCCATGGCCGACATTACCATCTATTACATCAACATCCGGGCCTTTGGAAAAGGCTTCGAGGAGTTTTACCAGCAATCCAAAGATATGGGGGTTGAGTTCGTGAAGGGGAAGATCGGGAAGATCACTGCAAAGGACAACGGGGACCTGATCCTCAGATATGAAGATCTCAGGGCCGGCGAACTGAAAGAAACCGGGCACGACCTGGTAGTGCTGTCGGTCGGACTCCTGGCGAATACCGACTTTACCCGGATGTTCAAAAACGGGGGGATAGAAAAAGATGCCTTCAATTATATCAAACAGACCGAGGAACTGTCGTCCCCATCCAGAACCACTATGGGTGGTATTTATGTTGCGGGAACCGCAGCCGGACCGATGGATATCCCCGATTCCATCCTGTCTGCCGGCGCCGCTTCTGCTGAAGCAGCCGGCTATATTCAAAAGATGAACACAAATCCTGTCCAATGAAGAACAAGATCGGCGTATACATCTGTCAGTGCGGATCAAACATCTCGGACTATGTAGATGTGGAAAAGGTCCGGGATGCAGTAACCGGGGAAGAGGGCGTGGCACTGGCCAAAACCACCATGTTTGCCTGTGCCGACTCGGTACAGAAAGAGATCGTTCAGGACATACAGGACCATGAGCTGGATGCCCTGGTGATCGCTTCCTGTTCCCCGAAACTGCACCTCTTTACCTTCCGTGATGTAGCCACCCGTGCCGGATTGAACCCTTATAATTACGTCCAGGTCAACATACGCGAACAAGGATCATGGGCCCATTCCGACCGGCCCAAAGAAGCAACGGAGAAAGCCATTGCCCTGGTAAAAGGCGGTATAGCCCGGGTGAAACACTCCGAGGCCCTGGAGAAGATAAAGATAGAAGCCAACAACACGGTCGCGGTGATTGGAGCCGGTATCGCGGGTATGCGTGCAGCCCTGGAGCTGGCCGATACGGGTTCAAAGGTCTATTTGCTTGAGAAAGACCATTACGTAGGGGGCCGGATCATCCAGTGGAACGAACTTTTTTCCGACGGTGAAAAGGGTACGGATATCATTGCCGGCCTGTATGAAAAGATCATACGGCATGAAAACATCACCCTTTATACCGGTGCCAGGGTTCTTTCCAACTCAGGGATCATAGGCGATTATGAACTTAAGGTTGAATTGCAGCCCCGCATGATCAAAGAAGGTGCAGAGATCAATGTTGCCGATCTTAAAAAAGCCATCGAGGTTTGTCCCATCGAGGTGGACGATGAATTCAATTTCGGCCTTACCCGAAGAAAAGCCATCTACCGCCCTCATCCCGGTCAGTTCCCCGAAATGCCGGTCATCGATGCGGAAAATTGTAACCATCGCGGAGAATGCGCGAAGATCATCAAGGATATTGACCTGGATCAAAAGAAGAAAACCATAACATTGAATACCGGTGCTATTCTGCTGACAACCGGGTTTGATCCCTATGAGCCCGAAAAAGGTGAATTCGGATCCGGCGAATCGGACCGGGTGATCACCCTTCAGCAGTTCAGGCGGATGATGGATCTGAATGAGGAAGAACTGGTTTATAAAGACAGGAAAGTAAAGAATATTGCTTACATCTATTGTGTGGGCAGCCGCCAGACCGAAGGGGAGAATAAATACTGTTCCCGCTATTGCTGTACGGCCGCCATCCACACCGCCGTACTGGCAAAGAAGAAATATCCCGAGGTTCAAAATTATCATTTCACACGGGGAATAAGGACCTATGGTAAGCAGGAAATTGTTTACCAGGAAAGCCTGAACAACGGCGACCTCTTCATGCAATCTTTTGAGGATGCCCCTCCGGTGGTGAAGCAGGAAGGCAAGGACAGCTTTGTTACCATTAAGGATGTTCTTACAGAAGACATGGAGATCACCGTAAATGCCGATCTGGTGGTGCTGGTCACCGGCATGGTTCCCAGAAAAGACAACAGTATAGCCGGCTTACTGAAAGTGCCCATCGGCAGGGATAAATTTTTTAATGAAATACATCCCAAATTAAGACCGGTTGAAACAGTGATCGACGGGATCCATATTGCCGGGGTCTGCCAGGGTCCCAAAAACATTACCGAATCTATAAATTCGGCTCTTTCTGCAGCATCCAAGGTAAATTCCCTCATCAGCCAGGAAGAGATCGAGCTCGAGCCCACCCTGGCAAAGATCCACAAGCACTTGTGTGAATGGTGCGACAAGTGTGCCGAAGCCTGTCCCTACGATGCCATCATCAAAACCGAATACAACGGCAAGACCGTTGCAGAAGTAAATGAGCCCAGTTGCAAGGGTTGTGGCATATGCCTGCCGGTATGTCCCGTTAACGCCATTGAACTGACGGGTTATACCGATAAAGAAATGGAAAGCATGATCGACGCGTTGATCGAACAATAATCCCTTATCTGTTCTGAGATGAAAAAAACCATTGATGTCATAAAGGAAAAGAGAAGCGTTCCAAAGGAATTAATGGAAAAAAGAAAGGAATACAGCAGGACCCGGAAATCCATCCTCCAGGTACTCGGGGACGGTCCCGCGACCATACCGCAAATTGCAGAAAAGACCGGACTTCCAAATGATGTTGTTCTGTACCACCTGATGACCTGCAGAAAATACGGGGATATAGAAACCGGTGAGATCGATGATATGGATGAATACTTTACCTATCAATTGACAAAGAAAAAATAAACCCGGGCTTATTTCTCCCGGGTTTCTTCTTTCTCGTTGATCAGTTCTTTTGCCCTGGCCGATTTCTCATCAAAGGTCCTTTGATCCACCTTTTCCAGCTTTTTCAATTTCAGGCTGCGGTCCCTGCCGGAACTTTTCTTCACCGGCGCGACATAATCGACCCAGGCAATGAAATAATTCATGGTATTGGGCTCAAGGATGTCGGTTTCAATAAAACCCACATCTTCATCAGCCAGGGTATAGTTGTTGTGATATTCCTCCCAAACATCCACGTAATAGCGCCTGGGCTGCAGTTCGGTGAATAGGACATCCCCGTAATAATCGGTGAAACCTTCCACCAGGGGATCGTATTCATCGATCCAGTCGTCGAGGGTCCTGTACAGGATCACGCTGGCATCCTCCACGGCGTATTCATCGTAATATTCCAGCACGGTTACGGTAAGTTCTGTTGGAGGATAGTATACATCGATGGTCATAAAGGCCCGGTCCACCCCGCGATCACGGGTGAATGCCGTAAGTGAAACTCTGTATCTGCCCGGTTCAATATAGGCATGATGGGCATCATAGGAGAATGCCATGGTGCCGTCGCCGAAATCCCATTCGAAGTAATCCGCATCCACCGAGGTATTGGTGAAACGTACAACCTCGTTTACATAGGGATTGCGTTCCGAGCTAAAGAAATCGGCATAAGGTTCCCTGTAGCATCCCGCCAGGATGAAGGAAACCGCTGCTATGAGGAGTGTGAGCTTTTTCATGACGTTTGGCGTTTAGGGTCTCTATCTATCCAAATCCAAATCTCATGCCAAACTCGGTTCCCTGGCCATTGAATCCTTTATTCAGTTGTTCTGAAATAACTGGTTACTTAGCTATTATGATGATTTTAACCACCCCCTTTTTGCTGGCGCGAAAAGTACCCCTCCTTAAGAAGGAGGGGAATTCGTAAATAATGAATTCCAATAATATACAAATTCTCCTCCTCTCTGAAAAGCTTGCCTGCCGGTAGGAAGGGAACCAAGGAACCAATATGGCATTGTATTTGCTCCTATTTAAAGGATAGACATCCATTAAACCAAACACTATGAAAATCAAGTATATACTGTACAAATTGCTCTTTGCCGGGGTGGTTGTGGCCGCCTTGAGCCTGCAATCCTGTAAACCGGAATATTGCGCTGCATGTTACGACTATGACGGGATATTCCGGTCGAAAGAGATCGTGATCTGTGCCGAGGACATGAACGACCTCCATTTCCTGATGGATGAGACCGAGTACGCGACGGGATATGTTTGTGAGTACGAATAATCCATCTCATAATGACTGTAACCATCGCGAGAGCAATACATCATGCACCAGGTATTTGCCCTCATCCCTGATGACGAGTTCATTCTTTACCAGCATTTCCAATGCTGAAGAAACGGAACTCGCGGCACCAAGATCGTGGCCCGCGATAAACTCCTTTGAGAGAGGATTCGCAAGCGGTTCTTCTTTGGCTATAGCCATTAAAACCTTGTATTGTAAGTCGGTCAGTAATTTTGTGTATGAAGAAAAGACTGTGCTTTCCTGGTCGAGAATTTCACTGTACACCGTTTGTAGCTGATTCGGATTTACGCTATTAAAACTTCCAAAAAGTCTATTGCAAACCAGCTGAATGCAATAGGTCTGGCTCCGGCTCCATTCATATAGCTGCTTGATCGTCTCGTAATCGATCTTTTTCCTGCTCTTTTCAAAATGATCCCGGATAAAACCAGAATAGGAATCCAATGAGATGGGTCCTAATTCCTGAAGTTGGGTGCTCCGGTAGAAAGGCCGGTTCTTGCCTGAAAACATTGAGCGCATCATTTGACGGTGACTTCCGCTGAAGATGAACCGGATGGCAGGAAAGGATTGCATCCAGGAACGAAAAATCGCTTCTCCATTTTCATCACGATAAGAAGTAATTTTTTGTAACTCATCCAGGGTTACCAGAACTCTGTGTTTCCTGTTGTCCAGGAAGGACCCTATTTCCTCCAGTGATCGTTCTATAGGTCCGAAACCAACAATTTCTATACTTATCGAAGGGGTTCCATCGTAAGGATTAAACTTTAATTCAGCCCCTATTCTGCCGAGAAGTCTCTGAAAAGCCCCGGTAATTCCTGATGAAGTCTTGCCAAAACGTTCATAAACCGACCTTGTTATTTGTTTAATAGCTGATGGCAAATCCCTGGTTCCCAAAAGATCAACATAGAGTGTTTCCGCCTGTTTTTCTCTTTCAAGGATAGACGTAAAGTACTTAATCAGAGCCGTTTTTCCCATTCTACGCCAGGAATAAAGCACGATATTGCGTTCATTCCTGTAGTGAGTATGCAGGGTTGCCAAGGCTTTTTCCCGGTCACAGAAATATTCCGGGCCGTAAAACCCGGCGAGCAGAAAAGGATTTCGAAGTCTTTTCATAGTATATTTTATCACGAAACTATCGTTACGAACTTTTCGTTACGTAAATAACGTAATTATATTTGATATATTAAAATGTAAAAATAAACTACCTCGCGGCAGAGCCACGAGGTATTAACAAAATTAATACTTCTTCTCGAAGCAGAGCTTCGGGGAACTAACCCCATAGAGATTAGAGTCAATGAGCTGAAGAGGTTGTCTTGCGGTTGTTTTCCCGAAAATCTAAAGCAGCAAAGCGAGAAACAGTGAAGCGGAACAACAGCGAAGCAAAACCCAGCATTATTTCAGATTCTCCAGCAAAAACTCAGTCATCATAAACCTCAGGTGGTAAGTGGCGTTACCCCCGTAAATACCATGATCGCGGTTGGGATAGAACATGATCTCGAACTGTTTACCGGCTTGTATCAAAGCTTCGGCCAGCTCGACGGAATTCTGGAAATGAACGTTGTCGTCCGCCATCCCGTGGATCAGAAGGAACTCACCCTCCAATCCCTCAACATGGTTGATGGGAGAATTCTCGTCGTATCCCTCCGCATTTTCCCGGGGGGTGCGCATGAAACGCTCCGTGTAAATGGTATCGTAAAATCGCCAGTTGGTCACCGGTGCCACCGCGATACCCGCCCTGAACAGTCCCCCTCCCTTGAACAGGCAGGATGCGGTCATGTATCCCCCGTAGCTCCACCCGAACATCCCGATGCGATTCTCGTCGATATAAGGAAGGGATCCCAGGTATGTCCCGGCATCGATCTGGTCCATGGTTTCCAGCTTGCCCAGTTGCATGTAGGTGGCTTTTCGGAAGGCTTCCCCTCTCCCGTCCGTGCCCCGGTTATCCACGCAGGCAACGATGATGCCCTTCTGGGCCAGCATCTGGAACCAGGGATCGCCATGCGACCAGGAGTCCCGCACCAGCTGTGATTCGGGTCCACCGTATACATACATCAGTAAGGGATATTTTTTTTCGGGATCAAAATCCCGCGGTTTGATCATCCAGGCATTCAGCCGGTCGCCCGACCGGTTTTCGACGGTAAAGAATTCCTTCTCCGTAAATCCGTAACTTTCCATCTTTTCATTTAAAGATGCATTATCTACCAGCTCACGGATCTTCCTTCCCCGTGCATTGTATAAACCGTAAACAGGAGCGGTGTTCCCCGTTGAATGCCTTAAAATGTAATATTTGAAGTTATCACTGAATTCAGCGGTGTGCCAACCCGGGTCACCGGTCAGCTTTTTCCTGCCGGTCCCGTCCGGGCGAACGCGGTATAAATGACTCTCAATACTCGACTCTTCGTAGGCGGTATAATACACCAGGTCCGCTGCCTCATCCACGCCCAGGAATTCGATCACATCCCAGAAGCCTTGGGTAATTGGCTTCATGTTGCCCTCAATATAATCATAGAGATAGATATGCTTGTACCCGTCTTTTTCGCTGATCCAGGTAAAGTGCCTTCCGTCCCCCAGAAAACGGATCTTCTGGTCATTGACTTCCGAGATGTAGGCATCTTCTTCTTCTGTGAGGATCAAATTGGACTTACCATTGCCAGGATCGGCAAAGATTAGATCCAGCTTGTTCTGCAGACGGTTCAACTTAAAGATGGCCAGCTTTTCCGGGTCCGCAGTCCAGAAGATCCTGGGTACATACCGGTCGGTCTCCTCCCCCAGATCAATCTTCGTGGATTCTCCCGAAAGCAGATAGTGCACATAGATATCCACCAGTGCGTTATCTTCACCGGCCTTGGGGTATTTAAAGCTGTATTGATCGGGATAGAGTTCACCGTAACGGGTCATACTGAACTCCTTCACCCGGCTCTCATCGGTCCGGTAATAGGCAATATACCGGTTGTTGGGCGACCAGGCAAAGGCCTTGCTGAAACCGAACTCCTCTTCATATACCCAGTCGGGCGCCCCGTTGATGATACGGTTGCGCTCCCCATCGTAGGTGACCTGGATATCCTTCCCTGAAGCGATCTCGTGTACAAACAGGTTGTTCTCGCGTACAAAGGCGATCATGGACCCGTCGGGTGAAAAGGTAGCCAGCTGCTGTTTCCCCTGCTCTGAAAGCGGTTTAAGGTAATCGCTGCCCAAATGATAAATGTGGTAATCGGCTGTATAGGAGTGCCTGTATATGGACTCCCGGTTCGATGCGATCAGGATGGTCCGCTCATCATGAGAAAGGGCGTATTCAAAAAATGAACGGACACCGGCGCCTTCAAGGTCCTCAAGGTTCAGCAGGGTATCCACCGGCTTACCCGTTTTATACCTGTATTTAACAATGGCCGTGCGCCCTTCTATCACCGTGTAATGCTCCCCGTCCTTCATGGAATTGATGCCATGAACGCCCTCGGGATAGAACTGGTAATGCCTGTAAATGTCGTCCAGGGTGATGGACTTCTGAGCGGTAATGGTCGTAGTAATAATGATTAGAGCTGAAGTGAACAGGGATGATTTCATTATTTGATTATTTGATTTAGTGTTTTAGTGTTTTAGTGTTTTAGTGATTGGGTGATTGATTGCTGAAAATAGTAAAAATTACGTAAATGAATCGTGCTGAACGGTGAAGGTCCGGGAGCTATTAATGATATTAATCAATGCAATTCTCAATCATATCTGTTTAATTTGCAATTTTGCCCCTTTCATTATGAAAACTTTCCTTGACTGTATACCCTGCATGATGTCCCAGGCCCTGCGTACCGCCCGGGTAGCCACCGGCGATGAGAAATTGATAAAGGAAGTGCTCGGGAAGGTAGGCTGCCTGGTAAAAGAGATCCCTATGGATCATACCCCGCCCGAAACGGGCGAATGGGTCTACAGAAGGATCCGGGAGGTCACCGGGGTGGACGATCCCTATAAGGAGATCAAAGCCGGACATATCAGGGAAGCACTTGATTTGTACCCGGACCTGAAAAAGAAGGTTGCAGGTTCGGATGATCCTTTACGCACCGCCGTGCGGTTGGCCATCACGGGCAATGTGATCGACCTGGGGGTCATGCGGCAGTACAATCTTCTGGAAGAGATCGACCGGATCATGCACCAGGAATTTGCCCTGGATGATTATGGGCAATTTCGCAGCAACCTGGACCGTGCAGGTTCGGTTTTGTATATCGGCGATAATGCCGGTGAATCGGTATTCGACAGGATCCTGATCGAGACCATGGACAAACCTGCACAGTTCGTGGTAAGGGACCGTGCCGTGATCAACGATTGCACCCGGGAGGATGCCATAGCTTCCGGTCTGGATAAGGTGGCGGAGATCATCTCATCGGGTACCGGGGCCCCTGGAACCATTCTTGATCGTTGCAGTGAAGAATTCAGGGAAAGCTTCAGAAAGGCGGAGATGATCATTTCCAAGGGGCAGGGTAATTTCGAAGGGCTCTCGGAAGAAGAAGGTCCCGTCTTCTTCCTGCTCAAGGCCAAGTGCCCTGTTATTGCCAATCACTTGGGAATCGAGGAAAACGACATTATATTGAAATCATTGAATAACCCGGGAGATCCCCTGCCTTGACGGCAGGCAGGCGCCTCAAGTGCGGGATGACATTCCCTAAACCTCTAAACCATGTTTAAACACCTCTTCGGACCGGTACCTTCCCGCCGCCTGGGCATGTCGCTCGGGGTAGACCTGGTGCCCCATAAGGTCTGCTCCTTCAACTGCGTGTACTGCGAATGCGGCCGGACCACCCTGCTTACCACTAAACGGAGGGAATACGTGCCGGTCGATGCGGTGAAAAGTGAATTGAAGAAATATTTGGATGAACACCCCAAGCCGGATTACATCACTTTTTCTGGAGCCGGGGAACCCACCCTCAATTCAGGGATCGGAAAGGTTTTGGATTATATTAAAGAAAATTGGCCTAAGATCCCCGTGGCGGTCCTCACCAACGGCAGTCTGTTGAAAGATCCCGCGGTAAGAAAAGATATCCTGAAAGCCGACCTGGTCCTGCCCTCCCTGGATGCCGCCACGGAACGAACCTACAGGCGACTCAACCGCCCGCGGCACGATCTGGACCTGGAAGCATACATACAGGGAATGACCGATTTCAGGAAAGAATTTGACGGGAAAATATGGCTGGAAGTGTTCATCCTTCCCGGGATGAATGACGACCCGGAAAACCTTTCGGCCCTGAAAAAGGCTTTTCTCAAAATACAACCCGACCGGATACAGCTGAACACCCTCGACCGGCCGGGAGCGGTGGAAGGACTTCAGGCTGCCACGCCCTCGGAAATGCAGCGGATCAAAGATTTTTTCGGGATGAAAGAGGTGGAGATCATTGCTGCCGCCCCGGAAAGAAAGGACATCCCCTCCTACCGGGCGGACCTGGAATCCGCCATCCTGGAAACCATCTCCCGCCGCCCCTGCACCGCCGGGGACCTGTCCTCGATCACCGGCATCCACCTGAACGAGATCAACAAATACCTGGGTGTGCTCGAAACAGAAGGCAAGGTCACGGCCTCAAGGCAGGAACGGGGGGTGTTTTATCGGTTGGTATAACGGTGCTAACGGTACCAAACGGTACTGCACCAAGGAAAATCATTCTGAATTCTGAACTCTCTTCAGCTCTTAGGCTCTTAGGCTCTTAAGATATTTGTCCAATAGTGAAATGATTGGAGATTACTTGATAGGGTTTGCTGATTTTTTCTAAAAACATGTGTATAATGTTGATAATGTGGATA
>CAYQQR010000058.1:6119-21060 GCA_964420035.1 uncultured Bacteroidaceae bacterium | reverse complement strand
ATGAGACAATGAGACAATGAGACAATGAGACAATGAGACAATGAGACAATGAGACGATTATGTACCGTTGCTACCGTTGCTACCGTTGATACCGTTATGACAGCTAAACCAAAACAGTATTCATCACCCCGGGTTGAATATCCATCACCAGTTGCAGATTATTTCTCTCGATATCCTTGATTACCTCCTTGCAGACTGCCTGGTGGGCCTGATCCAACTGTTCATTTTCATTAATGAACTCCCGTATATATCCAATGAGCACATCCTGGTCGTGCCACCGGCCCAGTATTTTTTCTACTTCCATGATATGCTCAACTGAAAGTTGG
Source organism: uncultured Bacteroidaceae bacterium (assembly GCA_964420035.1). Lineage (GTDB taxonomy): Bacteria > Bacteroidota > Bacteroidia > Bacteroidales > SM23-62 > CAYQQR01. Next base: position 20,734 of record CAYQQR010000058.1, on the reverse strand, counting down.
ATTTGATCCAGGTCCATGGAGGCCTCCCGCGCCATTTCAAGCACAAAGCGAATTTGTTTGATTAGTTTCCGGACTTCATGCAGGTATTGGACAAAGGAATCGTGGTTCATATAATTTTCTGTCTTCCGGATCCTGGATTTGATATAGTTAAAGGTTTGGTTGCGGAGATCTTCCCTGGGGATCTGGGACATGGCATTTCTTATTTCATGCACAAATTCTTCATGATGCTCCAAACTGTATTTCTCCATTCTTTCAGTAAACTGCTGCTGTCTGAGATCCAGTAATGCATTGAGATAAGACTTAAATATCCCGAAATTTTTATTCCGGGGAAGGGGATAATCTTTTAAGATCTCCTGGTTGATTTGTAGCTCTCGCAAATTACCGGCTGTTTTGAAAAGATGCTTCATTTCCAGGAAATACAGATTGTTGGAGAAATCCATAAAATCTCCTTCACCCAGATATTCCACAACGGCATTGATCCGCTTGATGGCCACCCTCAGGTTATGAATGGTCTTCTCATCCATCGTTTTCAGCGACTGCTCCAGGTGGCTGCCGAAATGATGAAGATACAAATCAAATACTTTATTGATCTCTTTTGAATTCATACAACCCGATGCGAAAATAGGAAAAGCTTGTGAATTAACAATTGGTTCTCTACCGATAGCTATTGGTTCTCGGTTCTCGGTTCTCAGTTCTCGGTTCTCGGTTCTCTGTGATACAATCTAAACAGTATGTATAGTTTATTTGTTTATTACAAAACCCAAACCATGAAAATTGCATTCTTCTCAGCAAAATCATACGATATTGAGTATTTCAACGAAGCAAACAAGAAATACAGACATGAAATAGATTTCTTTGAATCCAGGCTCAGGGAGAAAACAGCGGATCTTACTCATGGATATAGAGCAGTATGCGTTTTCGTCAACGACCGGATCAACGAGTTCACCCTGAAAAAAATGTCAAAAAACGGGGTTGAATTGCTGGCACTGCGATGCGCAGGGTTCAATCATGTGGATATGAAGGCAGCAAAAGAATTCGGCATTAAGGTGGTTCGTGTTCCCGCCTATTCACCCGAAGCCGTTGCCGAACACACCCTGGCACTCATCCTGGCCCTGAACAGGAAGACCCATAAATCATATAACCGGGTCCGGGACATGAATTTCTCCCTGGAACGGTTGATCGGATTCAATCTGCACGGAAAGACCGTCGGGATCATCGGCACGGGTAAAATAGGATCTGCCTTTGCACGCATCATGCTGGGCATGGGCTGTGAGGTTAAAGCCTATGATAAATACCCCAGGGAAGAGCTTAAAAAAATGGGGGTAGAATACACCTCACTGGATGAATTGTTTTGTTGTTCCGATATCATTTCCCTTCATTGCCCCCTGACGGATGAAACCCATCATATGATCAATAAGGAAAGCCTGAAAGAGATCGGTAAGGGGACTATGCTGATCAATACCAGCCGGGGTGCTTTGATCAATGCCGGGGACGTGATCGATGCGCTGAAGGACGGGACCCTGGGATACCTGGGTATCGATGTTTATGAGCAGGAAGACAAGCTCTTCTTCAAGGATCTCTCTGAAACGGTTATCCAGGATGATACGCTGATGCGGTTGCTCACCTTCCCCAATGTAATCATCACGGCCCACCAGGCCTTCTTTACCCGTGAAGCCCTGACCGAAATCGCAGCCACCACGCTGCAAAACACCCGGGATTTTGAGGAAGGGAAGGACTTAGAGAATGAAGTGAGGTATCAATCATGAGGAACCAAGGAACTTTTTAATTGACAAGAACAACCCTCCCTACACCACCTTCTACATAATTCTCACCAAAGGCTTCTTTAAGTATCTCCCGGGTTTGATCGCCGCTGCAGTGGGTGGGCATGACTTTCTGCACCGACCGTTCTTTAAGAAATTTGGCTAATTGCCTGCATTCAGCTTTTGATTTATCCCTGTAATGGAAACCTCCCATAACCAGGTTAATGGGATCTTCAAAAGCCTCATCAGCCCTGGCAACGATATCGATGATGCCGGGATGGGCACAACCGGTCATAACAACCAGGCCCTTATCCGTCCGCGATATCAATGATTGTTCGATGATCATAAAACCCATTTCACCGGTGGTATAAACAGCAGGCAGGATCTCTGCAAAATCATTCACCCCGTAGAGCCGGTTGCCGTGTTTTTCAATGGAATTTTTGAATTTTCCTGCAAAGCTTTCAGGAATATAAATACCCACATCCCGGATGTCCGGCAATAAGGCCTCCAGTCCGCCGGTATGGTCCCAATGGTTGTGACTGAGCAGGATGATGTCGATCTGCCCGGGGTCAATCCCCGCGGTCTCCATGTTGTGGTGCAGTATTTTACCGTCTGCACCGGTATCGAATAAGAGGTTTTTTTCCGCACCTTCAATGAAGCAGCTGAATCCCCAGCTGGTTTCCATTCGCGGGTTATGCGGATAATTGTCGAAAAGGATGCTTAGTTTTAAATTATCGATCATAATCGTATCTTGATGGGTTATTTTTTCGTCGTATTGGTCTGATCCTGGCAGGCAACCATACCGCACATGAGGATCATCGGAATAAGGACAGGAATTCTCATGATTGGGTTTATTTCTAAAGTTACGGAATCATTCACAGAAAAAACAGGCCCGTTTATCGAAAAAAGTGGACTTCTGCCGGGGATCTTCCTTTCTTTGATCTGACATTAAAATCCATAGTCATGAAAAAAACAGCAATGATCATCGCCCTGATCCTGGCCATCATGCTTACAGGATGCATCACCTCACTGTATCCTCTTTATACCATTGAGGACCTGTTAACCAACGATTTTTTGACAGGGAAATATGGCGACCCTGAAGAACCGGGTGAATATTGGGAATTCAGCCCAAACAAGCATGAAGAGCAGACTTTCTCTTTCGGCACGACTTTCAATGACTATTCCGAAAAAGCTTACAGGCTGAAGGTCGTCGAAGAAAATGCAGAAGCTGAATTTGTCGCTCACCTGGTAGAATTAGGCGGGAATACTTTTATCGATTTTTACCCCGTGGATTATGAGCTTCAGCATGATTTCCTTTCCTGGCACCTGGTTCCTACACATCTGTTTGCCCGGATAGATATCCATGAAGACTTTTTTGTATGGCAATTGTTCGACGACGACTGGCTGAACGACCTGATCGAAAAAAACAAGATCAGGATCTCCCATCATAAACTGGACTATTTCATCCTGCTCTCGGCAAGTACACGGGAATTGCAGAAGTTTATAACCAAATACGGGGACGATCCCGAAGCTTATATGGAAGCAGATACCATTTACAAATTGCCCCAAACCAGTGCATTAGTACAATAGGATGATCTCTAAGATCAGAATCGCCGTCCTCAAACTGGCAGGTAAGCGGTGGCTGCACCACCTGCTTTTCTGGTCGGTCTCCTTCGTTGTCCTGCTTTTCCTTTTCTTTCGGGGAAAGAGCTAAGCAAGATCGATCTTATTTATACCCTGATTTTTCATATCAGCCTGCTGCCTTCCGGACAGTTCACCCGCGTACACCGGTCCTATATGGTGGCCCCGGACAAGATCAAATACCTTGAAGGAACCCAGGAACCTATTGCCCTGACAATGAACTGAAGAAGATCGTCAATCCGAAAGAAACATACACCTTGTGGATCAGGTGCCGGTTGTTATTGGTGTTCGCATCTTCGTCCGGATTTTTAAGACGCGTGAATTCATAATTCAGCAGGACCTCTGCCGATACGTTGTCTGCTATAAACGTGCATATGCCGCCTCCACCACCGGCCATCCATATGTTGTGCTTGGTTACCGTTTCCTCGCCGTTGAATTCACTTAATTGCCTTTGCCTGCCTATACCGGCCTTTACAACCCCTACCGGCCTGAATGTGCTGATGCCGTTATAATACCGGAACAAGGGACCGATTATAAATTCGGAATCCGCGTACTTATAGTCCTCCTCCTTTTGGGAACCGTATGAATAATTGATAAATCCTCCTGCTCCGAAATCTTTCTGAACGAAATAACCTCCGTTTAAGTCGATCATTGCACCGAAAAGGCTTACCGGGTCCGATTCTTCTGCATCGCTTTTTTGTTTATCGCTTCCCAATCCCAGCTCCAGGCTTGTGGCACCTCCGATAAAATAACTGCCGGTATTATACTGCGCCTGCACCAGGGAAGCAACCATGAACAATATGGCACTGATCAAAAGTATTCGTTTCATGTCGGTTTGATTTTCAGGTTTATGGCACTAAAATAGGGAAATATCGGATTCAGGGGTTAAAACCTTTCTTTTAGATTGAGGAGTAATCGTATTTCATCCATTAAATACAGTTTTTCATGGATATTTTTAAGTCCTTGTTACAGTTGGGATCACCGAGTCGATGATGAGTCTCGCGGCCTTCGTTCTTTTCAGGCGGGACAAGTGGAAGTTGAAACAGCTCTGGAAGTTCCTTGGTTCCCTGCCTGCCGGTCACCGGCGGCCATAGCCTCTGGCGACGGCACGCAGGCAGGGAACCAAGAAACTAAGAAACTACTTAATAAGGTGTTTTTCGAGTAATTCGAAGATATGCTCCATCTTCACCGGCTTGGAGAGGTAATCATTGCATCCTGCCTGCATGGATTTTTCCCGGTCGTCGCTGAAAGCATAGGCTGTCAGGGCGATGACGGGGACGGCGGGATTTATGTCCCTGATCGCGCGGGTAGCTTCCAGTCCGTTGAGAACCGGCATTCGGATATCCATGAAGATCAGGTCGGTATTGGGGTTGGCCATGAAAATATCCATAGCCTGTTGTCCATCCTTTGCCCAGATGATATTACATTGGGTCTTTTTCAGCACACTTTCAAGGAACAGGTAATTGGCTGTATCGTCCTCGGCGATCAATATGGTTTTACCTTCCAGGTTTACAATAAAGTCTTCTGAATCCTTGTGGCGGCCGGTATCCTGTTTTATAGCCTTCTTTTTCTTCTTTTCCTGAATTACAGGGATGGAAAAGAAAAACCTGGAACCTTTCCCCGGCATGGATTCTACCCAGATATTGCCCCCCAGAGCTTCTATGATGTTTCTTGAGATGGACAAACCCAGGTCGGTACCGCCGTATTTCCTGTTCATGGAATCGTCCACCTGGCGGAAACGTTCGAAAATGATATCCTGCTTGTTGGGTGCAATCCCGATGCCGGTATCTTCAACACAAAATATCACCCTGTTATCCTTGGATTCTTCGTAACCTATCTCAACATAACCTTCCTGGGTGAATTTCAATGCATTGTTGACGACATTCTGAAATACCTGCTTCAGACGGATGGGATCGGTATCCATAACCGGGTCCGATTTTTTCGGCATGTTCAATCTAAGCTGGACCCACTTTCTGAAAGTAAGGGCCATTTCTTCTTTAAATCCGGTATAGATCTCTTCCAGGAAATTTCTGACTGGAACCCTTTTCTTCTCAATAGCAAGGTCGCCCGCTTCAATTTTGGATATGTCAATGATATCCGAGATGATCTCCATCAATTCATGTCCCTTGGAATTGATCAGGCTGATGTATTCGTCTCTTTCCTCCCGGCTGATATCTTCCAGCTTGAGCATCTCAGAAAAGCCCAGGATGGCATTCATGGGGGTACGGATCTCGTGTGACATGTTGGCCAGGAAGGCCGATTTCAAACGGTCGCTTTCCTCTGCTTTTTCTTTTGCTTCTTTCAGGTTTTGTTCGTCTTTATTCCTTTGGGTGATGTCCCTCACCAGGGCAACGATACCGATGGGATGATCTTTTTCATCCCGCATGATCCTGGCAGACAAATCTACACTGATGATGCGTTTATTCCGGGTTGCCAACTCAAATTCGGCATTCTTGATGTAGCCGTCCCGGCGAACCTGCAGCAGTGTTTTCAGACCCTTGTAACGGTATTGTTTCATAACCATTTCAAGGGCAAACATTCCTTCCAGTTCTCCGGGTTCCGAGGCTCCGAATATCTCCAGGCTGGCAGGATTGCATTCCATGATCCTTCCTTCCAGATCGGTGGTGACGATGGCATCGGGTGAGGAAAAGAGTATATTTCGCAGTTTCTCTTCACTTTCCTGCAGTCTTTCCTGGGCCTGACGTTCCATGGTGACATCCCTTCCAAAGAAGACCACGCCCTTTATTTCACCCCGTTCATATATGGGTGCTGCACTGTATGAAATGATATGGATCTTCCCGCTGATATCAATGGATCGTACTGTTGATTCTATGGTTTCGCCTTTCAGAACTTCACGCATGACTTTCAGCATGGACTCCTTGTCATCCGGATGAGTAAAGCTGGAATAGTTCGTTCCGGCAATTTCTTCCGTGCGGTATCCCATCATTTTTTCGGCCTGGGGATTCAGGTAAGTGAGGTCACCCTTTGTATTCACCGTCAGGATCATATCGTGAGCGGTTTCGATCATGGTACGGTACCTGCTTTCACTTTCCTTCAGGGCTTCTTCGGCATTTTTTCTGTCGGTGATATCCCTGTAAATCCCATAAACGGCAATCTGCCCTTCATCATTCTCGACAGGGGTTCCCAGGATGGACACATACAGCAATTCTCCATTCTTTCTTTTCCGTGTGGTTTCGGTCTTGATCCGGTGCCCTTTTGCTACCAGATCAGAATATTTTACGGCTTCCTTTTCATAAGCTTCAGGAACGATAAGGTTGTCGATTCTTTTACCCTGAACTTCATCCAGTTTATAACCGAACATCCTGGTGAACTCCTGGTTTATCCTGATGATCTCCCCGTTATTGGCCGTAATGACTACGGCTTCCGGGGCCGTTTCAAATAATCGCTCGAAATAAGCTTTTTCTGTGCGGATGGCCTGGTAGACTTTCTTGGAATCGATGGAAAGACCTATTTGGGTACTTACGAATTTCAAAATCTCCAGGTCTTCGCGTGTATAAGCATTTTCATCTTCATAACTCTGCACCACCACGGCACCCATCAGGTTATCCTTGATCTTCAGGGGTACGCCCATCCATATTTTACTGGGGGTTCCTGCATCATAGACCAGTCCTTTCTTTACCAGCTTTTCAATTTCACTGTCTTTCATCAGGATCGGCTTGTCGTTCTTGATCATATAGCCGGTCATGGTGTTCTTCGCGGGGAATGAGTCGAAGGCATCTTTTTCATCCACCATGTAGGGCAGGGAAAGGGTATCGCTTTCCTTGTCATAAAGTGCCACAAAAAAGTTGCTGGTATCGAACAGGCGTCCCAGTTCTTCCTGTATGACCTGGAAAAGTTCGGGCAGGTTCTCCGTGATGTTTACCGCATTGGCGATCCGGTAGATCACCTGTTGTACCAGTTCCGATCTTTTTTGTTCCGTGATATCCTTTATGATCGACAGTACCCGGCTTACCTTGCCATTCTCTTTAATGGGGATCAGCTGGGCTTCAGCATAAAAATCAATATTTCCTATTTTGTACTTTTCAGATACCTCAAAGGATTTCCCGGTTTTGATCACCTTGTGGTAGCGCTCTTCCACTATTTTGTCAAGAAAAGGAAAAACATCCATGACATGTTTACCCGTAAGATCCGGACTGCCACCGATTGCTTCCAACCCTCTGATGGTTGCCCTGTTGGCCAGAATGATCTTCAGATCCCGGTCCACCACGTAGAACATATCCTGCAGGGAATCGATGGATGTGCGGTAAAACAGTTCGGAATTCCTCAGTGCTTCAGAGGCCTGTTTTTCTTCTGTAATGTCACGGATAATGGCTTGCAGACCGGCTAGCTTGCCTTCTTTTATGATATGGCTGACAAGGATCTCGGTTAATATGCGCCGGCCCTCTTTATTGATGAGTTCAATTTGAAGGGTCTTGTTTTCACCGGCTTTCAGGCTTTCTTCAAATATCTTTTGGTATTCGGTTTTACGTTCGGGAGGGATTCCGGGTGTTTCGAGAAAAGACTTACCTATCAGTTCTTCCTTCGGGGATCCTATGATCTCCAGGAGGGCTTTGTTAACGATCTGAATTTTACCGTCCAGTCCTAAAACTGCAATACCATTGGGAGCGATCTCTATCAGGTTCTGATATTTCCCCTCAAGAAACATGAAAGACTCACGGGTCTTTGCCATTTCCGTAATATCTCTGGCAATTGCCAGGAAATAAGGGATGTCGTCTAGGTAGAAAATGGTTGCCGATAAGAGACCTGTACGTATTTCGCCCTTTTTTGTTTTGAACAGGGAAGTGAAATTACTTACAAAGCCATGCTTTTCCAGGAGGCTGATCAGTTCCTGCCGTTTATCCGGTTCTATCCAGAGATTGATCGAAGCGGCAGTCTGACCAATGATTTCCTCGCGTGTATAACCGGTTAAATTGCAGAAACTGTCGTTTACACTCACGAATTGGTTGTTATCGAGACGGGAGACCGTAATGGAGTCCGGACTGGTACTGAATACCTTCTCGTGGATCTTTTGAATAAGCGAGGATTGCTCTGAAGTAAATGTCGGTTTATCCATGTTCCCTCGGGTCTGCGCAAAAAAATACAAAAACACTCACAAAATAACCTACTTATGCCCAAAATCGACAATCGGCTTTGAATACAAACCTAATTTATTTTAATTCAAAATAATGATTTTTTTTAATTCTCAGTAGTGATGTAGCGCGGAATGTGAACGGGAAGGCGGGTGAGAAGCTCATAATTAAGGCTGTTGGTCCAGTCACCGAAAGAACTTACAGTAATGGTTATACCACCCTGAGAACCGATCAGGACCACTTCATCCCCAATCGCTACCCGGTCGAGGTCGGTAACATCCACCACCATCATGTTCATGTTCACGGAACCGACTATATTGACCCGTCTTCCATGAATCAATACATGTCCCAGGTTGCTGAGGTTCCTGGTGTATCCGTAACCATAACCTACGGGAATGGTGGCGATCAGTGTATCCCGGTTGGTCAGGTAGGTCCGGCCGTAATTAATGTATTCTCCTTCCGGTACTTTCTTGGTGCTCATGATACAGGATTTCCAGGTAATGACCCTTTCCAGCGGATCGATGGGTTTACGCCCGGTGTGTTCCTGTTCGATCAAACGGCTCATCCTGATCTCGTCGCCCGGCCAGAAGCCATAGTTGGCAATACCGATCCGCACCAAATCCATGATGGTGGCAGGATAGCTGAAAGCTGCCGCCGAGCAGGCCGTATGGCGGTACCGGGGTTTGATCCCCACTTCAGCAAAGTTTCGGCAGATCTCGTTGAATCTTTTGATCTGGTTTTTTACACGATCGTAATTGCTGATGCTTTCGGCCCCTGCATAATGGGTGCACATCCCTTCAATGGTGAATGCATCCGGATGTTGTCTCAGTATTTTAACCACTTCTTCCATCTGGTCGGCATCAAATCCGGTCCGGTTCATTCCGGTTTCCAGTTCCAGGTGGACGCGTGCAGGCTTTTTCAGTTTTTCGGCGAGTTCACGGGCTTTATGCAGCCTTTCCAGGGTAAACACGAAAAAGGAAATGCCGTTTTGGACGATCCATTCCATCTGATCCCTGTCCATCCAGCCCATGAGCATGATCTCGGTGCCGGACTTTTTGACCTCCAGGGCCCGCTTGGCTTCGGCGGCACTGAATACGGAAAAATGATCCACGCCGCCTTCCTCGGCCATGGTCAGCACCTCCTCCAGGCCGTGTCCGTAGCCGTTGGCTTTGATCACCATGGAATACCGGGCTCCCCCGCACACTTCATCCCGCATAAAACGGATATTGTTGTGCAAAGCCTTTTTGTTCAGCTCTATATAGGATGTCTTCAACATTTTGAATAAGCTGTTTATTGTTTCCCTCCCAGAATTTCAGCAATGACTGCATGAAAAATGCTTATACCGGTTCCCAGGAGTTCATCCGGGAAATCATAATTTTCATTGTGAAGCTGGGCTTGTTTTTTTCCGGCACCCAACCCGAACAGGGCGCCTTTGTACCGGGCCGTGAAATGACCGAAATCTTCCGACCAGGGGAAGGGTTCCTGCATGTCTTTTATATCACACCCCGTTTTTTCAGCGGCTTCGCGAATAACAGAAACCGCAGCGGGATTATTTTCAACAGAAACAAATTCCTCGGTCCATTCATATTCGAGCCGGATATCATGTGCCTCTGCAATTTTGGTGCCCTGCAGGATGGCCCTTTCTGAGATGATCTCCATGACTTCATTACTATGGCTCCGCAGGGTGAACATCACTTCTCCTTCACCCGGTGAAGTGCCGAAAGCGGGCCGGCCCACCCTTATATGGATGGGCGTGATCAGGGCCGACCGGTGCAGGTCGGTATGCATCTGTGCAATGCCCATCAGACCTTCAACGATCTGTGCCGCTGCCATGGATGGGTTCCGTCCGTCCCTGGGGTGTCCGGCATGAGAGGGCGAACCTTTAAGCCTGAAGATGAGGCCCTTGGAAGCAGAGGCAAAGGTTCCTTCCCGCAGAATAATCTGGTTTTTTTCGAATCCGGGAAGGTTATGAAGGGCAAAGACATATTCGGGTTCGATTGCATAAAACCTGGAATTCTGTATGACGCGGAGGGCCCCTTCACCGGTTTCTTCTGCCGGCTGGTACAGGAGGATGACCCTTCCCCTGGCCGGTCTTTTTTCAGCCAGCAGGGGGGCCAGTCCGCCCACCATCATCATGTGCCCGTCGTGCCCGCAGAGATGGCCCAATCCATCTTTGGTGGATTGATGGTCGAAATCGTTGTATTCTTTTATGGGCAGTGCATCCAGCTCACAACGGATCATAACGGCAGGACCGGCTTCCTGTCCTTCATAAAAGGCGGCTAAACCATGGCCCCCGATTTGACTGATGATCTTGTCGGGGGCATGGGATTCCAGGAATTTTCGGATTCGGGCTGCGGTTTCCTTTTCCCGGTGCGCCAGCTCCGGGTATTGGTGCAACTTCTTGCGCAACCGGACCAGTTCGGGGAGGTATTTCTCTATACCTGGGTGCATGGCACGAAGGTAAGAAATATTGTCCCGATATCCAGCAGCCAGTAACCGGCAGCCAGCAACCAGCAACCAGCAACTATTCCACAACTACCTTCTTCGTCATAACCTTATCCCCGGTATTGATCCGCAGGAAATATAATCCGCCGGCAAGATCAGAGATATCCAGGGTGAACATTTGCCCTTTGTTAACCTGCCTGCTCAGAACAGTTTTGCCGGTAATATCCAGCAATTGGATCCTGCCACTGAGGGGATCATGGCTTTCTATCGTCAGTACCGAACTGGCCGGCACGGGATAGATATCCAGAATCCGGGTTTTGTCCACCGGTTCACGAATCCCTTCTATGGCAGATACCGTTATCTCCAAGCTGGCTGTAGTTCCTGACCCGTCTGCTGCACTTGCGGTAACCGTGACAAGACCCTCTGAAAGCCCGGTAAGCAGACCGTTCTGGTCAATGCTCGCGATCCCTTCCTCGTCAACGCTCCATTCGATGGTTTTATCCAGGGCATAATCGGGTATGATTGCTTCTATACTGAACTGTAAAGTTGAATCTACCCAGGTTTCTTCCGCATCGTTCTCTGAACTGATGACGATACCTTGAACGCTTTGGGGATAAATCGCGATATCATCGACCCACAAACGGCTGCCCGCGGCAAAATACTGGGACATAGGATTGCTTGAACTGATAAATACCATGACCGTATCGGGGTTGGTTTCATCCGTTTTAATCGAGGTCAGGTCAAATGAAATCTTCTTATAACTATTGCTTTCCAATAAAATTTGAATGGAAGAGTTCTCCGGTGAGGGTGGTCCGCCTCCCATGGTACTGCCGTTGATAACACCGAAAAGGGCCGTATCAGTCGGCTCGCCGGGATCATATTTGTAATAGGCTGTAATAGAGTCGGGCCACAAGTTGGTGATCATACCGCCTTCCGGCCCCATTGGACCGATCCGTCCATTGTGGAGATAACTGAACGGTCCGCCCATGTGACCCACCCCGGGTATGGTATCCGATATGCACAATGCACTGTATGATCCGGAATACGCGTCTTCAGAGGCCCGGGTAAAGGAGGTGTCTCCGAAGAATTCGGTATAGAGGTTATTGGTCTCCCAATCCTTGGGTTCTATTACCTGGTAGGGTTCCGGGACATACCAGCGTTCAAAACCTGCATTGCCCAGGGTATCCTTTTCCGTGAGATTGTCCCCCTTCAGTGCCAGTTGATCAAACTGCAGCCAGGTTCCGGGTTTGGCTATGGCCCAATTAATGGCAGACCCCAGCACAAGCTGCATATTCGACGGGGCCTTTCCGTTATCATTGGTATCGATCTTGAAGGCAAAGCGGGCGTATTCATCCCGGTTGTCCTCTGCTGTAAAGAGCATCTGTCCGGAGCCTTCCCACATGCCATTATCGTTCAAAATGACATAGATTTTGGCTGTATCCCCGGGCATGATGTTGCATTTATAGTAACCGGTCAGTGAGTCCGGGTTCCCGGAAAAAGGGATGCCTTCACCCCATACTTCCGGATCATTACTAATATAGGCCGGAACCGTATTGCCATTCAGGTCTACCGAGGTCTCCAGATGGACGGCATAATCACCTGAATAGCTGTCCGGGGTCCTGGTAACTCCACCGCTGCCATATACTATTGAGTCATTTTGATGATTGTTGGTGTACCAGTAATCCGCCGGTACCGGCAGGGGCTGGATCTCCAGGGTGTCCCATCGTTCAAATCCCGTGGGCAGCGACTGGCCGTTGGCCAGACCGATGGCTGCCACGCTCATTATAAAAGTCAATAAAAGATATCCAATTTTTCTTAAATTTTTAATCATCTCAAAATCAATTATTTAGGGTTTGGTTAGTCTAAAGTTAATAATAATTTAAGAGAAGGAAAAATGGAAAGCGAATTATGGATTACGGATTACGGATTGGATATTGGTTGTAATTGGTTGTAATTGGTTGTAATTTATGGTTATTTATTGTCTTGGTACTCTTATGCTCTTCCGCTCTCAGGCTCTTAATCCCTTAATCCCTTGATCGTCCAATCACTAAATCAAAAAATCATTAAATTAGAAAACTATGCCCGACCGCCTCTTCCAACTGATCGTAGTCATTGCCATCTGGCTTGTCTCCCTGGGCTCGGCCCTGCTGTTGTTCTGGCTGGTGGACGAGACCTTTGCCGAGGGGGAGTTCATGGGATTCAAGATCGGCGGCGGGATCGCCGGATGCATCGCGATCTTCCTCCTGCTCTATAATCGCTATCGGCTTTTGCTTCGTTCCTCGAAAAAGGAGTAAGTATTTGACATTCAAGATAGAATTTCTTATTTTTTATTATCTCTTTTTAAATTCCGCGCTCATTACAATTGCTTACAGTTTGGATCATCCATAAAGCCCTCAATAACAAATGATTAATTCAAATCCTAAATTCTTTGGAATTTTTGTTTCTGTCTTATTTTTCCTGTTACCACTTCATTTATTTGCTCAATGGCAAATCGATTCTCTTGGGATCGGTGCCCGGGGTTCTGTTGCCACTGGATCCGACGGTGCCATCCATCTTTGCTATTTATCCGAACCCTATTCCGGTGACTTGATCTATGCAGTTCATAACGGCGACCAGTGGGTTGTGGACACCTTAATCAAAGGCGGGCTGGTCAATCAGTGTGTCATTTGTGTTGATCCTTTAAATGATCTTCATATCGCATTTGTTGAGGAAGACTGGGACAGCGGTGTTATGGCACTTCAGTATATGCTGAACCAGGGAAGCGGCTGGTCCGAACCGGATACCGTGACCACCGAAGATTTTGGGATGTGGGCCCTTTCCATGGATACGGATCCGGAAGGTTATGTGCATTTGGGATACATGCAGGCATACGGAGGGGCCTCCAACGGACCGCCGGCCTATTTGAATAACCGCGAAGGACCATGGGAAAAAAACTACATCTCGGCTGTATATGATGATTATGCCTATGCCTTTGCTACCAGGGCGACCCGGAGCATATTTATTATGCCACCAACAAATTAGAACTGCCGGCACCCAATATCGAATTTTCACCCAAGACCCTGTATTTTGGAACGGTTGACACCGGCCAGGTGGCCATCGATTCTATCCGGATCCTGAACCGGGGAGTGCTGGACCTGCATGTCTCGGAAGTCGGATTATCAGGACCGGATACAGCGATATTCAGTATGGAGCATAGCTGTGAAACCATCATTCCCGGCGATTCCTGCCCGGTCCGGCAACCTTCCCGGGGGTGTTTATGTCTCCTGCTTAAAAGTGGGCCGGTATCAGGCCAAGCGGAAATTGATCCTTCTTAAGTGAGGCCGGCCACCTGCCGGACCTAAAGAAATGAGACTGACTTTATTGTGGATGCAACATGCAGAAGTCCTATATGAATTAAGCCTGCCTGACGGCAGTCAGGAATTCAGAATGAAATTAATGGTTACTGGTTACGTGCTGGCTTTACATTAAAATTTACGCGTACCTCGTAACCCGAAACGCGTAACAATTCATTTAAATCCGCAATTTATAAGGTCACATAGGCCCACAGAGTAAAATTGAGAACCACAGAGACATAATAGACCTTGAAAACATAGAGACGATGAGACCCAGAGACATCGAGACCTGGAGACATCGAGACCTGGAGACATCGAGACCTGGAGACATCGAGACCTGGAGACAT
>CAYQQR010000058.1:0-6019 GCA_964420035.1 uncultured Bacteroidaceae bacterium | reverse complement strand
CGAGACCTTGAGACAGATAGCATAAGAGCTACAGTGAGCGCGGCGAGTCCCGAAAAACAGCAAAGCAAGCTTTGCGTCGTTTTTCGAGGATCCCTGCCTACCGGACAGGCAGGCGCGAAAATCTAAAGCAGCGAAGCTGCTAAGATTTTCGGGACGAGTAACAGGCGCAGCCGGAGCAATGACGAGCAACAGCCGAAGCCGATCAGCTCACTCCGTCTTCAGCATAAAATTCAGCAAAACATCCGATTCGCTAAGGATCTTGTAGTCCTGGGTGAGGAATACTTTTGCTGTCATATCCGCCGTGTCGCAGAAATACTGATTCTTCACCAGGTAGTAGCCGGTTTCAAAATTGTTGTCCAGGGCATAATCCAGGTAGGTGGAATCAAGCTCCAGACCTTTTTTATAGTTGGCTATCTGGGTATCAAAGTCAGATTTCAGCAGTTTCCATTTTTCAATCTCCATCTGGGTCCGTAAGGTCTGCTCCTCTAATGTGGCTTTAAGGGCCCCTTGGTACTTTTCCAGATTGGCCTGCTGTTCCTTCAGGCGCTCTTCACTTTCCGCCATACCGGTCTGGACATTCTGAAAATTGGTGTCCAGGTAATGAAGCCATGCATGGATGGTATCGATGCGGGCCTTCAGTTTTTCCATGCTCAAAGTATCCAGGATGGTGATTCCCGAACTGCTGTAGTTTTCGCACTTCGGGGTGAAATGCTCGTTCACGGCCGTTTCCAGCTTTTCTTGATCCGACTGGCATCCGGATGTTATGGCCATTATGACCAGGATTGAGCTGATAAGAACACAAAGGGAATTAAGTTTTTGATTTGAATCCATGATGTTGGGTTTAGGAATTAACTGAATAAATGTATGAAATTAAAGGATTGGATTCAAGGGGAGGAGGATTTGGGCTTTTAAGGATTTAAGGTTTTAGGGGATTTGTTGATATTGGTGGTTATTTATTGTTCCAAAAACGCATTGGCTCTTCTGCTCTTCAACTCTTAATCCCCGCCTCATAATTCCCAATTTTCCATTTTCCATCTTTAATTTTTAATTTTAAATTGGTACATGGCAAAGACCACTGCCGGCATATTACCCTACCGGAAGAGGGAAGGGACCTGGGAGGTGTTTTTGGTGCATCCCGGCGGACCGTTCTGGAAGAACAAGGACCGGCATGCCTGGTCGGTGGGCAAGGGGGAGCCGGAGGAAGGCGAGGACCTTTTTCATGCGGCCCAAAGGGAATTCAGGGAGGAAACCGGTTTGGACATTGAAGGGGATTTCATCAGGCTGGAGCCGGTAAAGCAGCCGGGCGGCAAGGTCGTCCATGCCTGGGCGGTGGAAGCCGATTTGGATACTTCAGTCATTAAGAGCAACAACTTCCGCATGGAATGGCCGCCGAAATCCGGGAAGATGCAGGAATTCCCCGAGGTGGACAAGGCCGGCTGGTTCCCTTTGGAGGAAGCCAAAGAGAAGATCCACAAGGGGCAGGTTCCCCTCTTGGAGCAGTTGGCGGAAAAGCTTGTCAGGTCATAGGTCCCAGGTCCCAGGTCAAAAAAGCCCTGAAGGGGCGGCAAAGGATTTAGGGTTTACGCTTTAAGGTTTTAAGGATGTCGGGTTGAAGGGCGAAAGAGCTGAAGGGCTGTCATACAATTGTCATGCGGTTGTTTTTTCGGAAATCAGCCGAAGGCGAGTTACAGCGAGCGCAGCTCGCGAGAAACAGCGAAGCGAGATACAGTGAGCGCAGCTCGCGAGAAACCAAGGACCAGGAACCAGGTACTTGAAGCCAAAAACAAGGAACCAACTTTTCCGGATTTTCCATCCTGATTTGAAAGTAAGCAGTAGATTTTGTAACTTGTAAAACAATGAATATCATACTTTCCTATTCCGTGCCGCGAACAGGATAATGCACTGAAAATCTTCTGTTTAAAATTAACTCCGATGCTTTACAAAAAGACGAGATTCATTATTGTGATTCTATTTGGTTTTGGATTGACCGGACTGAACGCACAGGAAGCCATTCCGGCAACAGGCGGAGAAGCCTCGGGTGGAGGTGGCTCCGTGAGTTATACCATAGGTCAGGTATTGTACACCCTGGATACCGGGACCAACGGTTCTGTATTGAAAGGGGTTCAGCAACCCTATGAAATATCGGTGATCTCAGGATTTGAGCAGGTTGAAGGAATAGATCTGCTCTGCAAAGTCTATCCCAATCCTGTTGCTGACAGGCTTGTCATGAAAGTCCGGGACCTTGAATTCAAGGATTTGTATTATAAGCTCTTCGATATGAACGGGAAGTTGATCGCCACCGGTAAGATCATTCGGGATGAAAGTACGATCAACCTGCACTCCTTCGCTGCTTCCACCTATTTTCTCAGGGTGGTTCAAAAAGACCAGACCATCAAAACATTTAAAATCATAAAAGCCCATTAACCATGAAATTTTTAGTTGCTTTTTTAACAACCGTATTTTTTATTACAAACCTCCTGGCCCAGCCTCCCGAAAAGATAAGCTACCAGGCCGTTGTTCGGAACAGCAGCAACCAGCTGGTGACCAATACAGCCATTGGCATGCAAATAAGTATTTTGCAAGGTTCTGCTGAGGCTACGGCAGTTTATGTCGAGCATCAATTTCCCACCACCAATGAAAATGGTCTTGTAACCTTAATGATTGGAGATGGAACACTGATTAGTGGTGATTTTGGGAATATTGACTGGTCATCGGGTCCCTTTTTTCTTAAAACAGAAACAGACCCTAATGGAGAAGCAAACTACACCATTACGGGAACCAGCGAGATACTGAGCGTTCCATATGCTCTATATGCAAATCAGGCCTCAAGCCTTGCCGGTACCATGGGTATGGGCGAAGGTTCCGGTCTGGATGCCGACCTGCTGGACGGATACCACAGTGAACATTTCATGACCAGTGATTTCGAGGAAAGCGATCCCTTTTACAGCACATCTGCAGCATCCGGGATTGACAATACGGATACTACCCACTGGAATCAGGCATACAGCTGGGGCAACCATGCCGATGCCGGATATACCAGCGGGGATCCTTCCTTCAATATCGATATAAGTTCAGCCAACTATAACATGCAGGTCATTCATCCTTCTTTGCGACTTATAGGCAGATTGAAGTCCAAGGATAATCAACCGGTGGAGGGTCAAATCAGTGTCGAGGTTACTATTTATGATGAAGCTGAAGGCGGCGACGCCTTATGGAGTGAAGATCAGGATATTGATGTATCCAATGGTTTTTTTGAGATCATTATGGGGACAGAACAGCCTCTGGAAGATCATTTCTTCCGCTCTAACTATTCTCTTTATCTTGGTCTTATAATAACTATAGATGGGAATTATGAAGAATTTACCAAGCGTATAGAATTAACCAGAAATGATGGCTGGACCATGGTATCGGAGTATGCAAAGCATTCCGAATGGGAAGGTATTTTGAATAATCCTTTTAAAATATACACCTATGAACAGGATCAGTGGCAGAATAACGACATGGTCCGCTATGAGACAGGCGATGGCTGGGTACAGTTTACCCCTGATTTTGCAAGTGGGGATCACGCGCACGACGATATTTACGCAGCGCTTGATCATACGCACGATAGTGCCACTGCCGGGGCCGATGGATTCATGAGTTCTGAAGATAAAGTTAAATTGGACAGTATAAAGACCTATAAGGTTGGCGATTTCGCACAAGGCGGTGTGGTCTTCTGGGTTGATGAAAGCGGGCAGCACGGACTGGTTTGTGCCATCGAGGACCAGGATGGAGGTAGCGGAATAAAATGGAGGGGTGGCAGTACGGATTATAAAACCAATGCATTGGGAGATGGTATTTACGCCGGAGAAATGAACACATCCGTTATTGTCGCGGTACATTCTGCAAATGGCGATTTAGACGATCATGCAGCATTGCTTTGTGCCAATTATGATGGGGGTGGATATGGAGACTGGTACTTACCTTCTTTCGAGGAATTAAAAATAATGCGTCAAAACAAGTCAATTATAGATGCAACAGCCACTGCAAATGGGGGCAGTGCCTTTGCCAACGCTTACTATTGGAGTTCTGTCGAGTTCGATGGAGAACACGCTGTAAGTCATTCCCTCGAAAATTTCAATTATGGCCACATCCGGAAATACGACTTAGCCAGGGTGCATGCTGTCCGGGCTTTTTAGCTGTTTACTGTTGTCTGAGAAAAAAGGATTAGGGTAGATCCTTTCATTGTCTTGATGCCTCATAGTAATAAGGATTTAGGGTTTTAGGGAAAAGAATTGACCACGCCTGCCCGCGTGCCGTCGCCAGAGGCTATGGCCGCCGGTGACCGGCAGGCAGGGACGACGGTACGTGAAAAGAAAATCATGCTCATTCCAGACTGTTAAGATAATTTCAGTACGAAATAATAATCCATGCTTTATCCCATAAGGTGCTGCAGTCTGTTGTCCATGGTCCGTGGTCTTTCAATAAAGGTTATTTTTAAGTTCGTCCTGGAATCCATAACTTTAATTGGGAATGAGTCATGTTGGAATTAATTCTAACCTATCAGATAAAACCTTTAGCTATGAATTATCGCAAAGCATTACCCTTATTTTCACTGGTCTTATCGTTTGTATTATCTGCTTTTATCAGCTGTACCGGTCAGCAGCAAAAGGAAACCGTTCAAATAGGCGAACAGGTTTGGATGGTCAGGAACCTGGATGTGGATCATTTCAGGAACGGGGATCGCGTCCCGGAAGTAAAATCACTGGCAGAATGGTTGAAAGCAGGGGAGGAGGGCCAGCCTGCCTGGTGTTATTATCAAAACGATCCGGAAAAGGGCAAGGTGTATGGGAAGCTTTACAATTGGCATGCCGTGATGGATCCCAGGGGCCTGGCCCCGGAAGGTTATCATGTTCCCAGCAAGGAAGAATGGACTGCCTTGATCGAAGCCATTGGAGGAGAAGAGGGGGGTGGCAAACTGAAGGAAGACGGGACAGAACATTGGAGTGTTCCGAATGAAGGGGCAACCAACGAGGCCGGTTTTACGGCTTTAGGAACCGGGATACGCAATACCCGGAGGGATTTTATTGCCCTAACGCACTATGGTTATTGGTGGAGCACCACAGAAAAGGATGAAGAAACCGCCTGGTATATGAGTTTGGGCTTCAGCTATAAGGAGACAGACATGTACTATACCAATAAGAAAAGCGGAGTGGCGGTTCGTTGTATCAAGGATTAAAGTTTTAAGGTTTTAAGGATTTAGGGTTTTAGGGATTTAGGGATTCAGAATGATTGTGTGGGGAGTGAGTATGGGTGTCAGGAGATGTGGAGACTGGGTGACATTGAGACCAAAAACCAACCTTTCCGGATTTTCCATCCTGATTTGAAAGTAAGCAGTAGATTTTGTATCTTTTTTTGCTTAATAACTATCATGCTTTCCTATTCCATGCCGCGAACAGGATCATGCACTGAAAATCGTATCTTTAAAATTACTAACAATGCACTGCAAAAAGACAAAATTTATGATTTTGATTCTGTTCGGATTTGGATTAACCGGACTGAAGGCCCAGGAAGCTATCCCTGCAACAGGCGGAGACGCCTCGGGAGCAGGCGGCTCCGTAAGTTATACGATCGGCCAGGTGTTTTACACCCTGGATAGCGGGACCGATGGTTCGGTATTAAAGGGGGTGCAACAACCCTATGAAATATCGGTGATCCCCGGATTTGAGCAAGTGAAAGGAATTGATTTACTCTGCAGTGTATATCCCAATCCTGTTGCCGGTAAGCTGGTCTTGAAAATCCTGGACTTCGAATTTAAGGACCTGTATTACAAGCTCTTCAATTTGAACGGAAAGATGATTGCCACTGGTAAGATCATCGGGGATGAAAGTACGATCGACCTGAGTTCCTTTGCTGCTTCAACCTATTTTCTGAAGGTGTTCCAAAAAGGTAAAACCATCAAAACATTCAAAATCATCAAAGCTCTTTAGTTTAAATTAAAAACCCACCTCCTTCGGGGGTGGTAATGTTCTGTCGGCTA
>CAYQQR010000057.1:0-21105 GCA_964420035.1 uncultured Bacteroidaceae bacterium | reverse complement strand
ATTTAATTTTTCTTCTCGAAGCAGAGCTTCGGGGAACTAACCCCATAGAGATTAGTTCAACCCAAAATGGCTCCAATCATGTGCATTTTTCAAATTTCCGAAGCTGTTTCTGGAAGTCTCTCCAAACATCTTTGAACTTCCTTAAATCCTTGATTTGATTGCTAAGATTTTCAGTCCATGCTTTCTCAAAGTTTTTTTCCTTTTCGGTTACCTTTTGGATAAATTCTGCCGGATTGTGTCCCTTATGTTCAGCTTTGCTTTGAAATTCATAATATAAAACCTGCAATTCAATCCCCTCCGTATTTGTCAAATATTCAAAATCATATAAGTCTCTTGGTATAGTTCTACCCATAAGGGCAGCCATCTTTTCAATAACAATCTCTTCCAATCCGTAGCATTGGATGGTTAATTCATTTTCTTCAGCAAGATCCGAATACCGATTCAGCAGATTTAATTGTTCGACTTCGAATTCAAGCTTTTCTCCTTTTGAAATATCTGTTTTAATATGATCTCCTCTTCCACCTAATGGACCAACATAATCTATGAAGAATTTAATCCCTCCCGATTCATGTACTTCTTTAGAATCCTCCGGTATGGAGAGGTCTATATTGGCCGCTTCATTTATTTCTTCAAAAACCTGATCGAATGCAGCATATAATTCATCATTCGAAACCTTTTGCTCTAAATCCGGGTGCAGAGTGAAATCCAAATCTTCAGAATACCTGTAATCTTCAATATGAACCTTTTTTATGCAGGTACCACCTTTGAAAATTAAAGCATCTTTCAATAGATCATTATTATAAATGCCCCACAGTATCCATGAGTTAATGTAATCCTTTTCAATCTGTTGTGGCCTGACAGATTCTTTATTAGCTATTTTGCTTAACTCTCCTGGCTTTATCATGTGTAGATTGAATTTTTAATGGTATCTATATCAACGTTTATTCTTAACCCAAATTTAGAGTCCCATCGACCCTGATCCAAGCCGGTTGTATCTAATAAGGGATATCCGGAACCCAGATTATTCATAATGCTCTCATGATACGATGACCACTCTAAACCGAGCAAATCCGAAAGAAACAAGTATCTTTTTTTTGCCACCTGCATTTTATTTCGTGTCAGATAATCAAATAACCTCTGCTGGTCAATCTTTGTTCTTGACTCGTATATTGCCTTCGCAACTTCAGTTATTCCGCCACATAAATTTGGCTTTGAGACAGCATCAACGATTGTTTTTTCTAATTCACTTACAGAAACCTTCTCATGTTGATTAATCCAGGTGTTTTTATACCCGAAGAATCTTACTTTAGTATGGTATACAAATTGAAATTCGACCCCCCGGATTGTCTTTACAGAAGGTTTGATCTGCTGATTTGTGACGATTATTTCTTTTAAACTCGGCTGAGTTATCAATCCATGCATCTGCATGGCAGAATAATAACCAATGTAATAGACTTTGCCTTTCATAAGGTATTTGGCCACAAGATGCCAATCTGGTATATATGTTTCAGCATCCATATTTGATGGTACAATATGATAAAGGTTACGATTAAGCTTTATCAGCATGCCTTTGTCTACCATTCCTGATAGGATTTTTGATAATTGGACTTTATGTATATTAGGATATTCTCTTAATATATCTTGAAAGGAAAAACAATCCTGGTTAGTCCCTGAAAATCGTTTAATTATATCCCAACTCAATTCACTTTTCATAAGATTCACATTTATTATCGCTCTATTATATATTTAATGCTAATACAAAGATAATAAATATAATTATATTCACATTTATTATCGCCCAATTATATATAAAATGCTAATACAAGGATAACAAATATAAATAACCACCTAAAGTAATTCAATTATGATAAAACAAACATTCACTCGCACCGAATTGTACAATATGGTATGGTCGGAACCAATCAGTAAAATTGCAAAGAGGTATAATATCTCTGATGTTGGACTACGTAAAATTTGTGTTCGAAAAAATATACCCGTCCCCGAGAGGGGACACTGGACCAGGATTCGATTTGGGTATAAAGTCAGGAAAAAGAAATTGCCCAAATATACCGGTGATGATAAAATTGAATTATCAATGGCTTTGAAAGATAATTTCGGAAAACCTTCCCCTCTTGCAAAATTGAATGCTTTGGAAAAAGAAATAAGAAACGATCCGGATCTGCCAACATTGGTTCCTGAAAGATTATCAAAACCTGATATCCTTAAATAAACTACCTCGCGGCAGAGCCACGAGGTATTAACAAAATTAATACTTCTTCTCGAAGCAGAGCTTCGGGGAACTAACCCCATAGAGAATTAGATACCATTGGTGAAAAATTCATTGAAATTCGGAAAAGATTAATGCAATCACTCGCATTAGGCATTACTAAGATATACAACTATTTTCACTCAAATATACTTCACAAGGATATTGATATAATGGATATTCTCAATAGTGATAAAATATATATTGAGCGAAAATATGGGAAGGAAGTTTGGAACCTTTGGAATTATATAAAGAAAACTGATAATACGTGCACATTCGAAGGAGCTATATCAGGCATCTTACAGCTTCGTGAATTGCATATCCAAATGGATAAGATGGTCCTTAAAGCGTATGGGTGGCAATATATTGAATTGAAACATGATTTCTACGAAATGGATTACCTGCCAGAAAATGACCGGATCCGTTTCACCATCCATCCTGATGCCCGAAAAGAAGTTTTAAAACGCCTTCTGGAACTCAACCATAAGATCCATGAGGAAGAGGTAAAGGCCGGATTGTGGGATAAGAAATCCGGGAATAAGAAAACAACAAAAAGTAAAACAAAAACAAACCAGGTGAATGAGCCGGAAAGAGGGTATGGGGGGTTGTTTGATTAAAAAATTCCAATTATGCCAACGCAGACCGAAGAACGTGAAAGATATTTGGATCTGATTCTGGAGTCAGATTCTAAGAAGAAATTGATAGTCGCTGGCCCTTGCACAGGTAAAACATACACGTTTAAACAAATTCTCAAACATCTGGGACCAGGCAATTACCTTATATTATCATTCATTCGAAAATTAGTTGATGATATTGCCATTGAGATGGGCGATATGGCCGAAGTGAAAACTTTTCACGCGTTTTGTAAACGAATTTTACATGAGCAACAGGGAAAGGTTGATATTTACCCAAAACTTCCGGAAATAATCCAAGAGGATGCCATACTTCTCGATTATAATTATAGCGATTTTGAAACAAAGTTTCGAAACTTAGAGGAAGATGCCCCGGATATTGCATTCTTTTTAACAAGGGGTGATTATTATGAATATCTCTCATTTGATGATTCTGTATATCGGCTATACCAATTATTGAAAGAGGATGATTCAATTCTTGAGGAGTATGACCAGATAATTGTTGACGAATACCAGGATTTCAATCTACTTGAAGTTGAATTTCTTAAAGAAATTGAAAAGAAAGGACCGATATTAATTGCAGGAGATGATGACCAGGCAATTTATGAAGGAAGATCATCATCCCCAGATTATTTAAGAGAACGGCATACCTCAGGTGATTTTGATAAATTTGAACTACCATATTGCAGTCGATGTCCAGCGGTAGTCGTCAATGCAACTAATGCTTTTATTGAAGATGTAATCGAAAAAGGTGGTTTAGAAGATAGGTTGGAGAAATCATTCTTTCCTTTTTCAAATGGAAACGAAGAAACAAATAGACTTTATCCAAAGATAAAGGTTATTGAGGTTCCGGTTATTGCAACAATTGCAAAATACATTGATAAAGAGATACAAAAGATTCCCAATGGTGAAATTATTGAATCAAATAATCAGGATTCGTCATATCCCACTGTCTTAATCATTGGCCAAAGACATTATTTATCAGAATTAAAAAAGAAACTTGATAGGAACTATCCACAGATTCAATTTGACACAAAATCACAGGAGGACCAAAGTAAAATTCTTGATGGAATAAAAATGCTTGTAAGAGATGAAAATTCTAATCTTGGTTGGCGAATAATAACTGGCGAGTTGTTAACCGGTATTACTTTAAAAACGATTGTCATCGAATCTCGGAACTTAACCACATTCAGTGATTTACTTGATGAAGAATTTAAACAATCTATTCTTGAAATTATTAACTTAATTAAGGTCGTAAAACAAGAATCAAGGGAATTCTCAAATCTTGAGAAACGCACAATTAAAGCCAGATTTCCAAGAGATGCAGATCATATAATAAACTTCTTTTCACCTGCTGAGGAGGAAGAACCGATAGAACAAGATCCGGAAGAACCAACTATTCTCCTAAGAACATTTGAAGGAAGTAAGGGATTATCAGGAGGCCATGTCTTCATTATTGGGGCAAATGATGGTTCAATGCCAAAATATGACAATGATTATGAAGTAAAAGATATAGAATGTTGTAAGTTCATTGTCGCTTTGACAAGAACAAGGAAACAGTGCCATATTATTTCAAACAGGTGGCTTAACGCACCAAAAACACCTGATGGCAAATGGGTTGAATCTTTTAAAAAGTCAACATTCCTCGCTACGATTCCCAAAAAATATATTGATGACTCAGGTTATAAAAAAAGTGCTGACATCACCTAACTTATTTAACAAAGATTAAAACAATGGAAACCTTTGACTCAAAAAAAACCAGTTTATACGAAATCTTAAACAACATCCATGATGGAAAGATCCAGCTTCCCGATTTTCAGCGGGGATGGGTTTGGGATGATAACCGGATAAAAGGGATATTGGCAAGTGTGGCTAAATCATTCCCAATTGGTGCTGTTATGCTATTGGAAACGGGGAATGAATCGATCCGGTTTAAAACAAAGCCGGTTGAAGGTGCTCCTGAAGCAAATGGCCGGGAACCAGAATTACTAATTCTTGACGGACAACAGCGTTTAACATCACTATATCAAGCAATAATTGCCAATGAGGTTGTTAAGACAAAGAATGCTAAAGGGTATGAAATAAAGAGATGGTATTATATCGATATGGAAAAGGCTATGGATTCTGACACGGATCTTGAGGAGGCTATCTTTTCTATAAACGAAAATAAAATCATTACTGAAAACATTGGTCGTGACATCGTACTTGATCTCTCAAATCGTGAAGCAGAGTATGAGAATCTGATGTATCCGGTTTGGATGATAGATGAATACAGTGTTTGGAGGAAAGGATTCAACAAATTCTGGCATTACGGCAGTGAGAAGTCAGAGTTCTGGGATGCATTTGAAGAAAAAGTGATCAATAGTTTCAATCATTATATGCTTCCGGTGATTGAAATGAAGAAGATCAATCCGAAAGAAGCAGTTTGTCAGGTTTTTGAGAAGGTCAATACCGGAGGTGTATCTCTTTCTGTCTTTGAATTGCTGACGGCATCATTTGCATCAGAAGAATTTGACTTGAAAAATGACTGGAATAAGATCAAGACAGACTTTAAACCATTTAAAGTACTCGACAAAACCAGCAATATTGATGTGATCCAGGCCATAACTCTTTTCTCCACTTATCAACGAAGAAAGACACAGGAATCACAGGGTCAGGATGATAATCTCCCAGCAGTTAGTGCGAAAAGGAAGGAAATGCTGAATCTTTCTTTGACAGATTACACAAGATACCGTGATCAAATTGTATCAGGGTTCATAAAAGCATCCAAAATCCTGGTTGAAAACCATATCTTCAATTCAAGAGATGTACCCTATTCAACCCAATTGGTTCCAATGGCTGCAATTCTTGCACAGCTTGGGAATGAGATTGATAATATGGGTAACAAAGCGAAGTTAATGCGATGGTTTTGGTGTGGTGTATTTGGTGAGCTATATGGTTCAGCAAATGAAACCAGGTATGCCTTGGATATGATTCAGGTGGTAGATTGGATAACAGCAAATGAACCGGAACCTAAAACGATCTATGATGCCAATTTTTCACCCTCTCGCCTTCATACACTTCGAACAAGAAACAGTGCTGCGTACAAAGGAGTGTATGCTATTCTGATGGATGAAAACACCAGAGACTGGCTCTCAGCGACCAAGATTGATTTCAGCACATATTTCTCAGAATCCATCGATATCCATCATATTTTCCCGGTTGCCTGGTGCCAGAGAAATAATATTCCCAGAGATGATTTCGACTGCATCATTAATAAAACCCCATTATCCGGTCGAACAAACCGCATTGTAAGTGGTGATGCACCCAGTAAATATTTAGATCGGCTAAAAAAGCATGCCGGGGTATCTGATGAAGAATTTAACAACATTCTGGAATCTCATGTTGTAAATCCCGAACTGATGTATGATGATAATTTCCAGGGTTTCTTTAATGACCGTAAAGAACGGATCCTTCAAAAGATTGAACAAGCTATGGGCAAAGAAATAGTGCGGGGTCAAGTAGTAGAAGAGGAAGGAATTTTTCTGGAAAGTGATGAAAATGGAGATGAGCTGACTTTATTCTGAAGTCTTAGGGTCAATAATATGGCCTAATAATCATATTGAAGTAAATTTATTAATAAAGTATTTAGTTACCTGTATTTTTTTGTAATATTATTACAAATTACTATATTTGAGTAATATATTACTTATATGAATTTTAACATCCAACAAAATTTCTCCAGAATATACAGAACCATAGTTGACCAGGGTATTAAACGGACAGCCTTTGCCAAAGCTATGGGATATTCCTCAACTTCTCAGCTATCTGCAACATTGGATGGGGAAGCACTAATCAGTACAAAAGCAGTGATTGAGTTGATAAAGAATTTCAATGTTAATCCCACATATCTTTTTACCGGTCAGGGGCCAATGTTCCTTGCGGAAAAAGAAGAAGTCGATGAGTTGAAGGAGCAGGTAAGCAAATTAGAGCAGGATAAAAATGAGATGGCCAAAACCGTTCTAAAACTAAACGAAATGGTTAAAACTTTGGAAGAAAGAAATGCTAATCTTATTGATCTTACTGCAATAGCAATGAAAAATTTTAAGAAAGAAGAAGAGGAAAAAGCAAACAAAGAAACGAAAGAAAACCAATAAGTTCTTTGCATACGAGATAAAGTAATATGTTACATTGAAATTGGGTAAATATTTACTCTGAGTAATTAATTACTTTTCCAAAACTGCCCCAAATGCCCGAAAAATTGCCCCAAAGCAAAAAAACCCCCTTGATAATCAGGGGGTTTTAATGGGGTTGAGGTCGGTGGCGGATCGTTTCGGCTATTAAAAAGTGCTGGTCGTGGCCTTCCTTAATTCTTTCGTCAGGATACTACCTGATGGGGGCAGTCACTTCCTTTTCCGCAATTTTTCTCGCCCTTTTTTATGTAGCCGTCGGAGCGGCCCTTTTCAAACCGGTCATATCCGCTACCATTGCCATGTTCACCCAGAACGGCTGGTTCGTGGTCCTTGCAATCCTCATCTTCTCCCTGGGAGAAATGTCTTTTTTCTCTAAAATACTGGAATACATCGCCCGCGTTTCCCCAAAAGACAAGTCGGCTTTATACATGGGATCCCAATTTTTTCCCATGGCGCCTGGAAATTTCTTTGCCGGCTTTCTTTCCGGGGGGATCTATGAACGGTTGACCGATAAGCATTACCTGCTCACAAAGGAAGTAAGCAAATGGTGATTGCAGATCCCGCGTGTCTCAGAATCTTTTTCAAAATCGGAATACTGGGATGCGGCCAGAAGTATGATGGGGATGAACAGCGAGCAACTCACCGATTATCTTTGGATGATCTATTATCCTTCCAGGTTCGGTCTGCTGCTGCTCCTGCTGGGTTTTCTCACCCCGTTCCTGCTGTTTGTTTATGACAGGAAAGTACTCGGAATGTGAGTGAATCAAGCCCTTTCCGATGATTCGGCCAAATTGGGAATGAAATTATTTTCAATTGGATTTTTTTTACATAAATTTGCCACGCCTTTCAAAAAAGTTGGTGCCATAGCTCAGTTGGTAGAGCACAGGACTGAAAATCCTGGTGTCGCTAGTTCGATTCTAGCTGGCACCACAAAAAACCCGGCGGCCGCCGGGTTTTTTAGTTTAAAACCTCTCTTCGCCCGCCGAAGCCCCGACTTGTCGAGGCGTAGGAGGGCTTCGGCCGGCAGTGAAAATCCGCCCGCGGCGGATAGTGAAAAGCGCTTGTCAGCGTAAGATTTGCTCCCCAATTGGGCGAAGCCCAAAAGCGTGCGGGCCAGGCAAAAATTGCAAGCCGGCGTGAGGGTGAATTACTGCTTAGGCTGAGGCAGCCGTAATGTCGAAGCCGTTAAAAGCAGCAAGAGCGGGCCGAAGCTTAATTTTTGCCTTGATTTTTTATTCGCGCTGCGTGCTCATGAGATCGCTTCGCTAAGTTGACTACTTTTTGATTAAGCAAAAAGTAACAGAAAAACTATTTCGAACGAAATGCATGTTGCGTCCACAATAAAGCAAATCTCATTTGCCAAGGTATGGCATGTGGCCGCTTTTATGTATGCCTCATATTCACAGGGCGCCGTCTTCTCGACCCGATATCATTCTAATATCAATCTATAATATTGTCTGTGATATTGTAAAGTGTGGGATCAATTATGAAGCTTTTATCAAGTCTTTAATAATTACAACAAACTTCTTGACACGCGGTAAAAAATCCATAACATCGTCCCTGGAGATATCTGCAAAATCATCATAATCGCTGGAAAGTCTTTTGTCAAACAGGTCCGTATAGACTTTACCTATTTCATGGGTTATTAGTCACGGTTTTACAAAATGAAGTCCCAACATATGTCTAACACCTGTATGCGTACCGGCATGGATATCCTTAGTCAGAAGCAAGGCGGTAACAGCGTAATAACAAGCATAGTAAAGCCTGTTAATGGCAGTGTTCCAGAGATTATTCTCAACATAAATGTCAATTTCCCGGAGTGTTTCTTTTGCTCTTTCCAGGCGATGTTCAATAAGTTCCTGTCTTTCCGGTTTTTTCACAACTCAACGCCTTCAGAAACTACATTCTTATAAAAAGGAGTGATTTTTTGACGGGATTCCCAGTCTGATTTTGAATAGACCATCGGACTGATTATCTGTCCTGTTTCAAATTCAATATCATACAGAGGATACTTTATCCTTTTCTCATCTTCCCGGCTGATTGTTTCCTTATCAATCAGGATTACCAAATCCAGGTCCGAATCTCTCTTGTTTTCACCACGTGCATAGGAGCCAAACAAAATCACTTTCGCTTCCGGCTCTTCCGAGAGAACAGTATTTTTGATCCTTATCAATACGCTTGAAGTTTCATCCATATTTCAAATTTAGTGAATTAATTTTATCCTATATCCACAAACCCAAACCAATAACCAGCGGCCAGCAGCCAGCACATTCCCGAAGATACAGCGGTAGAATAGTATTAAAAAAAAAGAACCTCGTGGAGGTTCACTAATGGTAGAATAAGCGCTCCCCTTAAAAAGCGGCCACCTGCACACCTTTGTTAATTGCACTGCAGCTTCCTTTGGGCGCAAGGGGCCATTCTTTAAAGAAGTGAAAATTCTCCCGCGGCGGATAGTGAAAAGCGCCTGGCGGCGCGGTGAAAATCTGCCTGTATTTCCGCCATATGGCTTTAACTGCGGCGGCGCGGTGAAAAACCTCGCTGTGCCCGGTGGTGAAAATCCGTCCCTCCACTTGCATCATAACAAACAAATTGTATATCTTTAATAAGAAATAACCAGAAGGTTTTTTAAGCGAAAGGATATGGATACAATTAATATTCAGGCAACTGACAAATCCCCGGAGATAAAATCCAGTCATGATGAGGGCCTCATTGAGATCAAGGGGCGTTCTCATCCCGAAAATGCAGTGGAGTTTTACAAGCCCCTGATGAAATGGATCGACGATTATGTTCAGAATCCTTCACCGAAAACCGTAGTGAACATTGAACTGGAACACTTCAATACCAGCTCATCCAAATGCATCCTGGATATATTGAAAAGACTGGAAATCTTAAAAAAGGTACAAAAAGAAGTTTTGGTCAACTGGTATTATGAAATGGACGATGAAGAAATGCTCGAAGCGGCCGAGATCTACAGGACCATGGTGGATATTCCCTTTGAGTTGATTGAAACAGAAGGGGAAGACGACGACGATTGGCTTCAATAATATTAAACTGCCAGTCGGCCTAACTTATTTCTGTGATTACTCATAGTTCAGGAACCCACCGGTAATTCTCGTCAGGGCGGTTTTAGATACGATCAGATTGTATACCGCCTGTAGCCTCTGTAAGGCAGCATCCAGGTATATTAATTGAATATCCCTGTAATTGAATGAGTTGATTGCCCCGCTTTTAAATTTTTCACCCGAAATCTCCAGGTTGAGTTTTGCAGCTTCAAGGTTTTCCCCCGAGATGACCAACAATTCTTGCCGGACCAGGTATTGATCATAGCGCTGGTATAGCTCGTTGAGCAGCCGGTGCTCCATGTTCTCGATCCCGGTGCGGTTTATCTCTTCCTCTATCCTCGCGATCTCCACTGCACTGGTCCGGTTCCCCCCCTGGTAAATATTATATCGCAGGGTCAGTCCTCCATAAGGGGTGTGGCTGTTCAGATCTAAAAGTTCATCATTCTGGATGTAGGATCGGGACCAGGCATTGTCCATTCCTGCCGACAGGCTCAGGGAAGGGTAAAAAGCACTTTTTGCCAGGCGGATATCTTTTTCGGCCAATAAGAGATTGGTATACTGGTTCCGCAGGCTTTGATTGTTGAAAAGCATCTTATCAACCAGGTCGGACATTATATAGTCTGTGGTATCGGCCTGAAATGAATCTGTCAGGCGCCATCCGGTCCTGACCTCTTCTCCCAGAACAAAATTCAAATCCCTGAGGGCATTCCGCACCACCACCTCCTGGTTGAGATAATTGGCCTTATCCGCCAGGAAAAGGTTTTTTGCCTGCAATACATTATAGGTAACGGTGCTCCCGAGTTGGTGTCGGCGTCTTTCATATTCGTAACGGTCTTCGGATAATTCCATCACCTCCTTTAGTACTTCCAATCTTTCCGCCTCAAGAAGCATATTGTAATAACTCAGGATAACATCGGTAATAGTGCCTTCCACCACTACGGCAAGGTTTCCTTGAGAAAGTTCTTCCAACAGTTCCAGCTTTTCCTTTGTAAAAACCACCCTGAACCCATTGAACAAGGTCCAGTCTATGCCCAGACCCGCGTAGAACCTGTTGGTGGTAGATTGATCCTTCAGATCATGATTAAAATTGGATGAAGCCGTAAAGTCAATTGTTGGATACCTCCCTGCCGTTCCCCAGGTATTGTTGACCCCTGCAATGTCGCTCCTTGAGCGTGCGACGCGTATGCCGTAATTATTTTCCAGCGCCAGTTCCAGCGCAGATTGCAAGTCCAGGTTTGCCGCTTGGGCATGGGATATTACAGTACAAAATGATAAAAAAATCAGGCTTAAACCGGTTCTTATTAAAGTCATTTTCAACATGATTCTTTCTTTAAGGGCTGCTCCACTGGTCTTCACTTTCCTTTCCTTCCTCCGGATCCGGTCCGTTGAGCTCAAACCTTCTTCTCCTTTTGTGCAGGATCAGGGCCACTTCAACATCTTCCCTTTCCGGCCTGGTTCCTGTCCAGAGATAGCGGGTAAACACCCTGAAATCATTCAGAAGCATCACCAGCACGGGAAAGAATATCAGGATGAACACCGTACCTATGAATACGCCGTAGGCCAGACTGATGGCCATGGGGATCAGGAACTGGGCCTGGACGCTTCGTTCGAGAATGATAGGAAACAGACCGATGGACGTGGTCAGGCTCGTTAGAATGATGGGCCTTAACCTTGCTTTGCCGGCACCCACGACTGATTCTTGCACGGACTTCCCATCCAGTAAGAAACCGTCATATTTGGTCAAAAAGACTATGGCATCGTTGATGATGACCCCGGTCAGGGCCACCATCCCCCAAAGGCTCATCAGAGACAGGGGCTTTCCGTGTATCCCGTGTCCCCAAAACACGCCCAGCATCGACAGGGGTATCATGGCGATAATAATCAGGGTTTGGTTAATGCTCTTGAAATGCATCACCATCAGGAAGATTATTACCAGGAAGGCAATGCCGAAATATCGGTAGATCTTATCGAGGGCTTCCCGGCTGTATTTCTGCTGCCCCTGGTAGATATAACGGATTCCCGGGAAGAGGGCCGTCAGTTCCGGCATGAGGGTCCGGTCGATCTGGTCGAGGATCTCGGGAACCTGGGCAAAAGGATCAACGGTCTCCGCTTCCACCCGGATCTCCCTGGAACCATTGTAGCGGTTAATGGCAACGGGGCCGCGTTCCATGCTGTATTCCGCGAGTTCACTCAGGGGATAATCACCCCGCGGGGTCTTGATCTTCATATCTTCCATCTGGCCCAGCGTAAAGCGGCCTTCCTTGGGATAACGGACCCATACCCTGAGTTCATCCCTGCCGTCCTGCAATCGTTGTGCCTGACCGCCATAAAATCCCTGCCTTACCTGCCGGCTAATGGAATTTTCATCCAGGCCCAGAAAATAAGCTTTGGGTTTAAGTTTCAATCGTATCTCCTGCTTGCCAAGAGCCACATTCTCGGTAATATCTTTCAGGGCGGGCATTCCGGATAAACGGTTCATCAAATACTCCCTGGCCGCCTCCAGTTCCTCCAGGTTCCTTGACATCAACCCGATAGAGACGGGTGAACCCCACCGGTTTCTTCCTGCAACGGTAAATTTCAAAGCTTCCGGAACCGGTCCTATCTGTGCACGTACCCGGTTGGCGACATCGTGCCCGGTCAATGGCAAACCTTCCAGATCTCTGGGATAAACACGGATGTTCCCGGCATGGGCCCCGCTTTCCTGCCTGTCGAATGCACTTCCCAGGGTTACCTGCACCCGCTCCAATAAATTTTCATCCAAATTGAGTTCACGGGCACAGGCATCATTGACCTCCCAAATGGCTTTTTCGAAACGCTGCAAATGGGCTATGGTTTGTTTTTCACCGTCACCGGGAGTGAAGGCCACATTCAGCTCAAAACTGTCAAAATCCACCATGGGGAAAAAAGTGTTCTTAATGTGTCCGCCGAAATAGAGTCCGGCCGTGATCAGGATCAAAGCAACAGGAATACCGATCACCACATGTCTCCAACGCACCAGCCATAAAAGCATGTAATGATAGACCCGGTCGCGGAGCCAAACTATAAATCCTTC
Source organism: uncultured Bacteroidaceae bacterium (assembly GCA_964420035.1). Classification (GTDB taxonomy): domain Bacteria; phylum Bacteroidota; class Bacteroidia; order Bacteroidales; family SM23-62; genus CAYQQR01. Next base: position 7,921 of record CAYQQR010000057.1, on the reverse strand, counting down.
AAAATATTTCTTGATACCCCGGGTTTTCGCTTCCAGGCTTTTCCGGTTCAACACCCTTTTGTTTCCCAGATGAGCCGGGAGGACAAAAAACGCTTCAAACAAAGAAAAAAACAAGCTGGCGATAACCACAATGGCCATCTGTATCATGAACTCCATACGGGTACCGCTCATGAATAAAAGCGGTGTAAAAGCCACCATAGTGGTCACAACAGAAGTAAGGACCGCGGGCAAAACCTCCATGGTCCCATCCACGGCCGCACGCATGGGACTCTTTCCTTCTTCGAAATGAACGTAAATATTCTCAGCGATAACAATCCCGTCGTCCACCAATATCCCAATCACCAGGATCATGCCGAAGAGAGACATCATATTGATGGTGACCCCTGCAAGATAAGCCAGGATGAACATTCCCAGAAAACTGAAGGGAATACCCCAGGAAACCCATAGTGATAAACGGATACTAAGAAACATGGAAAGGGAAATAATGACCAGGACAAGACCGATCAATCCATTCTTCTGCAACAGATGCAGCCGGCTGTGCAGAATATCCAGATAGGCACGCGACATGTCGAGGGTCACGCCCTGGTTACGGGCGTTGAAATCTTTCATGTACCCCCGGGCAAACGCCGTCATTTCATCCAGATCCTCTTCGGGGAGTTTTTCCACCCAGAGCCGGACCGCCTCACGGCCATTGATCCAGGTACGGCTGGATACATCCGCAAATTTCTTCTTCACTTCCGCAACATCCCTTATCCGCACGTAACTGCCGTCTTCTTCCCCCCTGAGCACAATATGCCCGATCTTATTGGGGTCCGTACTCCTGGAGCGGAGCCGTATCAGGAGTTCCTCTTCATCCGATTTGATCTGGCCACCGGACACATCCCGGTTATTCGCCTGTATGGCCTGCACAATATGATCGAAAGTGATCCGGTGCCGGAGCAGTTCTTCTTCTTTGACTTCAACAGAGATCTCCAGCTGGGGATAACCAAAAACACTGATCTGGCTCATCACCCCGGAAGCATAAAAATCTTCTTCTATCCTCTGGGCATATTCTTTCAGGGTGGTCAGGTCCATGTGCTTCCCGCTGTCAGGCAACAAGGCCATATACAAACCCGGAGCCCTGGAACGCCTTTTGGATACAATGGGACGTTCCGCTGCCGTGGGCATGGACGAGATCCCGTCTACAGCATTTTTTACTTCAAGCAATACTTCGTTGATGGGATATTCACCGGTGGTTTCTATGGTGACAAAGGACTGGTTTTCCACGGAAGTGGAATTGATCTCCTTGATGCCGACCAAACCCCTTACGGCTTCTTCAATACGGGAGGTAACCCCTTCTTCCATCTCAACCGGTGAGGCTCCGGGATAGTAAACCGAGATGGAAATAATACGGCTTTCTACTTCAGGAAAGAAAGCCTTGCTCATGTAAAGCAGACTCAAACCACCGGCCAGGACAACAAATGCAATGATCAGGTTGGCATAAATGGGATACTTGACAAAACGCTCAACGACCGATCTCATAACGGGTTTACAATTAATCTTTTGAAGTATCCTCTGCCTTTAATCCATCCTCACCGCTGCCAATGCTTTTGTTCTTGTCCAAACCAACTTCAACCAGTGTTCCTTCCTGTACATTGATCAGGGGCTGCACCACAAGGGTATCCCCGGCAGATAAACCATTGAATAACAGTGTTTTTTCATTAATCTTTACAATATTGATCACCTCCTTTTGCAGGCGGCCACCTTCCACAACAAAAACTTCATTGGTATTGAAAACTGCATTGCGGGGTATTTCCATAACCTCCTTGACCGGGTGGCCCGGAAAAGTGGCTGTCAGATATTCTCCGGCGAGCAAAGGACTCTGCTTGCTGTTTTTCAATTGTACAAAAATCCCCTGGGATTGGGTGTTGGGATCAACAAATTCATTTTTCCTGACCACGGTTCCCTCCCAGCTCAGATCCCTTTTACCGGAATGTACCTGAACCTTGTCCCCAATCTTGACCCATTCCGCATCAAATCGCTCCAGGGGCACTTCCAGTTCCATCAGGTCGGTGCGAATAATGTGCGCTATCCTTCCACCGGTATTGGTGTAGGCACCGGCCTCCAGGAATATCGCGTCGTAGGTACCATTGAAAGGAGCTGTACGGGTATGCCTCTTTAACTGAAGTTCGTCTTTCTTGATGTTATAAAATTCACTGAGTACGTTCCTGCCGGCCAGAAATATCTTTAGTTTCTCTTCCTGTACCCCGGGAAAATCAGGAAGGGGCTCATCCAGTTGAATGGAATCAAAAAAATCAGTGAACCGCCACACCTGGTCAGGGAAATCAATGGCCAGATCGGGTAAGAGATTGGCCAGGATGTTCAGGAACTGGCTTTTTCTGGCCTGCAATGCCAGGGCAGCCTCATCAGGATAAATGGTAAACAAAAGATCGCCTTTGGCAAAAGTTGATCCCTTTTTCAAAGGTACCCTGTAGGTATATATCTTACCGGAAGCTTCGGCGACCAGGTCGATCTCGTTCAGGGAAGCCAGCCGGCCCATCCCGTTGACCGGTGATACAACAGGGCCGTATTCAACCAGCCTGGTCTTTACATGTCTTATGACTTCCAGGGGAGGTCGCACAGGCAGCTCCTCCTTCATGGCGATCAGGAACCGCATTAAACCATAAGCAAGGCCGATGATGAAGATCAGGGCGGCCACAATAACGATTCGTCTGTCAATTCTTCTCATTACCGGGACTGTTGTTTTGATGCATATCCATCTCCTTCTTTTCAATGGTCAGAGACATAAGCCCGCTTACCAGCTGGATGAGGGTACCCACAGCTGCAATGGAAAGCAGGTAAACAAAAACGTCTCCATAGGGTACCAACCGGTACAGGACAAAAATAATCAACGCAACCCAAACTCCGGCACACCAGGGACAAGTGAAAAGCGAACGCAAGGAAAGGATTAGCCCGTATCTTGAAAAAGGTTTGATCCAGTCGCGTAAAAACTTAAATACCCGGTCGTACAGGATCATCCGGGTTAGTCTGAAGGTAGCCAATGCCAGGATGATCCATTCCCAGACAGAAATATCTTCGAGTTTGAATGCGTTTTGATCCAGATACCGGCCCAAAAGAACCACCAAAACGGCATAAGTCAGCATAGACAGAATATTCCAGATCTTTTCGCGTACTAAAACTTTCATATCATATAATTTTTCCGGTCAAGTAAAATAATCCGCTAAAATATGTAAATCCTTGTCAATTCTGTGATTAATCTTGACAATAATATACCTTTGCGACAAATACTTCAGGAAGGGATGGATTACGAGGTTTACGCGTTAAACAACGGAATTCGGCTGGTTCACAAGTCAGTAAACAGCCTGGTGGCTCATGTTGGGCTGTTAATGAACACCGGATCGCGTGATGAAAAAGAAGAAGAACACGGGATTGCCCATTTCATTGAACACAGCCTGTTCAAAGGAACCCGCAAAAGGAAGGCCTGGCATATTCTGAACCGTCTGGACAGCGTTGGCGGCGAGATCAATGCCTTTACCACCAAAGAAGAAACCTGCATTTATGCTTCCTTCCTGAAACAAGACTATCCCAGGGCCCTGGAACTGATACAGGATATCGTTTTCCAGGCTACTTTTCCTGAACAAGAGCTCCTGCTCGAAAAAGAAGTCATCATCGACGAGATCAACGCTTATGAAGACAATCCCTCTGAACTCATTTTTGATGATTTCGAAGCGCTGGTCTACAAGGGACACCCCATGGGCAGGAACATCCTGGGGACCCCGGTTTCCCTGGAAAAGATCACTCGCGGGGAAATCGGTGATTTCATTAACAGGAACTATGCCACCGATGAAATGATCCTCTGTTCCGTCGGGAATATTTCCTTCAAAAAACTGGTCGGCTGGATGGAACGGTTTTACGGTGAGCTGCCCGGCACTTCCCGTCTTAAAGCCCGGGCCCCTGCAAAAACCCAATCCGGTATATCCCGGTCTGCTCCAAAAGATATCTTTCAGGCCCATTGCATTATGGGCGGAGATGCCTATGATGCGCATGATGACAAAAGATTTGCACTGCACCTGCTGAACAATATCCTGGGCGGACCGGCCATGAATTCCCGGCTCAATTTACAATTAAGAGAAAAAAGAGGCTATTCCTATCACACCGAATCCAACTACCATCCATACAGCGATTCCGGTATTCTCAATGTTTATTTTGGTACGGAAAAAAATAAACTGGCTAAAACTGCCGATTTGGTTCTCAAAGAATTTAAGAACCTCAGGGAGAAAAAATTGGGGGACATGCAACTACGGCAGGCCAAAAAACAATTGACAGGACAGCTGGCCATCGCGGCCGAGAACAATGAATCCCTGATGCTCTCCATGGCCAGAAGCTTCCTGCTTTATGAACATATTGAACCTTTAGAAAAGGTTGCTGCCCGGATTGAATCCATCCAGAAAGAGGAGCTGATGGATACCGCCCGCGAATTGCTGGATGAAGACCGCCTGAATATCCTAAAGTATACCTGACATGCTGGATTTACCCGAAGCGCTGGAAGAATATATACTTCGTTGCAGTAGTGAAGAGGACCCCCTGCTGGCCGGGTTAAACAGGAAAACCCACCTGGATGTGATGCATCCCAGAATGCTTTCCGGTCATCCCCAGGGAAAGATCCTGGAATTCATCTCGAGAATGATACGGCCCGAATATATCCTGGAGATCGGTACGTATACGGGTTATTCCGCCATTTGCATGGCAAGGGGCCTTCAGCCCGGGGGAACGCTCTATACACTGGAACGAAATGATGAACTGGCTGATCTTTCCGATGAGTACTTTAAGCGTTCGGGATTAAAAGATCAAATCAAGGCATATACCGGAGATGCAAGAGATATAATGCCCAAGCTGGATATCGAATTCGAACTGATTTTTATTGACGGTGAAAAAGATGAATACCTCGAGTATTACCAACTTGCATTTCCTAAACTAAAACCTGGCGGATTTTTACTTGCCGATAATACCCTGTGGAGCGGGAAAGTAATCCAACCCGGAAGTCAGAGGGACCCTTCCACCAAAGGCATCCGCGATTTCAATGAATACCTGCACAAAGACAAAAGAGTTGAACAAATCATTCTTCCCTTACGAGATGGCCTGACCCTTGCCCGGAAGCTGCATGTTTAAAAATCTTAACAATCTGGGATTTGATGAAACATTTCCACCTTTGAGTTTGTTTAATATCGTAGCATAAAAAATTAAACAAAAGTTTTCATGGCCCGCTATTCCATCAAAGACCTGGAAAAACTCTCCGGCATTAAAGCACATACTTTGCGCATGTGGGAGAAACGTTACGGGCTGATCATTCCCAGCAGGACATCCACCAACATCCGGTATTATAACGACGAGGATTTGAAGCGGCTGTTGAACATTTCCATGCTCAACCGTAAGGGATTCAAGATCTCCTCCATTGCAAAGATGGATGACCAGGAGTTAAGTGAAAAAATTATCACCGTTTCACAGGAAACCAGGGATCATGACAGCCTTGTGGAAAATCTCATCATTGCCATGGTGGAGATCGATGAACACAAATTCGAAAAAATCCTGTCCAGGACCATCATGCAGCACGGATTTGAGGAAACCATCATGAAAGTAATCTACCCATTCTTTGAAAAGATCGGCATCTTATGGCAGACCGGTGCCATCAATCCGGCACAGGAGCATTTCGTCTCCAACCTGATTCGACAGAAACTCCTGGTTGCCATTGATGCCATCATGGAACCCGAATTGGAACATCCGGCCCGCTTTGTCGCTTTTTTACCGGAAAATGAATTGCACGAACTCGGACTGCTATTCTTCACTTACCTGATCCGTAAAAAAGGCCATAAGGTCATTTATCTGGGACAATCGGTACCCATACAGGATATTGTGGAAGTACATAAGGTAAAACCCTGCGATTATGCTGTTACCTACCTGATGGCTGCCATGGAAGACGATGAAGTCCGTGAGCTGCTCCGGCAACTCTCCGATATATTCTCCAACAGGAAAGTATTTGTTAGCGGAATCCAGGTGCGCAGGGAAATTGATGATCTTCCCGAGAATGTTATTAAGGTAGAGAGCGCATCAGAATTCGCTGATAAACTGAAATATCTTTCCTGAATCCTTATCCCCTTCTCTGAAATTGTAGAATTGGTGAATAAATTCCACAAGAATTGTAACAATTTCTACGGTTTAACAATCTTTTAACAAAACTAAACAAAAATTTCTGTTTTTATTTTCTTTAGAATAATGAGCTGCAAAAGCCTTAATTCTTCTATATTTAGGGTAATATAGAGTTTTTACTTATTTAGAAACTTATCCTGGAACACTATTTGTACCGTTTAAGGGTATTGTTTTTTGTTTAATTATAATCTATATTTGCTTAAACAAAAAAACGAAACAAAACCTGTTAATCATGACTGAAATAGAATTCACTCACAAGATACTCAGCCTGGAAGACAACCTGGAAAGATTTGCATTAAGTCTGACCGCCGACAGGGACGAAGCCAAGGACCTGTTGCAGGAAACATACCTGAAGGCTATTACCCACAGGGATAAGTTTGAAGAATACACCAATCTGAAGGCCTGGATCTATACCATAATGAAAAATACCTTCATTAACAATTACAGAAAGGCGGTCCGGGAGAATACGACTATTGACACAACCAAAGATTTGTATTACCTGAATAATGCCAAGACTTCGAGCATGCCGCATCCTGATTCCGATTTCCGCACCCAGGAAATAAAAAGCCAGATCGAAGCCCTGGATGATGATTTTAAGATCCCGTTTAAAATGCATACCCAGGGATACAAATACAAGGAAATTGCCGATCACCTGGATCTTAAGATCGGTACGGTAAAATCCAGGATCTTCTTTACCCGAAAGAAGCTCATGGAAGCCCTGGCCGATTATAAATAAATGATTGTTCAAGGGGAATCCCCTTAAGAGACCCAACCTAATATTACAGAAACAATCCGGGATGCATTTTTTCAGGTAATTGTTTTAATTTCACCCTCCAAATATGACCGGTAGAAGACCACGGACCACAGTATGTCATGGGAAGCATTATAGTATCTTGCCCGGGACAGGAATTAACTGAGAAGCCCGGAATCAGCTCGAATTAACTATCACGTACCGTCGTCTGTCGTCAGTGGTCCGCGGTCCATTCTAAAAATAAATGACATTCTTCTTATATAGAATACTATTCGGTGTCCTGTTCTGGATCTGGGTTATCCTGACCCTGGTCCTGACTTCCATTCCCGGAACCCCCGAAGTATTATCAGGTCAAAATGAGACGGGTATCCGTTTTGATTACATCGAACATTTTGTGATCTATTTTCTTACACCCATATTTTATATCCTCTGGAAAATAGGGCCCGAGTACAGGCTTAGTCCCGGGCAGATCAGGTTTATCATCCTGACAGGAACCGGCTTTGCAGTATTTACTGAGGTCCACCAGTTCATCATCCCGGGACGGGTTTTTAACCCGGTCGACATGCTATTTAATATTCTCGGGGTATTGGCCGGCATAGCCACCGGTTACTATGTAGTGGTCAGGAACATCCTTGCCGGAAGGGAAAAAGATTAATCCCTGCCAGAAATCATGTCTATTAAGGTTGCCGGATGGTATAACGCGCTCCTGAAGCGGTTTTGTTAAAATAAAAATTAGAATTAAATTTGCACACCCCAAGCGAGAATAGCTCAGTTGGTAGAGCACGACCTTGCCAAGGTCGGGGTCGCGGGTTCGAGTCCCGTTTCTCGCTCTGAACCGATCTCAATCCCAACAGCATCCTCATCGCACAGGATGCTTTTTTATGTACAACACACCCACACCCTAATTCTGAATCCTGAATTCTGAATCACTACTGTCCGGAGAAAGTTGAAAAATAACTAAGAAAA
>CAYQQR010000056.1:0-22474 GCA_964420035.1 uncultured Bacteroidaceae bacterium | reverse complement strand
GCCTAACTTGGCTTTGAAATTTGCATCGGCATGAGAAAATCAGCAAACCCTAAATCAATCATCATGGCAAAACCCGTAGGAGCGATAGTAATCGACATTGAGCGGTGCAAGGGTTGTGAGTTGTGCGTGACCGCATGTCCCACCAACGTTATTGCAATGGAACGCAAGGTCAATTCCAAGGGATACCATTTTGCTTACATGGAGCACCCCGAGGCATGTACGGGATGCGAAAACTGCGCTATCATCTGTCCGGATGGCGTCATAACCGTCTACCGGGTCAGGCAACCTGCAGAATCTCAATGATTGAAAATATAATTTCATGAAGAAAGAACTTCGTCTCATGAAGGGCAATGAGGCCATTGCCGAAGCAGCCATCAGGGCCGGGGCGGATGCCTATTTCGGCTATCCCATCACCCCGCAATCGGAAGTGCTTGAATATCTTATGCAGGAAAAACCCCATGAGCGCACAGGCATGGTGGTTCTTCAGGCAGAAAGTGAACTGGCAGCCATCAATATGGTGTACGGTGCCGCGGGAACCGGGAAGAAGGTCATCACCTCATCTTCCAGTCCGGGTATTAGCCTGTACCAGGAAGGCATTTCCTACATCGCGGGAGCCGAATTACCCTGTGTTATCGTTAATATTGTGAGGGGCGGACCGGGGTTAGGGACCATCCAGCCCTCCCAGGCCGACTATTTCCAGGCCACCAAAGGTGGTGGGCATGGCGATTATCACCTGCTGGTGCTTGCTCCGGCTTCGGTACAGGAGATGAGCGATTTTGTCCTACTGGGTTTTGAGCTCGCTTTCAAATACAGGAACCCGGTGATGATCCTGAGCGACGGACTGATCGGCCAGATGATGGAAAAGGTGAAACTTTTCGGGCAGATACCGAGAAAAACAGAATTCGACCAGAACTGGGTTACCACCGGTAAGACCCCCGACCGGGAACGCAACATCATCACTTCATTGAACCTTGATCCTGCCGAGCAGGAGAAACATAACATCAAGCTTCAGGAGAAGTACAAGCAGATGAAAGAGGAGGAGGTACGTTACGAAAAGGTCCAATGTGACGATGCGGAATATTTGCTCGTGGCTTACGGATCCAGTGCCAGGGTATGTCTGAAGACCTTACAGATGGCCAGGGAAGAGGGCATTAAACTTGGACTATTGCGCCCCATCAGCCTGTTTCCCTTTCCTGAAAAAGAGATTGCTGAACTGTCCGGCCGGGTCAGGGGCATTTTGAGCGTTGAGATGAGTTCCGGCCAGATGGTCGAAGATGTTAAACTGGCTGTAAACGGTGCGGTACCGGTCAAACACTTCGGTAGATACGGAGGCGTGGTCCATTCTCCCGACGAGATCCTTGAAGTCATGAAAGAAGAATTGAAATAAGCGTAATTATGGATATCAAAGAAATCATAAAACCGGAAAACCTGGTCTATGAAAAAACCGGCCTGATGACGGACGCCATCCTTTCCTATTGCCCCGGGTGCGGTCATGGCACCACGCACCGGATCATCATGGAAGTGGTTGATGAGATGGGCATTCAGGCAGATACCATTGGCATTGCCCCGGTTGGCTGTTCGGTCCTGGCCTATGAATTCATGAACATCGATATGACCGAAGCGGCCCACGGCAGGGCGCCTGCAGTGGCCACCGGTATCAAAAGGGTTTTCCCCGATAAATTCGTGTTCAGCTACCAGGGTGACGGGGACCTGGCCGCCATTGGCACTTCTGAAACCATTCATGCATGCAACCGCGGTGAGAATTTCACCATATTCTTTATCAATAACGGGATATACGGGATGACAGGCGGGCAAATGGCCCCGACCACCCTCGAGGGAATGGTGACCAGTACATCGCCCTACGGGCGTGATCTGCAGATGATGGGGAATCCTTTGAAAATTACTGAACTGGTAGCACAATTGCCGGGCACTTGCTATGTAAGCCGTCAGGCCGTTCATAAACCCGTGAATGTGCGCCGTACAAAAAAAGCGGTGCGCAAGGCCTTTGAGGTTCAAAAAGAAAAGAAAGGTATGAGTTTTATTGAAATAGTATCCAACTGTAATTCCGGATGGAAAATGACCCCCCTTGAAGCCAATAAATGGATGGAGGAAAATATGTTTCCCTTTTACCCGCTGGGTGATATCAAAGTTGACGGGGAGTTGGTAGAAAAGAAAAAATAAATATTCATTCCAATGACTGAAGAAATTATTATTGCCGGATTCGGAGGGCAGGGTGTCCTCTCTATGGGGAAGATACTTGCTTATTCAGGCATCATGCAGGATATGGAAGTTTCCTGGTTCCCGTCCTACGGACCGGAAATGCGGGGAGGTACCGCTAATGTTACCGTCATCCTCAGCGATGAAAGAGTAAGCTCACCGGTTCTGAACACATACGATACAGCCATCATCCTCAATCAGCAGTCCATGGACAAATTCGAACCCATGGTCCGTGAAGGCGGCACCCTTTTGTATGATCCGAACGGGATTAGCAGACACCCCGAAAGAAAAGATATTAAGATCTACAAGATTAAAGCAGCTGAAGAAGCTACCAAGATGGCTTCCACCAAAACCTTCAATATGATTGTCCTGGGCGGCTACCTGAAAATAAAGCCCATCGTGGACCTTGAGCATGTGGTCCAGGGCCTCAAAAAATCCCTGCCCCAAAGGCACCACCATCTCATCCCGGCCAATGAAGAAGCCATTAAACGGGGACTGGACCTCGTGGAACAAGTTCCTTAGTTCCTTTTACAGTTGGCAGCTGCCAACTGTATTGTTGATCTACATCACCACTTTCCGGTTTCAGCGATCACTTTCATTACCGAGCTAAATCACTTCCCGGCATAATCCATGTCACCGCCAGGACCATGACCCCGGGCCAACATTGCCGTAGTATTGAGTAAAGCTCTATACGATGAAGAAAACAGCACTGTTCCTGACACTCTCTTTTCTGGCAATGACCTCTCTGGCACAGCAGGATATGTTTATAAGGGTTATTCATAAGAAAGCTGCCCAGACATACATGGGGGTGAATGTATCAGAGGTCTATACGGGTAGCGGTCATGGTTACGCTTATGTCATGAGAACCAACCTGCAGCGGGGAAGAAGATATCTTTCCGTCGGGGCCGTTTTGGACGATAATGCCGCAAGGTTATCCGGGGCCGATGTAAAGTTCAAAGTCTATCTCGGTGATAAGGGCAATCCGGAAACCCTGAATACAAAAAAGACCCATATTGTACCCTACCTGCACTATAGTTGCCTGTATCATACCGAGAGAGTTGTCGGTCAGGATGTCCATCCCACATCAAAGAAATCGGACAATATTGAACTACCCGCCGGGGAAGGAAGGGTGGCCACCATAGAACATTTCCTGGGTTTAGGCTTGCAGATGAATCTGGCCTCCAGTTTTTATGTGGATGGTAACCTGGGTTTAGGGATCTATATCGGTTCCCTGGATCATTTCCAGGCACCGCGAACTTTCGGGATCCATATGGATAATTATGGTTTTGTCCTGGCCGCTGAGTTGGGGGTAGGGTATAGTTTCAGTCTATAACCCAATCAACCGGGATTCATAATTAAAGTACATTTTTTTTATTCTGATACACCACCTTCCCCTCGGCCTTTTCTTTTATTCAATATTTTATTATTCTTTTTTCCTCTCCCCCTGGCCCCCTCTCCGCACGGTGGAGAGGGGGAGGTAAATTGATTATCAATTAATTACAAATTCCCCTCCTTTTTAAGGAGGGGTACTTTTCGCGTCAGCAAAAAGGGGGGTGGTTAATATAATCCTGAATCCCTGCCTGCGGCAGGCAGGCTGAATTCTGAATCATTTATAAAACCCCATCTTCTCAATATAGGCCCAAACCTTTGACGATAGAAAATACCTGATGTCCCTTCCCTCGGCGATGGCTTCGCGGATGAAGCTGGCAGATATCTCTATAACAGGGGCATCCACGACCCTGGCATTTTTCAGGCCGAATGCATCTTCCTCCTCAAAACCCGGACGGGGATAAATAATCCGGGGCGTGGTCTCAACCAGCAGCTCGGCATTTTTCCACTTATGAAAACCCTTAAGTCCGTCGGCGCCCATGATGATAGAGAAATTATGTCTGGGATGTTTTTCCCGTAACCAGGTCAGGGTATCAATGGTATAGGAAGGCTGCTGCATCCTGAATTCAATATCGCTGGCCCTGAAGCGGAGATCGTCCTTGTCAATGGCCATTTGCACCATATCAAAACGGTAGTGGTCGTCGAGCAGACTTTCCTTTTTTTTGAAGGGATTGTGCGGACTGACCACGAACCATAATTCATTCAGTTTACCATATTCCAGAATGTAGTTGGCAATGACCAGGTGGCCAATATGTATGGGATTGAATGAGCCGAAAAATAATCCTGTTTCTGTCATGTCCGCCTCTGTTTTAGAAAATTAATCACCATGTTTTTTGCCTCCTTCAGGGCATCATCGAGCTGATCATTGATCAGTATTTTGTCGAATGAATGGGCAAAATGCATTTCCTGTGCTGCCTTGTTCAGACGAACTTTCAGATCTTCTTCCTTGTCGGTGGCTCTTGCCCTTAAACGCTGTTCCAGGGTTTCCATATCGGGAGGCTGAACAAAGACCGACAGGGATCGGCCGGGAAATTTGTTTTTCAGGTTGATACCCCCTTTTACATCAATGTCGAACAGGGCATGATGACCCCGGGACCATATCCGTTCCAGCTCGCTCATCAGGGTTCCGTAATACCGGCCCGGGTATACCTCCTCCCATTCAATAAAGGCATCTTCATCAATCTTTCTTATGAATTCCTCCGGTGTCAGGAAATAATAATCCCTGCCGTGCTTTTCAGTTTTTCGCCTGGGTCTGCTGGTAGCCGAAATGGAGAATTCCAGTTCCGGTATGGATTCCAGTAAATACCGCGCGATGGTGGACTTGCCGGAACCGGAAGGTGCAGAAAATATGATCAGTTTTCCCTCTGACATCTTATAAGACATTCATGAGTTGCTCTTTGATCTTCTCCAATTCATCCTTCATCATGACTACACTTCGTTGTATACCTGAATGACCGGCCTTACTGCCCAGGGTGTTGATCTCACGGCCCATCTCCTGGGTGATGAATCCCAGCTTTTTACCCGGGGGTTCTTTGCTCTGCAGTGATTGAAGAAAGTATTCACAATGATTCTTCAGGCGAACCTTTTCTTCATTAATATCCAATTTTTCAAGATAATGGAGTATTTCCTGTTCCATCCGGTTCTCATCATACAGCCCGGTTGTCAATTCCTTCAGATTTTGTCTGAGCCTGTTTTTAAGCTGGTCCATGCGCTCGGCTTCCATCTGTTCAATTTCCGGAATCAACTCCGTAACGCGGGAAACCCTTTTTTTGATATCCTTTTCCATGGTTTTGCCTTCCTGCTTCCTGAATTCAATAACCTTGTGAACCGCGTCTTCCGTACAACGGAAAACTACCGACCATTCTTCTTCAGTGATTTCTTCGGCCTGGGGGACCACCACATCGGGCAGGCGGATCAGGGCCTGGAATAGGTTATCGGTAACCTCAATTCCTTCCCGGCTCGCTATTTCTTTTGTTTTCCGGAAATATTGCAACAGCAATGATTCATTGATACTCGCACCCTCGGCCTGTTCCCGGTATTCATAATTGAGGTTGAATTCAATTTTACCCCGTAACAGTTTTGCCGATACCAGGTTGCGCAATTCTATTTCTTTTTCCCTGTAGGAGGTTGAAAGACGGCTATGGATATCCAGCTGCTTACTGTTGAGGCATTTTATTTCTGCAATGATCTTCTTGTCTGCATATTGGGTTTCTGCCTTACCGAAACCGGTCATGGATAACAACATGGAAGCAGGGTTATGATTCTTATGATGTAAAGGTAATCATTATCAATAAACTAGGAGCTTGCAGCTACTTTCTGCCCGACAACGGTTTTGGTCTTCCACCTCCCGGAACGGTAATACATAAAGGACATGATTGCCCCAAATCCCCATCCCAGGGGTACCGACCACCATATTCCTGTTTCCGCGAACTGACGGGAAAGCATCCAGGCGGAAGGAATCCGGATAAGCCAGAGAGACATGAGCGTGAGGAACATAGGGATAAGGGTATCTCCGGCCCCGCGCATAACGCCGTTAAGACTGAAAAGGGTGGTTATCAAAAGGTAGAAGGAACTCACGATAACCAGGTATTCGGAACCGATACCGATGACCGCGGCATCATCGGTGAAAAGCCCCATGAGAAAATTTTTCAATCCAATGACCAGTATGGTCACGCTTACGGATACGATGGAGGACATTACCAGGGTGGATATCAACCCGCGTTGAACCCGCTCGGTTTTCCGGGCGCCCAGGTTTTGACCGACAAAAGTGGACAGTGCCGCTGAAAAGTTCATGGCCGGAAGGATAGCTAAAGAATCTATCCTTACGGCAGCGGAATAGGCGGCGATTACATTGGTGCCGAAACCGTTGACGATGGATACTATAGCAAGCATGCCCAGACTGACAAAAGTGTGCTGGAATCCGGTTGGTAAACCAATGCGTATGCTGTGCCTGAATATATCCCAGTCGAATCGAAAACTTCTGAATTTATAATTTATCAGGTGATGATAACGGTTCAGGTACAGGGCTGCCGTGAGGAATGCTCCGGTCTGTGAGATTACAGTGGCCCAGGCGGCACCTGCAATACCCCAGTCAAAAACTACGATAAACAACAGGTCAAAACTGATATTGAAAAAGGTCGAGATCATGAGGAAATAGAGCGGGGTCTTGCTGTCCCCCAAACCCCTGAGTATAGCGGCAGTACTGTTAAATCCAAAAAAAGATATCAAACCGAGCAGATAGATGCTCAGGTAGGTTGTGGCTTCAGGCATAATTTTTTCAGGAAGACGTATCAATCTGAAGATACTTTCAACCAGCGGAACGCCTATGATGGTAAGGCCTATGGCAGCAACGGCCATAAAAATATAAACGGTTTCTATAGCACGGCGGACCTTATCGTAATCCTTGGCCCCAAAATATTGGGCAATGACGATCGTACCCCCGGAAGCTACCCCGATGATGAGGGAAATCAGGGTAAAGACAATGGGGAAAGAGGCACCGACTGCTGCCAGGGCCTCTTTACCTATAAAATTGCCTACAATAATGCTGTCGACAATATTATAAAGTTGCTGGAAGAGGTTGCCAACAAGCATGGGCAGAGCAAAAGCCAGTATAATTTTCCACTCTTTTCCTAAAGTAAGATCTTTCATATAACTACCTCAGATAAAGAGGACAAATGTCTCTAAAAAATGTTTAATCAGCAACCCGGTCCGGGATGATGCTATTCGGGTTTTTCGGAAGGAAGAATCAGGGTAAATGTTGATCCCTTATCGGCTTTGCTTTCTACTTCAATGGAACCCCTGTTCCTTTCAATAAATTCTTTACAGAGTATTAATCCCAGTCCTGTACCTGCTTCCTGATTGGTGCCCGGGCGGGTGAACCCCTCATCAATGCGGAAAAGTTTTTTAATGTCTTCTTCCTTAATGCCGATACCGTTATCAGAAATGCTGACAATGACCCTGTTTTTTTTCATTTTTGCCTGGATATGAACCTTACCCTTTGGATGGGTGAATTTGATGGCGTTGGAGAGCAGGTTTCGGATCACTGTAGTGATCATGTTCTCATCCACGTATGCCTTCAGCGAACCGGGAATTTTTTTGATGAGCCTGATATCCTTTTTATCGGCGTTAGGTTTCAGGAGTTTAAAGGATTTGTCGATAATCTTGCCGATATCCCTTGTCTTCGGATCGCACTTGATATTGCCGGTTTGGGCCCTGGCCCAGTTCAACAGGTTATCCAAAAGATCAAGGCTCAACATGGAAGCATCGAAGATCATCTTCAGGTAACGCTTCAGTGTTTTCTCATCATATTCGTCATAATTCTCTATCAGCAGTTGCGTAAAGCCCAGGATGGTGTTAAAAGGATTCTTCAGATCGTGCGCGATGATATTGAAAAACTTATTCTTGGATGCGATGGCTTCTTTGAGTTTGACTTCCCGCATCCGGATTGCTTCGTCTTTTTTCAAAAGTTCGGTGATGTCCCTGGAAATATTGGCCGTTGCAATCACCTTGCCGTCCTGATCAAAAACAGGGAATTTTTTCACCTGCGTTGTGATCTTCTTGCCGTCGGGGTACTCAAAGATCTCTTCCTTGGTTATGGTCTCTCCCGGCTTGAGCTTTTGCGCGGCTTTTTCATCCTTCATGTATTGCCGTACATGAGGTTTGTCCCCGAAGATTTCCAGGTCGGTTTTACCGATGATATCTTCCATCTTATGGAAACCCGCTGCCCGGGTATTGGCCTTGTTGGAGGCAATGACCTTCAAATTAAGGTCTTTGATGACAGCATGATCGGCGGTATTTTCAAGGATTGCGGCAAGAGAGGCGAATTCTGTTTCCTGCTGCTTCCTTTGAGTGATGTCGAATATTTTTCCAACGACGAATTTTGGTTTCTTGTTTTCCGATACAACATGTGATCTTGCCCATAACCAGCGAATAATCTCCTCGTCATACCGGATCCTGAATTCAATATTGAAGCCTCCGTCTTGGACCATTCTTTCCATGGCCCTCTGTACCATTTTCTTGTCTTCCGGATGAACCCTTTCCAGTATTCTGTAATAATCCTCGGAGAGCTCGGACCTGTTGATATTCAGGATGTTTCTGCATTGCGGGCTGATATAATCCAGGCGATCCCCCGGGATGTTGATCATCCAGAAGACTCCTTCCAGACTTTCCACCATAAGCCTGAACCGTTCTTCGCTCTTCTTGAGTTCTTCTTCTGCAAGTACCGATTGGGTGATGTTTCTGGCAATGCCTTCAACAGCGATCACCTTACCGTTTTCATCGAAAATGGGTATCTCATTGTTATAGAACCAACGGGTGCTTCCATCCCGGTGATAGAGTTCATTTACAAAACCCGGCTGTGGATTGCCCCGGAGTGTTTCCTGGGAATGTTTGAGCGATTCTTTATTGATGGGATGATCCGTAAGGAAATCCTTGAAATTCCGGAGTGCTTCTTCCTGGGTATAGCCCAGCACTGGTTTGATAGACGGACTGACATAGGTGATCATGCCATCGGCATCGTGTGCATAGAAGATGTATTCTTCGCTGAGTTGCTCCACCAGTCGCTGGTATTTATCCTTGCTGGCCCCGAGTTCCTGCTGGTTCCTTTTCCACTTGTTTATGTCCCGGCAAACAGCCAGGGAAAGGGTTCTCCCCTCCGAAATGAACCGGGAGGATCGGACTTCGACATGAAGGTTTTTTCCGGAGCGTGTTTTAAGGATGCATTCATAGATATAAGCATCACTTCGCAGTGGGTCAACATGGGGAGGAGGGGGCTGATATCCTTTGGGCAGGAGGTCGGTAAATTTCTTTTGGAGTAGTTCTTTTCGAGGGTAGCCTAAGACATCCATCGAATAGTCATTGGCCATGACAATCCTGCCCGCTGTCTGCCCGTTCATTTCATGTACCAGTATGATATCCTGCGCATTCTTGAAGATCGCAGAAAGTAATGAATCATATTTAGACCCTTCACTCATCCTTGCTCAAATTTGACTTACGGAACAAATCAGTTCAGCTGATCAATAATCTATTGTCAATATCCTACCCCTGGTAAAGCTGAAAAACTTATCCTTATCAGCAATCTCAACTTCTTCCATCAGATCTTCTTAATTAGCATTGAGATGCTCTTCAACATTGGCCTCCTGGCATCCGGCAATAAAAAGATCATTAAACTAAAAAGCAGATAAGACTTCATTTTCGTGTATCTTGGGTTAGGAAGGTAAAATTAAAAAAAAAATAAGAATTGCAGATCGGAAAGGACAGCCGGTATGACTGGTATTCATTTGATAAGAAACTTATTTTCCCATCATTCCGGAATAGATCCGCGTATTCTCATCATCAAAGATGCATAAAACAACTTTTTCAGGGAGGCTATTATGTTTCAGCCATTCCTTAACAGTATCCAGGGCAATCCCGGCGGCCTTTTCTTTCGGGAATCCATAGATTCCCGTGCTGATATTGGGGAATGCCACGGAGTTGATCTTCATGTTTTTTGCTATTCTCAGGCTGTTCCTGTAAGCGTTGGCCAGGAATTTACCTTCCTCATTTTCTCCTCCATTCCATACAGGACCTACAGCATGTATCACGAACTTAGCCGGAAGATTATAGCCTGAGGTCACCTTGGCTTCCCCGGTGGCACAACCATTCAGGGTTTTGCATTCTTCCAGCAGACTGGGTCCCGCGGCCCGGTGAATGGCCCCGTCTACACCTCCGCCACCCAAGAGACTCTTGTTGGCGGCATTGACAATAGCATCAACCTCGAGCCGGGTGATATCGCCCTGTACGAGTTGTATTCTGTCACTGATCTTATTTTCTGATCCTGGCATCAAGCTTTCTTTCAAAGGCAGATTGCAGATTATTCATAACCCTGTCAATTTCTTTATCCGTCAGGGTTTTGTTCTCATCCAACAATACAAACGTGATGGCGTACGATTTCTTGTTTTCTGCAATATGCTCTCCCTTATATACGTCAAAAAGCACAACACGTTTCAATAATTTCTTCTCCGTTTGATGGGCCAGCTTTTCAATGTCTTTGAAAAGAATATTCCGGTCCAGTTCCATGGACAGGTCCCTGCGGACCTGCATAAATCTGGGAACCTGGCTGTAACTGACTTCATGACCGGCTCCTGTTTCCAGGAGTTTGTTCCAGAATAGTTCGGAAAAGTATACTTCTTCTTCCAGGTCAAACATCTTGCAGGTTTCGGGATGCACGGAACCCATTTTGCCGGTTTCCATATTCTTCCAGCGAATGCATATGGATTTGAGGAAACGCTCATCCGCGCAGGTTTCCCATTCTATTTCCCGCGGGTCCAGTCCAATCCTTTGATGGATCAATTCTACATAGGATTTCAAGGTATAGAGGTCGCTGTCCCTTTGCTCAATACGCCAATGCGGCGGAGTCTTTTTGCCGGTCAGGAAGAGGGCCAGATGCGTTCTTTCCCGGTAACCTGCCAAAGGTTCTTTATTATCGTTTCCGGACAGGCGATAGACATTTCCGAATTCAAATAATTTAAGATCACTGTTTTTGCGATTGATGTTATAAAGGATCGTTTCCAGGCCACCATACAATAAGTTTTCGCGCATGACCTCAAGATCAGAACTCAGGGGATTGGTCAGCCTGACATTGTCTTTTTCATTCTTATAATACCACACGCTGGATAGTGAATTATTCATGATCTCATTGAAACCCTGGCTGACCAGCATGGCCGAGATGGTACGCGTGTATTTTTCGTTATCCGGAAAAGGCTGGGGGACCAGGGTCGTGAGCATTCTTGGGGGAACCTCCACCTTATTATAACCGTATATACGGAGGATCTCCTCGATCACATCCGCTTCACGAGTAACATCTACCCGGTATGGGGGAACTTCGACCTTTAGCTGTTTTTCATTCTTTTTAAGGATCCTAAAATCCAATGATCGTAAAATGCCCTCAATAGTATCCGGATCAATGTATTTACCGATAAGTCTTTGCACCTGCCTGAACCTCAGGTTTACCAGCACCGGTTCATGGGGCCCGGGGTATTCATCAACGATTTCACTACTGATTTTACCGCCGGCAATCTCCCTGATCAATAATGCTGCACGCTTCAGTGCATAAAGGGTCATATTCGGATCGGCACCGCGTTCAAAACGAAAGGATGCATCGGTGTTCAGCGCATGCCGTTTGGAGGTTTTGCGAATATAGACAGGATCAAACCATGCGCTTTCCAGGAAAATGGAAGTGGTTTTTTCTGTAACACCCGAATGAAGACCTCCAAAAACGCCCCCGATGCACATTCCTTTTTCCGTATCACAGATCATCAAATCTTCACTGGAGAGTTTCCATTTTTCCTCGTCCAGGGTTACGAACTCAGTATTTTCCGGCAGGGTCCTGACAATAATTTTATTACCGCTGATCTTATCGGTATCGAATGCATGAAGGGGTTGACCGGTTTCATGCAACACATAATTGGTGATGTCAACGATATTGTTGATGGGCGCCAGGCCTATGGACCTGAGCCTGTTCTGCAGCCAGGCGGGGGAAGGACCGACTTTCAGTCCGGACATGGTTAAGCCTGCATATCTCCGGCATGCATCTTTGTTCTTTATTTCAACCGGTATGTGAAGAGAATTGTCATCTGGTCCGAAGGGATCCACCGAGGGAATCTTGACCCGGTGTTCATCAAATTCCAGACTTAGGAAGGCTGCCAGGTCACGTGCGGCTCCTATGTGCGAAGCCCCGTCAATACGATTCGGGGTTAAGCCGATCTCGAATACCGTATCCTGCTCAATATTGAAATATTCAGCGGCAGGAGTACCTGGTACAGCTTCTTCCGGCAGGACGACAATACCGGTATGATCCTCTCCCAGGCCGACCTCATCTTCCGAGCAGATCATGCCTTCGGAAATCTCACCCCGGATCTTTGTTTTCTTGATCTTAAGGGGCTTGTCCTGAACATACAGGCTTGTACCCGATTTTGCCACAAGTACTTTCTGGCCTTTTGCCACATTCGGGGCCCCACAGACGATCTGTGCCGGTTCTTGTTCGCCGGTGTCAACAGTGGCTACAAAAAGCTTGTCGGCATTCGGATGTTTTACACATTCCTTCACTTCTCCAACTACAATGTCATTGAGGCTTCCCTTTATGGATTCAAAAACTTCGATACCTTCGACTTCCAGGCCGGTGTTGGTAAAAATTTCTGCAAGGGCATTCGGTTCAATGCTAAAATCGAGGTAATCCTTAAGCCAGTTGTAGGAGATCTTCATTTGCCTGTAATTCAAATCACAAAAGTAGCAAAAATTGAAAAGTTTGAGCATACCGGGTTCAAAGATCCCGTCTTGCTACTTCTCGCTATTGGATTATCTTTGTAGTTCTTGATTTTAAGCAACGTGAACAAGGAGGATACATTCATACTGGTCAGCAACGACGATGGAATTCATGCTAAAGGGATACGGACCCTGATGAAGGTCGCACAGGAGTTCGGGAAAGTATGGGTTGTCGCTCCCATCGAAGGTCAGTCGGGCATGTCTCACGCCATAACCGTCAAACGCCCCATCCGGATTCACAAACACCAGGAAGGGGAAAATATTAAAATGTACAGCTGTGACGGAACCCCGGTAGACTGCATTAAACTGGCCCTTAATCAGCTTCTTGACCGGAAACCGGACCTGATCCTTTCCGGCATCAACCACGGGTCCAATTCGTCAGCCAGTATAGTTTATTCCGGCACCATGGCTGCAGCAATTGAGGGTTGCATCAACCAGATACCTTCCATTGGATTGTCCTATACCGACTACGATCCTGAAGCCGATCTAGATCACTTGGTTCCCTATGTTCGTGTCATCATCAGGAGCGCCCTGGAGAAAGGTATTCCGGAGGGTATATGCCTGAATGTGAACATACCCAAGAATTTAGATCATTCGGTAAAAGGTTTTAAGGCTGCCCGGCAAAACAAGGGATTCTGGAAGGAAGAATTCGAAAAGCGTTTTGATCCCAGAAAAAGACAATACTTTTGGCTGACCGGTGAATTTTACAATATGGAACCCGATTCACGGGATACGGATGAATGGGCCCTGCAACAGAATTATATTTCCATCGTACCCGTCAGCATAGATCTGACGGCTTATGAATTTCTTAAGGAGTTGCAAAACTGGGAGTCTGATATGAACCGCAACCATATTTGAACCTATGATCAAAAAGTACAATACCGTTTATCTGGGACTCGTGTCCGGTTTTCTGGCTCCGGTATTGGCTTTTTTTGCTTATTATACATGGCAGTTTCATGAATTGAGTTTTTCAGCATTCTGGGACATATTGATTGCCAGGGGGGTATTGGCACCGATGTTTTCTTTATCGGCCATACCCAACCTGCTGGTGTTTTTCATTTTCATATGGACCGATCGCTTGTATGCTGCCAGGGGGGTATTGGCCGCGACTTTTATTATAGGAGCTGTCATTGTTGTCCTGAAATTTTTATTATAACAACCATTTGTTTGCATGAGATATTTTTTTATCGCGGGGGAAGCTTCGGGGGATCTGCACGGGTCAAAAGTGATCCGTGCCCTGATCGCCCTGGACCGGGAGGCTGAATTCAAGGCCTTTGGCGGGGATCGCATGCAAGCAGCCGGTGCCGAAATCCTGGTTCATTACCGGGAGATGGCTTTCATGGGATTATTTGATGTACTGGCCAATTTGGGAAGGATCCGGCGTAATCTGAATATTTGCAAAAGAGCCATTCTTGATTTTGCCCCCGATGTTTTAGTCCTTATCGACTATGCCGGCTTTAACCTTCGGATAGCTCGCTTTGCCAGGGAAGCCGGATTTAAAGTCCTGTATTATATTTCCCCGAAGGTTTGGGTATGGCGATCATCCAGGGTCAAAAAGATTCAAAAATATGTGGATCGAATGATCGGGATTTTTCCTTTTGAAATGGATTTCTACAGGGACCATGACTATGCGATAGATTATTTCGGCAATCCACTCATAGATATCGCAAATGAATTCAAGAATAGCGGATTCAGCCCAGAGGAGTTTCGAAGGCAAAATAAACTGGACGAACAGCCGGTTATTGCATTGCTCGCGGGTAGCAGGAAACATGAAATTTCCAGGTTGCTGCCGGAGATGTTGTATTCGGTTCCGTATTTTCCGGACTATCAATTTATCGTTGCAGGAGTTGGATCGGTTGGAAAAGAATTGTACGAACAGATCATCGGCGATCAAGCCGTTAAGATCCTGTACGATAAAACCTATGAAATTCTATCCATTGCCCGTGCTGCAGCAGTTACATCGGGAACGGCCACCCTTGAAACAACAATTTTCAATGTTCCCCAGGTGGTTTGCTATAAAACCGGTCCACTGATGTATGAACTGGGACGTCATTTTATCAAACCCAGGTTTTTTTCCCTGGTCAACATCATCAAAGACGAAGAAGTGGTCAGGGAACTGCTGCAATTCAATCTTGCCCGGGATATCCGGCATGAACTGGAAAGACTTGCCGGGGATAATAATTACAGGAAAAGCATGTTGAATAGTTATGAAGCCATCCGGAAGATGTTGGGGGAGCCGGGTGTGGTAAACCGGGTTGCACAGCGTATTTTCCAACTAACATATGATGCATATGCCTAGAAAAATTGTGCTCCTCTTATGCATGCTGGTCCTGACCGGGACCCTTTATGCCCGGAATATCCGGGTAGGACTGTTTTATAACCAGGCCGTACAGAGCATCATGATCACACCCGTGGGAGATCATATTCTGGTAGGAGATGGTTTGGAAGAACGGTTGGCACGCGGCCATCAGCCCCTTTACGTAAGTGTGCAATCTGCCGGTTTGGTTGTCAGGGATACCGTTGGTATCCTGGGTGCCTACAGGAACATCAGACTGGAATCAGTGGATGACAGTGCTTTTTTCAGACTCAAGCCCATGCTGCCTTCCATGGGTCCCAGGGAATATGCCGGGGAACTGAACCTTTCCCTGGGGACGGTCGGCATCGATATCATCAATATATTGGATTTTGAAGATTACCTGGCCGGGGTGGTATCCGTTGAAGCCGGTCCCAAAGCGACCCTTGAATTTTATAAGGTACAGGTTATCTTGTGCCGTAATTATATATATGCCAACCCCGGGAAGCACGAAAGTGAAAATTTTGACGTTTGTGATGAGGTCCACTGCCAGGCTTACAAGGGAAAAACAGTAAGCAATGATGATATTTTCCGGGCTGTTCACCAAACACGGGGTATGATCCTGGTCGATGATCAGGGCCGACCGGCACATGTACCCTACCATTCCAACTCGGGTGGCCAAACAGCTAGCGCTGATGAGGTATGGCTCAAGCCGGAAAAACATTTGATCGCTGTACCCGATCCCTTTAGCGAAGGGCAGAGGAATTACAGTTGGACCAAAGAGGTGTCCAGGGATGAATGGATAAATTACCTGGAAGATCAGGGCATAATACCGGAGGCCGGTGCTGCGGATTCCCTGATGCATTTTGAATCGCCCTGGCGGAGAAAATATTATGAGGTGGGTGTGTTCAGGATAGAAATGGCCCGAATCAGGGAGGATTGGGATCTAAAATCATCATTTTTCAATATCATCCCCCGAAGTGATAGGATCATATTGGAAGGAAAGGGATATGGCCATGGCGTAGGTCTCTCCCAGGAAGGAGCCATGAAGATGGCAGAAATGGGATATTTTTTCAACGAGACACTCGATTATTATTATTCCGGGTTGAAAATAGTGAGAAAAGAGGATTAAGAGCTGAAGAGAATTCAGGATTCGGGATTCAGCCTGCCTGCCGGCAGGCAGGCCTGCCTGCCGGCAGGCAGGCTGAGTTCCTGGGTTCAGTAGGAAGTAAGTAGTAAGTAGCAGCAGCGACCCCGAGTACTCGGGGGAATGAGAAACAGCGAAACGAGTAACGTCAACATAAAATGATTTATCTGATAAGGAGGGAAATGAGCGTATTCTTCGGGGGCATCACCGGATACTTTATCATCACCGTATTTTTGGTGATTACCGGCTTGTTCCTCTGGGTGTTCCAGGGTTCCCTTAATGTTCTGGATTCCGGTTTTGCTTCCCTTGACGGATTGTTTATTTTGGCTCCCTGGGTCTTTCTCTTCCTGGTTCCGGCGATCACCATGCGCTCTTTTGCAGAAGAACGTAAAACAGGAACCCTGGAGCTGCTGCTCTCCAGACCCATGACAGAATTACAGATTATATTATCAAAATACATTGCAGCCCTGATACTGGTATTACTTTCCCTGATACCAACGCTTGTTTATGTTTATACCATCTTCAGACTTGGCAGTCCGCCCGGAAACCTTGACACCGGTGCCGTCTGGGGTTCCTACATTGGCTTGTTCTTTTTGGCGGCCATTTATACTGCCATAGGGATATTCGTTTCTACAACAACTGAAAACCAGGTCATTGCCTTTATCCTGGCGGTATTGTTATGCTTTATCATGTACACCGGTTTTGATTACCTGGGTGTGCTGGCCGGAAGATATGAAGCATTCATTATGGCACTGGGCATCAACGAACATTACCTTTCGATGAGCAGGGGTATGATCGATAGCCGGGATGGGGTCTATTTCCTCTCGGTTATAATCCTGTTCCTGTACTTGGCCCGTTCTGTTATTCACAATATAAAATGGTAGATCAGACGAATGGTTGAAAAGAAACATAAGAAATTCTACGTACCCTATTTGCTGGTGATCCTGGTACTGGTCCTGTTATTGAACATTGTTTCCGGCTTTTTCTATTTCCGGATTGACCTGACTTCCGAAAAAAGGTTCAGTCTGACAGAAACCAGCAAGGCAATCCTGGCCGGTCTGGATGACTACCTCTATATCCAGGTATACCTGGAAGGAGATCTGCCCGCCGGTTTTGCGCGTCTTCAAAAGGAGGTTATCCATATCCTGAATGAATTCCGTGCCTATGCCCCCCGGTATCTTGATTATGATTTGATCAATCCGCTGGAGGATCCGGATCCTGAGGTCAGGAACCGGATCATTTCCCAATTGTTTGATAAGGGCCTGCAACCTACCAGGATACAGGTGATAGAAGAGAATGGCGAGAGCAGCAGAAACATCATCCCCGGGGCAGTTATTCATTATCAGGACCTGGAGTTTCCTGTCAATTTCTTAAAGAATAATCCCAACCTGCCTTGGGAAGTCAACCTGAACCATTCCATCGAAACGCTTGAATACGAATTCATGAACATGATCCGGAACATAACCGCCGATACCATTGTCAAGGTTGCCTTTCTGGAAGGGCAGGGAGAGCTGGATCAGTATGAGGTAGGTGATATCACGAAGGAACTCTCTTATTTTTACCAGATTGACAGGGGGAAGATCAATTCCCGGGCCGGGATCCTGGATGATTATGCAGCCGTGATCATCGCTAAACCGGTGCAAGCCTTCCGTGAAGTGGACAAGTATGTACTTGATCAATATTTAATGAAGGGTGGTAAGCTGGTATGGCTTATCGATAGAACTACCGTCAATATGGACAGCCTGAGGGAAGGAAAGACTTTTGCTTTCGCACGTGACCTGAATATTGATGATCAGCTTTTCAAATATGGTGTCCGGATCAACCCTGATATTCTCAAGGATCGCCAGTCGCATAAGATTACGCTTGAATTATATGAGGCCGGAAGCAGGCAGCCTGAGCCAACCCCGGTACCCTGGCTGTATTATCCCCTAATGATGCCTTCCCGGGATCATCCGGTAACCAGAAACATCAACCTTGTGCGGGGCGAATATGTTTCCTCACTCGATACAGTAGGCACTTCCGGTGAGGTAAAAAAAACAGTTTTATTGACAAGCTCTCCCTATTCCAGAAAGATCCGGGTACCTGCACTAATTGACCTTGGAGAGTACAGGGCAAAAGTGGAACCGGAGCAGTACCGGCAGTCGCACATTCCCACAGCGGTCCTTCTGGAAGGGCGCTTTGAATCTGTTTTTACCAATCGTGCAGTACCGGCCGGGCTTTCGGAAAAACCCGGTGAAAGGAAGTACCGTTCCGTGCCGACCGAATTGGCCGTGATCGGGGATGGAGATATCATCAGGAATGAAGTAAGCCTGACGGGTCGTGGACCAGTAATTCAAAGACTTGGATATGATCCCTACACGGGTAATATTTTTGGAAACGGGGATTTCCTTTTAAACCTGGTGAATTATCTTACCGGCAATAAAGGGCTGATGGAAATGCGTTCCAGAAACATACAGCTTCGTTTGCTTGATAAAGCAAAGGTAAGGAACCAAAAAGCCAGGTGGCAAATGGTCAATATCCTTGTTCCGGTCGGAGTGGTTTTTCTATCGGGTTCTGTTTACCTGCTGATAAGAAGGAGAAAATACACTAAAAGCATGTGGTCCTCATGAGGAAAATAGTCTGGTTCCTGCTTTTGTTGGCCCTGGTTGTTGCAGCCGTCTTACTATGGTTTGAATTTTCAGGAAGAACCCGTAGTACCTTCAAGCGCTCTGAACGCAATTTTGCCTTTGCCGATACCGGTCGTATTAGTGGAGTCATGATCATCCATGAGCAAGACACCATACTGCTTGAGGAGGTATCGCGGGCCTGGATGGTTAACGGCAGGCACAGGGCCAGGAAGAGCAGGATTGAGACCCTGTTTACCGTAATTCATCGTTTAGATATTAGTGCCCCGGTTGAGAAAGCGCGCAAGGACAGTATATACCATGTACTGAACCATTCAGGCAAACATGTGTACCTGCAGGATGATCAAAGGGTCCTCAGACATTACCTGGTGCTCTATGAAGAAGAGGGCAGGGGCCGGACCGTCATGAAGCTTCACAAGGCAAAACAAGCTTTCTACATGGAAATTCCGGGTTACCCGGTTAAAAACCTGAGTTTTTTCTTCAACCTCGATGAAGATTTCTGGAGGGATCCGGTCATTTTCGATTTTTTACCTTCTGAAATAGAACAAGTCACCTTGATATACCGCGATGAACCCAGCTTCTCGTTCCGCGTCGTTCATAAGTATGGAAACAAGCCCGGTGTGGAAAATCCACTTGGTGATGAAGATTTTCAGAAAATAGACACCACCGCAATCATGAGATACCTGAGTTACTTCATACGGGTGGAATATGTAAGTTCGGCAGACCCCGGCGATCTGGGCTATAACCTTATAAAGATGGAACAAACTCCCTATATAAGGATTGCTGTAGGATTACATGATGGCAGGAGTTATGAGGCAGGTCTTTACCGGATCCCGGGAGATACTTCTGCCGAACAGGATAAGTTAAACTGGGAACTTAACTATTTTTATCTGAAGTTTGAACGGTCACCGGAAATATACAAGGTTGCTTTTGTAGAATTCGACCCCATACTGAAGAAGCGGGAATATTTCATTGAATTACGCTAGCGCGTTCCCCGTAGCTCTGCCGCGGGGTAAGCGAGTACCATTAAAATAAACAATTAATCGATGATTGGCTCCGCCGGGCTAAAGGTTCCTCGCGGCAAGCCGCGAGAAGAGTCAATCCCAGGAAAATTGAATTGCAGTGCTGTCGGCATATTGCCATTTTTTTTGTAATATTGGAATTCGTTCAGACATTTATAAAATAACTGATAACCTGTACCTAAGCTAAATTTTTCTACCTATGAAATTCGTTGTTTCCAGTACTTCCTTGCTGAGTCATTTACAGGCAGTCAACAGGGTTATAAGTGCAAAGAATACCCTGCCTATATTGGATAATTTCCTATTCAAACTTGAAGATAACAGGCTTGAAATAACAGCCTCAGATCTTGAATCGACCCTGAGCACCGGCATGGAGCTGGAAAATGCCTCGGAGGAAGGCAGCATAGCCATACCTGCCAGGATCCTGACCGATACCCTGAAGGAATTCCCGGAGCTGCCCCTGAGCTTTGAGATCAATACCGATAATCAACAGGTCGTCATTAGTTCAGAGAATGGCAAATTCACTATCGTTGGTCAGCCCGGTACAGATTTCCCGCAAATACCATCCATAAAACCGGAAAACCAGTCATCGATGGAGATTGATCCTGAGGTCCTGATGCATGGAATCGGCCGTACCCTCTTCGCCACCGCTGACGATGAATTGAGACCGGTAATGAACGGCGTTTATATTGAGCTTTCCCCGGACGATCTGACTTTTGTGGCTTCCGATGCCCATAAGCTGGTCCGTTACAAACGCCTGGATGCCAAAGCTGAGAATTCATCCAGTTTCATTCTGCCGAAGAAACCGGCTGGCCTGATCAAGAATCTTCTTCCCAAAGAAGAAAACCCGGTGAAGCTGCAGTTCGATGACAAGAACGCGTACTTTGAGATGACGAATTATAAACTCATCTGCCGCCTGGTCGAGGGCAATTACCCGGCTTATAATTCTGTCATACCCACAGATAATCCGAATAAGTTGATCATTGACCGGGTTGAGTTTTTGAATACCCTGAGAAGGGTATCCGTGTTTTCAAACCAGGCCAGCAACCTGGTGAAGCTACAACTTTCCGGTAACCAGCTGACCATCTCGGCACAGGATATCGACTTTTCCATCTCTGCCTATGAAAGGCTGAATTGCCAATATGAAGGGGATGAAATGGAAATTGGTTTCAAGTCCACATTTTTGATTGAGATCCTGTCCAACCTGGACCCCTCGGATGTGGTCATGGAACTGTCCGATCCCAGCCGGGCAGGGATCATTTTACCTGCCGATAGCGACGATGGCAATGAGGATACCCTGATGCTGCTCATGCCTATGATGATAAACGCGTGATCTGGCTTCTGGTTGCTGGCTTCTGGTCGCTGGTCACATCTTTATAACCCGTAACCCGAAACACGCCGTGTTGCTTTATGAAATTGAACCTGAAAAATCCCATTGTTTTCTTCGATCTTGAAACTACAGGTATTAATATTGCCGTGGACCGGATCGTTGAATTATCATACCTGAAGATTGAGCCGAACGGGACAGAGACCAGCAAAACCATTCTTGTCAATCCCACCATAGCAATACCCCCACAGGCTACTGAGATACACGGCATTACTGATGAAGATGTCAGGAATGCCCCCACTTTCCAGGAGATCGCCCAGAGCCTGGCCAATGAATTCGAAGGTTGCGACTTTTCCGGTTACAATGCAGCCAAATTCGATATCCCCCTCCTGGCCGAGGAGTTTTTACGGGCCGGTGTTGAATTTGACCTGAAAAAGAGAAAACTGATCGATGTCCAGGTCATCTTTCACAAGATGGAACAAAGAACCCTGAGCGCAGCTTACAAATTTTACTGCGATAAGGACCTCAAAGACGCCCACAGTGCAGAAGCCGATACCCGGGCGACATACGAGGTCCTGCAGGCCCAGCTCGACCGTTACGATAATCTTAAGAACGACATGGAATTTCTGTCGAAGTTCAGTGCCCACAATAAGAATGTAGATTATGCCGGCCGGATCGTATACAATGCCAAAGGGGAAGAGGTATTTAATTTCGGTAAGTACAAGGGTAAGAAAGTAGGGGAAATATTACAGAGAGACCCCGGCTATTACGGCTGGATGATGAATGGTGATTTTCCCCTCCACACCAAGAATGTTCTCACAAAGATAAAACTCCGCACCTTCGGCAAGTAAACGGTCCCCAACCGAGTCCCGATAGCTATCAAAGATTTTATTTAGTCTTTCCAAATTACATAAAATTACTTCAAAGTCCCTATTCTGTAAGAAAATAGAACCCTAAAGGTAATTTAATATATGGCGACATGTAGCATAAAGCCATATTCTTATTGTTTCTAATCTCTATGGGGTTAGTTCCCCGAAGCTCTGCTTCGAGAAGAAGTATTAATTTTGTTAATACCTCGTGGCTCTGCCGCGAGGTAGTTTATTTTTGTTCTCCAAGATTTTTTCTATATTTATATCGCCATATATTAAATTACAAACC
>CAYQQR010000055.1:0-22617 GCA_964420035.1 uncultured Bacteroidaceae bacterium | reverse complement strand
CATTTAGTTATCTTGCGATTTACCCGGACAGTAGTGATTCTGAATCCTGAATTCAATTTCCTCTCCGTTTCCATGTAAAACATATCGATCATCGCTGCCTCGTTGATCTGGGTATAGACCCAGACTTTGCGCCTGGTATTTTCAGGCGGTGTAAAAACTTCCTTTTCCGTAGCAAACTCCGGGTGGATCAGGGCTTCGATCAGGGCCAGGTCCCAGAAGATCCGGGTATCGTTATCCGGGCCCACCTGCTCCCAGCGGTTGATGAACATTTCTCCCAGTGCTCCATAGGATTCAAAGAAGAGATCTGTTTGCCGGCGGTTCAGTACAAAAACCTTCGAGGTGGTGGCGGTCATGATGTGCATCTCAAGATCTTCCGTATTCAGCAGAAGATCAAAGGCATCCAGGTCGTTGCGTACATTGAAGGCATTCTTGTTCCAGACCCCTTCGTCCGGATCATATTTAACTCCCATCATGTAGCACCGTATATTGGCAGCCAACTCCGGCTCCCGGAGAATGACCGTGGCAAGGTTGGTGGTATTGCCTGTACAGACCACATTGAGCTTGCCTTTCGGACTGGCTTCCCGGGCGTACTCACGTATGACCCGGGAGGCCTCCGATACCTGGGGTTGGTTCTCGCCCCAGTAGCCGATGGGGCGGGTGGCGCCCTTTAGTGAAGGGATATCGGTCCGCCCCAGCAGTTCCAGCAGTTTGTTGTTTAGACGATAGCTGAATTGCATGCTGGTGTCGCCGGCATTGGGATGGTTGTACCAGTGGGTCGAGGTGAGGGCCATGACTTCAAGTTTTTCCGAAGTCACGGCCCGCAGAATGGCGTACAAATCATCCAGTTCGTTACCGGTATCACAGTCAAGGATGATCTGTTCCGGCCCTTTGTTGAACTTCAGGTTTCCCAGCAATCCCAGGTTGGTGAACAGGAAATACAGCAGGAACAGGGCCAGTAGGACAATTCCGACCCTGATGATGATCTTTCTGAGCAGGCTCATTCTTATTCAGCCAGTTGTAAGGCTTCCGGGAGGAAAGAACGGGTTACCTCATCGGTGTCTCCGAATTGTTCACGAAGGTTCCTGAGTTGTTCTTTCAGATCTTTCGTTATCTCCTCTGTACCGGGTTCGCCGTAAATGTTGTTTACCTCGTGGGGGTCGGCCTCCAGGTCATACAGCTCCCACTCGTCCACATCATAATAGAAATGGATCAGCTTATACCGGTCGGTCCTGATCCCATAATGTCTCTTGACCATATGTACGGACGGGTATTCATAATAATGATAATACACTGCATCTCTCCAG
Source organism: uncultured Bacteroidaceae bacterium (assembly GCA_964420035.1). Lineage (GTDB taxonomy): Bacteria > Bacteroidota > Bacteroidia > Bacteroidales > SM23-62 > CAYQQR01. The sequence goes on along the minus strand of CAYQQR010000055.1, from coordinate 21,313 downwards.
TCTTCGGGTTCTTCTCCTTTCAGGATGGGCAGGAAGCTCACGCCCTGCATTTCAGCGGGTATTTCGGCACCGGCAATTTCAAGAATGGTTTCGGGGATATCCAGGTTGAGCACCATGGCATCTGTTTTCGTTCCCTCTTCAACCACTCCGGGCCACCGGACCAGCAGGGGCGTGCGGAAGGATTCCTCATACATGAATCGCTTGTCGAACCATCCGTGTTCTCCCAGGTAGAATCCCTGGTCGGAAGTGTAGAACACTATCGTGTTTTCTGCAAGATCATTTTTCTCGAGATAATCCAGTAATCTGCCTACATTGTCATCCACCGATTGGATGCATCCCAGGTAATCCTGCATATAGCGCTGGTATTTCCATCTTTGCAGCTCTCTCCCTTCGGGAAGCTGCTTGTTAAATTCCTCAATCACAGGGTCATAAACAGAATCCCATGCTCTTTTTTGCTCCCCGGTGAAGCGTTTCATATGCCGGGCATAATTACGCCGGCCCCATGCATTGGTTCCGGTGATGCCAAGGGCGGATATGGTATCCAGCTTGTTATCGTTCGAGGGTTTCATGTCGTAAAGGAGCGTCATTTCCTGTTCACGTGCTGCAGAGCCCCGGGTTGAATAATCGTCGAAAAAGGTCACCGGTTCAGGGAACTCCTTGTCAAAGCCGTATCCAAGATGGCCCGGACCGGGATACCATTCGCGGTGCGGAGCCTTATGCTGGTATATCATCATGAAGGGCTTGTCCGGATCCCGTTTTTCAAGCCATTCCAGGGCAAAACCGGTGATGATATCACTGACATAGCCTTCATATTGCCGGGTTCCTTCCCGTGTTTTGAATTCAGGGTTGTAGTAATCTCCCTGTCCCGGAAGCACCCTCCAGAAATCGAAGCCGCTTGGCTCAGTTTTCAGGTGCCACTTGCCAATCATGGCCGTCTGGTAGCCATGCTCCCGTAATATTTTCGGAAAGGTTACCTGGGAGGTATCGAAAGGCAGCCGGTTGTCGATCACCCCGTTCAGGTGACTGTATTTGCCGGTCAGGATAACCGCCCGGCTCGGGGAACAGATGGAATTGGTAACAAAAGCCTGTTCGAACAACATACCTTCCTGGGCGAGACGGTCGATGTTCGGGGTTTGATTCAATACCGAGCCATAGGCACTGATGGCCTGATAGGCATGATCGTCGCTCATGATGAAAATGATGTTGGGCTTTTCAGGCATTTTCTTGGCTTGTTCCTGGCAGGACATGCCCAGGCCTGCCAGACCGCTCATAATAAAAGCTGAATGTTTCTGCATGACGTTATTAGTTAAAATGGTTTGTAAATTATAATATTCTCTTGTTTTTTTTGATAAGCTCTGTACGTTGGGCCACGCATTCTGCAGAAGTACCCCCGTCTTCCGGGGTATTATGTACATGATCCAGCAGCCTGTCGATACCGGAAGTGGCCACATGCACTCGGGTATCGGAAGAACCGTAATATATATATACATCCCCGTTTCCGCGTGCTATCCATCCGTTGCTGAATACCACATTGGATACATCACCCACGCGTTCAAGGCCGGTGGGTACAAGGAAATATCCCCCGGGTTTCTTGATCATTTTGGAGGGGTCCTTCAGATCGGTGAGGAACATATATAAAACATATCGCAATCCGGCTGCAGTGTTCCTTACCCCATGGGCCAGGTGCAACCATCCGTCCCTGGTTTTCAGGGGAGCGGGGCCCTGACCGTTCTTAACCTCATTGACCGTGTGATATTCCCTGCGATCAATGATCACTTCGTCTTTGATCACGGGCTTGTTTATATCTTCACACAGGCCCCATCCGATACCCCCCCCGGAACCGGTCTGAATGAAATCGTCCTGCGGACGGGTATAAAAGGCATACTGACCATTCACCAACTCAGGATGCAAAACACAGTTCCTTTGCTGGGGAGAAGGTGTTTTAATGTCCGGTAGACGCTCCCAGTCCACCAGGTTCTTCGTACGGGCAAGGCCGCACTGGGCGACTGCTGCTGAAGGATCAGGCGTTTCAGGGTCTTTGCGTTCGGTGCAAAAAACACCGTAAATCCAGCCGTCTTCATGTTCCGTCAGTCGCATGTCGTAAACATTGACATCGGGTTCCGAAGTTTGGGGCAAGCATACCGGGTAATCCCAGAACCGGAATCCATCGATCCCTGTTTTGCTCTCGGCAACGGCAAAAAAAGATTTGCGATCCCAACCTTCCACCCGAACCATCAAGCAGAACTTTCCTTCAAAAAAGAGGGCGCCTGCATTAAAGGCAGCATTGATGCCCATGCGTTCCATAAGGTGAGGATTCGACTTGTGATCCAGATCGTATCTCCAGAATAATGGAGTGTGCTTGTCCGTGATTACCGGGCGTTTATACTTGAGGTAGATACCGTTCGGGAATTTCTTTAAAGGCTTATTTTTTTTCTGTATCAGTTTTTCGTGATCCCGGGTAATCTTCTGTAGTCTTTTTTCAAACTGCTGTTTCTTCATGGGACGTGGTTAAGGATTATTCGTAAAGGGTTCGGTTCAGAATTTCCTGCTGAACTTCCGGACTGAGATCGACGAAACGGGCGCTGAAGCCGCCAACGCGGACCACAAGGTTGGCATATTTTTCAGGGGCTTTCATGGCTTTTTCAAGTTCCTTCCGGCTCACCACGGTGATCATGGCCTGTGTACCGCCTATCTCAAAATAGGCACGCAGCAGGGCCCTGACCTTATCGCGGTATTTCAGGAACAGTTCCCTGGAGAACTTCATGTTTTGCACGCTACCTGCATGAATCGAAGGGTCGGGCTTTACAAGGGAATTTAGCATGGCTGTGAGGCCATTCCGGTCCATGCCCGTATGGGGAGCATTCCCGTTGGACATGCTGGTGAATGCCTTCCGGCCGTCAGCCGAGGCGGCTGTATACCTGCCCAATGTGGTGTTTGCATCATTGTTGATATTGACCACCAGGTAGGAATCCAGACGGACCGTTTCGACCCTGGTCCGGGTGTACCTGCATACATGATCGTGGACCATCATGGCGGATCGGTCCGCTTCATCCAGGTCGTTTCCGTATTTAGGGGCATTCAGAAGGACCTCCCTGATTTCATCATAACCCTCAAAATTCTTGTCGAGGGCTTCAACCACTTCATCCAGACCGTATTTCTTTTGATCGTAAACCACCTTTTTGAGTGCTGTCAGGCTGTCGGCTGTATTGGTAAAGCCGTATATCTCCAGGGTACCCCCGAGGTGTGCAAGCCCCCCGTTAAAAATCGCTTTGGCCCGTTCCAGGCAATTATCGTACAAAACACTCAGACTAAGAAAGCTGCCGACATTACCCGCCGTATCATATTCTATCTTTTCCTGTTCGGCTAAAAGATCCACGTAATACTCCACTAGCTCTTTGTAGCATGAAAGCAGTTCTTCATAGGAACCCAGGCGGTAATGCATACCGGGTTTGCCTGTTTTTTCCCGGCTTACCGGGTCGGTTCCCTTGTGCAGGCAGACCTCCAGGACTTTTAGCAGGTTCAAAACGCTGCTGGGTGTAGCTACACTCTGGTGGTTTATCATATATTCCCCGCAGCCAAAGGGAATGACATTCTCTGCAATTTTTTCGGGAATGCCAAGTGCCTTTGCGGCCGCCGGGATGTTGACATCATCGTTATACAACATGGGGAAGGTAGAGCCTTCCGCCAGGACATCCAGGGCCAGCTCAAAAAGCATGGGATTTTGTCCCTTGTATATCCTGAGGGTGAGTTGGGGTAGTATGTCTTTCACCCGGCCTGCAGTTTGTAGGGCCAAAATGGCCAGCCGGTCTGCAGTTTCTTCGTTCCGCCTGCCCCGGCCGCCAATGATGGCCCGGCCGTCATAGGGGGTGTTCCTGGCGATCATCATGGTCCACCAGGCTTCCATGATACGGGCAGCCTCATGCCGGTCGATGAGTCCGGTATCCAGGTCGTGCGCCAGGTATGACCCCAGGTAATCATCAATCCTTCCATAATTTTGTGAGCCTGAAAAGACACCATAGAGGAAACTCAGTTGGATGGCCGCCCGAAAGTCAAGCGGGGGTTTAGTGCTGATATGAGCCAGTATGTCGGACATGATCAGCAAGTCCGTGCGGTCCTGCCCATCCATCTTCATGGCCATTTTTCTGGCACGAAGCGCGTGGTCAGAGCAGAGTCTTGAAAATATATCCAGCATTTGAAATGCCGCCATCAGGAATTCATGCTCGCGGGGATCATCCTGAAATTTTTCAGATTTCCTAAGGATTTCATTTTTCAGACCATCCACACCCAGGTGCAGGAGTTTTCTGTAATTCAGATGCGTACCCGACATCCGGTATAAGGGAAAAGCTATTCCGCTTTCACCGGTCCAGTTATCGCTGGGCAAGCCCTCCTGTAAATGGCCGGGATAGTTTTTCCGGCACAGGTAGGAAGAATGCCCGGTTCTCCAGAAATCCAGGTACTGGCTGAGTCTTTCCTTTTGTCCCGACTTAAGTTCAGGCTGGTCAATGAGTTCTTTAAACTTGGTTTCATCCAGCGCATATCCGAATCCCCCGGCATCGCCACAGGCCTGAGGGGTGAAATATATGGCGGGAAAGATCATCCTGCCGGCGAAAAGATCCCCTTCCCGGATATCTCCCATCATATAGGGTGTCTGTATGCTCAAGCAAGCAGCTTCCCTTGAGGCAACCTGGTCATCGGGAAAAGACCGGTACATCTCAGTGAACCTGGAGATCATCTCAAAGTGGAGTTGGGGATCGAGCTGTTTTCTTTCTATTTCAGGTAATCTTTCCATGGTACTGCAACACCAAATTTAATGAATCCCCGGCAGCGTTCCTTATTTATCCTCAGGATTTTCGAAATGATCCGGGTATTGCTGAAGACGGTCGTACCATAGTTTCTTTAACAGAATGCCGCATACAAGTAAAATACCCACGGTAACCAGGAGGGATGTTTTAGCCCGGATGATGATATAGATGGGAAGGGCCACCAGGGCAGTTTGGGCAACAATGCCCACGGCGATGTTGAACATATCCCTTCCGAAGTTCTTGTTTTTTTTAAGATCGGGATAGCGTTCCAGGAGCTTATTGTGAACGGGCTTCCAGAATCCCCAGGGTCTGACCCGCCTGTAAAACTTCAGTAATACTTCCTCGTCATCCGGTTTGGTCAACAGGGTTCCTGCAATACAGCCGATGAGGGAAATAAGCAGCAGGACCGGAAAACAGTACAGGGGCCTGATGTCAGCGGGAAGTTGGGGAAAGACCAATCCTGTCAGGAAGGGCACGAACAGAGAGGCCGCTATGCCCGACACCATACCCCAGAAATAACCAAATCCGTTGAATCGCCACCAGTACCATTTCAGTACATTGGAAGCCACATAACCTCCCCAGAGGGCACTCACGATCCACTGCAATATGCTGTTGATGCTGGTAATGAAGAACCCGATTATGGTGCTTATAACGACCACCAGCAAGGATATCAGGTAGCTCATGTAAATGCTTTGCTTCCTCGAGGCATTGGGATTGATGTAGCGAAGGTAAAGGTCGTTGACCAGGTATGCCGGGGCCGCGTTAACCGTGGAGGCGAAGGTGGACATGAATGCGGCCAGCAATCCGGCCAGCAGGATGCCGGTAAGGCCAACCGGCACAAACTGTTCTATAGCGGCAGGCAGAATATTCTCAAAATCCAGGCGCCCGGCAACGGTCAAATCAAGCTTATCGTAAAAGGCGATGGCCAGGATGGCAAAACCCGCGATCATTAAATAACGGGCGGGCATCAGGATCACGGATACAAAGCCGCTCATCAGCGAGGCTTCCTTGGGGTTCCGGGTCGAAAGTATCTTTTGCATGTCGTAATTGGGGGCCGGACCGGCGGCACTCACCAGAATTCCTTTGAAGAGCATCATCATTACGAAAAAGCCGAAGAGGGAATAACCATCGGAGCGTATCTTTTCATTGACCTCCGGCAGGTAACTGCTCCAGTCCATATTAAGCTTCCATCCGAAAAATGGATTGCTCCACCCATCGGGCACCAGACTTTGCAGGGTTTCCGGGCTCACCTGGTTCATGGCGATCGCCGCGATCACAACGGCCGAAATGGTCATAATGGTAAACTGCAGGACATCGGTCCAGACAATACTGAACATGCCTCCCAGGATCACATAAAAGGTCGCGATGGAAGTAAAGAGGATGCCATAGAAATGGGGGACAAACCTTGGGGCAACTTCAAAAGGAACATAGTTGCGAACCACTTCCCAGGGAATAAATATCTCAATGAATTTGCCGATACCGATAAATCCATAGGCCAGGAAACCAAGGACCCCAATCACGGCGAAAATGACCACGGCCATGTGGGAAAGACGCCCCCCCAGTTCGTCCCCGAAGCGGGTCCGGATCCATGCCGCTCCGGTAAGGACTTCCGATCTTCTGAGCCAGGCAGAAAGATAGATCATCAGGAAAATCTGGTTGAACACCGGCCACAACCAGGGAATCCAGATGCTTTTCAAACCGTAGACAAAAAGCAGGGTCACCAGCCACATGGTCCCGGAAATATCAAACATCCCGGAAGCATTTGACAATCCGAGCATGTACCAGGGCAAGGTCTTGCCGCCCAGAAAGTAAGAGTCGATGTTTTTCGCGGCTCTTTTACGGAGGATCAGCCCGATGGCAATGGTGGCTGAGAGGTATACCAAAATGATGAGCAGATCGATGGCCGAGAGTCGCATAAAACCGTGTTTATCGGAAAGCTCAAAAGTAAAAAAATCTGGTAAAGAATGATTCTAAAAAAAGCTGAAGAGCCAAAGGGCATAAGAGTCAAAGGGCAGAAGGGCTGTCATGCAATTGTCATGCAGTTGTTTCGGTCTATGAATAAAGATTTCGGGAAACGCTAATAATAACGCAGCCTGAAAGGCTGAGACACACCAGCACAGGGCAAGTCTTCGGGGAACAAGAAGACGGCGCCCTGTGTATCAGAGGCATACAAAAAGCAGCCACCTGCCGGACCCTGGCAATTGAGACTGACTTTAATGGGGACGCAACGTGCAGAGACCATAGTGGTAATTCAGGGAGATCCCGGATCGAGTCCGGGATAACGTCTTGCCGCGAATTTATCGGAAAACCCCGGGATTGCACCAGCGGTAGCGGAGAGACAGCCGAAGGCGGAACAACCTTAAACCCTTAAACCCCTGTACTTTCTAACTCTTTGTCAGGCGGATACGGTTGAAATACTCGATGATCTTGTGCAAGGTGTCGAGCAACAGGGTGATGTAAAGGCCGAAGGACATGATCCAGAGGATGATGATATTGAACCAGAGTGTTTCGTAGCGCTGGTCATTGACTATTTTGACGGGAGCGTAAAAGTGGGCCCTTCCGATGTTGGATTCAGGATCCTTGAAAACAGGATCTTTTTTCTGAATAAAACGGTCACCGGACAGGAATATCTTTTCAATATCCATCCGGTTGGTCAACTGGTCGGCCAGCTGATCATTATAATGGTCCTGTCTTAATTGGTATATCCCCTCACTTCCCATCTTGTCGACCAGGGCCTGGTAGATTGAATCCTTTCTGGCATTGGCTTCAGATTGTACTTCCTGGAAATGTATCCTGACGTAGGTCAGGTACCCCCTGGTTTCTTCGGCAATACCGGGAGTGAATTCCACGATGTTCAGTTCTTCAGCATATTCAAAAGGAAAGAGCTCGGGATTCCGGCCGAAGCTTTGAATCTCGTTACTGAGGATTTTAAGGTTTCGTATGGCCTCCTTTTCATTTTCGTTATTCTCAAGATAGCGCTCACAATCGTCAATTATGGTCATCAGGCGTGGAACCAGGAAAGAGGTCCTGTAAGAAGCTTCGCTTATCCTTTTGTCAACGTCATAGAAGTGCTTTTCGAAATCATTCCTTTTAAATTGAGCAACTGCAAGGGCCTCATAGGCCCAACGGGAGGCCATCAGATCCCCGATCACCGGAACCTGCCTTCGGTTGGTCAGACTTTTATGGAGGTCCTCGAATTCAACCACCGTACCACTGAGCAACAATTGGGGTACCAGCAGCAAGGGGATGAGGATGTATATGCTCACCACCGAATTCATCCCGGCCGAGATGTTCAGGCCGAGCATGTTGGCAAAGACAGCCGTTGAAAACAATACCAGGAAGAATATGAGCTCCATGCCCCTGATCTCCAGGATCAGGTTGCCGATGATCACAAATACGATCATCTGTATTGTTGATAAAAGAGCCAGGTAAGTGATCTTGGCATTCAGGTATGAGAACTTGCTCAGATTCAGGAAAGACTCTCTTTTCAGGATCTTTCTGTCGCGTATGATCTCTTCGGCACTTACTGTCAGTCCTACGAACAGGGCTACGATCACCGACATGAGGAGATACTGCGGGAGGTTTTTATTGCTGCTGAAAATGTATTCCCGGCCTGCAAAATATTTTGTAAAAAATGCCAGAATAAATGCCAGTATGGGTGTCTCCAGAAAACTGATCAGAAGATATTGGCGGTTGGCCAGCTTGGACAGAATGTTTCTACGGAGAAAAATAAAGAACTGCTTATCGATGTCCGGTATTTTGAAGGGATTGACAGGAATGAGCCGCTTGGGCTTTTCCATTTTTAGCCTGGATTCAATATTATGCTGGTAATGACGGTACCATTCTTCCGGTTGTATCTTTCTTTCGTGGGTGAACCGCCCATGTTCATCCACCAGTTTGCCCTCAACGATCTGAAGGATCTGATCGGGGCTGACATTCCCGCAGGTCGGGCATTCTGCTTCCGATATATCAGCCAGGGCCCCCAGTTTCTTAAAATACAGGATGGCATCGACAGGATTGCCGTTGTAAATAATGTATCCTCCTTTATCCAGCACCCAGAACTTATTAAACATTTTGAAAATGTTGGAATTGGGCTGATGGATGTTTACAAGGACCAGTTTGCCTTTTATGGCTTGCTCCTTCAGGAGTCCCATGACATTCTCGGAATCCATGGAAGACAAACCCGAAGTGGGTTCGTCAACAAATAATATATTCGGTTCCCGGAGCAGCTCCAGTCCGATGTTCAGTCTCTTTCTCTGCCCGCCGCTAATGTATTTGTCCAGGGGGTTACCGACCTTTAAGTATTGTGATTCGGTGAGTCCCAGATCATCCAGCATTTTGGAGATGATCTTCTTTATCTGATAATCGCTAAAATTACTGAAGCAAAGTTTGGCGTTATAATAGAGATTCTGGTAAACGGTGAGTTCTTCTATCAGAAGATCGTCCTGGGGGACAAAACCGATGATCCCCTTCACTTTGAAACGGTCTTTATGAACATCATAACCGTTGATCTCAACATAACCGGTGTCGGGGTCAAGCGGACCGCTCAGGAGGTTCAGCAGGGTAGATTTACCCACACCGGAACCGCCGAGAATTCCGACCAGTCGACCGGATTCTTCGGAAAAACTGAAAGGTCTTATACCGGTTTCACTGTTCTTGAAGCGGAAGGAAACATTATGGCCCTGCAGGACGAGTTTTGACCTGGATTCCAGTCGCAGGAAATGAGCAGCGATCTCGGAATGATAAATGGATGCGATCTTTTCTCCCCGAATGATCGATCCGGTTTCGAAGACCGTAAAATGACCCGGCTGAAGGCTTTGACCCTCGATTTGCAGTTTATCCTTTCCGGTGTACCGCGAAACGATCATATTGACAGAAGGAAAATGCAGAAAGATCAAACTGCCGTCAATATCATCATTGACGATCCTGTTGGTTCTCCGTAACTCCTCCGGTCTGTTTTCTTCAACCCATTGTCCCTCGAGTTCTTCTATACTTTCTTCCCCGGCACTTTCTATGATAAGGAAATTGTTGGAAGTGATATTGCTGCTGTCTTTTTCACTGATGAAACTTGTGGCATCCTGGAACTCATCCGGCGGAATATTAAAGGTCCCGGCGATGATGTTCAGAAAGCGGTTTTCCTCTTCAATGATCACCTCATCTTCGTTGACAAATTCGATAAGTTTAAGAAGGACGATAAAGCGTTCATTCTGATGCAGTTCTTTTCGCATCTGTTGTGCAATTCTGGCGATTCTCGTTTCGTCATAACTGTCGTCGGTGTCCTCGAGTTCCTGTCGTATTACATCATCCCTGTGGTAGAAGTCCATGTAATTATCGAACAGATCAAGAAATTCTTTGACGCGGTCCTCCGGGAGATGTCTTTTCAAAATGGATATGACAATTCCTCTTCCTTCGTCCGACAAACTTTTTTTGTTGACGTTTGCAACGATGGCAAAAAGGTGCATCAATGCATTGAGGATCGCTTCACTCATGATCAATTGCGAAATTAAGAAAAAGATTACAAGAGTTACGTGTTTCGGGTCACGCGTTGGGTTGGAATATAATAAACCTAACCCGTATCTCGTACCGCGTAACAATTTATTGGGATTGAAGAAAAAAGGCCCCTTTTGATAGAAAGAGGCCTTTTGAGTATAGCGACTTGGTTCAGGAAATTATCTTGTCGCGCAATTTTTCGGTTTGTCCCGTGATCTTCTCCAGGGATTCTTCATCCAGTTTTTCACCGGCTTCCCGGTAGACCTTCTGAACCTTCTTCAGGTCATTGAATAATTCGGCCACCATAGGATCCTGGCTGGCCCCTTCCATCAGCTCCAGAAGTTTCTTCAGAGAAGATCTCTGATTGGAAATGATCTGAACGATCTGGCTGTTATCCTGGCTGATGATGCTCATCTGGGTAGTGATGTACATGGCTTCGATCCAACTGCCGGCTACGACCAGGATAGAAAGGTTATCCTGCTCATTTTGCCTCAGGTAGTTGTAGGCGTCATAAAATGAATCGGTAATGATGCTGATCAGTGAATCCTGGTTCCCAAGGTTATTCTCAACCCGTTCCACCAGTTGCTCATTAAAAGGAGTATTGATGGCCAGGTCTTCAATAATCCTGGATGAAACCTTTAAATAATCCATGGTTTCCTGGGTTTGATTGTAAGTGCTGGCATAACTCAGATCGGCACCATATACACCCAGGTTCAGTGCTTTACTTTTTTGGGTGATGTATTTATCTGCATTTTCAACAGGGTTGGACAGGCTGATGATATAGCTTGCACCTGCTTCATTTAGAAGCTGGGTAACTTCGAAAGCAGAGGGGATGGGATATTCGACTACGTTTTTTACCAGTTCCTCCTTATCGGATACGGTATCCTTGAGTTCTTCAACCTCCGAAGAGCCATCCTTTGTCCCTGGTTTACACGCCGTAAAAAGAAACAGAATGCCGGATAGGAGGCTGAACAGGATTATAGTAGTTTTAGGACGGGATATTGGTTTCATTTTCTCTGATGTGAATAATGGTTTATGCAAATTTACTATCGAACGCGAAAATACAAAAAATAAGCACTTTCGTGGATCAATACCTTTTGTGATTTCAAATAAATTATTAACCATTTATCAGGCTATGCCTGAATTTGTACCTTTGTAAAAACTTTTAGAACTATGAAAGTCACTGAAGAACCAACACATTACCGGTCTCAAAACCGCCCCGTCCATCTTTACACAATGCACAACAAGAATGGTGTGGAGCTGATCTGCAGCGATTATGGCGGGATAGTCAAAAACATATATCTGCCTTTCCGGGACGACCGCGTTGATGTTGTTCTGGGATTTGATGAAATTGATCGATACCTGCAGGAGCATCCTTATTTCGGTGCCATTGTCGGCCGTGTTGCCAACAGGATCGAAGGGGGGAAATTCAGTATTGGTAACAAAAGCTTCATTCTTGCCAGAAATAACGGGCCCAATCATCTGCATGGGGGTATTATGGGATTTGATAAAGTGGTGTGGGATGCAGAGCCGGGTGATCAGCGTTTGACTTTGAAGTATCTGAGCAGGGACATGGAAGAAGGCTATCCGGGAAACCTGGAAACCCAAGTCACCTATCATTTAACTGATGAAAATGAGTTTATTATTGAATACCGGGCAACTACCGACAAGCCTACCCATGTAAACCTTACCCAGCACAGCTATTTTAATCTGAACGGGGGACTCACCAGTATTCTGGATCATAAGCTGAAAATTCTGGCAGAAGCCTATACGCCTGCTGATCAGCATGATATTCCAACGGGCAGTATTACGAGTGTTCAGGGAACGCCCCTGGATTTCCGCCGGGAAAAAACCATTGGCAGGGATATCGACCAGATGGAAAACGGATATGACCATAATTATGTTCTGAAGAATTCAGGGCTGGAACCTGAACTTGCCGCAGTCGCGAGGGATGATAATACCCGGATAATAATGGAAGTGCTTACCACCCAACCGGGGCTTCAGTTTTATACAGGCAATTACCTGGAAAACATAAGGGGTAAACAGGGGCGCATCTATCAACCCAGGTCAGGATTCTGTCTCGAGGCACAACATTTTCCCGATACGCCGAATAAACCTGATTTTCCTTCTACTTTGCTGAATCCGGGAGAGACCTACAAACATACGACCATTTACAAATTTTCCTTTTAACTAATCATTTTTCCTCCTGGATTGTTATTGTACCATGTTGAGCATTCAGAAGCGCGTAGGAACGATTGTTGTATTGATGTTTTTCGGTCTGGAACCGAGTGCAGGTTTATTTGCACATTGGCCCCACAAGGACCGTCTGTCGTGCCAATCCGGAATGTACCCTCAAGGTCCGCGGTCCTATGCCAAGGACAGCCGTTTGAACCACTATGATGTCCGTTTCTACCATATCGATCTTTCGGTGAATGATACCAGTACTTTTCTTCAGGGATCCACACGCCTGATTATAGAGATCAGGCAGCCGGGGATACAGGAACTGGTGTTTGAACTGGCTGAACAATACCGGGTTGATTCGGTAATGCTGGATGGCCAAAAAAAAGGATCGGTGGTTCTTGAAAATGATTTATTAATATTTTCCGGGTTCCAGGATACCCTGAAGGAGGGGGAATCCTATGAAATCACAGTATACTATCAGGGTTCCAAACCGGGCAGTGGTTTTTTTTCTGGTATAATCAATGCCGGGGTAAGTGAATGGGATAAAAGGGTTACCTATACTTTGTCGGAGCCCTTCAGCGCTAAAGATTGGTATGTTGTCAAGCAGGTACTGAATGATAAAGCAGATTCAGCATGGGTCTTCCTGACCGTTGATTCCGCGCTTATGGCCGGGTCGGTCGGACTTTTGGATTCCGTTACAGAACTGGAGGATGGCAAAAAACGTTTCGAATGGAAAACCCGCTATCCCATAGCATTTTACCTTCTTTCCCTGGCCGTCTCGGATTACCGGGATTACAGTTTTTATGTCGATATCGCCGGAATGGACTCCATACTGGTACAGAATTATATTTACAATCACCCCTTGTACCTTACTGAAAACAAGGAGCGAATTGATAAGACCGCTGATTTATTGGTTTTATTTTCAGAATTGTTCGGAACCTATCCTTTTCACGAAGAAAAATACGGTCATGCCCTGGCTCCGATTGGCGGGGGTATGGAGCATCAGACCATGACCACCCTGGATGATTTTCGCTTCAACCTGGTGGCCCATGAACTGGGACATCAATGGTTCGGTAATTATGTAACCTGCGGTACCTGGCAGGATATTTGGATTAATGAAGGCTTTGCTTCCTATTCCGAATACCTGGCTCTTCAGTATCTTAAAGATCAGCCATCGGCAGACGATTGGATGGAAAATGCTCACCTGGTTGCCTTACAGGAAGATCAGGGCAGTGTATATGTTCCATTCGAGGAATCCACTTCGGTATCCCGCATCTTCAGTGGCCGGTTGTCCTACAAAAAAGGCGCTGCTCTTTTACACATGATTCGCTATGAATTGGATAATGACAGCCTATTCTTTGGCACTCTGAAATCTTTTCTGGAGGAATTCGGGAACAGTACCGCCACCGGTGAAGATTTTAAAAATGTTTTGGAAGCATACACGGGTAATAGTTTTGACAGTTTTTTTAATCAATGGTACTATGGTGCCGGGTACCCGGTCTTTTATTTTACCTGGAAACAGGTAGGAGATTCACTCCGTATCGAGGGGGAACAAAGGGGTTCTGCCGCCGACAATCTTATTTTTGATCTCCCCTATGGGTTCAGGCTCATCGATGCTTCAGGAGGACAACAAAACTACAGAACCAGGATCAAAGACCGGTATTTCAGTTTTATGGTCCCGCTCGGTTTAAATGACAAGCTGATACAGGTGCTGGCAGATCCCGATAACTGGATACTGGATAAGCATTATATCAGCAGCCAGCCTGAAGATACATCCGGGCTCAGGATCAGGCCCAATCCCTTTACGGACTCACTGGTTCTGGAATTCAATGCTTCCTCCCCGGGCAGGCAGGTTTACCTGACCGATGTTTCAGGAAGACTGATACGCGGCTATGAGGTACCTGGTACCGGGCTTGAGATAAACATCCCCTTTCTGCCTGGCGGTATATACCTGATCCGGGTTGAAGAGGATGCAAAGAGTTACACCCGGAAAGTGGTTAAGCAATAGCTATTTTTTTACTGTAAATTCGATCTTCTGAAGTAGCCGGTCATCAGAAGACGGTCCCACCATCAGCGTATACATTCCCGGGAAAACGCTGTAGCTTTCTTTTTCCGTATCATAATATTCAAGCAGGTCCGCATCGATCTCAAAGCTTACGGACTTTGTTTCACCGGCCGCCAGGCTGATCCGCTTATATCCTTTCAATTCCTTTACAGGTCTTACTTCACTGTGGTCATTTTGTGACAGGTAGAGCTGTACCACTTCTTCGCCTTCAAGTTCCCCTGTATTGCTCACATCCACCCTGAGTTCAAGCTGTCCTGAGTTAAGGGTAAATTCATTGCCGCTCAATATCGGTTTTCCATATTCATATGTGGTATAGGAAAGCCCGTGACCAAAGGGATACAACACCGGTCCCCCGAAATAGCGGTAGGTTCTTTCCATCATATTATAATCCTCGAAAGGAGGAAGGTCCTTTACAGATTTATAGAATGTAACCGGTAAACGCCCGGCCGGATTATAATCTCCAAAGATCACGTCAGCTATGGCTTCCCCTGCTTTCTCACCCGGATACCAGGCCTCCAAAATAGCCGGTATGTATTGATCGGCCCAGTTTATCGATAGTGCACTTCCGTTGAGCAGGACCAGGATAACCGGTTTTCCAATAGCATAAATGGCACGCGTAAGCTGCTGCTGTACTTTTGGAAGATCCAGGCTGAGACGGTCCCCACCTTCGAAACCTTCTACTTCCACACGCATTTCTTCCCCTTCCAGCCTGGGGGACAATCCCAGAAAGAGGATTATTTTGTCGGCCTTCCTGGCGGTTTCCAGTGCTTCCCGGAAAAGATCCTGGCCCGGAACCTGCCAGAAAAGCCTGACGGAAGCGTCCCCGTGATAATTATGCATCTCACAACGTATATGATAGGCCTCGCCCGCGTTCAGGGTGATCTTTTTATACACTTTACTGGCGTGATGGACGTGCCCTTGTTTGATGATGGCACTATCATCGATATAAAGCTCACTGTAATTCTGGGCCTCGGTGCCGATGTAATATTCTCCGCTTATGGGAGGTACAAGATAGCCTTCATACCGGATGCTAAAGGTGTCATCTTCCAGTGCCTCTAAGGGAGCCCGGTCCCACCAGTAAAAGTCGATATTGGAGACCGTTCCTGATTGCACGGGTTCACCGCTGCGGTCCAGGTTATCAAAATAGCTGGCATGCAATCCCTTTTCGGTTTTTCCTGGATCTTTGAAAAAATAAGCATCAGGAATAGCTTCAACATAAGGTAAGTTTTCCGCGTGGTTACATCCCCGGGCATACAGAACCCGGTTCTCATCGCCGATTTTTTCCCGGATTCCCTGCAGCGGTGTGACCGGGTTGGTGGGTATCCCATTGTAATTACCCGATAAAACTTCCAGGTCATCGGCATTGGGTCCGATCACGGCATAGGTGCCTTCAGAGCTGTTCAGGGGTAGTGCCCCCTTATCATTCTTCAGCAGGACCATAGATTTACGGGCGGTCTCGAGAGCGATCTTCTTATGCTCTTCGGATGCTACGATCTCAGTATCCAGCCCGGTATAAGGAACCATCCCCGGGGGATCAAACATCCCCAGTTTCATCCGGGCGAGCATCAGCCTTTTCACGGCAACATCAATTTGCTCTTCGCTGATCAATCCCTGATCAACCGCTTCGACCAGACTGGGATAGGTCCCGCCGCAATTCAGGTCGGTACCTGAAATAATGCCCAATGCAGCAGCTTCCGGGGCGGTTTCTTTAATATTATGCCCCTGGTAGATGTCCCGGATGGCACCACAGTCAGATACGACATAACCTTCAAAACCCAATTCATCCCGCAGCAGTTGGTTCAGCAAGTAATCGCTGCCGCAACAGGCTTCCCCCATGTAGCGGTTATAAGCACACATAACGGAATAAACATCAGCGTCTTTTACCGTCATACGGAAGGCTTCAAGATAGGTGTCACGGAAATCACGGCTTGTGGTTACGGCATCGAAACTGTGTCTCGCGGGTTCCGGGCCGGAATGGACCACATAATGTTTCGAAGTAGCTACCGTTTTCAGATATTTCGGATCATCCCCCTGCAATCCATTAATGAATTGTACAGCCGTAGTATTCGTCAGAAAGGGATCCTCCCCGTAAGTTTCCATTCCCCTTCCCCATCGGGGGTCTCTGAAAATATTGATGTTCGGGCTCCAGAAGGTCAGTCCCTGGTAAATACCCCGATTCCCTTCCGAAGCAAACTGATGATGTTTTGCACGGGCTTCATCCGAGATCACACGGGCTGTCTTAAGCATTTGTTCTTCATCCCACATGGCCGCGAGACCAATGGCTTGCGGAAAAACGGTCGCCTTCCCCGCGCGGGCTACACCGTGCAGGCATTCGTTCCACCAGTTGTACTCAGGTATGCCCAGCCTTTCAATTGCCGGTGCATCGTAGCGGGTTTGCCCCACTTTTTCTTCCAGGCTCATCCGGCCTGCCAGGTCATCCACCCTTTCTTCAAAAGAAAGGTCCGGGTTCTGGAACGGGTATTCATACTTTGTGGAGCATTGCGATAGAACCAGCATCATGCTTGTGATGCCGAGGAAGATCTTTAGTTTCATTTTATGTGGTCTTTTGGTTATTAGGTATCAGATCTTACGAACCCCTTCACCTACCGTGGCCGTGTAGAAACCGGCCCGTATGCCCGTGACTTTGTAATATCCTGCTCCCACATTGACCATGAAATCCTGTTCTGCATCCTTGTGAACCAGGCTGACGGTACATCCTCCAAATCCTGCCCCGGTCATGCGGGACCCCAGCACACCGTCCACTTTACGGGCTTCTTCAACCAGGGTGTCCAGTTCCATCCCTGTTACTTCATAATCGTCACGTAAAGAGTCGTGCGATTGGTTCATCAAAGCGCCAAAAACCGACAATTCACCTGCCTTAAGCGTGTCAACCGCTTCCAGCACACGCTGGTTTTCAGATACGACGTGGCGGGCACGCTTCAATACCGTAGGATCGCTTATGGCATCCTTCAGTTCATTGAACTCGTTCAGGTCTATTTGGCTGAGATGCTCAATGGGCTTTTTTTTGGAAATGTATTCCACGGCTTTGTCACATTCCGACCTTCGCTGGTTGTATTTTGAGTCGGATAAGCCCCTGCTTTTATTGGTATTGGAAATTATCAGAATATGATCTTTGAGGTCCAGCGGGACCAATTCATATTCCAGGGTTTCACAATTCAGGAAAAGGGCATGATCCTTCTTTCCGGTTCCAACGGCAAACTGGTCCATGATTCCGCAATTAACCCCTACAAATTGGTTTTCAGCACGCTGTGAAAGTTTTACCAGATCGACCAGCTCTATTTTTAGTTGAAAAAGCTCGTTAATGCCATAGGCTGTGGCCATTTCAATGGAAGCAGACGAGGATAATCCGGCTCCACTGGGAATGTCCCCGTAGAACAAGAGGTCCATTCCTTCAGGCTTGTAGCCGAATTCAAGCATCTGGACCAGGACACCCTGGGGGTACCAGGCCCATTTCTGGTCTGCCTTCTTACTGATATCATCCACCGATATGCTGGTCTTGCCTTCAAAATTCAGGGTGGCAAAACGAATCTCCTTGTTGTCATTCTTCCGCACGGCCATGTAGGTTCCGTATTGCAATGGACATGGAAAGACATAGCCGTTGTTGTAATCTGTATGCTCTCCGATCAGGTTGACCCTGCCCGGACTGAAAAATGTGTGAACCTTTTCTTTTCCCGGTCCCCAGGTTTCCTCCAATTTCTGAACGAGTTCATTGCTCTGCATAAGCTTTGTATGTTGTTATTGTTAAGCTACAAATATAAAGGATTGATTTGAAGAACAATTTCAAATTTGGAGCTTTCTTGCTCTGTAGAAACAAACGGGCACGCGGGCTTCATTCAAAACGGGTTTTTTTATTAAATTCAACCCTCCTAATTATTAAACAAAACCTAATGAAGCGCTTGCCATTTTTTCCGGTGTTATTCTCATTAACCATTTTATCCATTACTGCTCTCCGGGCACAGGAAAAGATCCCCATGGATCACTCGGTCTATGAATTCTGGGAATCCATCAGCAGTTATCAGATCGCTTCGGATGGTGAACATATTGTTTATCAGGTCGAACCGGGCAAGGGAGATGCCACCTTGCATATATATAATGTTGATGAAAGGGAAACAAAGCAGGTCCCCAGGGGGGTGCAGTTTAAAATACCCGGCTCATCCAATTTTGTCAGTTTCCTGATAAAGCCTCAGGAAGATTCAATCCGTCAGGCAAAAAAGGAAAAGACCAGGAAAAATGATATGCCCGGGGATTCACTGGGAATTTTTGTTTTTGGGGATGTAGAACCTGTAAAATTCGCGCGGGTAAAATCCTTTAAAGTCGCTGAGGAAGAAAGCGACTGGATGGTCTTTCATTTTGAAAAGGCAGAGGAGGCGAAGGACACCACAGCTGCCGATACTGCCGGTAAAGAAAAAGAAGGGCAAGAAAAGCCGGTAAAAAAAGGAAGCGAACTGGTGATCTATAACCCGGTATATGAATCGGAACATCGCTTTCCGAATGTGACAGACTATGAACTATCTAAATACGGCAGTCTTATCGCATTTACCGAGGTGCCCGAAGATACCGTCCAACGGTTTAAAGTGAACATATTTCATACCGGATCACAGGAGACCTCTGTGATCCTGGAAGGGGAGGGGCAAATTCAGAACCTGGCTATTGATGAAAAAGGAGATAAGGTGGCTTTTCTGCATGCCCGGGACACCAGCCGGGTAGTGAATTTTAATCTTTTTCTCTGGAGCAGGGGACAGGTTGAGTCCGGTATGATTGTTGATTCCCTGACAGATGAAATGCCTGAAAATCGGGGAATTTCCAGTCATCACAAGCTTTATTTTTCAAAGGATGGCGACCGGCTGTTCTTTGGCACCGCCCTGATACCCGGAGAAGAACCTGAAGATAGCCTGCCGGATGAAGAGAAATACAGGGTGGATATCTGGAACTGGAAAGACAAATTATTACAACCCATGCAGAAAGAGCGGTTGGATGAGGAGAAAAAACGAAGTTACATGGCTGTCTATCATATTCCAATGCAAAAGATGGTCCAAATCGGAAGTGAGGAGGTCGGGGAGATCAAAACCCTGAAATACGGGAACGGATCCTATGCCCTGGGATTCAATTCATTGCCCTACCGGAAACTGATCTCATGGGAAGGGAAATGGTACCGGGATGTTTACCTGGTCGATCTGGAAAGCGGGAACAAGGAACTCCTGTTGAAGAAAAAAGAATTTACCGTTGAAATGTCACCCGGCGGGCGATACGTTGCCTGGTACGAAGCATCGGACAGCAACTGGTATGCCCATGATATCGAGCAAGATGAACTAATTCCGCTAAGCACAGGCGTTCCCCGAGTATTGTGTGATGAAACGAACGATGTTCCGACGGACCCCTATCCTTATGGTATTGCCGGATGGACGGATGAAGACAGGGACCTATTGTTATACGACCGGTACGATATCTGGAAGGTTGACATGAGCGGGAAACATAAGCCAATGAACCTGACCAACAATCATGGCAGGAACA
This sequence comes from uncultured Bacteroidaceae bacterium, assembly GCA_964420035.1. Classification (GTDB taxonomy): domain Bacteria; phylum Bacteroidota; class Bacteroidia; order Bacteroidales; family SM23-62; genus CAYQQR01. Next base: position 1,243 of record CAYQQR010000055.1, on the reverse strand, counting down.
ACAAGATCAGATACCGTTACGTGTGGCTGGATCGGGATAGAACCAGCATCGATCCCAAGGGTCCTTTTATATTATCGGGTTTTAACGAAGAGAACAAGAAAGAGGGTTATTTCAGCGGCAGTGCAATCCTGAAAACCGATCCGGAGATTCTGGTATACGGAAATTACGCTTATGGAGGTTTGCGTAAAGCTGATAAAACCGATGATATTGTATTCAGAAAGGAAAACTTCCGTGAATACCCGGATCTCTGGTTATCGGATCTGACTTTCAGAAAAGATCCGCGAAGGGTCTCCGAAGTAAATCACCGGGCTGATAAATATCTCTGGGGAGATGTTGATTTGGTGCGCTGGACCTCTTTCAACAACGAAGAGTTACAAGGTTTGCTCTATACACCGGAAAACCTTGATAAAAACAAGAAGTATCCCTTATTGGTCTATTTCTATGAAAGAAGCTCCGATGGCAGGAACCGGCATAAAATTCCTTCACCAAGCCGCTCCATTATCAATATCACCTGGTGCGTCAGCAATGGCTATGTGGTGTTTGTCCCCGATATTATTTACCGGGAAGGATATCCGGGACAGAGTGCTTATGATGCCATTGTAAGCGGTACAAGCGCCATGATGAACCGGTATTCATTCATTGATAAGGATAATATGGCCTTGCAGGGTCATAGTTGGGGCGGTTACCAGGCTGCCTGGCTGGTGACCCGGACCGACTTATACAAATGTGCCATGGCCGGTGCGCCCGTATCCAATATGACCAGCGCTTACGGCGGTATACGATGGGGTTCGGGCATGAGCCGTATGTTCCAGTACGAACGCACACAAAGCCGGATCGGCGGAACCCTCTGGGAACGATTACCTTTATATTTGGAAAACTCCCCCCTGTTCCATGCTCCCAAAGTGAACACACCCCTGCTGATGATGCATAATGACGGGGACGGGGCAGTGCCCTGGTACCAGGGTATTGAGTTTTTCGTGGCCCTGCGCCGGCTGAATAAACCGGTATGGATGCTGGTTTATAATGACGAGGAACACAATCTGCGTAATTGGCCGAATCGTGTGGATCTGAGTAAACGTATGATGCAGTTTTTCGATCACTATCTTAAAGGAGAACCCGAGCCGGAATGGATGAGTGCCGGGATTCCGGCCCTGGATAAAGGGAAGAAGCATGGATACAAACCGGTTGGAATTCAGCCTGCCTGACGGTATTCTAAGATAAAAACAAATATTTACGATATTAA
>CAYQQR010000054.1:0-23122 GCA_964420035.1 uncultured Bacteroidaceae bacterium | reverse complement strand
TCTGGTTTTTCTTATAAAGATACAAAATAAAACGCTATTTTAAACTATAGCCTTTTCTTTCTATATCTTATTAGTTTTCAACATGTAAGAGAACTGCGAAACTTTAATAAATAAGCAAAAAGAAAAGTCTGTTGATTTCAACCAATGACCTGGTTTAGGGTTCTGAACGGGTCAAATTCTTCCAGCAATGTTCGGATGCGGTTCAGGAACATACCGCCCAGGGCACCGTCTATGATCCTGTGATCATAGGACAGGGTCATCACCATCATGTGCCGGATGCCCAGGCTGTCTCCTCCGGGAGTTTCCACAACCGCCGGTTTCTTCTTAATGGCGCCTACCGCCAGTATGGCTACCTGGGGTTGGTTGATGATGGGAATCCCGGTCAGGTTGCCAAAGGAACCCACGTTGGTGAGCGTGAAGGTGCCTCCGGTTATCTCGTTGGGCCTGAGTTTATTTTCCCTGGCCCGGGTGGCCAGATCCTGCACCCGGGCAGCCAATCCGGCCAGGTTCAGTTTATCGGCATTGTGAATTACCGGTACGATAAGGTTCCCGTTGGGCAGGGCAGCGGCCATGCCCATATGGATCTGTTTTTTCTTGACGATCTTGTATTTATCCAGGGATACATTGAGCATGGGATACTCCCGTATGGCCCTGATCACTGCTTCCATGATGATGGGCGTATAGGTGAGCTTGATGCCCTCCCGTTCCGCGAACTCATCTTTAACTCGGGAACGCCATTCCACGATGGGGGTCATGTCCGCTTCTTCGAATGAGCTGACGTGTGGCGATACCCGCTTGGAGTAAACCATGTTTTCAGCAATCAACCGGCGCGTGCGATCCATCTCCTCTATCTGGTTTCCTTCGCCTGAGTATACCTGTTCCCTGCTGACCGGGGCTTCTCTTTCTTCCTGATCAGGTGGCTCGGGTATGCTTGTTTTTTCCCGGGGTGCGGCAGGCTTTTCCGGTTTGGGTTCAACGCTTTCCTTTTGTGTCTGCTCCAGGTACTTGAGCACGTCCCCGCGGGTAATCCGGCCCCCGAGGCCTGTCCCCCTGATCTGACGAATTTCTTCTTCGCTCAGTCCTTCTTCCTTGATCATGGTCCGTACCACCGGTGTTAAGAAGCGGGGCTTTACCAGGCTTCCGGCAGGAGGTGGTTCGGGTGTTTGAGGTGGAGCAGTGACCGGTTCTTTTTCCTGAAGGTCGGGTTCTTTATCTTTTTCGTCAGGTTCGCTCCTGGCTTCTTCTGTTTGCTCAAGTTCTTCTTCCGGTTCCGGCTCTGTTTCTTCTTCGGGCATTGCTCCTCCGGTAGTCAGTATAGCCAAGGTTTGTCCCACCTTGGGAATTTCCCCTTCATGTACCATAATCTTATGCAAAATACCGTCTTCCGGTGCAGGGAACTCAGAATCAACTTTGTCGGTCGCTATTTCCGCGATGGGATCATCCTTGCTGACCTCCTGTCCTTCTTTAACGAGCCAGCGGGTCAGGGTGGCTTCGATAATACCTTCTCCCAGGGCGGGGAGTTCAATTTCTATCCGGGCCATAGACTATTTTTATTATTAACATTTCTGCCTGCACCTTTGCTGATAGGTTTTCTTCCCAGTTTACGGATCCCCCGGAACAGAATCCTGAAGTCCGTCATGATGTCATAATCCTTTGCATACAGGATGTTGATCCTGTTTATCGCATCCGTGCTTAGAGAATTTCTCCTGAACTGGTCCACGGGGGTCAGGATCCCTTTTCTGATCCTGGGGAGCGGTCCGTTGTAGGTCGCCGTTTCGGGATGATAGCCGACCCAGGAATATTTACCTGCCAGAACCAGCAACATATTCAAGAAGGCTCGACCGGGTTTATTGAATAAATAAAATGTGAGCGGATAAAACAGGATCAACAGCAGGGCAGTGAGCAGATCAAACAATCTCTTATTCCTGATGTTGGCCTGTTGGGTGATGGAGTTCACATCGATGAGATAAATATCGCCTGCTGTATCGATAGAATTGCTGCCTATCACAGAAAAGCTTTCCGGGGGGGCGATCTTGTAATCGATAGAAACCTGGCTCAGGCCGATCATTTTTCGAATGATCTCCTGGGCGGACTTGTTGCGTGAGCAGAAGATGATCTCTTTGATCTTATGCACGTTTACAATTTCCTCAAGTTGATCCCAGCCGCCAAGAAATCCTTGCCGCGGCTCCGATTGGGGATGCACATAGCCAAGTATCTGCAGCTGGGTGCCCGACTGGTTCAGCAGGTTTTCCACCCGCCGGGCTTCTTCAAGAATCCCCACGATAACAGTTCTTTTTTTCTGGTTGGTCCGCAGTTCAAAATCAGCCATTCCTGTTTTTCCCAACAGGAGCCGCTGCAGGGGCAGCAAGACAATGCTGCCGGCCGTACCAATCAGGATCAGGGCCCTGGAATAGCGCAGGGTCTCGGGAAGGAGTGCATAGATAACCAGGAGTATGAAGGCCCCGGCCAGAATGCCCCGGATAAGTTTCCTCAGGCTCAAAGGTTTATCATAACCTCCGGCAAACCAGATGGCCAATAACCAAACCAGCAGGTAGAGCGGTACAACAATGTGCAGGTATTCGGGGGGGTATATATCTGTGCTTCCGAACTTGTAATTCTCCCAGACCGGGGTCATGACCAGGAATACCAGGTAGGCAACCAGAAAATCAGCCAGCGGCAAGAGTATCCTGAGGGCAAATCTTTTACTGATGGACAAAAAAGCACGAAAGTAAATGGCCATACGGATGAGCACGGCATAACCTTGGGCCATTTTTGGTGAGAAGTGCTTGTTGGCAAAAATGATCATGGCATTATAAAAGGTCAGAACATAATTCAGGCTGCCTTTCTTTGTGCTTTCTCCCTTGTAATGAATGATATTGGGCTCGGGATAATAATAATTATGGTAGCCTGCCTTTAGGATCCGGTAGGAGAGGTCGATGTCCTCGCCGTACATAAAGAAATCCTCGTCCATAATCCCCGTTTTGTCAAGTACTTCACGGCGGATGAACATGAATGCACCCGACAGCACTTCAACCCGGTGGGTTTTTTCCTTATCGAGATAACCCAGGTGATACCGGGAAAAGAAACGGGAACGCGGAAAAAGTTTCGAAAGGCCGAAGATCTTGCTGAACGCTACCCAGGGCGTAGGCAGGGCCCTTTTCGACTCGGGGAGGAAGCGTCCCCGCCCATCCACCATCTTCACCCCCAGGCTACCCGCGTCCGGATGTTCTTCCATAAAGCGGTAACAGAGATCCAGGGTGTTTTCTTCAATAACCGTATCGGGATTCAGCAACAGGATGTAACGGCCGTTCGCTCTCCGGATGGCCTGGTTGTTGGCTTTGGAGAATCCGACATTGGTTTTGTTCTCAATCAATTCTACCCAGGGGAAACGATCCCGTATCATGGGCACCGAACCGTCGACGGAATTATTGTCAACCACAAAAACTTCAACCGAAAAGTTCTTCATGGCCTGCCGGACCGACTGCAGGCATTGGTCCAGAAATGCACTGACATTGTAGTTGACAATAATTACGGATAGATCCATATGATTACAGGCTCAGGTCATCGTGGAGTATTTGGTTCCTGACCAGGTCATCAAAGTCTTCCCGCTTTCTGATGAGATAATCTTTTCCTTTGTGCACCAGGACTTCAGCAGGTCTGTACCGGCTGTTGTAATTCGATGACATGGCGAAACAGTATGCTCCTGCATTTTTAAAGGCCAGGTAATCCCCTTCGGAGATCTCTGTAATTTTCCTGTTCCACCCAAAGGTATCGGTTTCACAGATATATCCCACAATCGTATAGATCCTCGTGTTGCCCCTGGGCTTTGTCAGATTGAATATCTCATGATAGGCATCATAGAACATGGGCCTTATGAAATGGTTCATCCCGGTATCCAGTCCGGCAAAAACGGTTGCCGGGGTTTGCTTGATCACATTGACCCGTGCAATGAAATAACCCGCCCGGGACACCAGGTATTTACCGGGCTCAAAGATCAGGGTCAAATCCTTGCCATAGTCTTTACAAAACCGGTTGAAATTATCAGAAATAAGTTTGCCCACCTCTTCTATATTGGTTTCCATATCGCCGGGCCGGTAAGCTACCTTGAATCCGGAACCATAATCGATGTATTCCAGCTGACGGAAATTCCTGGCTGTATCCAGCAGAATTTCCGCTCCTTTCAGGAAAACTTCCACGTCCAGGATATCCGAACCGGTATGCATGTGCAATCCTTCGACCACCATGTCGTTGGTTTCCACAACCCTCAGCACATGGGGGAGTTGATAGATGGAAATACCGAATTTGGAGTCGATATGCCCCGTTGATATCTTGCTGTTGCTGCCTGCCATGATATGGGGGTTTATCCTTATGCAGACCGGATAATTCTTGCTGTAGTGATGACCAAACAGTTCCAGGATGGAAATGTTATCAATATTGATACGTACACCCAGGTCGGCAACTTCATGGATCTCCTGCATACCCACACAGTTAGGGGTATAAATGATGTCCTTGGGATCGAAACCGGCCTTTAGGCCTAGCTTGACTTCCTGTATGGAGACCGCATCCAGGCCACCGCCCAGTTCTTTGATCAGCTTTAAGATATTCAGGTTGGAAAGGGCCTTGGCCGCATAATTGATCTTGATCCTGGTTTCTTTCAGGGCCTTCATCATACGGTTATACTGGGATATGATTGTTGATGTATCATATACATAAAGCGGGGATCCGTGTTCCCGGATCAGCTTAAGCACAGGTATACCGTCGATCAGGTATTGGTCGCCTTTCAAATGCATGAGCTTTATTTATTGAAGTTATGGTTATCGCTTTCTTTGAGTGTGGTAACAAAGGGCTGACGGTTCGCGATGGACCTGCCCAGGGTGATCTCATCGGCATATTCCAGCTCGTCGCCTATGGCAACACCACGGGCCAGGGTGGTAATCTTACCCGGGAAATCGCTAAAACGCTTGTAAAGATAGAAATTGGTCGTATCACCTTCCATGGTCGTGCTTAAAGCGAAAATAAGCTCTTCAACCTGTTCTTCTTTTATTCTTTTTTCCAACGCATCAATGGTGAGGTCACCCGGACCGATACCGTCCATGGGAGAGATGATCCCACCCAGGACATGATACAGGCCGTTATACTGGTGGGTATTCTCAATGGACATGACATCCCGGATGTTTTCCACCGTGCATATGATGCTGGTATCGCGCCTGGGATCGGCACAGATATGACAAATTTCTGTGTCAGAGAGGTTATGGCATACTTTGCAGTAATGGATCTCTTTACGCAATTTCATAATGGTCTCACCGAAATTATTCACCTCTTCTTCGCTTTGCCGGAGCAGGTGAAGTACAAGCCTGAGGGCCGATTTACTCCCAATGCCCGGAAGTTTCGAAAATTCCCGTACTGCCTGCTTCAATAAGTTCGATGAATAATTTTGCAGATCCATGATCAAGTTAACCCTTGGAAGCCTCAAAAATAAATACAAATCAAGTGATTCACAATATTTTATTCTTTAACGGGAAATTATTAATCTTGCAGCTTAGCTTCGCAACACATGAACGCTACGCTTCTGGCGATTATTATTGGCATTTATTTTTTCCTGCTTCTTATCATTTCACTGGTCACGGGCAGAAAGGCAGATAACCTGGCTTTCTTCCTGGGAAACCGGCGTTCACCCTGGTATATTGTCGCTTTTGGCATGATCGGGGCCTCCCTTTCGGGGGTAACCTTTATCTCCATTCCGGGATGGGTGGGCGACAGTCAGTTTTCCTATATGCAGTTGGTTCTGGGCTACCTGCTGGGTTACGCGGTTATCGCGAATGTTTTGTTGCCCCTGTATTATCGCTTGAAGTTAACTTCCATTTATACCTACCTGGAAACCCGTTTTGGCAGGTACAGCTATAAAACCGGTGCATCATTTTTTCTGCTCTCCAGGATCATCGGCTCCTCCTTTCGGCTGTACCTGGTAGCCAACGTGCTGTATATCGCGGTCTTTCAAGCCTGGAACGTGCCTTTCTGGCTTACGGTAATCGCAACCATACTGTTGATATGGCTTTACACCAACCGTGGCGGGATTCGCACCATTATATGGACCGATACCCTGCAAACCACTTTTATGCTGGTTGCCGTGGTTGCCACGATAATCGTTATTTCGAGGAAGATGGACCTTGGCGGGGGAACCTGGATCGATGCGATTTATCAAAGCGATCGGTCCAGGATATTTTTCTTTGAGAACCTGAACGGACCCCATCATTTCCTGAAACAATTTTTCAGCGGGGCCTTCATCGCCATAGTCATGACCGGCCTGGACCAGGATATGATGCAGAAGAATCTTTCCTGCAGAAACCTTGAGGATGCTAAAAAGAACATGTATCTGATGAGTTTTTCCCTGGTCCCGGTAAACCTCATATTCCTGTCCCTGGGAGCCCTGCTTTACCTCTATGCTGCCCATATACAGCTGCCCGTTCCCGAAATGACCGACGATCTGTATCCCATTATTGCCACCCGGGGTTACCTTCCCCCGGTGGTAACCATTTTCTTTATCCTGGGCCTTGTAGCGGCAGCCTACAGCAGCGCCGATTCCGCATTAACGGCTTTGACCACCAGCTTCACGGTTGATATTCTTGAGGCCGGAAATATGGAAGAAAAAAGGTTGAGCCGGACCCGACGCATCGTCCATGTCTTTGTCTCCCTGACCATGGTATTGATCATCCTTGCTTTCCGGTTGATCAACGATGAGGCGGTCATCAGTGCCATATTCAAAATGGCGGGATATACCTACGGTCCCCTGCTGGGACTGTATGCCTTTGGCCTGTTTTTCAAGAAGCCGCTGAGGGACCGTTATGTTCCCTATGTTGCCATTGCCTCCCCCCTGATCTGTATTTTCCTGAACCACTTCATGCCTTTATGGGCGGGATATTACTTTGGCTTTGAGATCCTTATACTCAACGGGATGTTGACCTTTACCGGGCTATTAATAATTTCTAAGAAGAAAGCCTGATGCTGCTGGTTTCTGACTTCCGGTTTAATATTTTCTTTATATTTAGCCCCCAAACATTAAGGCAATCTTATGGAACTGACCAGAACCTTTGATCTGCTGCAGCAATACAGGGAAAAGTATCAAATGCAGGATGCCCTTGCAGCAAAGGAAAACGGGGTATGGGTCAAGTACTCCAATATTGATTACGCGGATACCGCTACCTGCCTGAGCCTCGGTTTAATGGCACTGGGACTTAAGAAAGGCGACAAAGTTGCCACCATAACCAACAACCGTCCGGAATGGAATTTTATCGATATGGCACTCAGTCAGGCCGGAATGATCCATGTTCCCATTTACCCCACCATCAGCGCGGACGAATACAAATACATTCTTAAACATGCAGAACCGAAGATGGTCTTTGTTTCTGACAAGAACCTTTTTCAGAAAGTCACCCCCATTGCTGACAAGCTTCGTGCCATCAGGGAAGTATACTCCTTTAATCCCCTGGAAGGAGTAAAGAACTGGAAAGAAGTCCTGGAGCTCGGCAAACAGCAGGATGAAAAACAAAGGGAAGCCCTGGAAAAGATCAAGGAAGAGATCGATCCCCATGATGTGGTGACCCTCCTGTACACCAGCGGTACAACCGGATTTCCCAAAGGTGTGATGCTCACGCATGATAACCTGATGAGCAATGTGCTGGCGACCCAAGGTGCTCACCCACTGAAGTTCGGTGCACGAACCCTGTCTTTTCTGCCCCTTAGCCATGTGTATGAGCGGATGATGAACTATCATTTTCAGTGCAAGGGGATCGCCATTTACTATGCGGAAAATATGGGAACCATCGTTGACAACCTCAGGGAGGTCAAACCCCACATATTCAATTCCGTACCCCGTTTGCTGGAACGGGTCTACGACAGGATCATAGGAAAAGGCAAGGCCCTGCCCTATCTGAAAAAACAGATCTTTTTCTGGGCGGTAAACCTGGGCCTCCGGTTCGAGAGGAACCGGGCCAACGGCTGGGGGTACCACTTTAAACTCAGGATCGCCGACAAGCTGATCTTCAGCAAGTGGCGGGAGGCGCTCGGCGGAAATGTCGAGTACATTGTTTCCGGTGGTGCTGCTTTGCAAATCCGTTTATCCAGGATCTTCTGGGCCGCCGGCATCAAGGTCATGGAAGGTTACGGCCTTACGGAAACCTCCCCGGTGATAGCAGTCAACAATGCTACCAGGAACCAGATCATGTTCGGAACCGTAGGACCGGTACTGGATGGTGTCGAAGTCAAAATAGCCGATGATGGAGAGATCCTGTGCAAGGGACCCAATGTCATGAAGGGTTATTACAAAGATCCGGAAATGACCAGGGAAGTGATCGATGAGGAAGGCTGGTTCCATACCGGTGATATTGGCTACATGGTGGATGGTATCTACCTGAAGATCACCGATCGCAAGAAGGAAATGTTCAAATTATCCAGCGGCAAATATATCGCACCCCAGGTCATTGAGAACAAACTCAAGGAATCCTTTTTCATTGAACAGGCGATGGTGGTCGGGGAAAACGAAAAATTTGCCAGCGCACTGCTGTCCCCGAACTTTCCATTTCTTCACGAATGGGCTTCCAGGCATGAGATCAAGTTCCGGGATAATGCAGAACTGATAGCAATGAAAGAAGTCGTTGCCCGCTATCAGCAGGAAGTGAGCGAGATCAATAAAAATCTCGGGGAGCATGAGAAAATCAAGCGGAATCGTCTGGTTGAAGAAGAATGGACCCCGCAGACCGGGGAACTCTCGCCCACCCTGAAATTGAAGCGCAGAAGCCTTTATGAGCGATATGAACCTGTCCTGAAAGAAATCTACTCAGTTGGGTGAACCGGCCTCCGCTGGAACTAAGGAACCAAGGAACTTCCCAGTTTTTCCATTATCAGTTTCTTGCCAATCTCCAAAGCTTTATCAATCCCTGATGGATCCTTGCCTCCGGCGGTAGCGAAGAAGGCTTGTCCGCCGCCTCCGCCCTGAACTTCTTTGGCTATTTCTTTGATCATCCGACCTGCATGGAAACCTTTTTTGAGCAATGACCCGGAAAACATAAGGTAGATCATGGCCTTTCCGCTGTTTTCAAAGGCCAGTAACAGTGCTATATTATCCTGTTCCCTGTTCAATTGAAAAGCCAGGTCTTTGATCTTTTCCGGGTTTTTCAGGCTTTTTATTTCCTGGATGATCACCCTTGTGGAATCTACTTCGCGGGCTGTATCCAGGAGTTCTTTTTTGAGTTCATCCACCCCTTTGCTCAGGAGTTGATCTTTTTCCTTTCTCAGTTGATCGAGTTCATCCAGCAGTCTCCTGATCGTTTGCACGTTATCTCCCTGGGCGCGTGTAAGTTCAGCAATGGTTTCCCGTTCGTCCTCCAGTTCAAGGAGATACTTCCAGACCCCTTCGTTGGTGATGGCTTCGATCCTGCGAATTCCCGCGGCGATAGCTGATTCTCTGAGTATTTTGAACATGCCGATCTGCCCGGTTGAAGGGACATGGGTTCCGGCGCACAGTTCCGTGGAATCCCCGAAGCGAACCACACGGACCCTTGAACCGTATTTCTCGCCGAAAAATGCAAGGGCACCCATATCCCGGGCTTCCTCCATGGGAATGTCCCGGTGCTCTTCCAGTGGGTAATCGGCCCAGATATTCCGGTTGACATCTTCTTCAATCTTTTTGATTTCCTGGTCGCTCAGCTTGCTGAAATGAGAAAAGTCGAAACGCAGATACCCGGGGTGAACCAATGAGCCTTTCTGCTCGACATGTTCCCCCAGAATACGGCGAAGCGCATCATGCATCAGGTGGGTTGCCGAATGATTGTTCATGGTTCGTCTTCTGCGGTCGGCATCCACCAGGGCTGTCAATTCCTGTTCCGGATGATCAGGCAGGGATCCCGCGTAATGCAGGATCATATTGTTTTCTTTTTGGGTATCGAAGACCTCGATCTTCCGGTCTCCCTGAATGAACCAGCCTGTATCTCCAACCTGCCCCCCGCTCTCGGCATAAAAGGGTGTTGTATCCAGAACGACCTGGTAATATTCCTTGTCGCGGGTCTTTACTTTACGGTAACGCGAAATTTTCACATGGTCCTCTGTCCGGTCATAGGCAACAAAGCGGGTTTCCTGTTCCGGTATAAGGACCGTCCACTCACCTTCGTCTTTTCTGGCAGCGGATTTCGACCGGGCTTTCTGCTCTTCCATTTCTTTTCGATAGCTGTCCATATCAACCGAAAGTCCTTTCTCCCTTAGGATCAAATCGGTAAGGTCGACAGGAAATCCGTAGGTGTCGTACAGTTCAAAGGCTGTCTTCCCTGAGATACGGGTTTGATCCTCCGGCCTCTTGCTGATCACCTCATTCAGCAGGTTGATGCCCTTATCCAGGGTTCTCAGGAAGGTGGTTTCTTCTTCCCGTATCACTTTGCTGATGGTCTCCTGTTGGGCCAGGATTTCGGGATAGGCATCGCCCATGGTCTTGACAAGTTCCGGTACAAGTTTATGAAGAAACGCTTCCTTCAGGCCGAGATAGGTAAAACCGTAACGAATCGCCCTGCGAAGGATCCTCCGGATAACATAGCCGGCTTTGGTGTTGGAAGGGATCTGGCCATCGGCAATGGAGAAGGCTATGGCCCGGATGTGGTCGGAAAGGACCCGGAAGGCTATGTCTTTCTTTTTATCGCTGCCGTAGGATATGCCCGTTATTTCTGAGATTTTGCGGATCATGGGCATGAAAAGGTCGGTATCGTAGTTCGACCTTTTGTTCTGGAGAACCATGCACAGGCGTTCGAATCCTAGTCCCGTATCCACATGCTTTTTGGGGAGTTTTTCAAGACTTCCGTTTTTTCTCCTGTTGTATTGAATGAATACCAGGTTCCAAATCTCCATGACCAGGGGATGGCCGGCATTGATCAGCTTATTGCCCGGGATCTTTTTTCGCTCTTTTTCCTCCCTCAGGTCCACATGTATTTCGGAACTCGGACCGCAGGGACCGGTGTCCCCCATTTCCCAGAAATTGTCTTTTTTGCTTCCTTTTAAAACCCGTCCTTCGTCTAAAAACCGGTTCCAGGTCCTGAAAGCTTCCGCATCCATGTCCACCTTGTCCTGAGGATCACCCTCAAAAACAGTAGCATATAGCCTGTCTTCCGGAATGCCCATGCTGGACGTAAGGAATTCCCAGGCCCATTCAATGGCTTCCTGCTTGAAGTAATCACCAAAGGACCAGTTGCCTAACATTTCAAACATGGTATGATGATAGGTGTCCAGACCCACTTCCTCGAGATCATTGTGCTTACCCGACACGCGTAAACATTTTTGAGCATCGGCGACCCTCTTAAATTCAGGTTTTACATTGCCCAGGAAGATATCCTTAAACTGGTTCATCCCCGCGTTGGTAAACATCAGGGTAGGGTCATTCCTGACCACCATGGGCGCCGGGGGAATAATATGATGGTCTTTTTCCTTGAAAAAATCCAGAAAAGCCTGGCGTATCTCTGCTGATGTTTTTGGTTTCTGTAACATTTTGATCCTGTCCGGAACTGTTTCAACGGTACTAACGGTACTAAGGGTACTAACGGTACTCACACCCTATACCCACACCCTGATTTAGAATTCAGAATTTCAAAGTTAATATTTTGATTCGACAGACCTTAAATTTAAACTGTTTCTAAAGAAAAATCCGGAATTCAATGAACATACCATACAGATGTCTTTACAAAAATGGATTTAAAGAATCATTGTATTGGAAATCAATTAATTATACTTATTTTTAAGATTACTGTTTTACAATGCTCATTGATATTCAAAGCTTTGGGAGCGATACCTTCCTAAGCGTTAATTATTTACATTAAAATATCTGAATTAAAATTTTATTATATCTTTAAGGGTTGATGCGGAGGGTCAAACACCAGGTTTGAAAAGATTTTACTAGTTTTAAGCTCTAATTTTCATTACACATGGCAAGAGCAAAATACAGGTATAACCCGGAATCACTGAGTTATGACAGAATAGTCCCCACCCTTGGCAAAAGATTGCTCAATTTTGTTCTATATGTTTTCGGTTTCGTATCCGTTTCCGTTATTCTCAATATTACTTATGGTTTTTTCTTCGATACCCCGGAAGAAAAACGCTTAAAGACCGAAAACAATCATCTTGTACTGCAGTATGAATTGCTCAACAGGAAATTTCAACAGGTCGAGACTGTACTGGCCGACATACAGAAGCGGGATGACAATATCTACCGTACCATATTCAATGCAGAACCCATTCCCCTTTCTATGAGGGAAGGCGGTTTTGGTGGTGTAAACCGCTATGAAAACCTGGAGGGTTATGAGAATTCACAGATGGTTATAGAAACCTCAAAAAGGCTGGACAAGCTGACCAAGCAGATCTATGTTCAGAGCAAATCTTATGACGAGGTCATTGAACTTGCCCTCAGGAAAGAAGAATATTTATCCTGTGTACCGGCCATACAGCCTATTTCCAATAAGGACCTTACACGTACTGCATCCGGCTGGGGATATCGCATTCACCCCATCTATAAGATCAGGAAGTTTCATTACGGACTGGATTTCACGGCACCAACCGGTGCGGAGGTCTATGCCACGGGCAACGGCGTTGCGCATACGGTGGAAAAGTCAAGAAGGGGTTACGGTAACAAGATCGTCATTGATCACGGTTTCGGCTATAAGACCCTTTATGCCCACATGTCGAACTTCAATGTAAAGCGGGGAAAGAAGGTCAAACGTGGCGACATCATCGGTTATGTTGGCAGCACCGGTCTGTCGACCGCACCACACCTCCACTATGAAGTATGGGTCAACAACAAGAAGGTGAACCCCATCAATTATTTCTTCAATGACCTGACTGCTGACGAGTATGACCGCATGATCGAACTTTCAATGAACGCGGGACAGTCCTTCGATTAATGAAGACCTTTATCTATGGGGCCGCAAAATGATTTGCGGCCTTTTTTTATATCTTTCTGACATGATCATACGATCGCTTTATCTGGGCTTGTTTGCCTTGCTGTCTTTTTTGCAGCAGGTAGTTCTTCCGCCCCCGGGGAAGCAGCAACTTTATGCTGACAGCCTTGTTGTTGCAGCTGCCGGTGATATTATGTTGGGGACGGATTATCCTTCCTCCAGGTACCTGCCCCCGGGAGGGTGTTCGGGTTTGTTGACGGAAGTGAAGCCTATACTGCTGGAAGCGGATCTTGCTTTCTGTAACCTGGAAGGCACTTTCTCATCCAGTGGGGGGCAGGCAAAGAAATGCAGGGATACCACCCGGTGCTATGTTTTCAGGATGCCGGACGAATATGTTAACTGCCTGGTGGAAGCGGGATTTGACCTGGTGAGCACGGCCAACAACCACTGCAATGATTTTGGTGCTGGAGGAAGGCAAAGTACCATGAGGGTTCTTGATGAAGCCGGTCTGTACCATGCCGGAATGCTGGAAAAACCTGCTGTGATTTTTGAAAAGGATGGAAGAAATATCGGTTTTTGTGCCTTTGCCCCTTTTCGGGGATCGGCGGATATGAAGAACAGTGAACTTTTAAGGCAAACGATCATGCAACTCGATGCGGAATCCAGTCTGGTTATCGTGGCCCTTCATGCCGGGGCAGAAGGAAAAGAGCATCAGCATGTGACCCGGGAGGATGAAATATACCTGGGTTACAACCGCGGCAATGTTTACCAGGTTGCCCACGAGGCCATCGATGCCGGGGCAGACCTGGTCCTGGCGCATGGACCCCACGTTACCAGGGCCGTGGAGCTTTATAAGGATCGCCTTATTTGTTACAGTCTGGGAAATTTCTGTACTTATGCCCGCTTTAATCTACGCGGTCCCAATGGCATTGCTCCCCTGATCAGTATAGTAACCGGTCCCGGCGGCAAATTCATTGAAGCCAGGGTTACTTCAATAAAGCAGGCCGGGTCCGGTATCCCCGTGCCCGATCCCGAAGAACGCGCTTACAAAAAGCTGAAGGAACTGACTTTGCAGGATTTTCCGGAAACATCTCTTTCGTTTCCAGGGGATGGTTCGATAATTAGAAAATGATCACGGAAGGATGTTTAACTTTTCGGTGTGTTTGCTGTGATTAAATATAGAATCCTTTGCCTGACCGGCTTATTTACCGTTCTTGTTTTGCCTGAAATGCATATGAGCGGTACCCTTTTTGCACAGCATGGAATTACCTACCTGGGAACCCGTGTTAAGATCGGTACTTTTCTGGGTAACCATCAGCGAAATTATTATGGCAACAAGGCCCCGGAAAAACTTAATGTTCTCTGGAAAACCTGTCTTGGAGAGGGCATAACCTATATTTCCCCAACAGGGGACCCTGAAAAGTGGGCTGGCGCAGGTTGGACCGGCCAGCCACTCCTTGTGGAAGAAGACAGGACCCCTTATCTGATCCAGGGGGCCTATGATCACTATCTGAAAAAAATTGATGCCTCCAACGGCCGGTTGATCTGGGAATATCCATTCGATGATGTGGTAAAAGCTGCCGGAACACTCTTTTTCAACCGGAGCGCCGCTCGTTCTGAAGATCAATGGATCATTCTTCAGGGAAGCCGGCTCGGAACCGGAAACCGGGTCATTGAAGGCAAGGTGCCCAGTTACAGGGCCATTTCCTATCATACCGGCAAGGAATTGTGGCGTTTGGATGTTCGGCGCACCGACTCCTACAGCCGGGATGTGGATGCTTCGGCCCTGATCATCGGCGACACAGCCTATATAGGATTGGAAAATGGGGTGTTCATGATCTTTGATCCGAATCCCGATTCAGCGAAATTGCATGAGGGACTCCTGCAACCCAAGATAATTGAAGAACACCTGCTTTATCATCCGGAAGATAAAATACACCATGGAGGCAATCTGGTGACAGAAGCTTCGCCCGCCCTGCTGGGGAATCGCGTTTATCTGGCCTCGGGTTCGGGGCACGTGTTTGGCTACACTCTTGATGAACGGTACATAGACTGGGATTTTCGTACGGGTTCGGACATGGATGGATGCCCGGTGATCACATCGGACCGCTGCATATTGGTAAGCCTTGAAAAGCAGTATATCGAAGGAAAGGGCGGGGTCATGAAACTGGACCCCTCAAAAGATCCGGAAGAAACCGTGGTCTGGTACTATCCGGTAGGCGATTCGGTATTTTCATCCTGGGAGGGTGGAGTCGTGGGTAGCGTGGGTATTACGGACCATAATAAAACCTCGGTTGTCAAGGAAGAATTAGCGGCGTTTGCAGGGATTGACGGCTATCTTTATGTTGTAAAACATAAAACTATCGATCCACGAAAAAGAGCATACGGACCCAATAAACGCAATGTATATCCAATGCCCGAACTGGTCCTTAAATACAAGGCAGGACCCTCTATCTCAACGCCCGCTTTTGTCCGGGATAAATTAATAGTAGCGGGTTACCATGGATTATACTTGTTTCAATTCGACCTTAATTACCGTTTTAAATTGCTCGACAGCTATCCCAGCGCCTTCGAATCCACCCCTATTGCAATAGACGGAAAAATCTACATTGCTTCCCGGAACGGATACCTGTATTGTTTCGGTGAATAAACCCCAGTATTGTGATTTTAAATCAATTTTCCTATTTTAGTTGGACGTTTACTTTAAGTATTGTCTCCAAACACCCAAGGAAACATTCGGATGCCATATAAAGAGTATAAAGTGGAAAAACTGTATTACTCTATCGGCGAAGTCGCGGAGATGTTCGATGTGAATACTTCCCTGATCCGGTTTTGGGAGAAAGAATTTGATATCATCAAGCCCAAAAAGAACAAAAAGGGTAACCGGATGTTTACCAACAAAGACATTGAAAACTTCCATATTATATACTACCTTGTTAAAGAACGTGGGATGACCCTGAATGGAGCCAAGAAAAAACTAAAAGAAAACAAGGAAGATACCGTTAATAATTTTGAGGTCATCAAGATCCTGGGAAATATAAAAGACATGCTTCTGGGGATCAAGGAGGATATCAGCTAATATGAAAATTCTTGACCTTGTTCAGTACCTGGAGGAATTTGCCGAACCGGCACTCCAGGAATCCTATGATAATTCGGGTATGCAAGTGGGTGATCCTTCCAGGGAAGTCAGCACTGCCCTGTTGACACTTGATGTAACGGAACCCGTCATTGAGGAGGCCATCAAGCTGAAGACCAATCTCATTGTTGCCCATCATCCCCTCATTTTTCATCCTCTGAAACGAATCACAGGGGCCAATTCAGCAGAACGCTGTGTCCAAATGGCTCTCCGGAATGATATAGCCATCTATGCCATGCATACAAACCTGGATAAAGTCGCCGGCGGGGTAAACGGAAAGATCTGTGAGAAACTGGGATTGCATTCCTTACGCGTCCTCCAACCGGAAGGGGGCCGCTTCCATAAACTTGTTTTCTTTGTACCCGAATCACATGCTGATGCGGTGCGCAATGCGGTGTTTGAAGCCGGAGGCGGTACCATAGGGAAGTATGACATGTGCAGTTTTAATGCACCGGGTTTCGGGACCTTCAGGGGAGATGAAGATACAGACCCCTTCCTCGGAAAACCCGGGCAGCTGAGCAAGGAGCCGGAGCTGCGGATAGAAGTCATCATGCCGAAGAAACTCCACCCGAAAGTTCTTGCCTCAATGCTCCGGGCCCATCCTTATGAAGAAGTGGCCTATGATATTTACAACCTTGAAAATAAAGATATTCATACCGGTTTGGGTATGATCGGGGAACTGCCTGAAGCCAAGGATGAACAGGATATCCTAGGGAAGATCAAAGAAACATTCAATGCCGCTTGCCTCAGGCACACCAGCTTATTGGGAAAGCCTGTGAAAAAAATAGCCGTATGCGGGGGTTCGGGGGCCCCCCTTCTTTCCCTTGCAATAAAAGAAAAGGCTGATCTTTACCTGAGTGCTGATTTTAAATATCATCAGTTCTTTGAAGCCGACGGACGCGTATTGATCGCGGACCCGGGGCATTATGAAAGTGAACAATTCACACTGGAGGTCTTTCAGGACTTACTTACAAAAAAATTCCCTAAATTTGCAGTCAATTTTGCAAAGAGTTACACGAATCCTATAAATTATCTGTAAAATATGGCAGAAGCTAAGACAGCGAAAGAAGAGAAAAGAAAAGAGGCAACAGTAGAGGAGAAACTGCGGGCACTCTACGAATTGCAATTGGTTGATTCCGAGATTGATAAGATCAAGATACTTCGGGGTGAATTACCCCTGGAAGTGCAGGACCTGGAAGATGAAGTGGCCGGGTTGGAAACCAGGATAAACAATTACGATGAGGAAGTAAAGAGTCTTCAGGATATGATCTCCAAGAGGAACAATGAGATCACGAATGCCATGTCGCTGATCAGGAAATATGAAGAACAGCAGAAGAATGTCCGGAATAACCGGGAATACGATTCCCTGACCAAGGAAATTGAATTTCAGCAGCTTGAGATCGAACTTGCCGAAAAGAGAAAAGCAGAGTATGGTCAAGAAGTTGCAAGCAAGAACGAGCAGATCGAAGAAGCCGGAAAAGTACTGACAGAAAGGCAGGAGGATTTGAAGACCAAGAAAAGCGAACTGGATGCGATCATATCAGATACCCAGAAGGAAGAAGAAAACCTCGTCAAAAAATCAGAGGATATCCGTTCCAGGATAGAACCCAGGTTGCTGACCGCTTACAATAAAATCCGGAACAATGCCAGGAACGGCCTGGCCGTTGTTACCGTCGAGCGTGATGCATGCGGTGGTTGTTTCAATAAGATCCCGCCACAGAGGCAGTTGGATATAAAATCCGGAAAGAAGATCATTGTATGTGAGTATTGTGGCAGGATACTGGTCGACAGTGAAATCAACAAATAAGAAAGCAGATAAAAGGCTTTTCGACAATACAGGGAAAAAGGAGGATTGCGCGGCAGTTCTCCTTTTTTGCTTCGCGTGCAGTTTCATGCATTCTGCTCTTAATACTTGTACCGGCCAAAGCCTATAATCAACAGCCGAAGGCCCAAGGGATTGATGCGGCCTGGTTCAGGGTCATGAACCTGGAAGGATTGGGCCATGACTCTGTAACCCTCAGGGAACATATTTCCCTGGAACCATACCAGCTGGGATATGCCGCTTTTATGGAAGCTTTATTGAGTGGCAATGAAAATGACTACCGCAATTTTTTAAAAGGATCACAACAGATCATTCTGAAGCTCCACGCGGGTGAGGATGGGGGAGGGTATAAGCATTATACTATTTCCGCGCTTTATCTGATGAATTCATTCCTGGATCTTTATCAAGGTCATCCTGCCCGTTCGGTGCTGAACCTGATGCGCAGCCGGAACTACTGGCGTGTCAATCAGAAAATGTACCCCGGCTTTCCCAAAGCCCGGTTATCCGGTGGCATCCTTGAATGGGTCCTGGGAAATATACCCCCGGGTTACCAATTCTTTTTTAAGCTTGCCGGACTAAAAGGGAATTCCGATCAGGGTATAGCAATGTTGCAAGACTATCATGGCTCCCTGGTTCCCGGGAGCTTTGACCACCTGGAATTCATCCTCATCATCGGACATTTAAAGAGCCTCTTACCCCCGGGCGAAAATCCAGCCTGGCCTGCATTGCAGGAGTATATTCCTGCTTACGGGGGGATTGCCTTGTTTGACTTTACCCTGATCCGGCAACTTGAACCGCTGCCGGATTTCCTGATGGATAGCTTGTGTACGCGGCTTATCCGTACCGGACCGCCTATCATTCGTCCGCTGGTCCATTATCACTATGGGATTTTCCTTATGAATCGCTTAGATCCCACGGCATCAGGACACCTGGAACACTTCCTGGAGCAGGCACGGGGGAAACATTTCAAAAATGCAGCCCGGCTCTATTTGGCCTGGGGCGCTTTCCTGCAGGAAAAATATACCATGTACGGTCGTTGGATCGATCAATTGGATGCAGGCAATACCTTCCTGGAACCCGACCACCAAGCTTTGCAGGAAAGCCTTTTTATACCGGAACCCCGGCTGCTGGCTGCCCGCTTACTGTATGACGGCGGCTATTACAAGCGGGCCATGGATAGCCTGGATTTGCTGTTTCCTTTCCCGGATTCACTGAACCATACATACCGGGCGGAATATTATTACCGTAGGGGACGGGTACAGCAGGCGCTGAGCAACAGAGAGGCTGCACTTGATTCCTTTCGGAAAGTACTGAATTATTCGCACGTGCGCCGTTACTTTAAGGCCAATGCCGCCTTACAGGCCGGGATCATCAGCCTGGATAGGAACGAATCAGCTCAGGCACGGGATTACTTCAAAAAAGCTTTGGTGCTGGACCAGGGAGGATATCAAAGTATAAAACTGCGGGCCAGGAGACACCTGGAAAGACTTTCTGCCGATTAAGGCAGGTCGTGCCTGAAATATTCATCCTCACGAATGTTCAGGTGGCTTCGGGTGTCTTTATAAAATTCACTGATATTAAGGGAATCTGCCTCGGTAAGCTTTGGGAAGGTGCGTGCCACAAACTCCGGGTTGGCCGGAAGCAGGGTAAAACGGGTTGAGCCCATTTTTTTGGGTTTGTGGACAAACACCGGCACATAAGAAATATCGGTCAGCTGAGTCCGGTCCGTCTTTGTTAAATGCATACGCAGAATTATCCCCCCGTTCCGGTAACGTTCGCGCTGATTGGATATCAGATTTCCCAGACTGTAGGCAACGGGCTGGTGCAACGCGTTGGAACCTGCCAGGGAATCTATCCATACCGGTTGTACAACATGGGGGTGGGAACCCACGATGGCGTCGACACCATTTTGAAACAAAAAGCCGGTTAAATCTTCCTGCTTGCTGTTTTGTATTCGCTGATATTCTGTACCCCAATGCATTAAGGCTATGATATAGTCCGGTTCCGCCTGCTTCGCCTGGTCACAGTCCTGCCGAATCTGTTCCTTCCGGATGTAATTGACCATGTTGGGGGGCTTGACTCTCAGGCCGTTGGTACCATAAGTATAATTCAGCAGGGCCAGCCTGATCCCGTTTTTTTCGACCACCAGGGGATAATACAGTTCCCGTTGCAGGCTGTCATTAAACACCCCCGACTGGATGAATTGCAGTGAGTCCAGAACATGCAAGGTTCTTCCCAATCCTTTGGTTCCGCGATCCAGGGCATGGTTGTTGGCATTTACCAGAATATCGAAACCGCTTTCCTTGAGGGCGGTGGCCAGGGCATCGGGACTGCTGAATTGTGGATAACCCTTGTAAGGTGGACCCCCCAGCGTAACTTCAAGGTTTCCTATGGCGATATCGGCTTTTTCCACAAAGGGTTTTATGTACTGAAAGCAGTAAGCGTAATCATAGGCCAGCAGACTGTCATACCAGGCGGCCTTAATCTGGGAATCATGTCCCATGATATCGCCGGTGAAAACAAGGCTCAGTTCCGCGGTATCGGTTTGCCCTGCAAGCTTAAGCGTTTGGAGCAGGATAAAAAAAACTATGACAAGGTATTTTGTTAGGATCATACTTCACAATTCCGGCCTCCTCAAATATACTAAGGATGGGGGGAATTTGTAACTTTACTGTATAAATAATCTCCACAATGACGAAGCTCAGTGCCTTTCAGAAAGCTATTTTGACGGGAATCCCCAATGAGATACCTGAAGCAGGCAGTTATGATACCAGCGTGGATCATGCTCCCAAAAGAAAAGATGTTCTCGGCAGTGAAGAAAAAGTACTGGCGCTGCAAAATGCATTGCGCTATTTCCCAACGGAACAGCATGGTATCCTGGCCCGTGAATTTTTGGAAGAACTTGAAAACTACGGCCGGATATACATGTACCGGTACCGTCCCGACTATCCCATATACGCCCGTCCGCTGGAAGAATACCCCCACCGGTCGAAACAGGCGGCTGCCATCATGGTGATGCTGAGCAATAACCTTGATCCGGCGGTGGCCCAGCATCCCCATGAGCTCATTACCTATGGAGGCAACGGGGCCGTATTTCAGAATTGGGCCCAATACCTCCTTTGCATGAAGTACCTGGCTGAAATGACCGGCGAGCAAACCCTGGTGCTCTATTCCGGGCATCCCCTGGGACTCTTTCCCTCGGGTAAAGAGGCTCCCCGCGTGGTTGTGACCAACGGGATGATGATCCCGCATTTTTCAACCCGGGAAGAATATGAACGGCTGAATGCGCTGGGGGTTACACAGTACGGACAAATGACTGCCGGGTCATTCATGTATATCGGCCCGCAGGGCATCGTTCACGGAACCACCATCACGGTATTGAATGCCGGCCGCAAAATTATGGCAGCGGGGGATTACGGTTTGCGGGGTAAGGTGTTCGTAACTTCCGGTCTGGGCGGTATGTCCGGGGCACAACCCAAAGCAACGGTTATCGCCGGAGGTATCTGCGTGGTTGCCGAGATAAATCCCAAAGCCATTAAGAAAAGGTATGAACAGGGTTGGGTGGATGAAGTGTATGAGGACCTCGATGATTTGATCAAACGGCTGGAAATTGTCAGAAGGGATCGAAAAGCCGTTTCCCTGGTCTATGCCGGTAATATTGTGGACCTGTGGGAAAAACTGGTTCAGGAGAACATTCGTATAGAGCTGGGTTCCGACCAGACTTCACTGCATAACCCCTATGCAGGGGGATATTATCCGGCCGGACTGGGTTTTGAGGAGGCCAACCGGATGATGGTGGACGATCCGGCCGTTTTCCGTGAAAAGGTGCAGTCCTCACTGCGAAGACAGGTGAAGGCCATCAATATCATGGCTGAACGGGGCATGTATTTCTGGGATTACGGCAATGCTTTTCTGCTGGAGGCCGACCGGGCCGGTGCCGATATCTATGGTGCAAACAAACAGTACCTTTACCCATCTTATGTACAGGATATCATGGGCCCCCTTTTCTTTGATTACGGTTTTGGTCCCTTTCGCTGGGTTTGTTGTTCGGGCCGGCCGGAAGATCTGGAAATCACGGATGAGCTTGCAGCCACCGCTATGGAAAAATTGCTGCAGCTTGCTCCTGCCGAGATCAAGGGGCAGATGGAAGACAACCTGCACTGGATAAGACAGGCGGGACGGAATGACCTGGTGGTGGGTTCGCGGGCCAGGATTCTCTATGCCGATGCCACCGGCAGGGTGGAAATCGCCCGGATGTTCAACGAAGCCATACGAAAGGGCAAGATCAGTGCACCCATTGTTTTGGGCAGGGATCATCACGATGTGTCCGGCACGGATTCCCCCTACAGGGAAACCTCGAACATCTATGATGGTTCAAGCATTACCGCAGACATGTCGGTGCAAAACGTTATTGGTGATGCTTTTCGCGGTGCAAGCTGGGTTTCATTGCATAACGGTGGAGGCGTTGGTTGGGGGATGGTCATGAATGGCGGCTTTGGCCTGGTTCTTGATGGATCAAAAGAAGCGGATCAACGTTTATCCCGGATGCTGTTCTGGGATGTGAACAACGGGGTGGCCCGGAGAAGCTGGGCCAGGAACGAACCTGCTATGAACACCATTAAAAGGGAGATGGAAAGAAGCCCGGACCTGGATGTTCTTATTCCGCATATAGCGGACAAAAAAATGTTAAAGAATTTGCTCAGAAAAAAATAACCCTTCCATGAGACCTGTCATTCTCTCATTGTTCATCATATTCGCTCTGTCAGTATCCTGTGAAGAGGATTTGCGCGGGGACAAGGACAGCCTGATCGATAAGCTGGATGAAACCACCTGGACGGTGGATGAAAGCAGTTCGGTATTCAAATCTGCACGAAATGCATACAGTGTGGATATTTTCCGGCACGAATCAGACAGCAACAGGATACGGATATACAATTTTTATCAATTGGGATTCGGCGTGAATGCCGCGGCTCGTATCTCAGGTAATACCCTGATCCTGGACACACAAACCCTGGATAATACCTTCATCATTCTGCAAGGCAGCGGCGAGGTCTCTTCCAATGTCAGGCGAATGGATTGGACCTATACAATAGAGCTTGGAACGGGCGAAACAGACGAGGTTACCGCAGTCTACTCGAGAAACAATTAAGTAAGTCTCCCAGTCTTTATGAATTTTTTATCTGGTCCATTGAGACATTGAGACATTGAGACATTGAGACATTGAGACATTGAGACATTGAG
>CAYQQR010000053.1:0-24283 GCA_964420035.1 uncultured Bacteroidaceae bacterium | reverse complement strand
TTGAGACATTGAGACATTGAGACATTGAGACATTGAGACATTGAGACATTGAGACTCTAAAATTCCCCTGCATTGATGAGGGCCAGGGCACAGTCGACGACAGTCTGAATACCCTGTTTATCGGCCATTGCTATGAATTCCCGGTTGAAGGTTCCCGGATTAAAGATGATACGGCGGGGTTTTAGTTCCAGCAGGTAATCGTAATACTCCGGTTGCCTTTCCGGACCCACGTAGAGTAAAACAGTATCAATGTCATGCAGTTCCGGTTTGCCGGTTTGTATTTCCACTTCCTTGATCTTTCCTGATCTGAAACCCAGGGCAAGGACATCATAATCATGACGCAGCAAGCTCTTGACGGCTTTGTGTGCGTATCTGCCAGGATTGGGACTGGCTCCAAGAACCAGGGTCTTCTTCATAAAAAAAATGGTTGAACTACCGGATAAATATAGAGGGATATCCGTCTTTAATGAATATAAATTAGTCTTGCCGGACCAGGGCGGTTGCCAGTGCGGCGATGCCCCGTCCTTCACCGGTAAAGCCCATCTTTTCTGATGTGGTGGCTTTTACGGAAACCTGGGCGGGAGCTATGTTAAGCACAGTTGCAATGTTGCGGATCATATCCTTTTTATACTTTGATATTTTTGGTTCCTCCAGGATGATGGTTGCATCAATATTATGGACCTTGAAGTTGGAATGAGCCAAAATTTCCCGGACCTTTTCAAGGAAAGCTGTCCCCGGGTAGTTTTTCCATTCCGGATCGGTATCGGGGAAATGCTCGCCGATATCTCCAAGCGCTGCAGCACCGAGCAGGGCATCGCAAACCGCATGGCAAAGTACATCTCCGTCGGAATGAGCCTCAATACCGGGTGCTCCCGGAATTTCAACACCGCCCAGGATCATCTTGCCCTTGTGGCTCAGGCGGTGCACATCAAAACCTATTCCTGTTCGTAGCATTGAAGTTCAGGGTTCCAGGTTCCTAGTTTCCGCTCCGGTACTTGCTGAATTCGAATGAAAGGGTAAAGCGGACCGTATTGGCGAGCGGGTTATTTCTTCCGGCAGCCGGGATGAGGTAGGCAAAATCCAGTGCAAAGACGTTCAGTTTGATCCCCACACCGGCGGTGAAATACTTCCTGTTCCCCTTGGATTCATGTTCATGGAAATAACCGGCCCGGGCGGCGAACTGGTTCCTGTACCAGTACTCGACCCCTGCAGAGAACATGAGTTCCCTGAGTTCTTCTTTGAGAACATTGGGTTCGTCGCCGGGATTTTCAATCACACCCGGGGCGTCGTAGAAAGACTGAAACATACCGACGGGCACGGGCACTTCCGTTTCTTTCCCCAGGGCAATGACCGGATTTCCGTTATTATCGGTTGAATCATTATAATAAATAGGCGGAGTAGGGACCATGAGTTTATTGACATCGGCTGCAAAACTCATGGTATTATAATCATCCAGGTAGATCTTCATGGCTCCGCCCAGGCGCATGTTAATGGGTAAAAATCCCTTGGCTGCCGTCTCGCTGTAGGTGACCTTGTTGCCCATGTTGGATAAGTGAAAACCCAGGTTGAGATCGGCGTCCTTGTCGCTCAGTTCGACCTCCCGGGTGTAAAAGAATCCCAGGTCGCCTGCCACGGCAATGCCGGCCTTGGTTTCAGCGCCTCCGACAAAAGTACCGGCGGTAAGGTTCGAATAGATGAACCTAAATGCGATACCCCCGGATAGATTATCCGTAAATAACCTGGAATAACCCCCATCAACAGCAAATTCATTCGGTGAATAGGTATTCAGGTAGTTTCCGTTCTGGTCGGTAAAGGTGATGGTCCCCAAAGAAAAATATCTCAGGGATGCAGAAATGACCTGTTCATTATCAATGCGCTTGTAACCCGAAAGGTAAGCCAGGTTGATATCGTCGATCAGGTTACGCAACCAGGGTGTATAAGAGATTGTAAAGCCGGCTTCGTCTTCAATAAAGGCATACTTGGCCACGTTCCAGTGTTGCGAGCTGATATCGGGGTCGGTTGCCACGCCTGCGTCCCCCATGGCACCTGCCCTCGAATCGGGGGCAATGGTCAGAAAAGGCATCACCGTCTGAATGGCATTCAGGTCCTGTCCGTTAAAACGGTATTTATTCTCTGACTGGGACCTGGCTGCTGAAAGGAGCAGCATGCTTACAAATACTGATAGTCCAATCTTTTTCACAAACATCTTTTCCCTTGAGGCAACAAAAATAATAATTAATTATCAGTTGGAGATATCAGTTCAATATCACCAGCTTTTCATATTTTTCAACGATCTGTCCTTTAGAAGAACGTACTTTTACCCGGTAGATGTATACACCCCTGCCAATATTATCTCCATAGTCATCCCGGCCATCCCATTCTATGGGTCCGGCACGGTATCCATCCGATTGTATTTCCCGTTCGATGGTTTTAACCAGTTTACCACTGACCGTAAATATTTGTATGATAACATCCAGGGGGGCATAAGGTTGATTATGTTCAAAATAGAATGCGGTTCTTGTGGTAAAGGGATTGGGATAGTTCAGAACATGCTTTATGGCCAGCACTTCCGATTCGGCAACAATGAATTCCAGACTGCTTTCGCTGGAATTGTTAAAGACATCCCAAACCTTTACCTTGATTTTATGGGGTCCTTTTTCCAGATCATTCAAGGGATACCTGATCTTACCGCTTTGATAGCTGTCCTTGTCGGATTCATAAAATTCGTTTAATACAATGGGATTACTGTCGTCCTCATCGAGTATTGCGACCAGGTCATGCCCTATACCGTTACCTACCGTGTTGATGCCGTTGCTGTCAACCAGATAGGCCAGGAGAACGGGATTCTCATCGGTGGTCCCACCGAAGACGAAGGTTGAATCGTTCATATACAGGTCCAGTTCAGGCCCGGTATCATCAAGGATAATGCTGTCGGCTGTCCCCCCGATAATGAATTTTTCATAGGCTCCTGCCGCATCCAGGATATTGTTTTCGGCATAAAAACTGAGTCTGCCGTAGCCATAATTGTAGGTAATGTCCTTAGGGACCACAAAACTAAAATTGAAGTCCCCGTTGCTTACGGTAGCTTTACCTTTATACAGGATCCGGTTTCTGGTATTAAAGGTGAAGGGGGCATATTCATCGTTGGCCAGGGTGGTGATGGTGGAACTTTTGTCATAAACGGCAGGATACACCGATCCGTTGAAATCTTCCATCTTATTTCCTGCCCGGTCGTGGACCGTCCCGCTGATGGTCACTTTGGAAAGGGCCTTGACGGTATCTGCACCCGGGACGATTTCGGAACCATTAATGTGGGTTGTCAGGACATTGTTTTTCGGATAGGCCAGTTCCATGGAGGGGTCACCGAGGAGGGTGAAATTTCTCTTATTGATCCCATAGCCCGTGGCATTTTTGGTTTTGGCCATGATGTCTCCCAGCCGGTATGGTTTGCCATCCATGTCCCTTTCGAAGACATACTTATAGAAATTTTCATTCAAAACGTGATTCGGTGCAGAATAAACCAAACGGGTAGTGGTAAGCAATCCAATTCCCCCGCCGCGCGGATTGACAAGGACCAGTTCACCGGCCGATTGTGCATTATGATCGTCGTAACGGCTGAACTCACAGGTGGCGGTCATGAACAGGGGCAACTTGTCCTGGTTCTCCCATTTTACGATATCCTTGGATCCCAGTATACCTTCATGGGCCAGTCCGTTAACCCCGCCATGCCCCGTATAGTTCAGGATAAGAATGCCCTGATTGATACGTTCGGTTATGGCCCGGTTCACTTCCGGATATTTTTGACCCGAGGGGGTTGTTTCCTGGGGATAGGCGTCCAGGAAGATCTTGATGTTATTGAAACCGGGATGGTATTCCTCTATATATAGTGCCAGGGAGTTGGCCTGTATCATATGGATATTGTTGTCTTCGTCATCCCCGATGAAGCACAGGCGGTTCCGCCAGTCTCCCATATTGCTGTTCTTTTGGTAGGAAAGGATCTTGGAAACCAGTTCTTCTGCTTCATTATAATCATTCACAGGTAGCCGGCCAATACCCAAATCCAGCATTCCCGAAGTAATCCCGGCATCGTCCTGCAGGATTACGAAGAAGTCATCCGTAGCAAAGGAAAGGATGGGACTGGTTGAATTTTCCGATTGGTATGTAGGGATGTGGTTTACATCGTTAAAATACAGGTCCCGGTTGTCGTAACTGCCATCGCCGAAGAAAAGAACATACCGGGGGATTTGTTCTTCAGAAGAGGCCCGGTCGTAGAACATCTTAAGAAAGTTACGGATGGCTGAAACATCGGGAGTTCCGGATGAAAACTCGTTGTATATCTGCTCCGGGGTTACGATAAGGGTATCCAGTCCGTCTTCCTCAAAGCGTACGCGCGCGATCTCACTGGCCAGGGAGCGGAATGCAGGGCCCGCAACGATTATCATATCGGGGAAGCCAGTCCCATGCAGGTTCTGGTTCCCTACCCGGCCAAGGTCTTCTCCTTTCAGCACCGGTGTGAGAAAGGGACCTTTCGTGTCAAAAACCACATATTCATGCATTTCCCGGGTACCGGCTTTAAATTTGTATACCGGGCCATCAAGACTTCCATCGATACGACGGACACTGTCGGGGACACTGACATCCCAGACCCGGGTATTGGCATTGGCACCGGAAATCCGGTATTCCGCAACCAGGTTTTGTCCGTATCCGCTGGTATCCCTGAAAGCCATGACCGGTCCTTCCAGTTGCAATTCTTTCAGTGCATTGATCGTAATGTAGTTGAGCCAGCCCTTCGCGGAAGCAGCATTCTTCTGATAGGACAGGGAAACGGAGATCTCATTTTGAGAAGGAACAAAACTGAAAAATCCGGTATTCAGTTTGGCATAGGTGGCCGTATATTCACTCAGGTTTGTACCGGAGAGGGGTACCGTACCCAGGGTTTGACCATTTACCTTTACCGTGAAGTCGGTGCTGCCCGAGGCCCGGGCAGCAAGATCTGCTTTCAGGGTGGCTCGCGAACCCGGAACCAGGTTGGAAAGCACAAAAGGTCCGAACTCCAGGTTCAGGGTTGCATCGAATCGTTCTCCGTACCACTCTTTTCCTGATCGCAGGAAGTTTTCAAGTTCTTGCTCATGGTGAACCGGATACACGTACTGATCGATAACAAAGTCTGCAGGTCCCGCCGGTTCATTTTGCAGGGGAATGGTACGTCCCCTGCCCAGTGAACTGGTCAGAAAATAATAATTACCCTTGGAATAAGGATGCAGGTTTCTGTTGATAAAACCTTCTTCAGGATTGTAGTGCCAGGAATGGGGCCCCTTTCCGTAAAAAAGAATGTAATCTCCGGGATCGAAAGTTCCGTCTCCCCCGTCGACATACATAAGGGCATTTTCCAGCAGGTCGTCGTACTTGGTGGGTCCGGGGATGCGGTCCAGTTCACCGGTACCGTAACCAAAGATACGTGTATTCCCCGGATCGCTGATGCCCAGGTCGGCCAGTTGTTCATACGTGAGCTTATAAATATGGTCCCGGTCCACCCGGATGCGCACCCATTCACCGCTGCGCAGCAGGGATTGACCGGTCCAATCCTGGGTAGAGCGGGTTACACTGAGACTTTTACGCGCAGAGTCGGATATTTGCATCCGGAAACGGCTCAAACCCTCGAGCTCACCGGTAGCCGGATTTATCCTGAGGGGAAGGAAACGAACACTCACAAAGGGTTTTTTACGCTGGGTGAGCATTTCGACATCAATCTTCGACCAGGATCGTTTTTCAATGAATTCTTTGATTGCAGCGGAGAGATCAGCAGATAGCTTTTTCCATTCCAGGGGATCGATGTCGACTTTAGCTGCAGGATAGGCCAGCGGCAGTACTTCAGAATACCAGGGCAACAAAAAGTGTTCGGGATCATAAACGGCATTTTTAAATGCCAATTGGGGAACCAGCGGGTCCTCTTGCTTCGCGGAGCCCAGGTTGATCCATTCGATTTGACGGATCATATCGACACGCTGGCCGCTGAGCTGGTGCAGGGAAAGGGCCTGGATGAGACCGGTAAGGAGCAGTAGACGGGAAAAAAAAACCTTCATATCTTTATGAACCATATGGAAGGAATACCGAATAAAAGCTTTTTTCGTTAAGAAAGAAAACGGTTCGCGATAAATAATATTGTCAGCTGCCTGACCACGCAAAAGAATGAAGGTGAGAATAGTTTGCATCCTGCTTATCTTATCCGGTTTTACCCGGGGCCCGGTTTGGGCTCAGGATGTCGTTTTTAGCCAGTTGTTTGCTTCTTATCTCCATCTGAACCCTGCTTTTGCCGGAGCATATGAAGAAAATGCCTTTCGTGCCGGTTACAGGAACCAGTGGCCTTTCATGGGGAATACCTATGTGGACTATTACGCTTCCTATGATCAATACCTGCCTTTTCTGCAAGGAGCGATCGGCATAATGGCAGAGCGAAACACCCAGGGTGATGGTACTTTCGCACAGCTGAACCTGGGCGGGGGCTATGCTTTCCATTTTGCCCTGAACCGGGATTGGGATGTTCAGATGGGCATACAGGCTTTTTATACCCAACATACCCTGGATGCCAGCCGTCTTGTATTTGGCGACGGATTGAATGCGGGGGACGGGACCTACAGCGGAAGCCTTGAAAACATCCGCAATAACCGCTATGCATATCCCGATTTTGCCAGCGGCATATTGCTGTATTCCAGGAATTTCTATGGGGGGGTTGCCGTGCATCACCTCACAGCGCCCAAAAGTTCTTTCGGGGAAGAGGATGCAAGAGTATACCGGCGATATACCCTGCATGCCGGGTGGCACATCCCCTTAAGGGCTGTATATCTTGAACGTGAAGAATTAAGACTCTCTCCCAACCTGATATGGATTCACCAGGGGGCATTTGATAACCTTCTCTATGGGATTGATGCGGAATACAGGAAAATGATGGCCGGTATCTGGGTACGACAGCTTATTGACTTCAGAATCCCGGCCATCGTGTTGAAGGCCGGCTACCGGGACAACAATATGGGCATTGGTTACAGTTATGACCTTAATTTGATGAATGCAAATAAAACGGGGATAAACGGAGGGGCCCATGAGGTAACCTTTTACTATCATTTTCAGTATAAACCCGTGAAGAAGAAGTATCGTGCAATAAAATGCCCCAAATTTTAGTTATTTTTTGGAAGTTGCTTATATTTGAAATATATAATATCTTACATTTGATCTCTAAATAAACACCATTAACGCCATGAAATTCAGCACTAAGGTCCTTGCTTTTCTGTTTGCTGCTCTTCTCCTCTCCGCGTGTGGTAAGAATATTACCCAGTCCGGTAAATCTTCCACAAAGACAGGATGGGAATACAATGACACCGAATGGGGTGGTTTCGAGGTAGTTACCGCTTACGAGCAAGAGACCGGTCCGGGACTTGTTTTTATTGAAGGAGGTTCTTTTACCATGGGCCAGGTGGCACAGGATGTCATGTACGACTGGAACAATGTACCCAGAAGAGTAACGGTAACCTCATTCTACATGGATGAAACCGAGGTGCGTAACGTCGACTATCGGGAATATCTGTGGTGGATCAAAAGGGTTTACACCAGTTATCCGGAGGTTTACCTGGAGGCCCTTCCTGATACCCTGGTTTGGCTCGATCCTCTGGCTTACAATGATTCTTACGTTGAGTATTATTTCAGGCACCCCTCTTTCAATGAATATCCTGTGGTTGGAGTGAACTGGTTGCAGGCCAGTGACTATTCTCTATGGAGAACCGACCGGGTGAATGAGAAGATACTTATCGACGAAGGCTTGTTGCTTCCCAATCCGGCAGGACAGCAGAATGAAGATAATTTTAATACCGATGCCTATCTGGTAGGACAATACGAAGGCTTACCCGGAGAAAGACTGCCGGACCTGAGACCTACCAGTCCGACGGACCCCAACGATCCCAGTGCACAGCAGGACACCGATCCAAGCAGTCAGGGAAGAAATGTACGGATGGAAGATGGTATCCTTCTTCCAAAATACAGGCTCCCAACCGAGGCAGAATGGGAATTTGCAGCTTTGGGTCTTATCGGAAATACCTTCGAGGAGCGTTTGTGGGAACGCAGGATCTATCCCTGGAACGGTCACAACGTTCGTAACGATATCAAGCGTCACCGTGGTAAAATGATGGCCAACTTTGTCCGTGGTTCTGGTGACTATATGGGAATGGCCGGCGATCTGAATGACAATGGAAGTATTACAACGCCTGTATATTCCTTCTGGCCCAACGATTATGGCCTGTACTGTATGGCCGGAAACGTGAATGAATGGGTTCGCGACATCTACAGGCCGCTGTCCCACCAGGATGTTTCCGGGTTCAATCCTTTCCGCGGTAATGTTTTCAAGACCTATGAAAGGGATCCCGCTACCGGTCAGGTTCTTCCCAAAGATAAATACGGAAGACTGAGGGAGCGCGAACTTACGGAAGATGATATGGAACAATACAGGCCCAATATCCGGAAATCGGATTACCGTGATTACCTTGACGGTGATGAGCTGAGCACTATCTGGGGAACCCAGGCTGATGTGGATTCAACCACCATCGAGACCAACCAGATGTATTCCCAATACGAAAGAGACATCACCTCGCTCATCAACAACAGGGCCAGGGTTTATAAAGGCGGCAGCTGGAAAGACCGCGCCTACTGGATGAGTCCGGGCACCCGTCGTTTCGCCGATCAGGAGACTGCCCGTGATGATCTGGGCTTCCGTTGTGCCATGACCCATGTCGGGGCCTCGACCGGAATGAAATAAAATATTGTTTGATGCTATATAAAAAAACCTCATTCCCAGGATGAGGTTTTTTTATTTGTGACATGTCCATAGAAGAATTATATCGATTTTATCAGAAACATCCGCTGATCACTACCGACAGCAGGAGGGTGCCGGAAGATTCCATATTTTTCGCCTTGAAGGGGGAACAATTCGATGGCAACGCCTTCGTGGAGGAAGCACTCGAAAAGGGGGCGGCATGGGCGGTGAGTGATGACCGGAAATATGCAGGGAAAGAAAAGGTCATCCTGGTGGACCATGTACTCGGCAGTCTGCAGCAACTGGCCTTGTATCACAGGCAGCATTTAAACCTGCCTGTATTGGGCCTGACCGGATCGAACGGAAAAACTACCACCAAGGAGCTGATGGCAGCAGTGCTCTCGGGCAGGTATAAGGTATTCGCAACCTCCGGAAATCTGAACAACCATATCGGTGTTCCCCTCAGCCTGCTTTCCATTAATAAGGAGCATGAACTGGCCATTATAGAGATGGGGGCCAACCACGGGGGAGAAATCGCTCAATTATGCCGTTTGGCCGAACCCGGTTACGGACTGATCACCAATATCGGTAAGGCTCACCTGGAGGGATTTGGCAGTCTGGATGGCGTTTTTGCCGCTAAAACAGAATTGTACGGCTATCTGAAGGAAAGGAAAGGGACCGTCTTGGTGAATTACAGGGATCCCTTGTTACGTGAAAAGGCCAGGAAGGAAGGACTGGAGGTTTTATGGTACGGGGAAATACCCCCCGGCACCTGTTCTGCCAGGATCATCAGTGCCGATCCTTTGCTGAAAGTGGAGGTTGCCGTATTGGAAGGGGATGTGCTCAGCTCATGCAGGATAGATACCCAAATGGCCGGTACATATAATGTTCAGAATATTCTGGCAGCCGTGGCGGCCGGCATAGCGTTCCGGCTGCCTTTCCACAGGATAAAAAGAGCCATTGAGCAGTATAAACCGCACAATCAGCGGTCGCAATGGATCAGGACGGACCGGAACAGGATTTACCTGGATGCCTATAATGCCAATCCTACCAGTATGGATGAAGCAATACGGTCTTTCATGGGCATTCAATCTGAGCGAAAGACCCTTATCCTGGGCGATATGCTGGAGCTAGGGGATTACGAGGAAGAGGAGCACCGGAAGGTTTTGGCGCTGATTCCTGAAGTGAAGGCAGAACGTGTTTTGCTCGTGGGACCCCGGTTTCATCAAGTAGCACGGAAGCATAAGGATGTCCTCTGTTTCCGGGATGTAGAAGCGGCAAAAAAATGGCTTCAGGAGAATTCTTTCCAGGATAACAGCATACTCATCAAAGGGTCCAGGAAGACAGGAATGGAACAGCTCATCGATATGCTTTAGAACAGAAAGCCTCCGCGAACCGGTATCTGATAAATCTTGTTGGTCTTAACAGCTACCGGTCCATTTATTAACGAACCTGGTAACTTGTGAACCGGTGAACTGAACTAAGGAGCCAAAGCCTGCCCGCGTGCCGTCGCCAAAGGCTATGGCCGCGCGCTGTCGCAGAAGCTTCAGCGTAGGCGCCAGGTGACCGGACAGGCAGGGAACCGAGGAACTCCAGCGTCAGCAAAAAGGGGTGCGGTTGAATTCATTTAAAACCGGCTACCAGCCACTAGGTCAGGTAAATCTTGCTTCCCGGGGGATTTGCAGCTTTTTTAAGGTAAGGGTCCAGCTTCTTCAGCATTTCTTCACGGGTCACCGGCTTGGCCAAATAATCGTTGCATCCTGATTTCAGGGCCAGATATTTATGCTCTTCCAGGCCAAGTGCTGTATAGGCAATAACTGGAAGGGTCTTCCTGTATTTTCTTATCAGCCGGGTGGCTTCATATCCATCAATGTCGGGAAGTTTGATGTCCATCAGTACCAGGTTGACCCGGGGGTTTTTCAGTGCTTCAAGGAAACCCTGTGTACCGGTTTCGGCATGGATGATGTTTACCCCGGTGAATTCGAGGAATTTGGATACAATAATATTACAGGAGGGTTCATCATCAACCAGGAGAATGGTTCTATTTTGCCAGTGACGGATCACAATATATTCTTATTGATGAGCTGAAATTAACAAATGATTCAGGGATGCAGGTCCGAAGCCTGACCTGAATTATCAACAATAAATGTTAATTTAAGCAATGCCAGTGTATTAGCATGTTAATATCTGCAATTCAAATATTCAGTGAACTGAAAGTTTTTTCCCCCTGAATATAATAAGCCCAAACCACGGATCCGCGATATACGAGAGAACAAGCGGGCAAGATATTGGTTTTAGCTTCCCGGGTCAAGAAATCATTGTATTTTTTTTTCATTTTTCTGTATGCTCTGTGCGCTTTAAAAATGGACCCAATATGTTTTGGGGAATTAATAAACCTGAGGGCAGACAGGTAGTCCAGCATTATCCTATACCGAAGTATTTTCTTCCTTGATTGCTCAGGCAGATTTTTATGCAGGAGCAATAAATTGTTCCTGTAATTCAGGAAGGTTTTCCATGGATGTTGTTGGGGCAGGGTGCCGCCTCCGACGTGAAAAACCTTAGATGCAGGCTCGACAAATATGGTATACCCCAGCTTATGTAATCGCCAGCAAAGATCGACTTCTTCCATATGCGCGAAGAAATGTGCATCCATTCCCCCGGCTTTCCGGTATGCCTCTGCAGCGATCAGCATACAGGCTCCGGTGGTCCAGAAAACTTCTCTTCTTTCCTGATATTGGCCCTCATCCTTTTCCACTTTGCCGAAGATGCGGCCGCGGCAGAAAGTATATCCGTACCGGTCGATGAAGCCCCCGCTTGCCCCGGCGTATTCAAAAAAATCCTTATTATCATAGGATTTGATGGCAGGCATACAGGCGCCCAGTTTGGGATTTTTATGAAACAATTCCAATAAAGGTTCCAGCCAGTTGGGACTTACTTCTACATCTGAGTTCAGTAAAAGGTAATAAGGATGCTTTAACCGGCTGAAAGCCCGGTTATAGCCTTCAGCAAAACCAAAGTTGCGATCCAGGGAAAGGATCTTCAACCCCGGGTAATTTTTTTTCAGGAATTCAACGGACCCATCCCGGGAAGCATTATCCGCGATGATGATCTCGGCTAAGGCGGCCGGCGTATGCCGTACCAGGGAAGGCAGAAATTGCTCCAGGAAGTGCTTCCCGTTATAATTCAATATGACGATTGCAACTTCAGGCACTTTGTGAATTTAAATCAATTTGTTGTTCCAATCTTTTTTTCTTGTCTGTAAGTTTCCATCTTCTGTGGCTCCAGAGCCAGAATTCAGGTTTTTCCCTTATGATCTTCTCCAGGTACTGAACGTGGGCCAGGGTTATCTCATGTTCCTTGGTTTCGCGGGGTTCCGTGATCAGGGGGATAATGTCTACCCGGTATTGCCCCCGGCCGATCTTTTGGTTGTGAAGAAAGACCACGGCAGCATTGATCTTCCGGGCTATTTTTTCTATTCCCAGGTATACGGGGGTTTCCTGGTTCAGAAAGGGGGTCCAGTGTTGCACTTCTTCCCAGACCGGTGATTGATCGGCTATAAAACATGAAAGGGTAGATCTTTTCGTCCGGTTGTGTTCCAGTAAAACCGGCAGGGTTTTGCGCATGGGAATGATGTCGGTACCGAATTTTGAACGTAAACGAACCATATACCTGTCGAAATATTGATTGTTCAGGGGTTTATACATGGCAATGCTGTGATGCCTGACTTTTCCTGACAGGCCCAGGAGCCATTCCCAGTTGCCATAATGTGCTATGACCGCAACAACATTTCTGCCTTGCTGGTATAGTTGATCCAGGACTTCCGGGTTTGAAAAGGAAATATGCTTTTCCAGCCGCGGGAGGTTCCAACGGATCAGTTTTATGTTTTCCACGAAAAGGTCACTCAGGTGCCTGTAGAATTTGCGGGCGATCGCTTTATTTTTCTCAGGCGGATTTTCCGGGAAAGCCCGCTTCAGGTTTTTCATGATCACTTTCTGCCGGTACCGGAGCAGGTGGTTCAGCAAGGGGGCAATGCTCCCCGAGAGAAAATACAGGAAATCCAGGGGGAGACCGGCAAGAAGCCAGCTGAATATCCTGAAAGCACAAAAACTGATCCTGTTCATGATCCTGCCGACAAATGAGCTTTTGTAATGCCAGACTGGTTTTTCAACCGGTTGGTTGTTTAATATTGTATTAAGATGCTTCCAGGATCATGATCCCGTGGATGATGTTACTGAATTCTTCGAAAACCCTGGAATTTGACGCAACGATGGTCCTGCCATAAAGATAATCCTGTTTTTTGTAGAAGTCGCAGAGCTTTCCGCCTGCTTCACGAATGATCAGTTCTCCGGCTGCCACATCCCATGCATTCAGTCCGTATTCATAAAATGCTTCAAATCTCCCGCAAGCCACGTAGGCCAGGTCGGTAGCCGCTGATCCCAGACGGCGCAGTCCGTGAGAATTTTTCATGAAATAGCGCATGGATTGCATGAAAGGTTCCAGCCTTTCAAAGTCGGTGTAGGGGAAACCGGTTGCTATAAGGGCATCGGATACCTTTTCCTTTGCGGAAACCCGGATGGTATTCCCGTTTAAAAAGGCTTTCCCCCCTTTCCATGCATAGAAGCATTCGTCAAGGATCGTTTCATAAACCACCCCAACCAGCACCTCATTCCGGTTTGCGAGCGCTATACTGATGGCGTAGGGCGGAAGACCGTGAATAAAGTTGGTGGTCCCATCCAGGGGATCAATGATCCAATTAAGGTCTTCTTCCCGCTTGCTGGCGGTATCTTCTTCAGCAATGAAGCCTGCCCGGGGCAGTATCTTCTTCAGCGAACGCATTATCTTTTCCTCGGCACCGGTGTCAACGCGGGTGACATAGTTATGCGTTCCTTTGGCCTCGATATCTTTCTCGGAAAATACGGTTTGCTCCTGCCGGATATAATCACCGGTTTCCCGGGCCACTTCCCTGACCTGTTGGCATATGTGTTCTAGGTTCATTGATCCTGGGCACTTTGATGGTTTTCTTCGTATTTCTTATTGTAATATTGATATAATTCGATCTGTGAACGGAACTTTTTCCTGGTGGAGGTTTTCCTGTAGGGATTGTTCTGTTCCTTATTCAGGATCCTGGCCTTAACATTATCCTTCAGCTGTATATCGAGAAAATCCCTTATTTCCTGCTGCAGCTTGGGATCATAAATGGGTGATGCCACCTCGACCCGGTGATCCAGGTTACGGGTCATCCAGTCGGCTGAAGAAATATAGAACTTCTCGTCACCTCCGTTACAAAATACATAGACCCTGGAGTGTTCCAGGTACTTATCTACGATGCTGAATGCATCAATATTGT
The DNA here is from genome assembly GCA_964420035.1 of uncultured Bacteroidaceae bacterium. Classification (GTDB taxonomy): domain Bacteria; phylum Bacteroidota; class Bacteroidia; order Bacteroidales; family SM23-62; genus CAYQQR01. The sequence goes on along the minus strand of CAYQQR010000053.1, from coordinate 10,139 downwards.
CGCTGTGGCCCTTTATCCCGGGGATGATGGAACAGATCCCCCGGACATTGAGGGTCATTTTAACCCCTTCCCGGTTTGCCTGATAGAGTTTTTTTATGACCTCCCGGTCGACCAGGCTATTGAGTTTGGCATGGATGAAGGCTTCCTTTCCGGCCTGGGCATTTTTGATCTCATTGTCGATCATGGTATAAAGCCTTCTGCGCAAATGGATAGGGGAGACCAGCAAATGGCTGAACTTGTAGTTCTTATAAGGGTTCATAATGAAGCGGAATACCTTTTCCACTTCGGAAGTGATCCGGACATCCGTGGTCAGGAGCATGAAATCAGAATACAACTCTGCTGTTCCCTCATGAAAGTTACCGGTTCCAACGGTTGCATAACTGACCGTTTTATTTCCCTCGTTTCGCTTGATGAGGGTGAGCTTGCTGTGGACCTTTAATCCGGGAAGACCGAAATGCACGATGGCACCGTCTTCTTCAAGCTGTTTGGACCAATAGATGTTGGATTGCTCATCGAACCGGGCCTGCAGTTCTATAACCACTTCAACCCGCTTGCCGTTTTTTGCCGCTGTTCTGAGTGCGTTGATCACCCTAGAATTCTGTGCAACCCGGTAGAGGGTGGTTCTTATGGAAGATACCCGGGGGTCGATGGCGGCTTCCCTGAGCAGACTGATGTAATGGGAGAATTTCTGGTAGGGGAAATGCATCAGCAAATCCTTATTCCTGATCACATCAAAAGTACTTTGTGCAGGAATAAAGTCGGGATGAAATGCCGGTGGCGTGGGTTTGTATATCAGTCTTTTTTTTCCCAGGTCGGGAAATTTCATATAATCCTTGAAATTATGGTAGCGTCCACCGGGTATCAGATTGTCCTCTTCGTCAAGTTCCAGGCTGGTCGTAAGATATTCCAACATATCCTCAGAGATATTGCGATCGTAGACAAAACGGACCGGCTGACCTTTTTTTCTTTCCGTCACACTTTTGGAAATCTTCTCCAGGAAGCTCTTGGAGAGATCGTTATCGATGTCCAGCTCGGCATCGCGGGTCAGCTTGATGATAAATGCTTCAAACTTGTCGAAGTGGAGGATGGAGAATACTTCATTTAAATTATACCGGATGATATCATCCAGGATGATGATAAATTCCTTATTTCTGGGGGCAGGTAGAGTGATAAAGCGGGGAAGAATATCCGTGGGGATCTCGATCAGGGCATATTCCGTATCGATACCGGGTTCACTGCTGGAAAGCCTGGTGGCCAGGTAAATGGATTTATCCTTTAGATCCGGGAACTGTTCGACATTATGCAGCATCACCGGGGACAATACGGGAAGGATCTTGTCCCTGAAATATTGGACGACAAATTCCTTTTGTTCAGTATTCAGTTGATTTTCATTGATCAGGAAGATGTTGTGTTCTGCAAGTTCCCTGATGATCTTGTTGTAAGTCTTATTGAACTTGGCCTGGAGCCGGATGACGATCCTCTGAATTTCTGCCAGTACTTTTTTTGGATTTTCCCTGTACTTGGTACCGGTCGACTCTTCAACATCGATCATTCGTTTGATGGTGGCCACACGGACCTTGAAAAATTCATCCAGATTGTTTGAAAAAATGCCCAGAAACCGAATCCTTTCGATAAGGGGGACCGATTTATCCTGCGCTTCCTGCAGAACTCTTTCATTAAAGGATAGCCAGCTGAGTTCCCTGTTGATTATGTATTTGTCGATGGGCATTTAATGAAGCTCTGAACAAAAGAATTAAAGGTCCGTAAAGTTAAGCATTCCGGGCCAATTGATCAGGCATTGATCTTCTTGGGATAATCAAAAAAGCTTTTACTTACGGTATTTATGTCGATTTCCTTCCATTGATCCACTGCAAATTCTAACCGGACCATCCCTGCTGTAGGAATATTGTCGATGCTTTCTTCGAGGAAATGATTGGCCAGACTGGTGAAAGTGGGATTGTGCCCGAAGATCATGACCGAAGGGATATGATCTTCCAAACCACTGATCATCTCAACAATACCGGGTGCATCGGCCGTATATATCCTTTCCTCTATAAAAAAGTTCTGAAAGGGAATATTCAATATCCGGGCAAAAATGGTCGCGGTATGCAGGGCCCGGTTGGCCGGACTGGTAAGGATCCATTCGGGCTGGATCTTACGGGTGAGAAAGCGGCGGGCCATTTCATGGGCGTTTTTGATTCCCCTGAGATTCAGGGGCCGGTCAATATCCGCTATCCCCTCGTAATCCCAGCTGCTTTTTCCATGCCGGGCAATGATGAGTTGTTTGTTGGTTTTCATTGCATTCGCTCGTAAAGCGCAAAGATAGCAAAATAGGATTTAGGGTTTTATGGATTTAAGGTACTTTAAAACCTTAAGCATAAAACATGAAACTTTTACAACAGGTTGGAGGCCAGTTCGGCCAGGTAGCTGCGTTCTCCTTTGACCAGGTTGACATGGGCAAAGATCTCCTGCCTCCGCATTTTATCCGTTAAATAGGTCAGACCATTGGACCGGCTGTCCAGGTAGGGGGAGTCGATCTGTTCAATATCGCCTGTAAAGATCAGCTTGGTGCCTTCTCCTGCACGGGTGATAATGGTCTTGATCTCATGGGGGGTTAGGTTCTGTGCCTCGTCCACAATGAAGAACACCCTGGATAAGCTTCTCCCGCGAATGTATGCCAGTGGGGTGATCAACAATTTCTCCGATTTCAACATCTCGTCAATCTTGTTGAATTCTTTGCTGTTCTGACTGTATTTATGCTTGATCACCGCCAGGTTATCCATCAATGGCTGCATGTAGGGTTCTATCTTCTCCTTGACATCGCCGGGTAAGTACCCCAGGTCCCTGTTGGCCAAAGGAACAATGGGGCGGGCCAGGTAGATTTGCGTGAATAACTGCCGTTGATGAATGGCAGCAGCCAGTGCCAGCAGGGTTTTTCCCGTTCCCGCTTTACCGGTGAGGGCAACCAGCTGAACTTCGGGACGCAGGAGTGCATCCAGTGCAAAGGCCTGCTCGGCATTTCTGGGTTCAATGCCGTATGTTTTTTGCTTTTCAACCCGGTTCAGCACCTTGTTGAAGGGGTCATAATGCGCCAGGACACTGGACTTGGTGTTTTTCAGAATAAAGTATTGATGACTTTGGGGCGGAGCATCAAACTTAAAGTCCTCTACGGCAACTCCTTCATATTCCTCGTACAGTTTTGAGATCAGTTCGTGATCAATGTTTTCAATGGTGGTGATGCTTTTGTAAAGTTCATCAATGTTCAGAACCTTGTCTGTTTCATAATCCTGGGCCAGTATCCCCACCGATTTGGCTTTCATCCTCAGATTGATGTCCTTGCTGATCAGTACAATGTTCTTTCTTTTCTTTTCCGAGTACAAATGCTCAGCAATGGCAAGGATCCTGTGATCTGCGGTGTTCTCCGGGAATGAATTCATCATAACCTCGGAAAAGGGCTTACCCGTCTCTATGCTCAGCTTGCCCTTTCCTTCGCCCAGGGAAATTCCCCCGTTGAAGAGCTTGTCACCGGATAGCTTGTCCAGCTCCCGCACGAATTCCCGGGCATGAAAATTGATCTGATCATTCCCCTTCTTGAATTTGTCCAGTTCCTCAAGCACAATGATGGGAAGAACGACATCATTGTCTTCAAAATTGTGAATGCAATTGTAATCATGCAGGATTACGTTCGTATCCAGGATAAAGGTCTTCTTCATGAGCTGTAATTCCTTCGATGAAATTGCAGAACCCAACCAAAAGTACTATATTTCAGAGTAGATCAAGTGTTGATATCATGTTTATAAACTATTGATTAAGTATGGATAAACCTTCTAACAACATCATTTTAAAAGCTCTGAGAGAACGCAGGAGCATTAGAAAATATGAGGAAAAAGAAATTAACAATTCCCTGGTGAAAGAATTATTAACAGCAGGAATGTACGCGCCTTCTGCTGTGAATAAACAACCCTGGCATTTTATCGTCATTCAGGAACCTTCCCTGCTCAAAGAGGTGGGCACTTTTCACCCGAATGCCAAAATGCTGGAAAGATCGGCATTGGGCATATTGGTATGTGCTGATGAAAAGCAGGCACATCACGGGGGATACTGGATACAGGATTGCAGTGCCGCTACCCAGAATATATTACTGGCAGCCCATGCATTGGGTCTGGGTGCCGTATGGCTCGGCATCCATCCCAGGGAACAACGAAAGGAGGGCGTCCGCCGCTTATTCAAATTACCGGATCATATCCAGCCGCTTTCTTTGGTATCCATCGGTTATCCGGCTGAAAAAAAGGAACAACCCGATCGTTACCGTCCCGAACGTATTCATTTGAACGAATTCGGAAATAAATGGAATCCCTAACCCGTAACCGAAACCCGTAACGAGAAACCCGAAACCCGCGATGACTTACCAAGAAGTCCTGGAATATCTTTACTCCGTTCTACCCATGTTCCAGCGGGTGGGTAAAGCAGCTTACAAGGCGGATCTGTCCAAGACGCTGTACATGGACCGGCATCTGGGTTTTCCGCATCAGCATTTCAGGAGCATTCATATAGCCGGGACCAACGGTAAGGGCAGTGTGGCCCATATGCTGGCATCCATATTACAGCATGCCGGTTACAAGACGGCTCTGTATACCTCGCCGCACCTGAAAGATTTCCGGGAACGGATCCGTATTAACGGGGAAATGGTCCAGGAGGAGGCGGTGATTGATTTTGTACAACGCAACCGGGAATTTTTAGACGACCTGGAACCCTCCTTTTTCGAAATGACCGTAGGTTTGGCTTTCGATCATTTTGCCAGGGAAGAGGTGGAGATTGGGGTGATTGAGACGGGCATGGGTGGAAGACTGGATTCCACCAACGTGATCAATCCCCTGGTAAGCGTCATAACGAACATCAGTCTGGATCACACCCAGTTTTTGGGGAAAGACCTGGCTTCCATAGCGGGGGAAAAAGCAGGTATCATCAAGCCCCAAATACCGGTGGTCATCGGGGAGCACCATCCCGAAACCGATCCGGTATTCCGGGAAGCATCCGGAAAGCAAGGCGCCCCATTGTATTATGCAGAAGATCTGTTCAGCACCGGGAGCCCTTTTTTGGACCTGGACAGAAAGATGACATTTGATCTGCAGCGGGAAGGACAGGAATATATGGCAGATCTGGCAACCGATCTTACCGGGACCTACCAGCTAAAGAATATCCTGAACCTGATGACGGTCCTGGAAGTTCTCAAAGAAGAAGGGATACTGATCAAGAAAGAAGCCATACGGCAGGGATTGTCCCGCGTTCGTGAAACCACGGGCATGCGGGGCCGGTGGGAAACCCTGGGCAGCAATCCCCGGATCATTGCCGATATGGCCCATAATGAAGCCGGATTCAGGCTAGTTACACAACAGATAATGCAGACGCCTCATAGAGACCTGCACCTGGTACTGGGTTTTGTCAACGATAAGGATCCCGGGTCCATACTGAATCTGTTCCCACCGCGAGCGAATTACTATTATACCCGTGCATCCATTCCCCGGGCCATGGATGAAAAAGAGCTTGCAAATTATGGCCAGGAAGCCGGTCGTGACGGTCCGTCCTATCCAAAGGTGCCCGAAGCACTTGAAGCAGCTAAAGAAGCTGCCGGACCGGAAGACATGATCTACGTCGGGGGAAGTACTTTTGTCGTGGCAGAAATCCTTGACTAGAATTGCTGATTGCGCCTGCCTGCCGACAGGCAGGCGCAATCAGCAATCTGCAATTATCAGTCAATATTCCCCTGTACAAACAATTCCCTGGAATCTATGTCTAAGCCTACCAGATTTCCATAGCCCGGGTACTGGTTATAGACGCAGCCCGCGTCGATGTTGATCAGTTTGTTTGTCGGATCGCTGAGGGTGGCCTGTATCTTCTCGACTGTAACCGGCGTATGACCGTGAATGACCGGTAAGCCATCAGCTTTTTCGAGGTCATATTCCATCTCGCGGCTCCAGATCATGGACTGTTCATCGCCGAATGGATCTTCACTGTAAAACGAAAAGCCTGCATGGACGATGAAAGCGTCCTCCAACCGGTAATAATAGGGGAGTTCTTTAAGAAACTCAATGTATTTTTGAGGAATACCCGAGGAGCTTTCACCGGAATAAATGTGATGTTCTTTCAGGCCGAAAGACCCGAGGGTGGATTTTGCGCCGTTGTAGAACCATAAGCTCATTTTCGGGGGATGGCCGAGGGCGTCCAGCATCATGACCTCGTGATTTCCCTTGATCGGGAACAGTTGATGATCCTTATCCTGCAATTCAAACAGATAATCCAGCACCCCTTTGCTGTCCGGTCCCCGGTCGATATAGTCTCCCACGAGGTATAAACTGTCGGAAGTTTCCAGATGTATTTTATTTTCCAATAGCTTTCTGAACGATCTGAGGCATCCGTGAATATCCCCGATCACCAGTCTTCGTGCCATACTTAATCTATTTTGATCCCCATCAATACCACATCATCGATCTGTTCCAGGTCTCCTTTCCACTTTTCAAATTCCTGTTCCAGGATCTCTTTTTGTTCGTACATCTTTTTGCCGGCGTGTTGAAGCAAGAGCTCCTTGAGGGGTTTGTATTTGAATTTTTTACCAAAGGGACCCCCGAACTGATCGGCATAACCGTCGGAAAACATATAGAGCTGGTCCCCTTTCCGGAGTTGTATTTTGTTGTTGGTGAATTCCTGCATGTTGGAATGGATGGCTACCGGCATCCGGTCGCCGCCTATGGTGTAAAGAACTTGGTCATTATGCGTCAATGTTTTCATGGTCTCGGTTTCCGGGTGAAGGTGGATCAGGTCTTTCTGCTTTTTCGGTGCAGGATCGGTTTCAGCTTGACCGTCGGAATGATCTCTTATGATCCAGAGCGGATTGTTGGCACCGGCAAACTGGCAGATATTACTCTCGGTGTCCAGTGTAATCAATGCTATATCCATTCCGTCTTTTTGCTCCCCGGACACCCCTTTTTGTTTTAAGGAAGCGATCACGTATTCCCTTAATTCATTTAAAACCTCGTTGGCCTGGGTGATCTCCTCCCGGTTGAGGATCTCCTGCAGGAATGAGATACCCAACATGCTCATAAAAGCACCCGGAACCCCGTGACCTGTGCAATCCGCCGCGACCAGCACCAGCCATTTTTTGATCTTGGTGACGAAGTAGAAGTCGCCACTAACGATACTCTGGGGATGAAACATGATAAAATAGGCTCCCAGGTTCCGTTTCATAAAGTCTTCCGATGGCAACACGGCCTTTTGGATGCGTTCGGCATACATAATGCTGTCTGTCAGTTCATTATGCATGGTTTCTATGTGCTCCTTCTGGCGGGCGATCTCACGGGTCCGTTCCCGGACTTTTGCTTCCAGTATTTTCTTTTCCCGAACCAGTTGGCGTTCCCTGTACTTAATGTAAGCATAGATGATCAGTCCGGCAAGGATCACACATAGTGCAATAAACCAGGCCTTTTGCCAAAATGGAGGTTTGATCATGATGTTGATCTCAGAAGGCGTATCATTCCATAAGCCGTCGTTGTTGGCAGCTTTGACCCTGAAGGTGTATTTGCCCGGGTCCAGGTTGGTATAGTTCGCGAAACGGGTGGTTCCCACGTATTGCCAGTCCTCGTCAAAGTTTTCCATCATGTAAGCGTACTGGTTCTTCTCGGAATTGATAAAATTCAGGGCTACAAATCTGAAGGTGAATGAATTATTAAAATATTTGAATTCATAGCTCTGACTGTTTTCCGAGAAAGAGGAAATGGTTTTTCCTTCGCCGCGCCGGCTGAAGTCGGTCACCACCAGCACCGGGGGTTTGTATTGATTGATCTCGATCTCATCGGGATAGAATGAGGTAAGTCCTTCCCAGGAACCAAAGTACATCTTCCCGTCCTTCGCCTTATGGCAGGCATTGGGAAAGAACATGCTGGCCTTCAGTCCATCCTTCTTGTCATAATTGACAAAATCGTTGGAGGCCCGAATGAATTTTGTAATTCCGCTGTTGGTGCTCAGCCAGAGATTATGCTCCTCGTCTTCCAGTATCCCGAATATGATGTTGCTGGCCAAACCTTCTGCCGTGGTATAGGAACTGTATTCCTTTTTTTCAGGGTTGAAGCGGCACAATCCGCCCCGGGTGCCAAGCCAGAGAAAACCCTCCTGATCCTGATAGATTGTGTTGATACTGTTATGAACCAGGGTATTCTCTTCTCCGGGTTGATGTTTAAAGTGGATGAAGTTGTCATTTTCAGGATCATAAAGGTTCAAACCATTGTTGGTGCCAATCCAGATATTGTCGTCCCGGTTCCGGAAGACAATATTGATATAGTTATTGCTCAGGGAGTTGGGATTGGATTTATCGAAGAAATATTTCTTAAAGCTGCCCGAGTCGGGATCAAACAGATTCAAGCCGTTCCGGGTCCCTATCCACAAGTGGCCTCCAGGGTCTTCGACAATTGATTCTACGGAGTTTGCACTGATGGACCCGGGATCATCGGGATTCGTCATATAATCTTTTATGAATCTCCCGGAATGCCAGTCAAATTGGGTCAGCCCCCCTCTCAATGCCCCAATCCACAGGTGCCCTTTACTGTCAAAATACAGTTCACTTATCCGGTTCCTTCCCGTATTGCTTGCATCTTGGATATCCCTGCGATAATTGGTTATCTGCCGGTTTTCGAAATCCATGCGATCGATACCGGCATGCCAGGTGCCGATCCAGATATCCCCGTTTTTGTACTGGTTGACTGCCTTGATGGCATTGTAGCTTAAACTGATATCTTTTACGGTATCCTCGGTCAGGAAACTGAATTTTTTCGTAATGCCCGTGTATTTGCTCAGTCCTTTGCCATCACTTCCGATCCAAAGGATTCCCGACCGGTCGAATTCCAGGCTCCAGTTGTCTTTGCTGGCTACGGAAAACGGGTCTTTGGGGTCCGGTGTATAATGATAGAAAATGTTGTTCTCTACATCAAAATGATCAATACCCGAACCATAGCAACCCAGGTAAAGCCAGCCATGCTCATCCACTTCTACCGGCCAGACCAGGTTGGAGGATATACTTCGGGGATCGTCCGGATTGGGCGTGTAACGGGTAAATTTTCCCGTTTCTTTGTTGAATTTGTTCAATCCGCCTCCCCAGGTGGTTATCCACAGGTTGCCCTCTTTGTCTTCGGCCATGGTGCCGATGATATCATGGCTGATGGAATGGGGATTTCCTTTCCCCGGCTTATAAATGGTGAATTGACCCGTTTCAGGATTAAATCTATTTAAACCTCCTCCCCAGGTCGAGAACCAGATCTCCCCGTCACTATCTTCAAACATGCCCCACAATTGGTTGTGGGAGAGGGAGTTGGGATTGCCGGGCTCGTGTTTGTAATGAATGCATTTACCGGTCTCTTTGTCAAAGCGGCTCACGCCGCCTCCCCAGGTTCCCAGCCATATGTATCCTTCCCGGTCCTCGATCAGTACCCGGATATCGTTGTGGCAGATGCTCTCCGGGTCATCCGGATCGTTGTAATAGCGTTTGAATTCACCGGTCTCCGGATCAAAACGGTTCAGTCCGTTTACGGTGGCAATCCATAAGTAACCTTCCGAGCCTTCCACTATCTCATAAATGTTATTGTGTGAGATGGTTGAAGAGTCGCCGGGGGAATTGAAATAGACCTTGAAATCATAGCCGTCGTACTGGTTGAGTCCGTCCTGGGTCCCCACCCAGATAAAACCCCTTGAATCCTGGATGATGGCATGGATGGAATGGTTGGACAGACCGTGTTCCGAGGGGATGTTTTCAAAGCTAATTTCTTTTTTCTGAGCGTGGAGTTGGGGTATGATCAGGATTAGAGCGATTCCCCACAGGAATTGTACTGGTTTCATGGAGTAGAATTAAGCGGGTTTCGTAAGTAAGAATTATTAAAAATAAGGAAAGTGAGGGAGGATGTCAACCCGGGGGGTATTGTGTCCGCTGTGTCCTCCGAAGCTTCAGCGAAGGAGGGCTTCGGCTGCTTCTCGTCCCGAAAATCTTAGCAGCTTCGCTGCTTTAGATTTTCGAGCCTGCCTGTCCGGTAGGCAGGGATCCTCGAAAAACAACGCGAAGCTTGCTTTGCTGTTTTTCGGGACTCGCCGCGCTCACTGTA
>CAYQQR010000052.1:3071-24574 GCA_964420035.1 uncultured Bacteroidaceae bacterium | reverse complement strand
TAATACTTCTTCTCGAAGCAGAGCTTCGGGGAACTAACCCCATAGAGATTAGAAAGTTCAGGAGCTGATCCTTTCACCTAAAGTTAATCAAATGATTTGTTTCTGAGATAGATCAGCAAAAATACAGGGTATCCGCAGGCAAATATGGAACCGACCAACGCGGATACCAGGAGGATCGTTCTGATAAGAGGCTGGATAAATCCGGCTTCTTCGACCGGGATTTCGGGTACGTTGGAAAGCATGGCAACAACATAGCCAATGTAAGCCAGAATGGTGAACAGGGCCCCCCAGCGGACCAGAACGATTCCCGACCGGGCTTTCCGGATCATCCATACCCCGCCGATGATCAAAAGGATCCCGATGATGATCTGCAGGGGCAGGAAGAAGAACATGACCTGGTGGAAATGATCGATGAAAGCCATGATATCAAAGTCAATCCCCTCTATTTCCTCTAGAGGGAAGAACCGGAGAAAATACCGTTGCATCAGGGCACCGATCAGGCTCACGGTGGAAAAACCGGCCTGGAGCACACCGAAGATCAGGGTAATAATGCCTACAGCGTTCATGACTGGGTGTTTTAAGGTTTTAGGGATTTAAGGTTTTAGGGATTCTTTCGTAAATATAAAAAGTATATGGATATGGATTGCGCTGATCGGCCGGATGGGGATCGGCTGATACGATCTTCCATTCTTCTTCCGGAAGTTCGGGGTATGTTACATCACCTTCAACCTCGGTATCGATAAGGGTCAGGTAAATTCTTTGGGTCAGCGGCAGCGATAAACGATAGATCTCCCCTCCCCCGATGATAAACAGTTCTTCTTCGCCGTTTTTCCCTGCAAGTTCTATGGCGTCATCCAGGTCGTGCAGTACGATGGCATCCGGCACCGACCAGCTTTTGTTCCGGGTCAGCACAATATTGGTTCTTCCGGGCAGTGCGCCCCGGTTGGACTCATAATTCTTCCTGCCCATGACAATATAGTGCCCCATGGTCACCCGGTTAAAATAGGCCATATCATCCGGCATATCCCAGGGCAATTCATTTTCTTTGCCTATTACACGGTTACCGGACATGGCAGCTATCTGCGATATGATCATGGTCAGGAAATTATTTAATTCCGATGGCTATGATCTTAGGCGGCCAGGCAACACCCTTCAGGAACATTCTTTTCTTCAGGTCGGCGATCCGCCGGGCATAATCCTCATAATCAGACCGGCCCTCCAGATTTTGCAACCAGTTCCTGAGATTTTCACTGTATGAATTGAACCGGTCCTGGTCATATATATTACCCGGGTCTTCCGTATATTCTTCCAGACTCATATCCTTCAGGCCCGGTTCATGGATCATATCCAACAGAGCCTCCCGGGTGTAGGTTTCATTGTGGGATATACCAAGCAAGGTGTCGATCTCGGCCCTTAAATGGTGATAGATCGCGTGGGTTTGCTGCGCCTCATTAAGGTCGTCCCTGTGCATTTCCTTCAGGATGAACAATCCGCCGGGCTTCAGGACCCGGTACATTTCCCTCAGTCCCAGACGGTCATCGGTCAGATGGTGCAGACCCTGGGCCATGGCAACGGTATCGAAACGCTCATCTTCAAAAGGCATTTCCAGGGCACTGCCACGGATAAAGCTCAAATCCGGATGATCGATATTTTTCCGGGCATGCTCCAGGGAATGACCGTCGGAATCCAGGCCGGTAAAGGATTCCACCTTCCAAAAAGCCTCCTTGAGCTTACGGGTAAAATCCCCGTTCCCGCATGCAACATCCAGCACATGACCTCCATTCCGGACCTTCAGCCTTTTCTTCAATATTTCGATCTCCGGATCCGGCATCCGTGAAATTACTTAGATGCAAAAGCGGTCCACATCCAGTGCCATTTCTCTGCCGACTTGATCATGGTATTCAGCATTTCATGGGTGCCGGCATCACCGGTATCATTGGCCGCGGATAAGGCATCCATCATAAAGGACAATAATTTCTGAAGATCGGACCTGATCTCCTGCACCATCTCGTAGGAAGAAAGATCATGAGGGGCTTCCCTGATCTCGGATTCCTCGAGATATTCTTTAAGGGTCGATTTGGGATGCTGTCCGAATATCCTGATCCTTTCCGCTATGTCGTCAATATCGGTGATCGCTTCCGTGTACATCTCCTCGAATTTCTCATGGATGTCAAAAAAATCTCCTCCCTTGGCGTTCCAGTGGAAATTCCGCAGTTTCTGATAATGTACCTGGTAATTGGAGAGCAGCCTGTTCAGGAAATTCACGAGTTCCGCCGTTTCCATATGAGAAAAGCCCAGGTCGGCAAAGGACTTCTTCTTGGTTTCTCTTGTTTTTTCTGTAGTGTCCATTTGATTTCACATTTTAGAGTTAATAACAAAACAGCACATGAAGCTATTGATAATCTCATCTGTGCCTTTAGCAGTCAATAATCTAACAGATAGTAATCAAAGATGTTCAAATGAAAAACATACGGTCCTTACATGGGAAACCAGGATTTTATCTTTGCTACAGCCTAAGATGTTTATTACAATTAATGTAAATTTATGAAATCGCTTTTATACAGCAGTTAAATCAGGAATAATGAAAACTTTTACACTTCTCTTAATCAGCCTGAATATAATATCTATCTTTAATCCTATGCAGGCTCAGGATCAAAAGGATCAAAAGGTTCAACTGGTGCTGGACACCAAATCACAACTGGGAGAAGGGGCCATCTGGCATCCCGGACAGCAGAAACTTTACTGGATCGATATCATCGGACAAAAGTTGCATGCCCACGATCCTGCTTCCGATGACCTTGAATCCTGGGATATGCCCGATCCCATAGGTACGGTGGTGCCTGCAGAGAACGGAAAATTCCTGGTTGCCCTTAAATCCGGCATTCATTGGTTCGATCCCGAAACGGAGGAACTTAAATTGTTTGCCCATCCTGAAAAAGGGGGAGACCGCTTCCGGTATAACGACGGTAAATGCGATCCGGCGGGACGTTTCTGGGTGGGATCGATGGGACCGAAAAAACAGGCAAGTTTATATTGCATTTTCCCGGACGGAAGCGCAAAAAAGGTCCTTGAGGGAATCTCCACATCGAACGGCATCTGCTGGTCGGAAAAAAAAGCTGAAATGTATTACATCGATACACCCACAAGGATTATCCAGGTTTTCGATTATGACAAGGAAACCGGGAAGATTTCCAATGGAGACACTGCCGTGGTCATAAACCCTGAACTGGGGGCGCCGGACGGTATGTGTATCGATGCGGAGGGTCATCTCTGGGTAGGAATATGGGGCGGCCATGCAGTCGCATGTTTCGATCCGGAAAGCGGGAAACACATCCGGAGCATTCCCGTACCGGCAAAAAATGTAACCTCCTGCTGGTTCGGCGGTCCGGGTCTGGAGGTCCTCTACATCACCACAGCCAGGGTGGGTACCGATGAAGAGATACTTGAAAAATATCCTCATGCCGGGGGTTTGTTCCGTGTTAAACCCGGGGCTAAAGGTTCCGGTACCTTTTTCTTTAAAACCAACAATGAATAATATGATCCGCAGAAGAACTTTTTTAAGGACATCCGCAATCGCGTCAGGCGCCTTGCTCCTTCCCTCGGGTTTTCTGTCTGCCTGCCGACCGGCAAACCAGCTTTACGACAAGGTTGGCCTGATCCTGGGCACCATCAGGGATGAAATGAAACAGGATTATAAAAAAGCCCTGGAAAAGGTCGCGGAATTCGGGTATACCTATCTTGAATTCGGCAACTACTACGGTCCCTCCAAACAGGAGTTCATGGAGCTGTTGGATTCGCTGGGCTTGATCCCACTGGCAGGCGGGACAAGCATGGCTACCCTGGTGGAGGAAGAGAAATTGAAGAAACTTATCGAAGAAAATCTGAGCATGGGTAAGAAATACCTGGTGTGTTACTGGCCATGGCTTACCTCCGGAGAGGATCTCGACCTGGATGAGATCAAACTGGCAGCGGAGAACCTGGAGAAAGTAGGGGAAACTTGTCACAGGGAAGGCATACGCTTTGCCTTTCATAACCACGACAAGGAATTCCAGGATATCGAAGGGACCATTTCCTATGATTATATCCTGGAACAAACCACTCCGGAAAACGTGACCATGGAAATCGATCTTTACTGGATCAGGAAAGGCAACGGCGATCCCGTGGATTACTTCAGGAAATATCCCGGTCGATTTGAACTGGCCCATGTCAAGGATATGGATAACACCCCGGAACGTTCCTTTGCCTGCGTCGGTGACGGGATCATCGACTTCAAAGCAATATTCAGTCATGCCGGGACCGCCGGACTGAAATACCTGATCGTGGAACACGACCGGCCTGAAAATCCGATGGAATGCATCCGGACCTCGATCCAATACCTGAAAAGCCTAAGAGCATAGGAGATGAAGAGCAAAAGAAGAAATTCAGGGTACAAAAGATAATAAATAACCATAAATTACCACCAATTACGATCAATATCCCTCATCAGCAATTAGAAGGTCACAGGGTGACACAGAGTAAAATTGAGAACCACAGAGGAAATAAGACCACGGACCACAGACAACGGCAGTGGTAGCAGCAATGGCAGTCCAGCAGGCAGTCGGCAGTCGGCGGAACAACAGCGAAGCGGTCACCATTTGGATTATTAGCGATTACCCCTTAATTTTGCATACGCTATAACAGATTGATTACTAACCAAAATAAACCCAAAGAAAATGAGAATACACAGCAAGTACTTCGTTGCAGCATTTTTGTTCCTGGCAGCGGGAATGTTTATGAGTTCCTGTAAGCAGAAAACCGGTAAAGAAGCCAAGGAGACACTGGACACCATGGTGGAAGAAGTCATTGAAGCAGTCGCCCCGAATACTCTGACCAAGGCTGAACAGGAAGAAGGATGGGAACTGCTCTTTGATGGGGAAACCTTTGAAGGTTGGAAGGGATACAACAAAGACGGTTTCCCGGAAGCAGGATGGGAAATCGACGACAATGCCATGCGGTGCATTGGTTCGGGTAAAGGAGAAGCCGGCGGTAAAGGCGGCGACATCATCACCGAGGACAAATTCAAGTGGTTCAAGCTGAAGCTGGACTGGAAGGTCGGTGAAGGCGGCAACAGCGGGATCCTCTACCTGGTGCAGGAAAAACCCGGTCAGGCCATCTGGAAGTCAGCCCCCGAAATGCAGGTGCTCGATAACGAGGGCCACATTGACGGTGCAGAACCGGTTCACCAGGCCGGCGCCTTGTACGACCTGATCCCTGCCGAGCCCCAGAATGCCAAGCCCGCGGGAGAATGGAACGAGGTTATGATCGTGATCTACAAAGGAACGGTGGAGCACTGGCAAAACGGTGAAAAAGTGGTTGAATACCATCTCTGGACCGATGACTGGAAAAATATGGTCGCCGGCAGTAAATTTGCAGAATACGAAGATTTTGTTGACCCTGCTGAAGAAGGCCATATCGGACTTCAGGATCATGGCGATGATGTCTGGTTCAGGAACATCAAGATCCTGGAACTTGAATAGGAGGAACTGTTTAATCCTGAAAAAGGCTCTTACCGGGTGTAAGGGCCTTTTGTTTTTGTACCTTTACCTATAGCTTTCAGTATTGGCTCATATGAAAAATGTATGGATCGCGCTATCCCTCCTCTTGCTGAGCCTGGGATGCAATAAATCAAAAAACGTGGATCATCTGATTAATAACCAAACCCTGATCAGGCTAAAGAACGGTCCGGCAGAAATTCTTGTACTCCCTTCTGCCGGCGGCAGGATCGTTTCATTGACATACAAAGGCTTGGAGAACATCCTCAAGTCCGACCCGGAACTCTGGGAACAGGCCGACAGCATGAAGTCGGAGATTGCTCCCGATGCAGGATTTAAAGCTTTCAACGGTCATATCAACTGGGTGGGTCCCCAGTCGGAGTGGTGGACCAAACAGAACCTGAACCCGGAAAGACAAAGACAGGCACCTCGCTGGCCGCCCGATCCCTGGCTGGTTTTCGGGTCCTATGAAATCCTGGAAAAAAGCGACAGCAGTATCGTGCTGGAAGGTCCGGGCAGCCCGGTCTCACAGGTAAAATTCATCAAAAGCTACAGTATCGATCGTAAGGGCAGGGTATTCCTGGAAACCGAAATGAAGAACATCTCTGACAAACCCATGAGCTGGGATATATGGTTCAACACCCGCTTCGATCCGCAGGCAAGGGCCTTTGTTTACCAGGGAGAAAAATCCTCGCCCCTGGTCGAGGATTATCCCGAGGACAAGCCTTTGGGCGTGCCCTTTAACTTCGCGTGGGATTATTTCTATTTCGAGCCCCGTGTACCGGAAACCATGGATACGATTTTCACTTCCAAGGCATTCCTCTACCCCGAAATACCGTCCGTCTTTCTTTTCAATGAAGGCACCTGCCTGGAGATACAGGTAGAACAGCATGAGAAAGATAGCATCCACCCCGAGCAGGCCCTGATAGAAATTTACCTGCAAAGTAAAAAAGAAGCCGGTGAAGGATTGCTGGAACTGGAATACCACAGTCCCTATTTTACATTGAAGCCGGGCGAATCAAAGTCCGCCTGGGAAAGATGGATTCTCCGCCCCTACACCGGCGAAAACAGCACGGAGGATCATTTGAGGTTCCTTGAAAAAATCAGAAAATAATTCAGGATTCAGAATTATAATTACGGATTGCTGATTGCTGATTGAGCATGGGTACCGGGCATGAGTGTGATAATTGGCAATCTCTGCCTTGCCTGCAGGCAGGCTCGAAAATCTAAAGCAGCGAAGCTGCTAAGATTTTCGGGACGAGCAACAGTGAGCGAAGCGAACGAGAAACAGGGCAGCCGAGCTCAATTCTTCAAACTCATCTCCTTCTTGAACCGCTCTATATTCCCGCTTATCCTTTCTACCAGAAGATCGCGGGCTTCTATGCCGGTCCAGCCGATGTGCGGGGTTATGAGAATCTTGTCCTTGTCGATCACTTCGTTGAGGGGATTATTTTTGGTGATGGGTTCCTCCGTTAAAACATCAACCCCGGCCGAGGCGATAACATTCTCATTGATGGCCCGTGCCAGATCTTTTTCATTGACGATCCCGCCCCGACCCGTGTTCAGCAATATGGCGCAGGGACGCATCAGCTTCATCTTTTCAAAAGTGATCAGGTTCCTCGTATTATCATTGAGGGGTGCATGAATGGATACCACATCGGAAGTGCTTAACAGGGTATCCAGGTCGAAGCGCTTGTAATTGATATTGTTGTTCCTGCCTGTTGTGGAGTAAAAGACCACCTCCGCCCCAAAGCCTTCAGCGATCCGGGCAACCCTTCTGCCGATGTTGCCCAGACCGATGATCCCGAATCTTTTTCCGGCAAGCTGCCAGAAGCTTTCACCAATATGGGTAAAAATATCACTCCTTTCATAGGCGCCCGACTTGACATAGGCGTCGTAATAGTGCAACCTGTTCAACAGGTACAGCAACATGGCAAAGGTCACCTGTGCGACGCTTTCCGTGGAATAGCCCACCACATTCCTGACTTCAATACCTTTGGCCCTGGCATAGTCAACATCCACATGGTCCATGCCGGTTGCTGCTATGCAGATCAGCTTTAGCCCGGTAAGGGCATCCATGATCTTCCTGTCGATCCTGACCTTATTGGTAATGATCACATCCTTGCCTGCAGCCCTTTCCACGACCTGGTCGTATCCGGTATTGTCATATAACTCCAGATCACCTGATCTATGCAGCAGGTTCAAGTTTCTGACCTCTCCTATCGTTTTCTTGTCCAGGAATACTATTTTCATCGCCTCGCTGTTTTACCCTATTGCAGTGACTAAGGTAATAAGAACCGACGTTATTTAAAAATGTTTTAAATAAGGGCCTAGCTTGTTTTCCCTCCGGGTATAAGCGGGCTAACTGCCGTGGTCCGGATGAAGTTTCTTCTTTTCATTGGATCCTTTAGCGGTACAGCGGACCGTAATTCCTGCAGGCCCGGTAATCCGAAGTTTCCTTATCCATACCGAAGGCGGTCCAGTCCTTGGGCCTGAAGATCCGGTCTTCCTCAACATTATGCATGTTAACGGGGATCCTTAACATGGAACAAAGGGTGATCAGCCGGTCGCCGTAATGCCCGTAGCTGAAGGCCCCGTGATTGGCTCCCCAGTTGGCCATAACGGAATAAACATCTTTAAAGGGTCCCGTCCCCGTCAGTTTAGGAACGAACCAGGTCGTGGGCCAGGTTGGATTGGTGCGATCATCCAGGATCTTGTGGACCTTAGCGGGTAGTTCCACGGTCCAACCCTCCGCGATCTGCATCACCGGACCCTGGCCGTCGACCAGGTTAATGCGGCACATGGTCACGGGCATACCGCCCTTCGTTATAAAATGGGAGGAATAACCGCCGCCTCTGAAATATTCATAAATGGCCGGGGGCCAGTCGGTGGTCTCCAGGCAGGCCTGTACCTCTTCCTGGCTGATATCCCAGAAAGGCTTCATCACGGGTTTACCCCCCTCCAACTGCTGTCCGGTACCGTCCAGACTGGCGGAACCGGAGTTGATCAGGTGGATGATCCCTTCCGAAGCTTTATCCTTTGGTTTATAACCGGAAACCCGTTCAATGGAACCGGCACTCCAGAAAGTACGGACATCACAAAAACCCTGTGCTTGGTTGGTAAGCAAATAACCGAAGAGCATGGAAATGCCGTTCAGGGAATCGTTTTCGGTGGCCATAAGGTAAGGCGGCCGGATCCCGTTCCAGTCGAAGGAGGAATTCAGGATGGTTTCCATGAAATCCCCGTTGGGCATATAATCGGTCCATTGCCGCTGACCCTGGAAGCCGGCCACCAGGGCATTATGGCCCAATGACTCTTCCCCGAAACCCAGTTCCTTTAATTTGGCATTTCCTGCCATCAGGTCCCGGGCGATCAGGGTCATTTTCACCACGGTCTCCCACTCCTGGTCCATGGCTTCCCTCGTCTTTTTCTTATCCGGATCGTTCAGGTTCGGACCTTCTTTGCAGTGTTCCTTCGTCCATTCCAGGGCCTCCAGGTACTCTTCCGGATCGTAGATCCCTTGCTCCAGGCGCCTTCTCACCTCACTCATATCGACAAATTCATTGCGCATACCCAGGTAATGACCGAAGAAGGATTCATTGATCACACTGCCGGCGATCCCCATGGAAACCGAACCGATCGACAGGTAGGACCGTCCCTGCATGCAGGCCACGGCCAATCCTGCCCGTGTAAATTCAAGCAATTTCTTCCGGACATCCTCAGGTATGGATTCATCCCCGGCATCCTGGACGTCCTTCCCATAAATGCTGAACGCGGGCAAACCTTTCTGTGCATGCCCGGCAAGTGCAGCAGCAAGATACACCGCCCCGGGCCTTTCGGTCCCGTTAAAGCCCCAGATGGCCTTCGGACGGGTCGGGTGCATGTCTATAGTTTCCGTACCGTAACACCAGCAGGGGGTAACGGTAATGCTCAGACCGACCCCCTCGCGCTGAAACAGTTCTTCACAGGCAGCCGCCTCCGCTACCCTTCCGATAGTGGTATCGCCAACAACACATTCAACCGGCTGACCACTGTAATAGTGAACGTTTTCAGAGAGGAAGCGGGCCGTTGCTTTGGCCATCCGCGTGGTTTGTTCTTCAAGGGATTCACGCACCCCGTGCAGGCGGGCATCAATGGCGGGCCGGATGCCCACCCTGGGTAAGTTCATCAACTGACTTTTTGCACTCATATCGGAATAAAGTTTTATGTTTTAAGGTTTTAAGGTTTTAAGGTATTAGTTTTAGAATATAAAGTTTAGAATTTCGAATTTAGCCTGCCTGCCGGTAGGCATGTAATTTCGAATTTAACTATTCGTGTTCCCATTTTATGATCCAGGGGTCCGAGGTTCGTTCCTGGAAGGTCCTGAGTTTTTGTTTCATGGTCTCCAATACCCGACTGTAATCGGGGTCTCCGGCAAGATTTACCGTTTCTCCGGGATCTTCTTTCAGGTCATATAATTCAAATTCAGGACGGTGCGTATAGGCAACAACTGTCCGCCCTGCATAGTATTTGAGATCTCTTTCCAGAACCCCCTGCCAGGTAGCGCTTTCGAACAGATCGGATGCATGCGGATAAGGCAATCCATGGGCAATGTTCCATATCAACTTATAGTCCCTGCCGCGAACCACCCGCATGGGATAGTACATGGTGATCTCATGGAAAGTATGGGAGGCATAGGTGACATCCCGGCCTTCCGGGTCCTCTTCGTCCAGAATATTTTTGAAAGATCGCCCGTGAAAACGGTTGCTCCACTGCACCCAGCTTTCCGGGAATGCCGCTTTATCGAAACCCGGTATGGTATTATCGTCCGGTAAAGCGCCTGCATAATCCAGCAGGGTGGGCGTTATATCCGCCCAATTCACCAGGACCTCGTTAACCTGCCCTTTCTTTTGAATTGCCGGATCCCTGACAATACAGGGCAGGTTCATTCCGGGTTCATAGAGGTTGGTCTTGGCCCCGGGAAAGGCTATGCCGTTATCCGATATGTATATGATCACCGTGTTGTCCCATTTGCCATTTTCCTTCAGCAGCTCAAACAGTACACCCAGTCCGTGATCCACGCGGCTTACCGACTGGTAATACTGTGCCAGTTCCGCCCGGGTCTCCGGAATATCCGGCAGGTAATAGGGAACCATGACCTCATCCGGATCAAAGACTTGTTCCCCGGATCCTTCTTCTCCACGGGGTTTATTGCCGAAACGATCGGGCCGGTGATCCAGCTCAGTGGCCTTTCCCCCGCCCCGGTGGGGATCCGATGTACAAAAGTACAGGAAGAAAGGCTTAGCGGAATATTCGGCTATAAACGGTTCACATGCTTGTGACATGGCCACCGGATCCCTGGAGCTGGCATTAAAAACCTCATCAAAGAGGTAAACCCTTTCCGGCCCGACATGATATTTCCCGACGCGTGCGGTACGATAACCGGCCTCGGATAACAATACCGGCAGGCTCCTGACGAAATCAAAGGTCCTGAAATGATGGTAGGAGTGTTGATGTCCGTATTGACCGTTGGCATGGTTGTACAGGCCGGTAAGAATGACCGACCTGCTGGCACTGCAGGAGGCCGAGGTACAGAAAGCATTGGTAAAAAGAATACCTTCAGAGGCAAGATAATCCAGGTTAGGGGTATGTATTAGGGTATTTCCATAACAGCCTGCATCATCCGTGCCATGGTCGTCCGAAACGATCAGTAATAAGTTGGGACTGGTTTCCTGTGTATCCTGGGCCTGAAGGGGAACAAAGAAGGTGGCTGCCAGACCGGCCGTGAAAATAATCTGAGTATTCATGATTACTTCTATGGGGTTCAACCATAAAAGTAATCATTATCTCCGCTCGAAAATACCCGATCCTATAAAATTCTTGTCCGAGGACCAATCGGGTTGCCACCAGAGCCTGGCACCCATATTGCCCTCATCAACATCCTGGTAAACTATATT
Organism: uncultured Bacteroidaceae bacterium; assembly: GCA_964420035.1. Classification (GTDB taxonomy): domain Bacteria; phylum Bacteroidota; class Bacteroidia; order Bacteroidales; family SM23-62; genus CAYQQR01. Next base: position 13,107 of record CAYQQR010000052.1, on the reverse strand, counting down.
GACCCGTAAACACCTCCAGTCAATGCCCTGATATTCAAATACATCATTCAGGGGCATACTCAGTTCAACATGGATCTGACCGTGGACAATGCTGGTATTCAACTCATAGTCCCAGGGAAGATCACCGGGCTGGTAAACCAGTGCGGGTTCCCTTCTCTTCCGCGAGGGAATAAACTGTATGCTGAAGTATTCCCGGTTCCGGTTATCCCCGGTACCGTTGGCTATGGACCGGAGATCCCTGGAATCCAGCATGATGCTCACGGCATCCTGGTCCCAGAAAGTTTTCAGCGGATCAAATACCAGTTTATCGTCATTAATGATCATGCCCAGGTGAAGCTTTTCATCGTCATAGACCACATTGAAGGAAAACCCGGCATCTCCCGGTCCGTAATGCAATCCTTCGTTCCAGGAAACATAGGCTTCGGGATCCCTTTTTACGGGCAGCTCTTCCCAGTCGTCCAGGCGTCCGTCATTCCTGATGCCCCCGGCTTTCATTAATGGCAGGGGTACAACGGGTTTAACGGCCCAATGTCCGTCCAGGGCAATTTCCCTGCCGTCCAGATAGGTATAAGTAAAGTTGGCATTGAACTCCAAAGGCTCGATCCCGGAGAAGTGTTTCAGTCTGCTGACCTGCAGCGGGACCTCCAGGAGTTCGACCCAGTTGGGTTCCACGGTCTTATTGTATTCCACGATCTCGGGCTTCAGGTAATCGTTTTCTTCAAAACGGATCCGGGTTTGCATGGGAAAATTGTCATCGTTGGTGATCCGTATTTGCAAAACCGATCCCCGGAAAAATTCATCTTCCACCAGTATAGGTTCAACGCTGAGACGGTCGGCACGGATCATGTCCATCAGGCTTTCCGTAACCACATTCTCGTCCCATATGCCTTCCAGGAGCAGGTTGGCCATGATGGGGCCGTCATCGGTCATGGTCACCCATACCACGTGGTCAAACTCCCCGAAACTGGGTCCGCGCAACCGGCTGATCCCCCCTGTCGTAGCCAGCATGAAATAGTTGCCCCGGTTACGGGTATACTTGACATAATGGTGATGATGTCCCACGAAGACCGTATGTTTTCTGTCGCTCAACAATTTCTCAACCTCCCCCCAATAACCGGTATTGTCCAGTATCCACAGGGGCTGGTGCATGAATACCAGGGTCCAGCGTACATCGGTGTTTTCCTCCAGGGTCTTCTCGATCCATTTGAATTGTTCCTCTTCAATGGCTCCCATGTTGGAACCTTTCATTCCTTCTTCGGAGTTCAGGCAGAGGAACAGCACATCCCTGTATATGAAATAATAGTAGGAAGCTCCGTAGAGCTCTTCCCAGATGCGGGCCATCACATCGTTGATGTAATCGTGATTGCCGGGGACGTAGAAAAAAGGCATCTCCAGCTTGCCGATCATGGTGTTGAATTCCTCCCATTCCCGGTAGATCCTGTCGTCATCACGGGTGTATCCTTCGATCAGGTCCCCCACGCTCATCACGAATTCGGGTTGCAGAAGATTCAGTTTTTCAACCGCATTACCAAAGATGCCGGGCCGGTGCCCCCCGGTCCGGTCGGTTACGATGGCAAACTGAAAATTCTCTTTATTATTCTGAAAATCGAGGCCGGACCAGGGATTGACCTCGAAGGCCTCCTGGATAACAATCCTGGACTTTTTCCCTTCCTCCTGGGCGAATATCAGACCGGGTAATGCCGCCAGGAGGAATATAACGATCTCAAATGCTTTCATGGTGGTATGTATTATCCTGAAAAACGCAGAGGCTATCCCTAATGTTCATCTTTTAAGAATTTCTTGGCATTGATGAAACCTTCATATTCGGGAGGAGTGTGGGCCTCTTCCATGATCCGGATCATTCCCTCCACGAGTTCGGGTTCTTCCTCTGCGAGGTTGTTTGTTTCTCCCAGGTCCTCATCCAGGTTGAACAGTTCAATGACCGGATCCTCCCCTCTGTATTTGGTTTGTACCAATTTCCACTGATCTTTGCGGACGGCCTGGTGGAATTTTTCTTTCCAGGATATATAATGTTCCCAGTACAGGTAATTATGCTTTTCCTGTTTATCCGGCCTTCCCCTTAATTCATCCAGGAATGAAATACCGTCGATGGATTCCGTGACCCGTGCCCCGGTCAGTTCCGCCACCGTCGGGAATATATCCCACATGGCACAGATATGATCGCTCTCGGTGCCCTCTGGAACCAGTCCGGGCGCCCAGGCGATCAGCGGAACCCGGATACCCCCCTCATACAGGTCGCGTTTCATCCCCCGTAAGGGTCCGTTACTGCCCAGTGAATCGGGATGGTGGCCCCCTTCCCCGTGCGGACCATTGTCGCTGGTAAAGAAAACCAGGGTATGATCATCGATGCCCAGTTCTCTTACAAGATCGAGCACCATGCCGACGTGCCGGTCCATTTTGCTGACCATGGCGGCAAAGGTGGCCCGGGGCATTTCCTGGGGCCTGTAGTTGCCCTGCCCCCCGAAAGGGATCTCATTGAAAATGCTGTTGCCTTCTTCATCAAGATACTGCTGAAGATCTTCTTCCGGAACTCTTAACTCTGCATGGGGAATGATGAAGGGAAGGTACAGAAAGAAGCTTGTATCGGCATGGGTTCTGAGGAATTCAATGGCCTCCTCCATCATCAGTTCGGGTACATAGGCAGTAGTATCAATGAATTTCTTAACCATCCGGCCGTCCTCGATGGTCATCAGGTAATCCGTGGTATAGCGGTGGGCCCGCCCCTGGTGGAGGTATCCGAAATACGCATCGAAACCTTTCTTCTCAGGGGACCCGGTGGATCCCTGCAGTCCCAGGCCCCACTTGCCATAACCGCCGTTGATATAGCCTTCTTCCTTCAGGACCCCGGTGAGGCTTGTATCTTCCGGCCTGAGCGGCAAGCGGGCATTGCCCCGCACATAGGTATGGCCCATGTGCAAACCGGTCATCAGGGCACAGCGGGAAGGGGCACATACCGTGCTGCCTGAATAGAATTGGGTAAAACGCATCCCTTCGGAAGCCATTTGATCCAGGTTGGGTGTTTGAACATAACGCCCCCCGTAGCAACCCAAGTCGCCATAGCCCAGGTCATCCGCCATAATATAAATGACATTCCACGGTGGTTCTTCTTTCTTTTCTTCCTTACAGGATGAAGCTTGCAGTGCTATGCCGGCACCCAGCAGAATAGGGAAATGTTTGTTAATATGCATCATCTGCTTTAAGTTTTATGTTTTATGTTTTATGTTTTATGTTTTATGTTTTATGCTTTATGTTTTATGTTTTATGTTTTATGCTTTATGTTTTATGTTTTATGCTTTAAGTTTCACTACCGCCTACCACCTACTCCATTCCCGAAATCAAACCCCTCCGGCACACCGCCTCGTCCCCGTCCCAGTAGGATTTGATGTGCAGACCCTTCTCATTGAGCCGGCCACAGCCATAACAATAACTGAGATGATCGGGATAATAATCCTGGAATGCTTTCATGATATTTCAGTAAAGAACCGGGTAATAAAGTTGGTAAAATAATTTGAAGGAAGAAAGCAGGAAAGCCGAAGAGTGAAAGAGCCTAAGAGCTACAGCGACCCCAAGCACTCGGGGGAGCGAGTAACAGCGCAGTCCCGGAAAATAGCAAAGCAAGCTTTGCGTAATTTTTCGAGGATCCCTGCCTACCGGACAGGCAGGCTCGAAAATCTAAAGCAGCAAAGCTGCTAAGATTTTCGGGACGAGAAACAGGCGAAGCCGGAGCAGCAGTGAGCGAAGCGAGTCCCGAAAAACAGCGAAGCGGAATTACAGCAGCAACGGCAGTCCCTAAAATGTTACTTGCCTTAACAGGGTTTTGCCAACCGGAACCAATTTTACTCTTTCCTTATTACCGGTTTGTGTATTAAACAGGTTTAAGCTCATTTCCAGCTTCCCTGTCATGGACACGTTGTGGTCCCGGGTAAATCCGTAACGGGGGGTGCCTGCCGGCAGGTAGTGATAGTCGTGGAAACCTCCCAGGGGGTAAGAACGTACTTTCTTGCTTATATCCTGAATGGGTAAGGCATACACCAGTGCTCCACGGGTAAAGTAATGTTCCTTTTTTCCGAAGGACCGGACCTTTATCCCGGTGTCAAAATAAAAACTGAACCCGGCTTCGTTCCCGGTAACATCGAATACCAGGAATCCGTCTTTTTTTTCATAGGGATCATTCGACCGTACCTGATCCACCCATTCGGGGATCCTGATCTTTAATTGAAGATCAATTCTTTCGTCGCTCCGGGCTATGATCCGGAAGTGGTTTTTATAGGGATAATCCGTATCGGTTTCAATCCGGAGGGGCGTTCCTTTCCACTCGGAACGCACAACGGAGGGTCCATGAAGCAGATTAACGAATCCATCTGCATCCTTCATCCACATATGCTGAAGATAGTACGGAAGGATCCTGCCTGCATTGGGGACGCAGCAAACGGCCACATCCTCGTGCGCGGGAGAATATTTATACCGGGTTTGTTTTTCTTTACCTTGTGGAGCCCCGTTTAAGGTACCGGTCATGGCATAGGAATTATCCGTCTTCAGATAGGCAATACACTGCTCAGTACCGTTCTTTGCACCCAGTGCAGCGTTAAACAGGATCCTTTCAATATTTTCGGCGGATAGCAGGTCTCCGGTCTTTTGCATCAGGAAGGCATAGCTATGCAACAATTCATGGCTGGAACAGTACTCGTATCCTGTATGGGTCGCATCTGCCGTTCTTCCCACGATCCACTCGTCGCCTATCGGTCCGCCCGCCGGGGTAAGCATCTTCCCGATCCTCCCCTTATATATCTCAACCGCCTCACCTAGTTTGGGGTTACCCGAGGCATACCAGGCGATGACCAAGGGGCGCAGACTTTCATAAACATGAACGCCGTGTCCCCATATGCGGTAGCCGGTATCCATGATGTTTTGGTACTGTATATCCGCTTCACCCAGCTCGTGTTTGCAGTAATCTTCATACAGAAATACAGTATATTCCCGGTATTTGGGGTCCCCGGTCAGTTGGGACAAACGGTCCAGCACATCCGTGATGGTCAGTCCGTGGGTCAGTCCGCCCGAATGCCTGCTGCCAATATTGAAAGGTTCGGAAGCTCCGGGCGGATAATGATCCATGACATTTTCTACGGCACGGATGATGGCATCCAGGACCTCTTCCTCACCGAAAGCTTCGTAATACTTCAACAATCCGCGGAGCAGGGTAGCCTTGGCCCAAAGCTCCCCGTTGTCGCTATCGAAATCATACCTGAAATCTGGGGTATATATACCCAGGTAACCGTCGGGATCCTGGGTGTCCAGTATTCGCCTGACATAGGCCCGGGTCCGGTCGATCCGGCTGCTGTCCCCGAGCAGGATGGCATGGGCGATAAAACCGTCCCGCCAGTTGCTCTGGGATTCACTGTTCCACCACATGTAGACGCTTTTCTCATCGGGACTCAGTTCCTGCGGATCGACCCCTCCGGGGTATCCGCCCGATCGCCGGTCCTTCCCATAAATGTCGTCTTCCAGGATAATTTCGGGGACCAGCCGGTCGAGATTCCCTACAAAACCGTTCATATCCTGGACCATCATATACCTGATCCACCCTTCGGGTCTTATCTCACCGAGACTCAGGGGTTCGTAATATTCCTGCATGGGTTCTATTATTGTACAGGGATCATCAACTTCACTGACAGAGTTTTTATTACAATCAATCAGAAACAAAAAAGCTAAAATAGCAGCAATTTCAATATATCTCCTTTTCATGACTTCTACCATATAAAGTAACTTCCTGAAGGTCAAGTTCATTCCCTACCAACGCCGGAAACTGTTTTCCGGACCGGGTTCGTAGTCGGGATTGGGAACCGGCATGCGGGCGTTCACTTCCTTGTGCCACCGGTGCAAGCGGACCCTCAGGGAATCGGCCAGTCCGGGCAGTGAATCGGCCAGGTTGACCTGCTCCCCGATGTCTTCCTCCAGGTTGAAAAGCTGGATCACTCCACCTTCATGATATTCAATAAGTTTATAATCTCCCGATCGGATCACGCTGGCCGGGGATTGCTGACCGTGATTGCTGTAATGGGGCCAGTGCCAGAAGAGTTCTTCCCTGTTTAAGTCTCCGCTCCTTTTCAGGACCGGCACAATGCTCACCCCGTCACGGTGTTGCTCCGGCAAGGGATCCAAACCGGCCATCTCCAGGATGGTCGGGTAATAATCGGTGCTGGTCACCGGGAAATCGCTCAGACTTCCTGCTTCTGTCTTATCCGGCCATTTTATGATCAGGGGTTCCCGGATCCCTCCTTCATAGAGCCAGCCTTTGGCACCCCGCAGGGGAAGATTTGAAGTGGCATGTGGATCGGGTGAAGCCAGTCCCCCGTTATCGGCAGTGAAGATGATGATGGTATTGTCATCGAGTTTTAATTTTCTAAGCTTTTCCATGATCTGTCCCACCGATTCGTCCACGCTTTCCACCATGGCGGCATAATGCACGTTGTCCTGCTTTTGCTTGATCTTGGTCACGCGGTTCGGCAGATACCCGTATCCCTTGTATTTTGACAATTGCATCATGCTGTCCTTTTCCGCATCGGAGTACGGTGCCCGGGGATCCGCTGGATTTTCTTCCAACACGTAGTCAGGACCTGGAATTAAATCCATTTTTTTCTTTTTTCCTTCATACTTCAATACAAGGTCGGGCCGGCCCTGTATAGGGCTGTGAACGGCATAATGAGAAAAATAAAGGAAAAAGGGTTCTCTCCGGTTATTTTCAATGAATTGTAAAGCTTCCTCTGTAAGCCGGTCGGTTAAATAGTCGCCCTCCTCTCCCCCATCCAAAGTGGGTATCTCCGGATTTGACGGATTCTCCGGATTCACGTAAGGATGATAATAACTCGGGGGATAGCCCCGCTTGTATCCGCCGATGTTGATATCGAATCCGTGATGCCGCGGATAGGAAAAAGTATCCCCGAGGTGCCATTTCCCTATCATGGCTGTAACGTAGCCATGATTTTTAAGAACCTCTGCCAGGGTACTGTCCTCAAATGGAAGGTGATCCACGTCCCTGGGCATCAGCATGGGCTGGTAGGGCCGGTTCGCCCGGCCGTAGAGATAATCTGTCAGGTTGACGCGGGCGGGGTATTTGCCCGTCAGGATTGCCGCCCTTGTCGGGGAACAGACCGGGCATGCCGCATAGGCATCGGTAAATCGCATCCCATCTTCGGCCAGCCGGTCGATATTAGGGGTTTCATAGAATTCAGAACCGTAACAGGCCGGATCGGCCCAGGACATGTCGTCGATAAGGATGAAAATGATGTTGGGTTTTTCTTCGTGCTTACTGCACTGCAGGGTACCGACAACCAGGGAAAGAAATGCAAGATTTCTCAAATGATTCATCGGCTTAAACTTTTAAATACTTGCATTAAAGTTAAGATTAATAATGCAATTCTAAGACGTTGAGACGGAGAGCGGAAGAGCCTAAGAGCTACAGCGACCCCGGGCACTCGGGGGAGCGAGTAACAGCGCAGCGAGTGACAGGCGAAGACAGAAAAACCTTAAATCCTTGAATCCTGAAACACTTTTCCTGCCGGCAATGAAAAATTATAATTAATTTTGTGCTTAATTTAATTTAATCTTAATATTAGTTATTTACATGCCATATAAATGAAGAACACAAATTACGTGCGTCTGGTTGACTTGGCAAAAGGACAAAAAGGGATTATCGCGGAAATAAATGGCGGGCGTGGAGTGACTCAAAAACTGATCGACTTAGGATTAACTCCCAATACCGAAATAGAAATTCTTAAAAAGATCCCGTATCGCGGACCAATAGAAATCCGGGCCAGGGGATCAAATTTAGTTCTTGGAAGAAATATTGCATCAAAAGTGTTCGTAAATCAAAAATGACGACCTCCTTTGATAAACTGCATGTTGTCCTGGCCGGTCAGGCAAATGTTGGAAAATCTGTCATATTCAATCATTATACGGGCCTTCATCAACACATTGGCAACTGGCCGGGGAAGACCATAGAAAAAGCGGAAGGAACGCTTTTTTTCAAAGGATATTCTATTGATATAATCGATCTGCCGGGAATATACTCGTTAAATACCTACACTGTTGAGGAATCCATCTCCAGGGATTACATCACAAACCAGAAACCGGATTTTGTTGTCAATGTAGTCGACGCGACAAATTTAGAGCGGAACCTGCTTTTCACCCTTCAATTAATGGAACTGGAAGCTCCCCTGGTTATGGCCTTGAACATGACCGACCTCGCGAAAAAAAAGGGCATAGAGATTGACATCAAAGAACTCAAAACAATCCTTGACATCCCGGTTACTGAAACCATTGCATCACGAAGATCCGGCCTGACCGATGTTTTGGATCTCGGTATCGATCTTTCCAGGAGTAATAAAACCTCCGCTCCTTTGAAATTCGGAAAAGAAGTTGAAGCCCGTATTGAAAAATTGTTGTCCCGTTTTTCAGATCATGATCTTCCTTATCCGGAACGATGGCTGGCAATAAAACTCCTGGAAAGAAACAAAGAGATCAGAAAACTGATCCATGAAAAAGAACCGGGCCTGGCGGCCTATGCCGAAACGTTATGTGAAGAACTCGAAAATATCCACGGTCACGATTCATTCATGGTAATAGCCGATGAACGATGTCATTTGGTTTCCCGTATCATAAGTCAGACCGTTAAGATCACCAGGTCTCCCAGGACGACTTTTTTAGAAAAACTGGACCTGTTAACCACACATAAAATTACCGGGTACCTGGTAATGATATCATCGGTTATCCTGATCTTATTCGGGATCATTGCATTTGGCAACTGGTTCTCGGCATTGCTGGAAAAACCGTTTTCCGGCTTGCAGGTGTGGTGGGAAAATTCATTTGGGATTTCATCCGCTTCCCTGCTTGCATTTGCAGCCATTGAAGGCGTTCTGGCCTTGATCCTGATCGTTATTCCATACATCCTTCCTTTTTATCTTGTTTTGTTTCTTCTCGAAGATGCTGGATATCTTGCCAGGGTAGCTCTATTAACGGACAGTCTCATGCATAAAATCGGGATTCATGGGAAAGCTGCAATACCCCTATCGATGGGATTGGGTTGCAACGTCCCCGCGTGCCTCGGTTGCCGGATCATGGAAACCGAAAGAGAAAGGATGATAACCGGATTCCTTACCACGCTTGTTCCCTGTTCAGCAGTAACGATCATTATCATGGGATTGGTGGGTAAATATGTGGGAATCCTGTATGCCCTTGGATTTTATGTTTTCGCTGTTCTGGTTATTTTTTTCATGGGCCGGCTGGCCAACAAACTCATGCCTGGAGAGGCTACCGAACTCATCATGCCTATGCCTGATTACAGGCGGCCTGATACCCGGACTACACTTCTCCAGATCTGGTTCAGGCTTAAAGAGTTTATATTTATTGCAGCACCGCTGGTGATCCTGTCCGGCATCATCATTAAAGGAATCGACCTGGCAGGGTGGCTGACCGGCATTGCTGATTTTCTAAGTCCGGTTACCGTGAATTGGCTCGGATTGCCCGAGATGACCGGCATACTGCTTATTTTTGGAATTTTAAGAAAAGAACTGATACTGGTGATGCTGGCCGCCCTGTATGGTACTACCGATTTTGGAGATATCCTGACTCCCGTCCAGATGATTACCCTCACATTGGTGAGCTTGCTTTATATTCCCTGCATTGCAACCATAGCCGCATTATGGAAGGAATTCGGCTGGAAGAAAGCCCTGTCCATCAGCATTATTGAAATATTGTTTGCAGTAGCAGTAGCGGGTCTGATCTCAAAAGTCCTCGCCGCATTTTTCTGATCATTCTGAAATTTGCGTGTGATAAAACGAAGCGGAAGAGAGACATCGAGACATCGAGACATCGAGACATCGAGACATCCAAACATCGAGACATCGAGACATCGAGACATCGAGACATCGAGACATCGAATCATCGAGACATCGAAACATCGAGACATCGAGACATCGAGACATCGAGACATCGAGACATCGAGACATCGAGACATCGA
>CAYQQR010000052.1:0-2971 GCA_964420035.1 uncultured Bacteroidaceae bacterium | reverse complement strand
ACATCGAGACATCGAGACATCGAGACATCGAGACATCGAGACATCGAGACATCGAATCATCGAGACATCGAAACATCGAGACATCCAAACATCGAGACATCCAAACATCGAGACTTTATTATTTCTCAGGTAGATTGAGTAATTTTGTAACCTCAATTATCGGAGATGGAAGAAAACGCCATTAAAGTCCTGAAATCCCAGATCGAAAAGCTGGATGCGAAAAAATTTGACCTGAATGCCTGGAAAGAATCCACCATCATCTTACTGGACAGGATCTTCGGGCCGCTGAATGAAAGATCCGATGCCATCCGCAAGATCAGGTACGATCAGGGCAGCTGGGTGCTGAGGGATGAAACGGGTTCCACCAACAGCCTGGTAGCCTGTAAGAATCTGGGTAAGGAAGTGCTCGAATCCGCCATCCTGGAGCTGGAAAATTTCGGTATGCCGGATGTGTCCGATCAAAGCATTCAGCTGGATGTTATCGTCCGGGCATTGGAAGACGAACTCACGGGTTCCCAGTTCCGTGAGATCAAAAAGAGCCTGCAGGAAAAGGGCAGTATCGAAGACAAGAAGAAAGTGATCATGACCAAGCTGAAAGCTTTCGGCAGGGATACCGCCTTTGCCATCATCGCCGGCATTCTCACCGATAAGCAGGTCATTTCCAAGATGAAGTGAACCTTTACAGATCCCCTGGATTTAGTATCTTTGCGAACCTTTGGGATTCAAGCAAATGAAGAAGGTCGTTGTAGGATTATCGGGCGGTGTCGATTCCAGTGTCGCAGCTTTGCTGCTCAAGGAACAGGGCCATGATGTGTCCGGATTGTACATGATCAACTGGCACGATACTACCGGAACCCTGGAAGGCGACTGCCCCTGGAAAGACGATCTGCTATTTGCCCAGCTGGTGTGTAAAAAATTGGAAATTCCGTTTCACCAGGTCGACCTGAGCAAGGAATACAAAAAAAGGATCATCGATTATATGTTCCGGGAATACCAGGAAGGACGAACACCCAACCCGGACGTATTGTGCAACCGCGAAGTGAAATTCGACCTGTTCCTGAAAGAGGCCTTTGAACTGGGGGCCGATTACATTGCAACGGGCCATTACTGCAGAAAAGAAAGCATTCATAAGAATGATGAAAATATTTACCGGCTCATGGCGGGAAAGGACCCGAACAAGGAGCAGAGTTATTTTCTTTGCCAGTTAAACCAGCAGCAACTGGAGAAAGCTTTGTTCCCTGTAGGCGAACTGCATAAGGAGGAAGTCAGGAAGATCGCTGCAGAGGCGGGTCTGGCAACAGCAGAACGCAAAGACTCCCAGGGAATCTGTTTCATAGGGAAGGTCAACCTGCCCACCTTTCTTCAGCAAAAACTGGAACCCCAAAAGGGAGATATCATCCAGATCCCTGCCGGTCACCCCGAATACAGAAAGGATCGAAAAGAACTACAGGAAATTTCGGCAGCCTACCGGTATCGACCGGATGAGGGGATCGTGATGGGACAGCACCAGGGTGCGCATTTTTATACGGTGGGTCAGCGCAAAGGCATGAACGTGGGCGGAAGGAAAGAACCGCTTTTCGTCCTGGATACCGATACGGGAAAAAATATTGTATACGTGGGTGAAGGAAAAGATCACCCCGGCTTGTACAGGAAAGGACTGTTCATACCGGCCGGTGAGATCCACTGGATAAGACCCGACCTTGCCATGAAGGCCGGTGACAATACTCCATACCTGGTCCGTATCCGTTACCGGCAACCCCTGCAACCGGCAACTCTTTACAGGGAAAAAGAAGGTTTGTATATTATTTTCGACAAAAAGCAAAGAGGGATCGCGCGGGGACAGTTTGCCGCTTGGTACCGCGATGATGAAATTACAGGTTCGGGCGTGATTGCACAGACAGATCCCGGAGATTTATAAAATTAATCATCGCACATCTCACTGTCGCAGGTATCCCATAAAAGACCCGATAATCAAAAAACAAGCCAGGAGGGTTCTCAGGGAGATAGGCGGGCCCATCCCGCCCGGGGGAGAATGATTTATAAGGCCGGGATTGGTTTGCTGGGGGGATTGGATTTACCGTGGCGGTCTTTATCAGTAACCTGGACTGTTTGGAAATGAATGTGCTTCATTCTGCAAATACGGGTATCCTGCCCGTCTTTCATTATATTCGCGATTCGTATTTGAGGAAGATGGAAATGAAACAAGATAAGATAAAAAAGCAAGTCGATAGCCGGAACGAACAACTCAAAGGAAAATCACCTCAGGATGTACTTCGCTTCTTTGTTGATGTCTTCAGGGGTAAAATTATCCAGTCTTCCAGTATGGGGGCCGAAGACCAGGTGATCACCGATATGCTGATGAAGATCGATAAGAACATACCGGTATTTACCCTGGATACCGGGCGGATGTTCCAGGAAACCTATAATCTCATCGCCGATACCAATAAAAAATACGGGATCAGGATCAGCCTGTATTTCCCTGAGAAGGAAGCAGTAGAAAAAATGGTCAGGGAAAAAGGTCCCAACCTGATGTATGAAAGTGTCGAAAACCGCAAACTATGCTGCAGGCTTCGCAAAACAGAACCCGTGAAACGGGCCCTGAAGGATAAGGATGCCTGGATCAGCGGCATCCGCAAGGACCAGTCGGTGACCCGCTTCTTCAACAAGATCTGCGAATGGGATGAAACGTTCGGTGCCCTGAAGATCAATCCCCTGCTGGAATGGACAGAAAAGCAGGTCTGGGATTACATCCGGGAAAACAACGTCCCCTACAATGTTCTGCACGATCAGGGCTATCCCAGCATCGGCTGTGCACCCTGCACCCGTGCCGTCCAACCCGGCGAGCCACCCCGTGCGGGACGCTGGTGGTGGGAGGAGGAAACCAAGAAGGAATGCGGGCTGCACAACGCGGATAAATGAATTCAGGATTCAGAATCACTACTGTCCGGGTAAATCGCAAGATAACTAAATG
>CAYQQR010000051.1:0-29272 GCA_964420035.1 uncultured Bacteroidaceae bacterium | reverse complement strand
ATCGTAAATATTTGTTTTTATCTTAGAATACCGTCAGGCAGGCTGAATTCTGAATCCTGAATTCTATTACTGCTGCTGCCTACTGAACCACCGACCGCAGGGAGGTTTTTCACTGCCCGAAGGGCTTTAAACTGCACCGCAGGTGCTTTTCACTGCACCGCAGGCGCTTTTCACCGCCGAAGGCTCGTTGCCCTGCCAGGACTCGAACCTGGAGACTTCTGATCCAGAGTCAGACGTGTTGCCAATTACACCACAGGGCAATGGGAGTGCAAAGTTAATAAAATGTTACGGGTTACGAGATACGGGTTAGGCTTTGTTTAATCATAAAATTAAAGTCTAACCCGGAACCCGGAACGCGTAACAAATAAGTATTTCTTACCTTTACATCATGGCTAAGCGACGCCAGAGAAGATACATTGATGCTTTTCCCGTGGACCTGGGAGGTATGCTCGGGGAAATCGGCGAAGCCACCCGGTTCACGGGAAGGTTGTTCCGGGAAATGTTCCGCGCTCCCTTCGAATGGAGCGAACTGGGCCGGCAGTGTTTTTCAGTTGGGTACCGGTCGTGGGGACTGATCAGCATCACCGCCTTTATCCTGGGACTGGTGCTCACCATGCAGACCCAGCCCATCCTGAAGGACCTGGGTGCCGAGTCGGTACTACCCACAATGGTCTTTTTATCCATCACCGTTGAGATCGGTCCGGTGATCACCGCGTTGATCTTTGCAGGCAGGGTGGGCTCCGGGATCGGGGCCGAACTGGGTTCCATGCGGGTTACCGAGCAGATCGACGCCATGGAGGTCTCCGGCACCAATCCCATGAAATTCCTCGTTTCAACACGGGTTCTGGCCACTACCCTGATGGTTCCCATCCTGGTTATCTACGCCGATGCCATCTCCCTGCTCGGTTCCTACGTGGGTATGGCGGCCCAGCAGCCGATATCCCTTAACCTCTTTGTTACACAGGCTTTTGAAGAACTGGATTTTAATGAATTTCTACCGGCCACCATCAAGACCTTTTTCTTTGGGCTTGCCATCGGTATTATCTCTTGTTTCAAAGGTTATTATGCATCCAAAGGAACCAAAGGTGTCGGACAAGCCGCCAATGCGGCTGTGGTGATCTCGTCCCTTACTGTATTTGTCGTGGACCTGATTGCCGTGCAGTTAACCAGGATCATTGTATGAACGGGACAAAAGAGCAACATAGGGAAACTGTAGTCAGGGTAGTCAACCTCCATAAAAGCTTTGGAGATAACCAAGTACTCAGGGGAGTGGATTTGGAGCTGTATAAAGGGGAAACCCTGGTCATCCTCGGGAGATCCGGTACAGGCAAATCCGTTTTGATCAAATGCCTGGTGGGACTGGTCGTTCCGGATGCCGGTTCCGTGGAAGTGCTGGGGAAAGATGTATTGATGCTGGATGAGGCGGAACTCAATACACTCCGGATCCGGGTGGGTTACCTTTTCCAGGAAGGGGCCCTCTACGACTCCATGACCCTGGAAGAGAACCTTATTTTCCCCATGGAACGGAACATCCCCGGGATCAGTCAGGAACAAATGGAGTCCAGGATCGTCAAGGCCCTGGAAGATGTGGACCTCCTGGAAGCCCGGGATAAGATGCCCGCTGAACTGTCCGGGGGCATGCGCAAAAGAGCCGGTCTGGCCCGTACCCTCATCATGGAGCCGGACATCATTCTGTACGACGAACCTACCACGGGGCTGGACCCCTATACCGCACAGGAAATCAATGAACTGATCCTGCGCATACAAAAATCCAGGAAAGCTTCGTCGATCGTGGTGACCCATGATATGAAATGTGCACAACAAGTCTCGAACCGTATTTCGGTCTTGCATGACGGGATCTTTATTGCTACAGCTCCATACGAAGATTTACAGGAAATGGAAATGCAACAAGTGAAAAACTATTTTATCTAACTTAAGCGCTATGAAACGTAAAACAGGCAATTCCCGAAAGCTGGGCTTTTTCATCACCCTGGGTGTGATACTGTTCATCGTGGCGATCTATTTCATCGGTACCAAACAGAATCTCTTCAAGCAGAATGTGAAGGTGTCGGCTGTTTTTTCAGATGTAAAAGGTTTGCGCGTTGGCGGGAACGTTCGGTTCACCGGTATCAACGTGGGTACGGTAAGCGAACTGACAATCCTTTCAGATTCTACAGTGAAAGTGGAATTGTCAATCGATCAGCAGGTAATCCGGTTCATAAAGAAAAATTCTATGGCCACGATCGCCTCGGAAGGATTGCTGGGCAGTAAGATCGTGGTGCTTCTTCCCGGAAGTCCCGATGAGAAACCCATAGAAGAAGGAGAGACCCTGCCCACTTTAGAGCCTGTGGAAATAGATGACATACTGCGGGAGATCCAAACTTCCAGCGAACGGATCTCGTCGGTTTCCTATAACCTGATCGAAATTACGGAAAAGATCAACCGGGGTGAAGGAATCTTTGGGAAGATCTTTACGGACACTACCATGACCTATAACCTGACCCAGGCCAGCAGGAACTTACGGGATATCTCGGAAAACATTAAACAGGGTGAAGGTTTAATAGGAAAACTCTTCGCCGACACCAGCTTTGCCAATAACCTGGATACAACCGGACAGTTTCTTTCTGACTTCTCCAGCAACCTGGCGGAAATAACCAACAAGATCGAACGGGGAGAAGGCATCTTCGGCAGGTTCTTTACCGATACCACCCTGACACAGAATATCTATATCGCCAGCAAAAACCTTAACAAATCCACCGAAAACCTCGGTTATGTTACAGCCAACCTGATCGGGGTAACGGATAAAATGAACAAAGGCGAGGGAGTGTTTTCCAAAATGCTGGTTGATTCAACCTTTGCCGACAGCCTGGACCTAACCCTGCAGGAACTCAACAAAACCCTCATCGAACTGCGCGAAGCCTCGGAAGCAATTCAGAGAAGCGGGTTGATACGGGCGTTCAGTAAGAAGGAAAAAAAAGAGGAGGAATGACAACAGACCACGCCTGCCTGCCGACAGGCAGGGACGACGGACCACGGTACGTGAAAGGAAATTCGAAAAACATTCCAGGTTTCTAAGACAATTCCAGTACTAAGCTATAGAATAAAGTATTTCCCAAAACGAACGGTTGTCCGTGGTCTGTCGTCGGTGGTCTTTTATTGGATTATTAACTTTTTTCTGATTATCCCATCCCGGAATTTAACTTCAACGATATAAATTCCACCATCCCAGCCACTCAGTTCTAAATTTGTTTTCCCATCAATAATTGTAGTATTCAACAGATTTTTCCCTTCTAAATTATAGATACGGATCTGGGTGGGGTTCTGTAAACCTTCCAGGTGAAGAATATCCCGGGCGGGGTTCGGGTAGAGCTTGAATGAAGTGGATATGTCCTGTACGGCAGTGACTGCTTTGGCTTCCGTTACCGATACCGGGACACACTTGGACCGGATGCCGCAACCATTTTCAGCGAAAAAGCAGATCTCGTGCTGCCCGTTCTTTTTAAATTCATATTCCCCTTCCAGGATATCGGGAACGGTGGTCTTTTTATCGATGATCCAATACCAGGATTCGGCATTATCCTGAACATAAGCTTTGAATCTGATCGTGGGATCTTTGGTCTGGTCTATATAGCTGATCCCGAATTCCTTTATGGAATTATTTCTGAAATAAAGGGTGTCAGCAGACTTGCAGCCGTTAATTCCCGTGACTTCCGCATACAGGTATACCGGTGCCTGGAACTCATTGTAAGTGAATTCAAAGACCGGTGTAAACACGGAGTTTACCTGGTTGCTGAAATAGTAGCTTTCTATATCCGGATGACCGATATCGAATTTCAGTTCATCGCCGAAACATACATCCATCTCATCGGCACCCAGGTCCAGGGGCGGACGTTCTTTTAAGGTCAATTGTGTGATCACAACACTATCGCAGCCTGTTCTGCCGGTCAAAGTATCGATGTATTCACCCGGTGCCTTTCTGTACCGGTCTGCCAGGAAAATACTGTCGCCCTCGCATATCGACATTTCCTTGAATTCCTCGATGCGATCGCGCTGTTCAATCTCGATACCGTCTGTTTGAATGGAACACTCCAATTGGAGGTCCCGTATATATACCGCATACTTCCCTGCAGTCAATCCTTCAATGGCCTGGTTGTCCATCCAGTTCTGCTTGTCCAGACTGATCTGATACTGACCGGTACCGCCTTCTATTTTAAGGCTGATGGAACCGTCGCTTCCCCCATAGCAGGTCACATTACGAACGTTGATCTCGCTTACATACAGATCGCATCCGTTATCCGGACTTCTGAAAGATGCGGCCTGAGTAAGCTTCGCGTTGGTACCGGCCAGGATCACGAAAGTGCATAGCAATAATATTTTCTGAATGACATTCATTTTCGAGGGATCACAATATAAAAAAATTGATCCCCGGATTGGAAAAAAATTGATCAATTGGTTCTTTTTTGAGATGAACAGTAGGAAGCAGGAAGTAGGAAGTAGTACGAATGTGCGAAACCCGTAACCCGTAACATTTCCTACCTTTGCAGCAAAACCGAACTTTATGACCGACCCGACCGTTCGCGTACGATTTGCTCCCAGTCCGACCGGACCCCTGCACATAGGCGGCATGCGCACTGCCCTGTTCAATTATCTTTTCGCAAGGCACAACCACGGCAGGTTCATTCTGCGTATTGAAGACACCGACCTGACCAGGAAAGTGGAGGGAGCGGAAGAATACATTATGGAATCCCTGAGCTGGGCCGGACTGGAAGTGGATGAGGGCATCCATGAAGGCGGTCCCTACGGCCCATACCGGCAGTCGGAAAGAAAGGGCCTGTACAGGGAATTTGCAGAAAAGCTGGTTCAGGCAGGGAAGGCTTATTATGCTTTTGACACACCCCGGCAACTTGAAAAAC
Organism: uncultured Bacteroidaceae bacterium; assembly: GCA_964420035.1. GTDB lineage: Bacteria > Bacteroidota > Bacteroidia > Bacteroidales > SM23-62 > CAYQQR01. The sequence continues at coordinate 24,359 of CAYQQR010000051.1, read as the reverse complement.
TGAGAAAAGAAGCCGAATCAGCCGGTAAGCTTTTTATGTACAATTCCAGGAATCGTAAGAAGCTGGACAATTCTCTTAACCTCCCGGAAGATGAGGTCAGGAGACGGATCGAACACGGCATGTCCTATGTGATCCGTTTCAAAATACCTGAAAACGAAGAAGTGGTCTTTCACGATGTCGTCAGGGAAGAAGTAAGAGTCAACGCTTCCACCCTGGATGACAAGGTTCTTTTCAAAGCTGACGGGATGCCCACCTATCACCTGGCCAATGTGGTAGACGATCACCTGATGAAGATCTCTCACGTGATCCGGGGAGAGGAATGGCTCCCCTCAACCCCCCTGCATGTTTTACTATATAAAGCATTCGGATGGGAAAAGATCATCCCCGAATTTGCCCATATTCCCCTTACCCTCAAGCCCGACGGGAAAGGGAAACTCAGCAAAAGGAACGGTGAAAAATATGGCTTCCCGGTTTTTCCGCTGAACTGGAAGGGCCCCGATGGAGAACTCATCCCCGGGTACCGGGAAAGCGGATATTTTCCCGAAGCATTCATCAACATACTGGTTTTTCTGGGCTGGAATCCCGGAACAGAAAAAGAACTCTATTCCATGGATGAACTGATCAAGGTCTTTAGCCTGGATCGTATCATCAAGGGCGGTTCCCGCTTTGATCCCGAAAAGGCACGCTGGTTTAACCATCAGTATCTTCAGAAAAAGGATGCCCGCGTGCTTGCAGAATTTTTTGCGGAACAGCTCAGGGAAAAAGGGATAAAAACCAATCCGGTTGTCCTGACCCGGATTGTTGGCCTGATCAAGGAACGGGCCGATTTTGTTTATGAATTTTGGGACCACGCGTATTTCTTCTTCCAAAGACCCGGGGAATACGATGAGAAAGTGGCCGAAAAAATATGGAAAGATCAAACAGGCAGCATCATGCAGGAGCTTCAGGAACTGCTCTCAAAGATGGACGATTTTGACAAAGACCGTCTGGAAAACCGGATCAAATCTTTTGCCGAGGACCGGGAACTGGGACTGGGCAGGATCATGAATCCGCTGCGCCTCTGCCTGGTCGGCTCCAACAAAGGCCCTGGACTGTTTGATGTCATGGATATCCTCGGGAAGAAGGAAGTAGTCGGGCGGATAAGACTGGCGGTAGGGGTGTTGGGGAGTAAATAAGGTTTTCTGCCGCGCTGTGGTTCCGCCTTCGGCTGGGCAGGTCGCGGACCGGAACTACAGGCCGCAGGCCGGAATATGTTCCATATCATTTAAACTCCGCCGGATATCTGCTAACTTAGCGGGAAGAATATATGCCAACCCGCATACCATGGAAAACATACTGATTATTGGTGCTGCCGGACAGATAGGTTCGGAACTGACCCTCGAGCTCAGGAAGCTTTACGGCAGCGATCATGTCTATGCCACCGACATCAAGGAACCTCCCGGGGACGTCCTGGAAGGCGGTCCCTTCCAGCTCCTGGACGTGATGGACGACAAGCGGCTGATCCATTTTGTGATTCGCCACAAGATCACCCAGATCTATCACCTGGCTGCCGTACTTTCGGGCAATGCCGAAAAGCTCCCGGTACAGGCCTGGAACATCAACATGGAAAGCCTGCTGAACATCCTCGAAGTGGCCAAGATGGTGGAAGATGTGAAAAAAGTATTCTGGCCCAGCTCCATAGCGGTCTTCGGGTCCACCACACCGCGGGTGAATACGCCCCAGCTGACCATCATGGAGCCGGCAACGGTGTACGGGATCAGCAAGCTTGCCGGGGAACGCTGGTGCGATTATTATTTCAGGAAGTTCAAAGTGGACGTACGCTCGATACGTTACCCGGGTCTGATCTCCTACAAGACCGAAGCAGGCGGGGGTACCACCGACTACGCGGTGGAGATCTATTATGAGGCCATTCGCAATGGCAGCTATCAATGCTTCCTGGATAAGGACACGCCTCTTCCGCTGCTTTTCATGCCGGATGCCATCCAGGCCACCATCGACCTGATGGAGTCCGACCGCAATAAACTGAGCATCTCAGGGGGCTATAACATGGGCGGGATGAGCATCACTCCCGGGCAGATCAGTGATGAGATCAGAAAACACATCCCCGGTTTCAAGGTAGACTATAAACCTGATTTCAGACAGGAGATTGCTGAATCCTGGCCCCGAAGCATCGACGACTCCATCTCGGCCCGTGACTGGGGGTATAAGTTCCAGTATGACCTCCCGAAAATGACGGAGATCATGCTGGAAGAAATTTCAAAAAAGTATAATTACAGTCTGTTATCTTAGTTATCGATACGAATAAGCTATAAGAACCATGTACGGGAAAATCAAAGAACATTTGCAGAAAGAGATCCGGTCCATTAAGGAAGCCGGGTTGTACAAAAAAGAAAGGGTCATTGCCTCACCCCAGGATGCCGTGATCGAACTCGACGACGGTAAGAAGGTCCTGAATTTCTGTGCCAACAATTACCTGGGCCTGAGCAATCACCCGGAACTGATCGAGGCCGCCAAAGACATTATGAACACCCGCGGCTTTGGCATGTCTTCGGTCCGGTTCATATGCGGGACCCAGGACATACATCTGGAACTGGAAAAAAAGATCGCTGAATTCTTCGCTACTGAAGATACTGTATTATATGCCGCATGTTTTGACGCCAACGGGGGAATGTTCGAACCCATCCTGACTGCTGAAGACGCCATCATCTCGGATACCCTCAACCACGCTTCCATCATCGACGGGGTCAGACTCTGTAAGGCCCAGCGGTATCGCTACGCTCATAACGATATGGACAACCTGGAAGAGCAGCTCAAAAAAGCATCGGAGCAGCGATTCCGTATTATTGTCAGCGATGCCGTTTTTTCAATGGACGGGGATGTGGCCCCGCTGGATAAAATGATAGAACTGGCCAATCGCTATGATGCCATGGTTCTGATCGATGAATGTCATTCCGCCGGGGTGGTGGGTAAAACCGGCCGCGGACTCACCGAGCTTTTTGACTGCCGTGGTGAGGTGGACATTATTACAGGAACCCTGGGCAAAGCCTTCGGTGGAGGCATCGGCGGATTTACCACCGGTAAAAAGGAGATCATCGAACTTCTGCGCCAGCGTTCCAGGCCTTACCTGTTTTCCAACTCGCTGCCTCCCATGATCGTGGCCGCCGGCACCCGTATGTTCGAAATGATGAGCGAAACAACCGAGTTGCAGGACAAGCTGCATAAGAATACAGAATATTTTTTCACCAGGATGAAAGAGGCCGGGTTTGACATGAAACCCACCGACTCGGCCATTGTTCCCATCATGCTCTATGATGCCAAACTATCCCAGGAAATGGCCGCCCGTTTACTGGAGGAAGGTATTTACGTGATTGGTTTTTATTATCCGGTGGTGCCCAAAGGACAGGCCCGCGTCCGGGTACAACTCTCCGCCGCCCATGAACAACAGCACCTCGACCAGGCCATCGATGCATTCATCAAGGTAGGTAAAGAATTAAAGATAATCGAATAAACCAGGAAGAACCCGGAACTGACTTTTCAACCACACTTCGAAGAACCGCACTGGGTGCAGATGATGCAGCCTTCCTGGTAGATCAGTTCGGTGGAGCCGCAATCCTGGCACTTTTGGTGTCCCTGTACCTTGGTGCCGTTGGGAATGTACCTGGACAGGGTCCGCTCAACACCGGCCTTCCAGGTATTGATGGTGTCGGTATCCAGGCGCAGGGATGAAACCAGGTTGACCACCTCGGGTATGGACATCTGGTGCCGCAACACCCCGGAGATCAGCTTGGCATAATTCCAGAATTCCGGGTCGAAGATGTGCGACAGCCCCCCCATGGTGTTCTTATAACCGTATTTGTCGATAAACTGGAAATCATAACGGGTGGTTCCGTCCTCCTCCTTGATCTTGATGATCTTTCCCCGGGTGATGTTCCTGGGGATAGGAAAGCGATCTTCTTCTTCAATACCTGTAAATATTTCATAGGGCCTTCCGTCTTTCAGGCCCACAAAGGCAATCCATTTTTCATCGTTGTTCTTGAAGCGGACAATGTCGGCATCCAACACTTTGGGCCGCTTGTATTTTTTGGCCAGATTCTCCTGGTCCTCTCCTTTTTCATCACTGGAGATCAATACCCCGGAACGGGACCCATCCCTGTAAATGGTGCAGCCTTTACATCCGCTTTCCCAGGCAGTCTGGTAAAGTTCAGAGACCAGCTCCTCGCTCACATCCTTGGGCAGGTTGATGGTTACGGAAATGGAATGATCCACCCATTTCTGCACTTCACCCTGCATTTTAACCTTGGCCACCCAGTCCACATCGTTGGAGGTGGCCTTATAGTATGGCGACTTTTCAATGATGGCCCGAATCTCATCCCTGGGCATGGCCTTGACCTCCTTAACGTTGTAACCATTGGTCTCCAGCCAGGTTTCGAACTTATGATGAAAGACATTATATTCCTCCCAGCTGTCCCCGACCTCGTCAATGAAGCTTATCTTGGCCGACTTATCGTTGGGATTGACTTTCCTGCGGCGCTGGTAGACCGGCAGGAATACGGGCTCGATGCCCGAGGTGGTCTGGGTCATCAGACTGGTGGTGCCGGTAGGAGCGATGGTCAGCAATGCAATATTGCGGCGGCCGTGTTTGATCATCCGGTCATAAAGTCCGGGATCCTCGGCCCTGATCCTGCTGATCATGGGATTATCCTTTTCCCGTTCAGCGTCATAAATGGGAAAGGGACCACGATCCTTGGCCATATTTACAGAAGAGCGGTAGGCTTCCAGGGCTATGGTCTTGTGAACTTCAACAGAAAAATCTATGGCATTTTCAGTACCGTAGGTCAGGTCCAGGGCCGCAAGCATATCCCCTTCAGCGGTTATCCCTACCCCGGTCCTGCGGCCTTCCGATGCTTTGGTCCGGATGTTTTCCCAAAGTTTCTTTTCCACGCGCTTCAACTCCTCGTCTTCCGGGTCGGAGTTGATCTTGTCGAGGATGGCATCGATCTTTTCAAGCTCCAGGTCTATGATATCATCCATGATGCGCTGTGCAAGCTGTACATGCTTTTTGAACTTCGGGAAGTTGAAACGTACCTTTTCCTTGAAAGGATCCTCAACGTAGGAATAGAGGTTTATGGCCAAAAGCCTGCAGCTATCATAGGGGCAAAGGGGAATCTCACCGCAGGGATTGGTGGATACCGTCCGGTAACCCAGGTCGTCATAACAATCGGCAACCGACTCCCGTGTTACGGTATCCCAGAAAAGGACCCCGGGTTCGGCGGATTTCCATGCGTTATGAACAATCTTTTTCCAGAGTTTCTGAGCATCCACTTCCTTTTCATAAGCAGGTTTTTCTGCATCTATGGGATACTTTTGGATGTAGGGCTTGTTCCCGGTGACCGATTTCATGAACTCATCGTCGATGCGTACCGAAACATTGGCGCCGGTAACTTTGCCCCGCTCCATCTTAGCATCAATGAAACTTTCCGAGTCGGGATGCTTAATAGAAATACTCAGCATCAAAGCCCCCCGGCGACCGTCCTGGGCCACCTCCCGGGTGGAATTGGAATAACGTTCCATGAAAGGTACCACCCCGGTGGAAGTCAGGGCCGAGTTCAGTACCGGACTGCCCTTGGGACGGATATGGGAGAGATCGTGTCCAACCCCGCCCCGCCTTTTCATCAACTGGACCTGCTCCTGGTCTATCTTCATGATGCCCCCGTAAGAGTCGGAAGGTCCTTCATGACCGATAACAAAACAGTTTGAAAGAGAAGCAACCTGATGATTGTTCCCAATCCCCGTCATGGGCGATCCCTGCGGAACGATATATTTGAAGTCCTTAAAAAGCCCATATACTTCATCCTCACTTAATGGCTTGGGATATTTTTTTTCAACGCGTGCCACCTCCCTGGCCAGGCGGCGGTGCATATCGTCGGGCGTCTTCTCATAAAGCCTGCCCATGGAATCCTTTAATGCATACTTATTGATCCATACCGTCGCGGCCAGCTCATCTCCCCTGAAGTAAGCCCTGGATGCTTCAACAGCCTCCTTGAAAGTATAAGTTCTCGATTCCTTGCCTTGCTCTTCTGACTGTTTTTCCTTTTTTTGCTCCTGTTCAGTACGTTTCTTTCCAGTGGCTGTTTCTTCCATTACGTGAGATTCTTTAAAAATTAATAACCAATTAGTTATGTATGGGGAAAATGATCCGAAAGACAGACTGCAATATAGAAACTGATGAAAGGGTGAACAACAAACAGCCTTTCGTATTTTTCAACAATCATTTTTTTTTATTAACCCGCATACATATTAAACTGAATACCAATTAATTATATTGCCTTAAAAGACTAGGGGATTTTATTATCTGAATAACCTTTATCAACAATTCCTGATTGGGGCTGAAATAGCGCAGAAAGTGAATTAATGGTTAATAATTTTTTATCTGAGGAAAAAATTTTTAGAATTTTTGTTAAGATAAGGTGAATTTATCCGGGGAATTTCATAAATTAAAAGAGTCAGGATGCCTTGATTTCTCCAGATTACAGGAGCTTTAAGGCGCTCCGGCTTTTATACCTTTTTTCGTATCTCCTCCAGAATGAATTCGGTAGCACCGGTATGACTCATGACATAAGCCCCGGATTCTACTCCGGCATTTTTTCTCCGCTCGGGATGATCCAGAAAATCCCGGATTCGTTCCCGGCATTCTTCATAGTTCTTTACGGAAAAACCTCCCCCGGTCCGGATCAGTTCCCTGGCTTCCTCGAATTTTTTGTAGTTGGGGCCAAAAATTACGGGGATACCAAAAACAGCAGCTTCCAGGGTATTATGTATCCCTTTGCCGAATCCTCCTCCAATCCAGGCCATATCCCCATAGGCGTAAAGACTGGAGAGAAAACCTACGGCATCGACGACCAGCACTCGTACCTCATCCAGGTTGGTGTGATCACGGTTCGACCAGAGCCCCATGGGGATGTCACCCATATGCCCGATAAGCTGTTCTATGTGTGCCCTGGAGGGCTCATGCGGAACCATGATGCATTTTAAGCGGTCATCATCGCGCAGCAGGCGCAGGATCATCTTCTCATCCGGCAACCAGGTACTTCCCCCAATCAGCAGTACCTTATCCTGCCTGAAACGGTCGATCTCTTCCAGCTTCCTGGCCTTCAGCTTAACCTCCTCGACCCGGTCGAAACGGGTGTCACCTGCCAGCCTGACCCTGTGGATGCCGTATTCCTTTAAAAGATCCTTTGAATGTTTGTTCTGGACAAAAATAATATGGAAACATTTGAGGATTCTCAGGAACCATTTGCCATAGGACCGGAAAAAGATTTGTTTTTTCCTGAAAATGGCAGAGATAAGAATAAGCTTGACGCCCATTCTCCGGCTCTCCCTCAGGAAATGATACCAGTATTCATACTTGATGAAAAAAGCAATCTGGGGATTAACCAGCTTCAGAAATCTCCGGGCATTCCGGGGGGTATCCGGGGGCAGGTATTCCACACAATCCACCCCGTAATAGTTTTTCCTGACATGATATCCGGAGGGAGAATAAAAGGTCAGTAGAATCCTGTACTCCGGGTGGGCCTCCCGGAATGCTTCCATAACCGGTCTGCCCTGCTCAAATTCACCCAAAGAAGAGCAATGAAACCAGGCTACTTTTTCACCCGGCTTGAAAACATCATGTAACCTTTCGTACCATCCCCTGCGGCCAATGATCCAGTCGGAAGCTTTGCCGTGGAACGGAGAAGCAAGGTAAATGCCTGCAAGGTAAAGTCTTATGCCAATATCGTATAGGACGCGCATAATTCTTTAAGATACAATTTTCTTTAAATATTCCAGTTCATATTTTTACACAAGCAGTTAGCGAATACTTGAATTTGAAGTTTTGGGGGACATATCTTCTTCTGATGCTCTGGATCACGGTCCCGGAGATCTTTGCACAAGCCATAAACAATCACAGGCACAGCAGTTTTCAATATCAGGGGGATACCCTGATCCTGGATAGCCTGAGCATTGTCCCGGAAAGCCTGATCCTTTTTGATGAAGAAAACCATCCCCTGGACCGCACCGATTATTACCTGGACCCTGCTGCAGCAAAACTCTGGATAGATGAGGCCTGCAAGGGACAAAAGATGCTGGCTTCCTACAGGGTTTTTCCCATCAACTTCAATAATATATATACGCGCAAAAGTCCGGGTATCTTCGGTGAGCCGGGCGACCTGGACCGGACCGTATATAGGTTCCGGGATCAAAGCTATGAATTCGATGGCCTTTTCCAAAACGACGAGCTGGATAAACAGGGTAGTATTTCCCGGGGCCTTGCATTTGGCAACAACCAGGACCTTATCGTGAATTCATCCCTTAACCTTCAGCTGACAGGGCGCCTAAGCGAGGATCTCAATATTGATGCAGCCATTTCCGACAGGAACATCCCTGTTCAGCCGGAGGGAACCTCCCGGCAGATCCGTGAGTTCGACAAGGTGTATATACGCGTGTATAATGAAACCACAGAACTGACAGCCGGTGATTTTGAACTCCAGCCGGAGCCGGGGTATTTCATGCAGTTCTATAAAAAGCTTCAGGGCGCCCGGTTTACAACCCATAGTCAACTTGGACAAAACAACAACACTGAACTTAAAACAAAATTCAGCGGGGCCATTTCCAAAGGGAAATATTGCCGGATGTCCTTTACAGGCATTGAAGGCAATCAGGGACCCTACCGCTTAATGGGATGTGAAAACGAGCAGTATATCGTGGTGCTTGCCGGCACCGAAAAGGTCTATATCGACGGGGTCAGGATGCGGCGCGGACTCGAATATGATTATACCATCGATTATAACACTGCCGAGCTGGTGTTCACACCCAACCGGCCCATCACCAAGGATAAAAGAATTGTGGTGGAATTCGAGTATGCCGAAAAAAACTATGCCCGTTTCATGGTCTATTCCGGCAACCAGCTGAAAACAGATAGGGGGCGTTTCTGGCTGAATGTTCTTTCGGAACAGGACAGCAAAAACCAATCCCTCCAACAGAGCTTGAGCGACGAGGAAAAAGAGTTCCTGTCCGGGCTGGGCGACAACCTGGATGGAGCGCTTATCGAAAGCGGCGATTCGGTGGGTTTTGAGAACGACCAGGTACGCTATACGCTTACCGACACCCTGGTGGGTGGAACCCTCTATGAAGATATCTATGTATTTTCCACCGATCCGAAGAATGCCCATTACCAGCCGGGCTTTTCTTTTGTCGGTGAAGGCAGGGGCAATTACCTGCCCATCCGCTCGGCTGCCAACGGACGGGTGTACCAATGGGTGGCCCCCGTCGACGGGATTCCCCAGGGGAGTTACGCTCCCGTTAAAAGACTGGTTACCCCTAAAAAACACCAGATGATGACCCTGGGTGCCGACTACCGGCTCCAATCCGGCACCTCGCTTTGGATGGAATGGGCCCTGACGAACCGCGACCTGAACACTTTTTCCAGCCGGGACCGTGAGGATAACATGGGAATGGGATGGAAACTATCGGCCGGACAACTATTGCCCTTCACCGATACTTCCCTTTTTAAACTTTCCCTGTTTGCAGGCTGGGAAGGGACCGATGATCATTTCCGGGCACCGGAACGCTACCGGGAAGTTGAATTTGAACGGAACTGGAACCTGGAGACAGCATCCGACACCCTGAAGGAACACATGCTCCGGGCAGGACTCCGTTTTGAGGCATCAGATAAAGCCCGGGGCATTTATAGCTTCGACTTCCTGTCCCGGCCGGGCGGCTACAGTGCCAGCCGGCACAGCACACGGGGCCGTCTGCAAACAGCGAAGAATGAGGGTCATTGGTTCGCCAGCCTGCTGCAAACGGATAAGTTGAATCGCAATACCCTCTTTCTTCGCTATGACCTGATGTATCTCCGTGATTTTAAATTACTCAGTGCAGGCATACGGGAAGAAGGGGAACTGAACCGGTGGAAACCAGAAGGCCGCGACAGTCTTATGAGCAACAGTTTTGCCTGGTACCAGCACGGCTTGTTTCTGAGGCATGGCGACAGTGCCCGTTCATTTTCTGAACTGCGTTATGAATTGCGCGAGGATCAGGCTCCCGGGGTTTATGGCTTAAAGACCGCCACCACGGCACATAATTTTTCTCTCAGCAGCCTTCTGGGCCATGATAAACTGGGGCGCATCCAATCGTCCATAACATACAGACTGTTGGAGATCAACGATACGGCACTGATCGACCTGCCTGAGGAGAACAATCTTCTCGGTAAGATCAACTACAACAATCGCTTCCTGAGGGGGAGCCTGACCATGGCTGCTTTCTACCAGGCCGGATCAGGATTGGAGCGGGTAAAGGAGTATTCTTACCTTGAAGTGGCACGGGGACAGGGAGTTTATAGCTGGACCGATTACAATGAAAACGGCATCAAGGAACTGGATGAGTTCGAACTGGCCCGCTTTCCCGATCAGGCCGGTTATATCAGGATATTCCTGCCGGGAACCCGGTACGAAAAGATCTTTAATACACGCTTCAGTCAGCAGATAACCCTTGCTCCTGCACGGATATGGGGCAGCAGGGAAGGAATTCTTAAGTTTATCTCCCGGTTTTCAAATCGATTTGCCTTTCGTATGGAGAGAAGCGACCGGGAAGAAGAGTTGGGTAAAAACCTGAACCCCCTGTATCTGAACCTGGGGGATACCTCCCTGACCAGCTTCACCTCCTCGGTAAGGAACAATTTCTCTTTCAACCGCTCTTCCAGTCGATTCGGAATAGACCATATTTATCTGAGCACCACGGTCAAAAATCTTCTGGCCAATGGTGCAGAGATCCGCGGCTTACAGTCCAATGCCCTTAGGTTCAGGGTCCATATCCTTGAGGACCTGGTGCTGATGAACCAGGCGGAAAGAGGATTGAGCTCCCTGGAATCCGAATTCTTCCTGAACCGGAACTACAAGATCAACCATACCCGGAACGATATCGAACTGGAATACCAGCCGGGAACCAGGCTTAAACTTAAGCTTGCCTACCGCTTTAAGAAAAGCAAAAACCTGAAAGAGTCCACCCTGGTGGAAGAGCAAGCCACAGAAAACAACATCGGTCTGGAAGGACAGTACAGTATTTCGAACAGGGGCAAGATACGCATGGAGGCACACCTGATCAATTTATTCTACAACGCCGAACCCAACACTCCCGTAGCTTATGAAATGCTGGGCGGACTGGAACCCGGGTACAACGGCACCTGGAGTTTGCTGGTACAGCATAGTCTGGGCAGCGGCATTGAGATCAACCTCACCTATGACGGCCGGGTTTCGGAAGAGAAAAAAGTGATACACACCGGGGGAATGCAGGTCAGGGCCTATTTCTGATCCTGGTTGTACAGGTTCCTGCTCCCGTCCGGTTGGTAGAAATACTCCAGCGTAACCTCAATAAAGGGAGCTCCGGCAACGGGTTGTATGGTCTCCAGCTTAATTATTCTGAATTTGGCATAACGATCGCCGGCACTTTGGTAGGTCCATACCTGGTGCTCCTCCAACGGGGAAGCAAGTTCCAGGTATTCGCCCGGTTCGGCAGTCAAATAATTATCGTAATATTCCTTTGCTTCTGTTTCGGATGCAAAGCTGGCACCGAGCAGGAAGGCATCGTCGTTGCCCGGACTTTCAAAATAGACCCCGGCGATGCTGCCATCAAGATTCTGCTTTTCCACAGCCACCAGGTCCACGGCATTCTGACCGGGATACTGGTATGTTTGGGCACTGGCAAATGAGAATCCGTAAACATAATAGGTTTCCGAAAGAAATTTTTGCGAGCTGACGACCACCGTACCGGTATTTTTCGGTTCGCCTTCATTTTTCTCACAACCCGGCAAAACCATCACCGCCACAAGTGGCAAAAAAAAAATTCTCCGATTCATCCTATTGAAATTCATTCCTTATTAGAACGCAGCCATAAGCAAATTAATATCCCGGGAAGGAATATTGAAATGGCGCCCGATGAAATCGCTGGTCAGGATGCCGTTAAAGATATAAACCCCATTGCGAACGCCCTTGTCGGCTTTCAGGAAATTCTTGGGACCACCCATATCACCCAGGTCGATCAACAAGGGAGCCAGTACGTTGCTTATTGCAATAGAGGCGGTTTTGGCCACCCGGGAAGGAATATTGGGGACACAATAGTGAACGACCCCGTGTTTGGTGTATACCGGGTCCTGTTGTGTTCTGTGTTCTGATGTTTCTATACAACCCCCCTGGTCGATGCTGATATCTATGATGATGGCGCCGTTTTTCATTTTCCTGACCATCTCTTCCGAAACCAGGTAGCGCGGTCCCTTATCGATAAGCCGTACGGCACCAACAAGCACGTCGGCCGATCGCAGGGCCTTTTCAAAGACCTGCGGATGGTATACCGAGGTGTACACCGGGTGTCCCAGGTTTTGCTGGAGCCTGGTAAGTTTGTGCACAGAGCTGTCGAATATCTTAACAAAGGCCCCCAGCCCGATGGCTGCCCGGGCTGCATACAGGGCTGCCGTTCCGGCTCCCAGAATAACCACTTCTGCCGGTGTGATGCCGGGAATACCGCCCAGCATGACCCCCTTGCCCCCCCTGAGATTACTCAGGTACTCGGCAGCGATCAGGATGGCCGTATTGCCGGCTATGGAACTCATGGAACGGACCAGGGGAAAACAATTGTTGTCATCCTTGATGTTCTCAAAAGATACGGCCGTAACCTTCTTTTGCATCAGTTTCCTTATGTATTCTTCCGACCGGTCATTCAGATGAAGGGAGGTAATGATCATCTGGTGTTCCTTGAGCAGTTTGATCTCCTGAACGGTCAGCGGAGCCATCTTCAGAATGATGTCGGATTTGAATACCTGTGCTTTCTGATCAACAATGCCGCCCCCGCATTCACTATAGTCATGGTCCTTGTAATCTGCTGATCTCCCGGCGCCGGTTTCAATGAATACCTCGTGACCGTTGTTGACGATCAATTCGACAGCCTCGGGGGTCAGGGGGACCCTGCTTTCATATTTATGATCCTCGCTGGGTATGCCAATGGTAAAGGTCTTATGCTTTTTTCCCACCTCCAATAGTTCCTCCTGGGGCAGCAGACCACTTTTACTTAAGTTGAATTCGGAGGATTTTTGATCCTGTGCAGTCATCTTTACGCGAGCTGTTGACTAAGTGTTCTAAAATACTACAAATCAGACAGCCAGTCAAATAAATCTTCTTCAGGAAGGTAAATTGATATCCACGGTTCGTGTTCCGTCTTCATGTCGTCTTATAAGCACGGGTACACAGCCCTCGGGCAGATGCCCCTCCACGGGTTCAGGCCATTCGATGAAGACCCATCCTTCGCTGTAGAGGTATTCCTCAAAACCAATATCCATGGCTTCCTGCACATCATCCAGGCGGTAGAAATCAAAATGATAGACCGGCTCTCCGGCAGCGGTGAGATATTCATACACCAGGGCAAAGGTGGGACTGCTGACAGCATCCTGTACGCCCAGTTCTTTGCAAATGGCTTTGATCAAGCTGGTCTTTCCGGCTCCCATCTCCCCGTAGATGGCAAATAACCGGTGATTGCCGGCGAGCTTCAGGAAGGCACGGGCAGCTTTGGGCAGATTGACTTCTTCAGGAATGTTTATCTCCGGCATGCGGCAAAGATAGGAACTAAGAAAGAATTACCAGGGGTACCAGCATCTCTCCAATGGAAATTCCTCCATGTTGAAAGGTGTTTCTGTAATAGTTTACATAATGGTTGTAGTTATTGGGATAAACCATGAAATTGTTGTTGTAGGCAAAAATATAAATGGAGCTTAAATGTGATTTAGGAAGGCGGATCAATTCAGGACGCTTGACCTCATAAACTTCCTGGCGTTTATAATTCAGGTTCTTTCCCTGTTTATAGCGGATATTGGCCGTGGTCATCCGGTCGCCCACCACCTTAACCGGATTGTTTACCTGGATGGAACCGTGATCGGTGGTGATCACCAGCTTGATTCCTTTACCCGAGATCTCCCGGACCAGGTCCAGGAGATGGGAATGCTGAAACCAGGAAAGCGTCAGGGATCGGTAAGCGGCTTCGTTTCCGGCCAGCTCACGAATCATTTCCATGTCGGTACGGGCATGGGACAGCATGTCCACAAAATTGTAAACCAGCACATTCAGATCATTTTCCAGCATGGCGGGTATGCTCTCCAACAGTTTGTTACCTGCCCTTTGGTTGCTTATCTTTTCGTATTTGAACTTGTAATTCTTCCCCAGCCGCTGCAGTTGTTTGACAAGAAGTTCGGATTCACGGAGATTTTTACCGCCTTCCTCTTCATCGTACCTCCATAAAGAGGGATACAGCTCCTCTATATCCATGGGCATAAGTCCGGCAAAAAATGAATTTCTCGAATACTGTGTTGTTGTCGGAAGGATAGAACAATAAAGATTTTCCCGGTCCGGGGAAAAATAATCCTTGATCACCCTGTACATGACCTTCCATTGATCAAAACGAAGATTGTCGATGAGAACCAGGAAGACCTTTTCTTTATTATCTACCAGTGGAAATATCTCCTGTTGAAGAACATTGGGTGAAAGCAGGGGTTTGTCAATTGATTTTTCATTGAACCATCCAAGGTAATTGTTCCGTACATATTTGCTGAACCCGTGATTGGCTTCATTCTTCTGCATCAGAAGGATCTCTTTCAGGGAGGCATCCTCTATCTGTTCCAGTTCAAGTTCCCAAAAAGTCAGTCGCTTGTATATATCGGCCCAGTCTTTGAAATCATGCGCCTCGTTGATCTGCAAACCCAGCTGTGCAAACTGGGATTGATAATCCATGGTGGCCTTCTGCCTGACCAGGCGTTTGGTATCCGTATGCTTCTTGATGGAAAGAAGGATCTGGTTCGGCTTTACCGGCTTGATCAGATAGTCGCTGATATTGGACCCGATCGCCTCGTCCATGATGTTTTCCTCCTCACTCTTGGTGATCATCACCACCGGAATGGTCGGGTCCATTTCTTTGATACGGGAGAGGGTCTCCAGACCACTGAGTCCGGGCATGTTTTCATCCAGAAATATAAGGTCGAATTTCTGCTCCAGGACCGCCCGGATGGCATCCTCCCCGTTGCTTGCCGTAGACACGTCATAGCCCTTGTCCCTCAGGAACAGGATATGCGGTTGCAGCAGGTCAATCTCATCGTCGGTCCACAGAATTTTAATGGTGCTCATCTTCGCTAAAAGACATTCAATTTACGTCATAATTCTCATTGAAAAAAGCCTTGTACTGGTCCATTAGCTTTTCTTCCAGCAGTATTCCCAGGTTGGCCGTCGAAATAAGCATGCCCCGCTGGTTCAAGCCTTCCTGCTTGGTGAATATTTCCTCCTGTTCCAGCAGGTTCAGTAAATATTCTTTACTTTCCCTGAGGTCAGCAAAGGTACGGATGCTTAGTGAGACTTGATCGTCTTTTATATTTTCCTCAACGATCTCAAAGTTTCTGTCAGGATAATAATCCAGGTTGAAATTAATCAGATCGAACTTGAGCTGATTGATATTGGCATTTTTATTGACCTGCAGTAAAACAACATGGGTGCTTGCGGTATCTACAGGTTCATAGATGGTTTTGGCCTCCTGCAGGTCGGCTTCCTCTTTCAGTTCCGGTCTGGCTTCATCCAGCAGGGTAATGATTTGCTGTGCCTGCCGGGCCACCTCATGATCGGGATAACGGCTGCGCACCGTATCCAGCTCGTTCCGGAAGGAACGTTCATCATAGATCTTCCCTATCGCAAGGGTCTTAAGATAATAGAAGCGGGGGATGAGGTCCGGATCATCATACTCATCCAATGCATGATCGGCATTCTCTATAACCTGAGCATAAAGGCCTTCCCTGTATTTTGAATAAGTGTCTTCATAAAAATCATTCTTCTGCTGCTCCATGCGTTCATATTCGGCCACGTAATTCGGATCAGACAGGATCTTCGCGGGTTGGGAGTTGGGATAGCGTTTAACCAGCAGGTTCTTGTATTTTTCTGCCATTGCAGGTTGGTTTTCTGAACGATGCAGATCATAAAGACTGTAATAGGCAGAAAGGGTGTACGCGCTCCCGGGATATCTTTCAACCAAATCCGTAAATGACTCGATCGCTTTTTCTTTATCGTTCAGCTCATCCTTGTAAATGTTACCGCTGTGATAGAGGGCATATTTTATCCGGTCGTGCGACCGGGCCATCATGCTGTCTGTCAGGGGAACATTCTGAAGGTAAAATTCACGGGTCTTGTTGCTCAGCAACTTGGTCTGCACCTGCGTTGCCGCACTGTCTACCTGGACTGTTTCCTCCTGGTCTTCAAAGGAAACGGCAGATTTATTGGACCGGCGCCAGTTATCTTCCAGCTTCCGGTTTCCCCATTTCATCCTGAATTCAGGCTGACCAAAGCTCTTGGCCGCGTTATTGTAAAAATACCATGTTCCCCCGGTATTTCCGCTTGCGGGGTTACGGGGATCGTTCATCATCATCCGGTCATATTGCCGGTCCTCCATCATTTCCCGCTCCCGTTCCGTCTCTTCCTGTTCCTTCCTTCTGACATCCTCTATGATGGCATCGATTCGGGCATAGAGATCACTTTCATCCAGCATGGCCAGGAGCTGGACCGAATCTTCCAGGGACACCTTATTGATATGCTGAACCAGGGTGGTCAGGCTCCTGGATTTAGCCAACACTTCTTCATAGTTGGGATAGGAGTTGTCCATGGCAATAACGGCACTGTCATAATAGGATTCAGCCTGCTCATAGGCTGTACGCTCATAGTAAATATCAGCAATGGTCAGGTAGGAAATTGTTTTCTGTTTGACATTGTTAATGCTGCTGTGGACTGATTTTTTAAACATCTCAATGGCTTCATCCTCCTTATTCTCCCTGAGCTTGACATTACCAAGTGCATAATATATCTGGTCCTGGTAATCGATGTTTTTATCATCTTTCAGCATTTTCCTTAATTCTCTGGTAATCTCCTTGCTGTTTCCGGCTCCGGTAACAAATACACCGGCCCTGTTGATCCTGGCATTGAAGGCAAACTCATAAGGCGGATTCATCCTGGTCACCTTCTCATACATTTCAGAGGCCCTGGCAAAATTACCCGTGCGTTGGTACAGCTGCGCCAAGATGTAGGTATATCTTATCTCGCGGGGCTTTTTCCTTACATTTTCCAGGGCCTTTTCCAACCAGGGAATGGCTCTTTCATACTGTTCTTGTTTCAGGTAATAATTGGCTTTTGTAGCCTCCAGCTCACCATAAAGGTTTTCGGGAAAATCTTCCATGCTGTCCAGGAGCTCAAGGATATCCATGGCATCCCGGTATTCCTCCAGCTCGATACGGGCCCGGGCCATCCAGACCAGGGTTTCAAACCGGACCGGATTGTTGGGAAATTCGTTCAGGATGAATCTGAATGTTTCCAGGGCCAGATAAAATTCATGCTTGTAGAAATAGGCCTTACCCATCAGGAGATAATTCTCATCCATCCACTTGTTGTACTCGTTCAGCTCATAAAAAGCTTTTTGCCTGGGGGTGGCCGGACCGTTCTTATACTCCGGCTTTGCCTTAATGGAATGCAGGGTGATCACCTTGGTGCTTTTTGAAATGGTGCGGTCCATCTCGGGGGCAACACTTTGCGCGATCGACTCGTCATCGTACAAAAAGATGGGCAGAATCCGCGTGTAATCGTAATCATAATTCTCTGCCACCCGCTTTTTACCCTTTTTGAAACTTTCTTTTCCGTTGAAAAGGATGTTATAACGAGAAGTCAGGTTGTGATAGCCGCGGGTGATCAGGGTGTTCTTTTCCGTTGAACACGAAGAATACACCATAAGCGTAAGGCCTATGGAAAAAATATAAAATATCCTTTTGAACAAATTCCTGGGCATGTATACAATTAACACAGAATCAAAGAAATTATTTTCCGTACCGTCCCGATCATGGACATAAATAAAAAACCCATACGCTACGGTAGCACGTACGGGCTTTTTTCTTCGTCCGGCATCCTGCAATTTATGCTAAAGATACCAATTCTTTCATTTCAGGTACCTCTTCGCGGATGGCTTGTTCCACGCCCGCCTTCAGCGTCTGAAAACTGAATGGACAGCCCTGACAGGCACCCTGCAGTTTTACCTTTACGGTAATATCGTCGGTGATCTCTTCCAGGGTGATGTCTCCACCATCAGCCTGAAGATAAGGGCGTATTTTTCCCAGTGCAATGTTGACCCGCTTACGAACATCTTCCATTGATTGTTCTGCCATGATTAATCGATTTATGGTTTTACTTTCTTGTGATCCTTAATCTTTCAGATGCAGGAAGGTTTTTGTTTCTTTCTTCCGTAGCATCGATAACATTCCTGGCCAGCTGCATAAAGGCCTCCCCGGTGACATCGCCTTCATCCAGGACAGAGGGCTGGCCGCGATCTCCGCCTTCCCGGATACTCTGCACAATAGGTATCTGGCCCAATAGACGTACATTGTATTTTTCGGCCAGCTGTTTGCAACCTTCCCTGCCAAAAATGTAATACCGTTTATCCGGTAATTCAGCCGGGGTGAACCAGGACATGTTCTCAATAAGTCCCAGTACGGGAACATTGATCTTTTCTCCCCGGAACATGTTAATGCCCTTGATGGCATCTGCCAGGGCCACTTTCTGAGGAGTGGAAACGATCACCGCCCCGGTCACCGGTACTTCCTGGACCAGGGTCAGATGAATATCACTGGTGCCGGGCGGGGTATCCACGAATAAATAATCCAGCCCGCCCCAATCTCCCTGCGAAATAAACTGCCGCAGTGCATTGGTTGCCATGGGACCCCGCCAAACCAGCGGATCATCCGGTTCGATAAAAAACCCTATGGAGATCATCTTAACCCCAAAAGGCTCCACCGGAACGATCATTTCCTTGCCGTTTTTCTTGATGATGGAAGGACGCGTATCTTCCGCGCTCAGCATTTTAGGGATGGAAGGACCGTAAATATCCGCATCGATCAGGCCGGTGCGGTAGCCCAGGCTGGAAACAGCAACGGCCAGGTTGGCGGCAATGGTCGATTTTCCCACGCCACCCTTGCCGGATGCCACGGCGATGATATTCTTCACCCCTGAAAGGATTTGATCCTCTTCCCCAGGATCAGTAGTTCCGGGAACGCTTATCCGTACTTTTGCCGATGCCGGCACGAGGGTTTTTATGACCTTTGTGGCTGCTTTCTGTATGGAATTCAGAAGTGGATCGTTGGGTTTTTCAGACTTCAGGACAAAGTGAATGTCATCCCCCTGCACACGCAAATCCGCCACCATACCCAGTTGCACGATATCTTTCCCCTGCTCAGGATGCCTGACCTTTTTCAATGCTTCAAGCACCTTTTCTTTGTTGATTTCCATGAAATAAGCACGTTTAGGAATACAAATATAACAAAACAGCTGTTTAACGAGTCCAATTCCTGATCAGGATACCGGATGCTTTCCTGAAACGCGATAAGCAGATCATCCTGAATATCAATTTTCCCACTATCAATTAGTTCTATCAGATATCTTCATCGGGTTCCAGGATTTCTTCCCTGGGTTCAAGGGCAAACTTCAGGTAATATATCTTTTTCCCTTCCTCCAGGAACATTCGTTCATAGAAAGTTTTAATATCCAGGATATCGTCTACCCGGCCCGACGCGTAGAGATCTTCAAGGTCCTGCAGAACCCTGAAACTGTTTTTTTGCACCAGCAAGCGGGTGTACCGGTACAAAATGTCGTTGTCTGTTTTCAGGTGAATGATGCCTCCCTGCACGAGAAAATGGCTGTATGCATTCAGAAAAACCGGTCCGCTCAGTCTTTTCTTTCTCCTCCTTATTTTCTCCTGGGGATCCGGAAAGGTCAGCCATATCTCATGAATCTCACCGGGCGCAAAGAATTTTTCGATGAATTCTACGCGGGTACGGAGAAAAGCGGCATTCGGGGTTTTGTTTTCATGGATGTATTTGGCCCCTTTCCAAATCCGGGCTCCCTTGATATCCACCCCGATAAAATTCTTATCGCTAAACTTCTCAGCCAGCCCAATGGTGTATTCACCTTTGCCACAACCCAGCTCCAAAACGATGGGATGATCATTACCGAATACCTTTTCTCCCCATTGCCCTTTAAGTTCATGATCCCCTTCCTTGATCTTCCCGATGCCGGGTTCAAAAACATTCCGGAAGGATTTCATTTCGGCAAACCTGGCCAGCTTATACTTACTCACGGCTAAAGGGAAGTCTGGTTTTTTACACGCTCAACGCGTATCCCGGCATCCAGTACGTGTTTTAAGGGATCGGGCCGCATGGCATGCTGCAGTTCCATGAAATATTTCCCGGTATACGGAAATTTGATGTTTCGCAGGTAAATCCTTTGATAATCCAGAATATCTCCCAGTCCATTGCCCAACCATTTCCCATCCGGCCGAGCCAGTATGATCTCTACCGTGTCTTTTCTAATTGCTTCAGAAGGCGCGATGGTGGTCACAAAGATGTAAATGTTACTGAAACGGTATTCCGGGGAATGTCTCAGGTTGATATAGATGTTATGACTGTGAAGGGTGTCCCGGATGGGAATCTCAAAGACCAGGGGTTTGTCCCGGTACCACTGCTTATTCTCTATACGGACGTTCTTTTCGTAGACCCTGCGGGGATCACAGGCATTGTGCGCTATCAACAATAATAAAGCAATCAGGGCCAGAAGGACCCGCTCAGGATTTGTCACGTTTTTTCTTTTTGTTCCTTTTCTTTTCGCGGAATGAACTTGACCGGCGGGAAGGTTCTTCCTGTTTTTGACCGGAATGGCCTGTAAATTTGATCTCTTCATCCTGCGGCGTTTCGGGTTTATGGCCGGGTGCTTTTTCTCCCTTTTGATTGATCTTGATGATCTCCTTGACACGTTCAACCGGTATGGGCAACAGGTTTGAAGCCATTTCCTTATCGTGGGAATACCAAAAGATGCCCCTGTAAATATCGGTTTTCTGGTGATACAGCGTCCCGTCTGTCATTTCAAGCCTGGCTTCCCGGTCGGGAAAATCCTTCTGTGCATCCAGGTAACAGGGCAGTTCATAATTCAGACAGCACTTCAGCTTGGCACACTGCCCGGCCAGTTTTTGCGGATTCAGGGCCATCTCCTGGTAGCGGGCTGCATTGGTAGTTACCGAAACGAAATTGGTGATCCAGCTGGCACAGCACAATTCCCGTCCACAGGACCCTATGCCGCCTATCCGGCCGGCCTCCTGCCTGGCACCGATCTGCCGCATCTCAATACGGATGCTGAATTCCCCGGCCAGTACTTTGATCAGCTCCCGGAAATCCACACGCTCATCAGCGATATAATAAAAAATGGCTTTGGTATGGTCGCCCTGGTATTCCACATCCCCGATCTTCATATCCAGTTTGAGGTCCTCCGCGATCTTTCTTGACTTCAACATGGTCTCATTTTCCAGGGCAATGGCCTTTTGCCATTTTTCGATATCATTTTCCTTGGCTTTTCTGTAAACCTTCTTCAGATTCTCCTTTGACTGGGTCACTCCTCTTTTGTGCATCTGGTAATGGACCAGGTGTCCCGTAAGCGAAACAATCCCGATGTCATGACCCGGGTTGGCTTCTACGGCAACTATATCGCCCGGCTTGAGCCGAATACCATGTTCGTTGTAATAAAACTCTTTTCGGGTATTTTTGAACCGTACTTCGACGATCTCTTCCTGGCTGTAGGTCCATTCAATGTCTTGAAGCCAATCGTATACATCCAGTTTGCAACAGCCATTTACCTGGTGGTAAGGTCCGGCAATGACCATCTCCCTGCTGTCGCACATCTTACATCCAAATCCTTCCATGCCCTCTGCTGTTATCCGTTCAATTCCGATGGTTAAATGTACAAAAATTAGTTTTTTCTTATCAAACGCACCAGTTTCAGGGATAGATCCATCAACACAACCTTACTGTATGCATTGGCCTCTATATGATTACAGGCCAGGTTGAATTCCCGGTAGACGGCATCCAGGTTATGCTCGTGAATGAAGGGATGGAACTTTTTCGCGAATTTCATCTCTTCCCCATCCATATGAGCCAAAGTGCCGGAAACAACATGCATCAGGTAATTTTCCCGTATGAATCGCAGGGCATATTCCATGAAGGATTTTTGCCCTTCCCGTCCCTGACGGGCCATTTTTTCCACCCAGTCAATCAGCCCGGGAACATCCTGGCTGTAGCTGAGCCGCGTGAGTTTTATAAAATTATCAAGATGTCCGTGGTTTTCTTCTGTGCGTTTCAAGACAAGCAATGCCTTTTCAAAATCCCCTGCCGCCAGGTTGACTACATCATGTATCTTGTCGTCCCCCTGTATTCCCCTTTCACGAAGGGCCTGTTCAATATTCTCATGGGTCAGTGCCGGGACTTTCGTAATCTGGGTCCTGGAAAGGATGGTAGGTAATAAATGTTCGGGATTTTCAGATACCAGGATGAATAAGGTTTTGTCGGGCGGTTCCTCAAGGATCTTCAACAGCTTGTTCCCTGCCTGGGCATTCATCTTTTCCGGCAGCCAGAGGATCATGATCTTGTATTCCGCTTCATAGGTCTTCAGACTCAACTTCCGCAAAATGGACTCACTTTCCTTCACCGTGATGATTCCCTGCTTATTCTCGACCTCCATCTCCCGGAACCATTCCTGCAGAGAACGATAAGGACGCTCCAGCAGGAATTTCCTCCACAACCCAAGGTAATCATCGCTGGTGGCATCACGCTTGCCTGCCGTGGTGATGGGAAACACAAAATGAACATCCGGATGGATCAGTTTATCCATCTTCCGGCAGGCATTGCATTCCCCACAGGAATCCGACCCGCCGCGGTTAATGCACTGAATATACCGGGCATAGGCCAATGCCAGGGCCAGGGTCCCATAACCGGTCCTGCCGTGCAATAGCTGTGCATGACTGACCCGCCCTGCCTGCACCGTTTGGATCAAACGTTTCTTAATGTCTTCCTGTCCGATAAGGGATGAAAACTGCATATTTCCTGAATGTAAAGTTTATTTTTGCTCGTGCGGTGCGCGAGGGTAAAGGTAAAATAAAAATACTTTTATAATTTTGCACTCTGGCACAAATCCGAAAATCTATACTGAAATGCAGACATTAGACAACTATAATTTCCAGGGTAAAAAAGTCATCACGCGGGTCGACTTTAACGTACCGCTTAACGATAAATTCGAGGTAACGGATGATACCAGGATACGGAAAGCCATTCCGACCATCAGGAAGATACTCGAAAAAGGAGGGGCCGTTGTTCTCATGTCCCACCTGGGACGTCCCAAAAGCGGCCCGGAGGAAAAGTTCTCGCTGAAACATGTGGTACCCAGGCTGTCAGAACTGACAGAAACCCAAGTTAAATTTGCCGGGGACTGCATAGGGGACAAAACACTGGAAATGAAGAACGCACTCCAGCCCGGTGAGGTCCTGCTGCTCGAGAACCTGCGTTTCCACCCGGAAGAAACCAAGGGTGATGAACAATTTGCCTCACAGCTGGCAGAAGGTGCCGACGTATATGTTAACGATGCCTTTGGTACCGCTCACAGGGCCCACGCCAGCACCACCATCGTGGCCCGGTTTTTCCCGCGGGATAAGTTTTTCGGGCACCTGATACAGAATGAGCTGGAAGCTATGGACAAAGTCCTGGGAGACTACGAAAAACCCTTTACCGCCGTGATGGGCGGAGCCAAGGTCTCCGACAAGATCTCCGTCATTGAAAACCTGCTCGATAAAGTCGATAACCTGGTGATCGGCGGGGGCATGACCTATACCTTCATCAAGGCCCGCGGTGGAAAAATAGGAAAGAGCCTCGTGGAAGAGGATAAACTGGACCTGGCCAGGGAACTCATGGAAAAAGCAACATCAAAAAATGTGAAGCTGCACCTTCCCGGGGATCATGTGGTTGCCGACAATTTTAATAATGAGGCCAACCGTCAGGAAACCTCGATCGACGAGGTCCCCGATGGCTGGATGGGACTGGATATCGGCCCCAAAACCATTGAGGCTTACAGTAAAGTGATCATGGATTCCAAAACCATCCTCTGGAACGGTCCCATGGGTGTTTTCGAAATGGAAAATTTCCAGAAGGGAACCGTTGAAATTGCCAGGGCCATTGCCGATGCCACTTCCAAAGGGGCCTTCAGCCTGGTCGGCGGCGGGGATTCCGTTGCAGCGGTGAATAAATATGACCTGGCCGACAAGGTAGGCTATGTTTCCACCGGTGGCGGTGCCATGCTGGAATATATCGAAGGCAAAGAACTGCCGGGGATCAAGGCAATCAGAGGATAGGATTCAGGATTCAGAATCACTACTGTCCGGAGAAAGTTGAAAAATAACTAAGAAAA
>CAYQQR010000050.1:0-29809 GCA_964420035.1 uncultured Bacteroidaceae bacterium | reverse complement strand
TATGCCTAACTTGGCTTTGAAATTTGCATCGGCATGAGAAAATCAGCAAACCCTTGATAGTGATGCATATTTTTCATAAAATTGTGAAGTATACGTAATACTATTTCTGTTGAACTCGGGAAGGAATTTGTAATGTTTGATATAAAGCCCTCCCTTTTAATTTCATGGATACCGATCAAAAAATAATAAAGAAGTTTGTAAATGGGGACCTGGCCGCATTTGATCAGATATATGATTTATACAGCCGTAAAATCTTTTACTTTGCTTTAGGTTTGATCAAGGATAAAGACAATGCAAAAGATCTTGTACAGGAAGTTTTTATTACTCTTTGGGAAAAACGGAGTTATGTAAATCCAGACCTTAACTTTGGGAATTACATATTTACAATCACTTACAATTCAGTACGAAAATACTTCAGAAGAAAATCAATTGAGATCAGGGTAAAAGAACATTTACTTAATAGTTCTCCCGAGCTTATAAATGATTCTGACAACAAACTTATATATAATGAATTAATTGAACTTGCCAACAAATCGGTTAACAAACTTTCACCAAAGAGAAAAATAGTATATAAGTTAAGCAGGAATGAAGGAATGAAGATTAAGGAAATAGCAACCAGGTTGAATATTTCACCCCGTACTGCAGAAAATCATCTTGCACAGGCATTGAAATTCCTGAAAAAGGAATTGTCACAATACAGTCTTGCAGCTATCCTGTTTTTTTATCTATTTCTGAGTTGATCACGGGTATAGATATCATTGGTTTCATTTCAATATATTCTTCAGTTCACCAACTGCATCGGATGCAGCATCTGCCAACATCGTAATGTCACTACTGTACACTGCAAATCTGAAGTCCTTCTTTATCCATTGAGCGAGCTTTTCCTTATTGAAATTGACAATTCCTGCGATTTTCTTATTCCTGTCACATGCAGCCTTGATTTTATCAATAGCTTCTAATTGGATCGAATGATCAGTTTGTCCCGGGACACCCAGACTAATTGACAAATCCATTGGACCTACAAAAATACAATCTACTCCATCTACAGATGCAATTTCGTCGACATTCTCCAAAGCATTGATGGTTTCTGCTTGTACGGCGATAAAAGTTTTTTCATTAGCCTCTTCCAAATAATCCCTGGCATTTACTTTAGCATATAGATTGTGTGCCCTCCTCAAGGCTACACCTCGATTTCCCAGAGGTGGATACTTGGCATGACCGATTATTTCCTTAGCCTGGGATGCACTGTTAACCATCGGGACCAGCAGACCGGTAGCACCTGAATCAAGTGGTTTTATTATACACTCTCTGGATATCTCGGGTATTCTGACTATAACCGACAGACCGGCGCCTCTTGCTGCAGCAATTATATTACTGATACTTTCATAGCTATATGTGCCATGCTCATTGTCAATGATGAGGAATTCAAATCCACATTGTGCAAGCATATACACGATATTCGGATTTTGAAGCTCAGAGAAAATGGTCCCAAGAACCATTTCGCCATTTTGAAGTTTTTTCTTGATTTTATACATATCGAACATAATTATTTATGTAAGAGGACCGGGATTAAATAAAACAAGATCATTGTGCAAACCTAATCTATCGCATGCAACTGTTCTTCGGCCACTGGCTACATCAAGGATCAAATGAAACAATTCCCATCCAACATCTTCAATTGTTTTCTTTCCTAAGGCTATAGCACCTGCATCCAGGTCAATCAGATCGAACCATTTTTCACTCAGTTTGGAATTTGACCCAACCTTTAGAACCGGCACCATAGCCAGTCCATATGGTGTTCCCCTGCCCGTTGTAAATACATGTACATTCATCCCTGCAGCCACCTGTAAAGTACCGCAAACAAAATCGTTTGCCGGGGTTGCCGCAAAAGTAAGTCCATTTCGACGTATCTTTTCACCTGGCCGGAGAACATCCATTATTGGCCCGGTTCCTGACTTTAGGACCGAACCCAAGGCTTTTTCAACAATATTGCTCAATCCTCCCATTCTGTTGCCCGGGCCCCAATTAGCACTTCTGTCGGACTTGCCCTGAGCGAGATAACTGTCATACCACTCCATTACATCCACTAGAGTCCTGGCCACCTCGTGATCGATGGTCCTGGGAACCAGGAAATGAACTGCATCCCTCACTTCAGTTACCTCAGAAAAAACAACACTTCCTCCTGCCCTCGTGATTAGATCTGTGGCAAATCCGACAACCGGATTTGCCGTAATCCCTGACAGGCCATCGCTTCCGCCACATTGAACTCCCACAACTAATTCAGAGGCAGAGCAGGGTTCCCTTTTACGGCCATTAAGTTTTTCCAGTTTAATTTCGGCCATGGAGATAATTTCTTCAACCATGGTCTGAAATCCGGAAAACATTTCATCCTGTAAAACCATGATATTGGTTGCCCGGTTATTACTTGTGGACTCACCGGAATCTTTATCCTGCCTTATTATCCATTCCGGAAGCAGTTTCTCACATCCGAGGCCGATAACCAATACTTCCCCACCAAAATTAGGATTATCAGCAATATTCCAAAGAGTTTTTATTGGAATCATCGCCGCCGGTGCATCTATTGCAATACCGCATCCGTATGAATGGGTTATTGCCACGACATCATCCACATTCGGATATTTAGGCAGAATATTCTTCTTGATTATATCAACAATATGCTGGGTGAACCCGGCGACACATTGAACACTTGTGGTAATCCCCAGTACATTCCGGGTCCCGACGCTTCCATCGGGATTCCTGTATCCTTCAAATGAATATCCCTCAAGGGGTTCCAGTTCAGCAAATTCTTTTTTCTGCAGTGGTATGGTGTTCAGTGGAGGGGGGTCAGGGATAAGGGTATTTGATTCATTCACCCATTCTCCGGTCCGGATTACTGTATTTGCCAATCCAATTACATAACCATACTTAATAATTGCTTCTCCTCGATCAATATCTCTCAGGGAAATTTTATGACCTATGGGTATATTTTGGGAAGCCCTGATCCCATCTCTCAGTAAATCACCCTGTTTTACACCTTCTGGATACACTATAATGCCAACATTATCCTTCTCAGTTGCAATTATCAGGCTATGTTCCTCTTTTTTTTTCAATTATACTAAAGGTATAAATCTTGAAAGAACCATGACGGCTATCAATCCTACAACTCCCATTACAGTTAACAGAAAGGAAAAATGCCGTATGGTTTCCTTTTCCTCCATTCCACTCATTTTGGTAACGATCCAGAAACCGCTGTCATTCATCCAGCCGAATATCTTTGATCCGCATCCAATGGCCATTGCCAGATATACCGGATGGAACCCCAAACCTGTACTGACAAGTCCACTTACTATGCCTATTGTCGTTATCATGGAAACAGTAGCTGACCCCTGGGCCGTTCTTACAACCGCTGTTAAAAGGAATGCCATAGGTATTATGGCCATTTGATAATCAGCGGCCAGTGTTTCCATTCTGATCCCAATTCCGGTTTGTTGCATCATCTTTCCAAAAGCACCTCCGGATGAAGTGATCAGGACAATTAATCCCGCACTTGTCAAAGATTCCAGAACGAATTTCTTAAATTTCGCTATTTCTTTAGTTCGTGTCCAAAGCAATAAAAGGGCAAGTATCGTAGCCAAGCCAAGAGCAATATTTGCATTTCCCAAAGTTGAAAAGAAATTCAACGTACCGCTCGCGAATGAACTGATATTAGCTTCATTTCCACCTGTAACGGCTTGAGTAATAGTATTTCCGGTAATTAAAATAATTGGCAACAATATGGGTAAGATGGAAACCCATATCCCGGGTAAATCCTTTTGCCCCTGTTCTGAATATTTCTTCAGATCTTCAACGCTTACATCCGGGGTATCTCTTAAGGGCAGGTCCCATTTCCGATTTGCCCAAACCGCATAGCCGTATCCACTCAGTATGGTTATTATACCAACTACCAGGCCTACAATAATCATCATACCCAGATCTACTCCCAATTCTTCAGCAACGAATAATGGACCGGGAGTAGGTGGTACCAGTGAATGGGCCATTACACCTCCGGCCAGAACAGTCATCAAAAACAAACTGAATTTCTTGGGGTCCCTGATCCCAAAAGTCTTTACAATAGGAATCATTAAGTAAAAAAGTGTATCAAAAAACACCGGTATGGCAATTGTAAAACTACTGGACAGTAATGCCAGAGATGTATTTTTCTTGCCAAATAATTTTAGTAAGCCGCGAACAATACGTTCTGCAGCACCGCTTTTCATTAAACAGGTACCAATGACCGCCGCAAAAGCGATCAAAATTCCAATTTTCCCTGCTGTGTTTCCAAATGCATCTGCAAGCCGGCTGCCAATTCCCATGGTTGATAACGTTTGAGCCCCTTGCTCGCTCATTCCGCTATGAATGGCGTATTCATAAATAAGTTCGGGAGGTGTCAATATCCCTGTGGTAAATGCTGCCAGTAAAAGGGCTATTAAAGCATGCAGTTTTAATACTATAATGCAGAATAGTACGACAAATGTTCCAATGATTATTATCAATATTGGGTCCATGATCTATGATTCAGTTATTGGTGAATAAACAGTTTCGTAATTGTAAGGAGATCGTTAAGGAAATGGGAATCGATCATAATTTGTATGTTTAGGTAAGCAAGGTCATCTTCAAAAGAAGATCTTGTGATATTTATAAGTAAGGATCAATTGGGCGGAAACATAAACATCCTATAACATATATCCATAATCTGAGTATTACACCTAGTTCTTTTTAAACTGTTTTTAACCATGTGGGGGATTATGCTCCTGTTGGTCCTATTCCCGGTATTACATTTAAGCATTCATTGGTCCATTTCTTTCAGCATTCCATATTTACCCACAATGACAGGTCTTATATATTCAATACCTCAGCACATATGGTTCACCTTTGATCAATACTTCTCTAGTCAAAACCTGAGTAGTTTCCGGGGTCCTGCTAACCGGTTGTGCTCCCCCTACTGATATATGGATATCCCCAGGTTCTACCACCCAATAGCCGTTATCATAAAATACTGCAAGCTGCCTTGGTTCGATACGGAATGTGATCGTTCTGCTTTCACCGGGTTCTAGGTATACCTTCTTAAATCCTTGCAAGGAGATCAAAGGTGAGGGTACAGATGATTGCAGGTCTTTAATATATATCTGAACAACCTCTTCACCTGCTAGCCTACCCGTATTTCTAATACTCGTATGGATTTCAAACTTCTCGCCGGCCTGTATGGTTTCAGGACAGTTAATGATTTTATATTCATAATTTGTATAGCTCAAACCAAAACCAAAAGGATATAATGGTTCATTTTTGAAGTACCTGTAGGTTTGATTGGTTAGATTGTAGTCCTCAAATTCAGGTAATTGATGTACGGATTTATAAAATGTCACTGGCAGGCGTCCGACAGGATTCGCATCTCCAAGAAGTACATTGGCCAATGCTTCCCCTCCTGCCTGACCTGAATACCAGGTTTCCAATATTGCTTCCAGATTCTGATCAGCCCAGTTAACGGCCAATGCACTCCCACTCATTAAGACAAGAACAATTGGTTTACCTGTAGCTTCAATTCTTTTTATTAATTTCAGTTGTACCGATGGCAGCTTCAGATTTGTCCTGTCTCCACCTGCAAAGCCTTCAACACTAATCGGCATTTCCTCTCCTTCAATACGGGGAGTCAATCCCAGGCACAAAACAATGAGATCTGCTCTATTTGCCGCTTCCAGGGCTTTTTCCAGCAATCCTTCTTTGGGGGGAGCCCAAAGCAGCTGAAAAAATGCGTCCCCATAGCCCTCGTGACAATGGATGCGTATGTTATACTTAATCCCAGCCTCAAGTGACAATGAGAAATTATTCTTTACATTAGGGGTACCCAACTCATTATTATAGCGGGCATGTTTGATTTGGTATATCAGGCTGTCATTCACAAACAACTTGGTACGCATTGTTGAAGGCACAGCAAAATAATAAGTACCGGAGACCGGTACAGTAAGTTGACCGGTCCATCGGATGCTGAATTCATTTCTATTCATCGTGTGAAGAGGCGCTCCATCGAACCATGAGAAATTAAGCTGGGAGTCGATCCTTGTCATTACCGGCTCCCTGTTTATATCACTGTCCGAAAAGTATTCACCTTTCATGCCCTTTCTTTCGGTTCCATTTATAGTTGTTGACAGGTGCTCAGCAGGAATATCTTCAAATATTGGTACTCCCTCGGCTATATTGCTCCCCAATGCATGGCTTACTTCCAGTTTTCCCACAAGCTTTTGCCGCAGACCTTCCAGTGGGGTGGTTGTTTTTACGGGTATACCATGATAATTACCCCACATGGTCCATTCATCGTCTGCTAAAGGTCCAATAACTGCAATTCTTTTAAATTTATCAGTATCTAGCGGTAGTATATTGTTTTTGTTTTTTAGAAGTACTATGGATTTTTCGGCAGTTTCTAATGCGAGTTCATGATGGGGCTTACTGGCAACTATTTCCCTGGGTATACTGGTGTACGGAACCAATTCATCGGGATCAAAGAATCCGAGTTTAAAGCGTGCAAACATCAATCGCTGGACTGCAGTAGTGATTTCCTCTTCTGTAACCAGTCCTTTATCAATGGCTTCAATGAGGTGTTTGTATTCAGGGCCACAATTCAAATCGCAACCCGATCTCAATGCTAACGCTGAAGCTTCAGCAGATGAAGCTGCCAACTCGTGGTACTTATATATATCTCTGATCGCACCGCAATCCGAAACAATGTAACCTTCAAAGCCGCATTCATCACGAAGTATTTCATTTAAAAGGTAATGACTGCCACAGCAAGCTTCATTATTATACCTGTTGTAAGCACACATTACTGATTGTACATTACTATTCTGAATGATTTCCTTAAAATGGGGTAGATAAGTTTGTCTGAAATCCCGCTCAGAAGTTTGGGCATTGAAACTGTGCCGTGATGCTTCCGGCCCGTTATGCACTGCAAAGTGTTTCACAGTGGCTATGGTTTTCAAGTATTTATGATGGTTCCCCTGTAACCCCTTAACAAACTGTATCCCCAGTTTAGCAGTCAGAAAAGGGTCCTCACCATAGGTTTCCTGTCCCCGGCCCCAGCGCGGATCACGAAAAATATTAACATTGGGTGACCAATATGTTAAGCCCTGAAAAATCTCCCTTTCGCCATTCTCTATGAACCCATGATATTTAGCCCTTCCTTCATCGGAAATGGTGTTTGCAATTCTGAACATCAGGTTTTCATCAAAGGTTGCCCCCAGAGCAATGGCCTGTGGAAACACTGTTGCTTTCCCGGCTCTCGCTACGCCATGAAGACACTCGTTCCACCAATAGTACTGGGGTATTCCAAGACGCTCTATGGCCGGTGCGTCAAATAAAAGCTGGGACACTTTTTCTTCAAGGGTCATCCTCGCCACAAGGTCCTCCGCCCGTTCAGCAAAGGAAAGTGATGTATCCTGGTATGCTGGTTGTGCACATATGCTTTGAAAGCTGGCTATTATTAAAAAAACCAAGCCTGGTACGTTGAAATGGTTTATTGCGGTCACTGATTAATCGGATTAATACCTTCTTTTGACATGAGTACTTCCCGTATGGTGCCATCTGGATTATACTCCAAATAATCTACACATACCCTTCGCTCATATGGACTGGGACCTTCCACATGATAGAACAGATACCATTTATTCTTGACTTTGATAATTGAATGGTGAGAATTCCTGGAATCATTATCGAAAAAGGCACCATGATAAGTGAATGGACCCAGAGGAGTTTGAGCCGTAGAATATACGAGCAATTGTTTAATGCGGCCATCTCTTATTATCTTTTTAGGATAGCTGAAATAGTATATCCCGTCTTTTTTATGTACCCATATCCCCTCATGAAAACCTTCCAGCTCAAGCTTTTTGATCGCTCCATCAATTTCCAGCAAGTTTTCCTTAAGTATTGCGACTGCTGATCCATCACCACCACCATAGTAAAGGTATGCAGTACTGTCATCATCAATAAATATGCAAGGATCCATCGAACGCACTCCCTCCACTGCTTCAAATCCGATTAATGGTTCACCCAGAGCATCTTTAAAAGGTCCATCCGGTTTGTCTGAAAAGGCTACCCCTATCCGGTAATCTGCTGGGAAAAAGAAATAGTATTTCCCTTTCCACTTTGTTGCATCAGGCGCATATGCTGCCCGGTCTGCCCAATAAATGCTGTCAAGATTGAATATCTCACCCTCATTCTTCCAATCAACAAGATTTTTTGATGAATAACAATGCCATCGTTTCATTTGCTTCCATGTTGTACTCCCGGGTTCATCAGTTGAGGGATACAGCCAGTATTTCCCATCCCAATAATGAACAGACGGATCAGCATGATAATCAGGCAGAATGGGTTTCTGACTGTAAACAGCGGAAAACCAATAAAACAATACTATTATCAGATATTGAAAATTTTTCATAATAAATTCAATATTCTTGCTATCCTTTCACCGGTGTGCACCAGTAATTCATCTGTAATATCAATTGCTTCTGCGAGCAGCATGGGTTTGTTCAGTATGGGAAGAATGAGGTCAATACCCAATTCGTACAGAGCATCAACATCTTCACCAACCGTACCGGCAACAGCAATTACCGGCTTGTCATATTTCTTTGCCAGGTTTGCTACCCCAGCCGGAGTTTTACCGAATTGTGTTTGCTGATCTATTTTCCCTTCCCCGGTAATAATCAAATCAGTTTTTTGTATAGCTGTTTCAAGACCTACCCTTAAGGCAATAGCTGGGAACCCTTCCACGAGTTTTGCATCAAGAAATGCGACCAATCCTCCACCCAGCCCACCGGCAGCACCAGCTCCGGGAATGGTCTCCAGATCAATGCCAACGTGTTTCCGGATCATAGCCGCGAAATGGGACATACTCTTATCAAGTGCTGTAACCATCTCAGGGTCGGCACCTTTTTGAGGTCCATAAACCTGTGACGCACCTTCGGGCCCTGTAAAGGGATTTGTTACATCACAGGCGATCTCTATCCTGGTATCCTTAATCCGCTGGTCCAGTCCATCCAAAATAATCTGGGAGATCAGACCTAGGGATTCTCCTCTGGGTGTCAGATCCCTTCCCTGCTCATCTAAAAACCTGACACCCAGGGCAGCAGCCATACCCATGCCACCGTCGTTTGTGGCACTGCCCCCGATTCCGACTAATATATCATGGCATCCCTTATCCATAGCTGCTGAGATCAATTCGCCAGTACCGTATGTTGTGGTTTTCAATGGATTTCTTTCATGCTGGCTTATTAATTGAATACCAGATGCAGCAGCCATTTCAATGATTGCGGATTTACCATCCCCGGATATCCCAAATGTGGATTCAATGGAACGCATCAAAGGATCGTGCACTTTGACTTTTACCATATCACCACCGGTAGCATAGGTGATCGATTCAACAGTACCCTCACCACCATCCGCAAGGGGCATAAGGTCAATGCTGTGCTTGGGTGAAACCTCCAAAAGCCCTTTTTTCAGGTTCTCCGCCACTCTAATGGCAGACAGGGCATGCTTAAATGAATCGGGGGCTACAAGAATGTTCATCAGGATCCTGAACGTTGATGATAAATTGTTATCAATGACCTACAGTTACGTTAGCAATTTTCTCAAAATGTTTTACCAGGCTGCAATGATCTTCACCACCCAGACCATCTGCATTTAGCGCTTGCATCATTTCCATTACTGCGGCCGATAAGGGTAAAGGGATCCCCAGACTATGTGAAGTTTCAAGTACATTCGCCAGGTCCTTGATATGCAATTCAATGCGAAATCCCGGTTCGAACTTCCTGTCCATTACCAGGGGGGCCTTTGCATCCAGCACCGTACTTCCGGCCAGACCACCCCTTATTGCATTGTAAACAAGCTCCGGACTTACTCCGGCCTTTTGTGCAAGTACCAGTGCTTCTGACATTGCACTGATATTAAGGGCAACAATGATCTGGTTGCAAAGCTTTGCCGTGTTCCCTGAGCCTATTTCACCTACACGGACCACGGAACCGGCCATATTCATCATTAGTTCGTGATACTTGTCAAATATTTCTTGCTTTCCCCCCACCATTACCGATAGGGTTCCGTCAATGGCCTTTGGTTCTCCACCACTGACTGGTGCATCCATCATGTCAATACCCTTTTTCTCCAGGGCTTTATATACCTTACGGCTTACCAAAGGGGCAATGGAACTCATATCAATTACAGTCAATCCCGGTTTCCCTCCTTCAATAACACCATGCTCACCCAGTACCACCTCTTCTACATGAGGGGAATTCGGAAGCATGGTAATCAGAACATCCACTTGTGAAGCTACGTCTTTAGGTGTCTCAGCAACAGATGCTCCCATGTCTTCAAGTTCTTTTGTCACCTCGCTATTGATATCCATTACGACAAGATCGTACCCGGCTTTGATAAGGTTCTTACTCATAGGTTTTCCCATGATTCCCAATCCGATAAATCCTATTTTATTTGTACTTTCCATAGTTAAAGAATTTAAATTTGTTGTTTAAAGATTTCTGCTTATATAATTCAAGTCTGCATTTTCCTTACAATTCCAGACCGTATTCTTCAATCCATTCAAGTGAACTAATTGTATCCGGATGAGGATTATAGTCCAAACCAACATGGCCCTTATAGTTCATCTTATCCAGTTCTTTGAAAATAAACCGGTAGTTTATTTCCCCTGTTCCGGGTTGATGTCTTCCGGGCGTATCAGAGATTTGAATATGGGTAATGATGTCAAGATTAGCCTTAACGGTATTTATCAGCTCGCCCTCCATCCTCTGCATGTGATACATATCATATTGATACTTGAGATTGGTCCTACCCATATCTTTTTTAAGCTTTAAAATGTCCTTGGTTGTATTGATCAAAAAACCTGGAACATCGAAGGTATTTACCGGTTCAACAAGCAACAGGATTCCTTCTTTTTCAAGTTTATCAGATGCATACATGAGATTATTAACCAGCGTATCCCATTGTTCTTCATATGAAAAATCAGGAGCCAGTTTGCCAGCCAGACAGTTTAATTGATTAACCTCAAGGATTCTGGCATATTCCAGTGCAACATCAATGCCTTCTTTAAATTCCTGGACCCTCCTGGGGTGAGCTGCAATACCCCTGTCGCCTTCTGACCAGTTACCGGCGGGCAAGTTGAATAGTACCTGCCTCAGGTTGTTATCCTCAAGCCGACTTTTGAGCTCAGACACATCATATTCATATGGAAACATATTCTCAATGGCTCTGAATCCTGCCCTTGAAGCAGCAGTATACCTGTCAAGAAAATCATGTTCCACAAACAACAATGAAATATTTGCTGATAATTGTACCATATTCTTAATTTTGATTTATTGATTTCATTTTTACCCGCCAAACTTGGATATATTAGATTGACTTTCGGGCATAAGATTTAGGTTCGCTAATTCTCTGAAATTCTTTACCCTGTGAAAAGTGGCATGATCTGCGTCATGTTGATTCGGTGCATCAATACTCGATCTTGATATGATTATAAGATCGTTTCCATCAACAACAGCTGTGGCATACATGAAGGATTGAGAAATTTCCCCGGCCTTTGCCACACAACCCGCCTGGAACCAGTTCATTCCGTCCTTTCCATAGAAGAGCATCAGGAACCTGCGGTCATTGCCCCCTAATTTGCCACCTGCACCAGAGTACACACCCTCATCTGCTGCTTTTTCCCACCAGTCGAATGTATCCTGGCTGTCTACGACAAGATTACCTGTAGACCAGAATAATTGAGATTCTTCATCCCATAGTATGAAGAATTTAAGCTGTCCCCCGGGTCGCGGGTGAAACTGTGTAAACCTGAGGTCCAGATCCTTACCGTTGTCTTCAAGATCCAGTATGGCACCCAGTCCTGCGGTACTTTGCTTTGCCGGTTTTACGGCCATCATGACACGAAGTTTTCCGTAAACATCGATAACATTCGGTTCCAGATATTTATGAGGCAGATATGCAAATCTCGAATTGATCAGTTTTTCAGGAATTTCCGGCCGGGGAACTGAATTTGATATCCTCCAGCTATCGGGATTCATGGGATCAGAAGCAAGGTTGCAACACACAACCTGGGGTCCTCTTGGTCCGGCTGCAAGGTCATCAACGGCCCAATACAGCTTATTATCCCTGAAAACCATACCTGTATGGCAATTCCAGAAATGCCCCTTGAAAAGAGTAACCGGATCGGACCATGATTCTCCTGCTTCTTCACTGGAAAGCAGTAAAAGATCGTCGTTCCTGTATTCCGAACCTCCGCTGGCACGCAGATCGCCTGTCATGGCAAACAGGTAGAGCTTCCCATTTAACATCCATGGTACTGCTGAATAATAGGGAAGCTTTGATACCTGCTGCCAGTTGAGACCTCCGTCGGTGCTTTGAACGATATAGATATTATAATCCGCTCGTTTTTCCCGGAAATCTCCCCTGGTGACTACCGGTACAACTGCTACCAGAATACCATCAGGAAGCTTGATCAGGCCACAACCTTCAACATATAGCTCCCGGTCGGGATTATGAAATATTATGGAATAATCCTGTGCCAGGGGCCCTCCGGTTTGATCCCGGACCTCACCGGAGCCCGATGCGCATGCTGATGAGCCTAAGCTTAAACCCAGACCTGCGGTTCCCATGATCTTCATGAAACCGCGACGTCCGAATTTTTGCTTTTCATCATTTGTTTCTTTCATCTTGCTTAGTTGTTTGGTTATGTATGAATTTGTATGTCTTATTGGTTATTCATTTAAATCGCGTGTGAAAACTTCTTTATGAAGGATTTTCCCGTTAACATCATGATGTGTGAATGTCAGATAAACCTGATTTGGATCGAAACCATCTTCCCATGAAATACTCTCCTGATCAGTCTTGTAACCCTTGTAGCTGATACTGCCTTTTAAAAATCCACCTCCTCTTTCAGACCTGAGAAACCGGTGTTCCGGAAGGAAATCAAGATGATGCCAGCCGTAGGAATGCTTATAGGTACTGGGACCCGTAGCAAATTCCCAAAGATTCGTACCGGATTTGTGACTGACATACTGCCAATGACGGTCACCAGTGACTATATACAGATTATCAAACTGGTTTAGGAATTCACGGATCTCGTTCCCTTCGTATGCAAAACCTTCATTTGCATGGTTGTCGTTCTTTTTCTTATGATCCGGGCCAAGGATGGGGGTGGCCGTAATCAGTACTTTAAAGGTGGCATCCGATTCCTTTATAGTTTTAAACAACCATTCTTTCTGTTCTTCCCCCCATATGGTCTTGCCGGGACCATCTGGCATATTGTTTTTGCTCCGGTACTTTCGTCCTTCCATGATCCAGATCTGCAGATCCCGTCCCCAACGAATGGTTTTATAGAATTTTTCGTTGGATAAGGAAGGGAACTGCTCCTCAAAGATCTCCAAACCGCGCTCAAAGGATACAGTACCGTAATCTTTGCCCGGATAACTGTCATTCTTTGTTACGTCATGATCATCCCTCATAAAGTATGAAGTTGTCTGGTTCCAGAAGTTTCTCTGCAAGGGCAGGGCAAACATACGGTCCCATTTGAACCGCATCAATTCTTCCGTCATGGCAAAGGGTCCCGGCTTATCGTAGTATTCAATATCTCCGGTATGCACAAAGAAATCCGGTGCCATCCGGTGCATCGCTTTATAAATCTTATGACCGTTAACCGTATCTCTTCTTGGATAATCGGTACCTGTGACCACTACAAATTCAACATCATTGGTTATACCCGGCTCAGGTGGTGTACGAAATCTTCCTGTAATTTTTGCCGAAACCGGTGACCGTTCGTTCTTTCTTGCCTGAATTTCAACAACATATTCCATATCAGGCCTTATATCTTTCAGGTACCATTGCTTTGTGAAGTTTTTGCTGTTGTCCACAGGAGCCCAGTCAACGACATTGCGAACTTCCCTTTTTTTAAGAAGCCAATAAGTTAATTTAACTTCTCCGGGCATTCCTGGGCATGCACCTTCCATTTGGTCCAGAACAAATCCATCAGGTATTTGAGCTTTATAGATGGATTCAGGATCTGCTGAATGATCCAGTTCGTCCTCTTCATCCGGCAGAGGAATGAGGAATTGTTTTCCCCCTGTATTCATATCCGGATATTTGGTTAGCCTGGTCCAGATCACAATAGAAGTCTGGTCGGCCCAACCGTTATGAATCCCATTCCCAAAATATGGTCCTTCAGTATTATCGGTCCTGTCAGCACCGATCAGTATCAGACCAAGGCTGAACACCAGGAATGTTGATAAAAATGATCTATTTATGAATTTCATTTTCGCTGGTTTTATAAATTATGCTCACAATCAATTAAGAAACTGCTCCCTTAATAGGGGTTCCATCCGGCCATAAGGGTATCAATGGCTCAGCCAGCTTGCGGAAATCATGCACTCTGTGAAAAGTGGCCGTGTCCGCATCATGGCTGTTGGGCCCGTTGATACAGGTTCGACTTGCAAATATCAAATCATTTCCATCGATCAGGGGTTTCACGTAATTAGCGGCCTGGTGCATATGGGGCATGACCACCAGGTATGCCGCCGGCAACCAGTTCAATGCATCAAAACTCACGTGCAGTGTCAGAATACGTCTTTCATGTCCACCAAGCGGTGTTTTAAACCAACCATTTTCTTCAATTAGTTTGTTCCATTCCGGGTCCTGTGTATGGGTTACAGGATTTGAAAAAAGCCAGTAAAGGCCGGTTTTAGGATCATTCTGGATATTGAACATGTTTTGGGCCCCGGGCAAGGGATGAAACTGCCCGAACTTGTAATCAAGCACCGTTCCATCATCTTCAAGATCACATATCGCGGTGATCCCTGCGGTACCCTGGTCATCAATGCGAACCCGCCAGTAAACATATAGTTGATCCTTATATTGAACAAGGTTGGGTTCAAGATGATGATCTTCATCGTCATACAGATCACGGTTCAATAAATCCGGGGTTCCGGGATAAGTTAAAGGCTTGGATGTCCTCCAGGCTTTCGGATCACATAAGTCCTTTGTCAGATCGCCGGCTATAGCCATGGATCGTGACCCTTCGTTGTTCCATTCACCTTTTTTGTTTTGCATACCTAATCCCAGGTAAACGGTATTATCCCGTATGACATATTGGGAAGAATTGGGACTAAATCGACCCGCTACAACAACCTGTTTCTCAGACCAGGTTTTCCCATTATCATCGGAAGCACTTACTTCAAAGTCCCCCCGTTTAACACAGATAAACCGATACAATCTATCCTTGTACGAAAGTGTAGGAACTGCCTTTTCTTTAGCCTTGTACCAAGTCTTCCCATTATCATCACTGGCTTTAATCACAGAGCCATGTGCTTCCCAGTATTTTAATCTTTCTTTTCGACTATATCTCCAGGGATAATCAGGTGTACTAGCTAAAAGGCGCCCGGATGGTAGTTTCGCAAAATCTCCGATACCGGTGGCCATTACCTCAGGGTCTTTAACTGAGTGTATTATGCTGTATTCCTGGGCTATAGGAGTTGTGGGTAGGTTAATCTTCGAAGGTTTATCACTCTTCTCAGAAGCAGCCAGCTCATTTCTACAACCTAGGCCCATTCCTAATCCAAGACCTGTGGCACACGTCATCTTCATGAATCTGCGTCTAGCGATGAAATTATTATCCATGCTTTGATATTTAGTTTATTGTACCTATGGTTCCTATCAATTAGTATCAATATATACAGTATTGATTATCAATGGTATAAATTACCCGATTCCCGAATATCCAGATCAGCATCGATGGGATTTGCTGCCCTGCTGAAGTCATTGTTCATGCATAAGAAATGGGCTCCAGTTTGTGAATCGGTGATTTTGACATAGGTTTTGGTTCCGTCCGCTGCCTTGCATGCTTCAATGCTGATTACATCACAATTCTTGAAGAAAAATGCAGATTCTTCATTATCTTGAGGCTGCCGTAAGGTTACATTTCGGAATTCCAAATTCTTCGAATGGTCCATAATAAATCCGTTTCTCCATATTCTTCCCAACTCACTCCAGTAAACCTTCATATTGTCGAATGAACAGTCTTCTATAAGGTATCCATAGAGTGCAGCAGGCAGGGCAGGCTTTGAAATATCTTCTTCACCTCGGATCCCGTTTTTTTGAAAGCCATAAAACCCGTTTGGTTTGAACCTATCTGGTCTATCATTGTAATACTCAAGATTATCGGTTCCATGATGCAAATGCCATACAAAATCCTTAAAACGTATTCTCCTGATCGGTATGCCGGGTTGTCCTGCAATATGGGAACCGGCAGTTCCTTTTATATTAAATCCGGTAAAGCTTACGTCATGCAGTGCTGTTTTCGATGGATCGGCGCTTTTTCCAATGGTCATTGTAATCGGTACGATGCAGTCCATACTGAAATTGGAGAAATGAACCTGTTCTACGTGTGCTAGTTGGAAGTTGACATCAATAATATGTTCAAAGACATCTTCAGTTGCCTCCTTAATACTATGGCCCAGGTCAAAATTGATCCCTGTACGGGATTCTGTAACAACGATATTTTCAAATCTGCAATTCCTAATAGGACCGTAACCCATACCCACCCTAATGGCACAAGCCGGAGTGCTCAGTACGCAGTTTGAAATGGTGACATTCTCACATACAGTATTAGGTTCATCAAATATCCCGAATTTGGCATCGCTCTCACCGGTCTTCAGGGTTAGGCAATCATCACCTGACCGTATGATGCAATTGGTCAGGGTCACATTGGAACAGGTATCAATATTGATCCCATCCCCGTTTTTTGTCATGGGTGGGTTTTCAATGGTCAGTGCATTAACCTGTACATCTTTACATCTGTGAAAAAGCAATACCCAATTAGGGGCATTTAGCATCTTTACATCCCGCACGTTTACTCTCTTGCAGCGGAAGAAATGAACCGATTCCCTGGGTCTCCATGCTATTTCCCAGTGCTCCCTGCTCCAGTTATTGAATTCGCGATGGATCTTGTACCGGTATATTGGGACGGCACCTTCGGGTAATTCCTTCCAAAAACTGGGTACGATTTGTTTCGAATTTCCGTCGATGATCCCCTGACCCGTGATCGAAACATTTTCCTGCTGATCCGCAAAAATCAAATTGAAAAAAGGACCGGAATTATAATCTTCCGGATCCGCACTGCCTAAAAGAACAGATCCGGAAGACAGGTGGATCTCTACATTGTTCTTCAGCTGCAGTGCTCCGGTCAGGTAAGTTCCCGGCGGCAAATATACCATGCCGCCGCCCTCTGCGGTGCAGGTGTCGATAGCTGACTGAATCGATGCCGTATCTTTTACGGATCCGTTCCCTGTTGCACCGAAGCTTTTCACATCATAGAGCCCGTTAATTGGTCCGGATTGTTCTGTTTCATTTGAATTGATCTCATGGCTTTCTCTACCGGCGTATTTTGCAAATGCAACTGAACCCAATCCGAAACCCATACCTGCCGAGCCGATCATTTTCATGAACCTCCGTCTTCCCGGGTGAGCATTATACTTATTAGTGTCTTTCATTCGATATGTCTTATAGTGAGCAAAGCTCTATGACACCATGTTTTTATTCTTTAAGCAAGACATTGGCACGAACAGCCCAATTCTCCCACATATCATTCATTTCCTTTACCCTGTCGGGATATAGTTCCGCGAGGTCATTCATTTCGGTCCGGTCATTTTGCATATCATATAGTTCCCAGGGTTCGCCCTTCCTTGCCACAAGTTTCCAGTTTCCATCACGCACTGCCTTATTGCCAAGATGTTCCCAATAGATCGGTCCGCGCTCCGGTAACTCGTTTCCATGGAAAACCGGGGCCAGACTCATACCTTCCAGATTATGAAGTTTGTGCCCGACACTGCCGGCAGGATAATCGGCGCCGCACAATTCGATCAAAGTCGGCATCACATCGATCACATGGCCAACCTGGTATACAATTCGCTCCTCTTTTATGATATCGGGCCAGTGTGCGATCAGGGGGGTTGCAATCCCACCTTCATGAGTATGTTTTTTGAACATCCGGAATGGGGTATTGCTCAGATTGGCCCATCCTCTTCCATATGCAGCATAGGTTTCAGGTCCACCCGGATAGATATCGGGACTCTCCCCGGCCCGGGGAAAATAGCCATACCGCTGATGGGGATCACTGGATTTACTCGCTATGCTGCCCCCATTGTCCGATAAGAAAAGAATGAGCGTATTTTCATATATTCCCGTCTGTTTGAGGGTTTCAATTATCCTGCCTATCCCTTGATCCATGCAGTAAACCTGCGCGGCATATACCGCCATCCGGTATGCTTCCCATTCTTTATTTTGTGTCTCCTGCCAGCATGGAACTGCTCCATCTCTTGGCGACAGAACCCATTCACTCTTTATCAGGTCCGATTCAACTAATCGGCTATAATGTTTGTAGCGCAAAGAATCCCACCCATTCAAATAATCGTTTTCGAACATTTGAATATGCTGCGGCAGTGCATGCAGAGGCCAATGGGGTGCTACATGGGCGACATAAAGTAAGAAGGGGTGATCCTTATCTGCTTGCTTAATATAGGCAGCTGCAGTATCGTTTATCGCATTCGTATAATAGAAGTTTTCAGGGGGATCAATAAACTGATCGTTCTGCATCAGGCTGACGGGTGAAAAATAACTTCCAGCTCCTGCAAAAGTCCCGAAAAACCTGTCAAACCCTCGTTGAAGGGGCCAGGATGAAGGATGTAAAAGTGAATCAGGGCATTTGGAATTAAAGGTGGAAACATGATATTTACCCACCATAAAGGTTTGATAACCTGAATTTTTAAGAACTTCTGCAAAAGTAAGGCAACGATCATTCAGATGCCCCAGGTATCCCGGTTGATCAGGAATGCTATGCTTGTTGTTGTTCCCGATACCGGCCAGATGACTGTACAGGCCGGTCAGGAGTGAGGCTCGTGTAGGGGCACACCTTCCGCAATTATAGAATTGAGTGAATCTCAGTCCATGGGCTGCCAGTTCGTCCAGATTCGGGGTGGGTATATCTCCTCCGTAACAACTGATATCGCTATAACCCAGATCATCGGCCATTATGATAACTATATTCGGCCTTGATCCGGGTTCGGATTTTTCGGAACAGCCGCTGTCAGCCAGCACAGATAGTGCCAAACCGGAAAAGATCAGTATATTACTTTTAGATTTATTCATCGGATTACCAATAAACTATTCGCCTTATTTATTTTAATAATTTCAAATGACGACTTCCAATTAGTCATAAATTATTTGACTTTAACAGGAAATATGAGAGGCCGGCCACCGCCGCCACGGATTCTTTAATTAAACTCCTGAGACTTTTCATAGAATTATAAAAAACTTTCAAAAGGTGAGATCGTTGGCCTGAATTGTTTTTTCTCGTTAAATGTAATCCGGATTCTGCACCAGAGCCGGGTTCCGGTTTATTTCTTTTCTATATATGGGAAAGAAGTACATTTTATTTATCCATTTCCTTTTTGGCGATTCTGGAACAAGCTCTGGATTGTATTCTGGAACTGTTGAAGTTGTTTTATCTGGAAGTAATCGGTACCAAATAACAATCTTCTCAGCCGGTGTTTGAGATTCGGGGCCTATCAACCACCTTCTTATGTCCCAAAAACGCATATCTTCATAGAACATCTCAATTCGTTTTTCGTGACGTAATTTGTCGCGCAGAGCATCACCCGATTCTGTTATTTCCGGCATATCGGCTCTGTTTCTTATCATATTCAAATAGATTCGTGCTTCTTCATCTTCCCCTAATTCGATACAAGCTTCCGCATAATTGAACAAAACTTCTGCATAACGCATCATCCTGAAGGTTACAGGCTGGTATTCGACCATATGATCATATTCCGGACTCAGCCATTTCCTGTTCATATAGCCTGTATTTAAAGCACCTATTTTTTCAGCATCCAGCCCCTGTTCAATTCTAATCTCCTGATCAATGCTGTCCCAGATTTCGTAGTATCCGGTCTGAACGATACCTTCCGGATCAAATGCCCTGAGCCCCTCCGGACGTTCCCGCCAATGCGCACCATCATACAAGATTGAAGAATATAAGCGAGGATCTCGAAATTCATAAGGAGAGGCGGCATGTTCAGGATTATTCCAGTCAAATTCGCTACCATCCCTCCTTTCGTAAGCATCAACCATCTGACCAAGGGGCATTACATTAAATTGACCTCCAAAACCCTCACCTACGGTCCAATATCCCATATTGTTGTAATATTGACCTGTTTCGTTCATATATCGAAGCAATATATCTTCTTCAGTGGGTGAAGTTGAAGTGAAATAATCTACAAAATTCAGGGTCACTGAATCCTGTTTACCCTGGTATAGATCGTATTGTCCAAGGTCTATAACAACCTTGGCTGCATCCTTCGCTCTTTGCCATCTTGCAGTCCGAGCGGCAGCCGATTTGTCGGTGTATCCAATTAGCTCGG
Source organism: uncultured Bacteroidaceae bacterium (assembly GCA_964420035.1). Classification (GTDB taxonomy): domain Bacteria; phylum Bacteroidota; class Bacteroidia; order Bacteroidales; family SM23-62; genus CAYQQR01. The sequence goes on along the minus strand of CAYQQR010000050.1, from coordinate 9,317 downwards.
GATAGGGATAATCAGGGAAAACAACTGTATTAAAGAGATCACTTGCCGCTGTTATAAGCACCCTGGATTTTAGGGCAAGGGCAGCCCCTTTGGTAGGTGTAGACAACAGATCATTTTTTAAAGGTAGCAATGCAGCAGCACTGTCCAAGTCCTGTACTACAAATTCAATGACATCTTCGAAACTGTCCCTGGCCACAGCATAATCATCATTGAGTCCGTAGGTCCTTGTAATAATGGGAACACCTCCATACATTTTTGCCAGGTGAAAGTAAGACCATGCCCTTATAAAATAGACTTCGCCCCGCATTCTGTCTTTTTCCTCAGGCTTGGCACCAAAATCCGTACGATGTATATTTTCAAAGAATATATTGGCCCTTCGAACCTGTGCATAGAGGCCTTCATCCGGATTATCATGGTAGTATTCCCCCCATATCAGGAGCAGTTTACCCCTCTTGCGATCCCAGCCAGGAATCAGGTCAGGTGTAATAAGACCGGCATTAAAAGCAATGTGTGTTTCATGATCACGGTAACATTCATCTGTCATTATACAAATTGCTCTCTGGCAATGCGGATCGTCCATAGCCCTGTACATGTTATTCAGGAAAAGCTGGACCGTTCCGGGATCCGACCAGACAATGGCATCGGAATATTCAGTTTTGGGTACTATATCAAGAAAATCATCACTGCAGGATGTTGACAACATTACAGATAGTACCAGAACCATATGTTTAATGTATGCTTTCATAGCTTATAATTTTATAAAGTCACAGAAATACCTATGTTGTATACTTTGTTTTGTGGATAGCCTATATCCAGACCAGATTCTTCTTCAGGATCGAAATCCTTAAGTTTCGTCAGGGTGATTAAGTTAGCACCGCTAACATAGATCCTTAAACCCGTATTAATTAGCTTAAGAGATTTAAGATTATACCCAATTTCAATATTCTTAAGTCTTACATAATCATTGTCTTCATAATAGTATGTATTGTTTTCCTCAAAGGAATCCCAATAAATTCCTTCTGCTCCGATCCTGGGTTTGTCCGAATCAATATTTTCCTCAGTCCATCTTCCTTCAAGGTCTTGCACATACCAATTCGTTTCAGGTCCCTGCCTGATAAATCGCATCCTTCTTGCCCCTGCAGCTCCCTGTATGAATACGGAAGCATAAAATCCTTTATAACCGATGTTTAAGTTCGCTCCGCCTGTAAGAGTAGGAAATGGGGTTTCTTCCTGTCTTACCTGGTCCAGCTGGTTTATCTCTCCATCCTCATTTACATCTTTGAAAATAAGGTCACCGGGTCTCGCACCTGGCCAGCTCGGATATGATTCCACGTGTTCCTCATCGCGAAATACTCCTATGGCTTCGTAAAGCAGAGGTGCATTAATTGAACGACCAGTGGATTTTTGGTATTCAGGGATAACGGGTTCTTCATCCCAGAATTTAATCTCATTCTTAGCGTATCCGGCATTTAAGGACAGGTTTAAGTAAAAACTACCGAAGGTTTTATAGTATGAGACTTGACCTTCAAATCCACGGTTCACAACTTCACCAATATTCTCTTCAGGCAGGGAGAATCCAGCTGTGGCTGGTACAGAGGCGTCTCGTTGAATTAGAATATCGGTTCGGTGATTGTAGAAATAATCCATAGAAACTGAAATATCGGCTATCTTACTGTCGAAGCCGAGGTTGTATTGGCTGGCAACTTCCCAGGTAACGAATGGATTTGCTATTCGCAATTCATCCATGGTCTGCACCTCTGTATTCGGACCCAACACAAATAAAGTACCCAGGTAAAGCTTGTCTACTTCAACAAAGCCATAATTTGCCAGGTATTGGAAAGGATCGATACGGTCGTTCCCTGTTTGTCCGTATGAACCGCGTAGTTTGAAATAGGGTATAAATGAAATATTATCCTTCCAGAAGTTTTCCTCTGCAATGTTCCATCCTAAAGATACACTGGGGAAAAAACCGAACCGGTGTTCTGCCGGGAAAATATGGGACCCATCGTATCTGGCTACAAATTCAATCAAATACTTGTTCCTGTAGTTGTAATTGAAGCGGCCAAAATAGTTCAGTCGGGCTGACTGAAAAGACGAACCCGTATTATCAATGTCCTCACGCCCTCCCGCAAATAATTCATCAATAACTTCATTTGGAAAATAACGTCGGTATGCCATAAGATCGGTCCGTTCCCCTTGATTGCGCTCCATTCCAAGCATAACACCAACATTATGCTTTTCCAGAAAACTACGTTCATAATGGAGTAGAGAATTCAGGGTTATACTGCTCCTGTCGATGCGTTCAATCCTCAGATCCGGGTCCTCATTAGCTTCAGGGTATGTATATTTCCCGGAACTCAAAAGCGGGTCCCCATTCTCATCATAGGTCCTTCTGTCCCATTGCCATAGGGTCCAGGGTTTCCTGTATAGTTTTTCATTGTCAAAACGTTTATCCACACTGAAGTTCCCGCTCAGGGACAATCCCCTGACCCATGGGATATTGACATCCAGATTCAAATTAGTGAGTAGCTCATATGTGGTTGTTTTTTCATACCCGGCTTCACCTGATACCACGGGCAAAGCATTGGTATGTACTTTTCCATTGGGGTAGACTGCTGGTACGGTTGGATTAACCCTCGTCATTTCCCGCCACATCCTGTGCTTATCGACACTGGGTTGATTTTCAATCCTTTGTGTTCCTGCTATATCAAAGCCCACGGTAATATTCTTGGATATAGAACCATCGATATTGCTTCGGAAATCAAATTGTTCGAACTTGGTATTGCTGCGTTTATAAATGGCATCCTGGTATCGATATCCACCAGATATATAGTAAGCTATCTTATCTGAACCACCCGTTGCTGAGGCATGTGCAGAGTATTGCGGGGCGAAGTCCCTATAAACAATGTCATAAAAATTGCTATTCGGATATAACCATGGATCTGAACCGGTTCTGTATTTTTCAATTTCATTTTCTGAATACACGGGTTGTCCACCAAGATTGGTATAATATTCATTAATTCCTTCGGCAAATGTCGCTGCGTCAGCCAGTTCTGGAATAACAACAGGGGAATTCCAGCCCCTGTTTAAAGTGAAATTTACTTCTGTCTTCTTCTCCGAACCACGTTTGGTCTCAATTAAAATTACCCCATTGGCCGATTGAGCCCCATATATGGCAGCAGATGCGTCTTTTAATACAGTAATGGATTCAATGTCATTCGGATTCAAACGATTTAAATCACGGTTTGCGATACCATCCACAACGATAAGGGGACTGTTGTTCCCCAGTGTATTCATTCCCCGTATGGCCAGGGTTGAATTGTCAACGCCAGGTTCCCCGGTTGGTGTTATAACGACCAGTCCGGGTAATTGTCCGGCAAGCGAATTAGACATATTCATTACAGGTGATCTTTGCACTGCTTCAGCTTTAACAGTACTTATGGAACCGGTAACAGTAGCTTTCTTAGCAGTCCCGTATCCCACTACCACTACTTCTTCCATTCCCAGTACTTCATAAGTCATGTTTACATTGATAATTCTTTTTTCTCCAATCCTTATTTCCTGCGTTGCATAGCCAACATAGGAGAAAACTAAAATTACAGACGGATCCTCAATTTCAATGGAATATTCTCCTTCAAGATTAGTAACAGCTCCCCTGGTAGTACCTTTTATCTGAATCGACACGCCTGGCAAAGGTTCTCCGGTTCTCTGATCTTTAACTGTCCCAGTTATGGTTAGCGGTTGTTGATTTCTTTTAATCTCGGCTAAATAAACACTGGGGGACAACACAATTTGCTTACCCATTATAGCATAGTCAATATTTGTCCCTTGGAACACTTCATCCAGGATTTCGTCAATGTTCTTCCTAAAAAACCGGATATTAACTTCCCTGTCAACATCAACTAAATTCTGATTAAACAGGAAATAGAAATCGCTTATTCTTTCAATTTCAGTTAGTACTTTCTCTACAGTAGTTTCTCCTAGATCCAATGTCAAATCGGTATCCTGAGAATATACGCTATTGGCAAAAACCTGAAATGTAAATGCCAATAGCAGAATAGTAGTTAGTTTCATGATTAGAAAAATTTTTAGAATGCGGTGTGATCTGCATACTGCAATGAAAACCTTTCCACAATTTTTCATAATTTTGTTATGTTTGGCGTTTAACAATCATTGAGCATCGCTCGAGATCAGTTTGTTAACGCTGGAAACCATGGATCAGGAAAGTGTGTCCGCACTTTCCTGATTCTTTTAACTATGGTCGGTCCCAACGGTTCTTGAATTTCTTGCTTGTTGCTTTTCCTTTCTATTTTAACATTACATTGATTTTCTGGGTATCATAGGTCCCGTCAGGCAATTGTTCCCGGGGAAGTTTCTTAAAAGTTATCGGACCAGTTAAGGACAACAGATTGAGTACCTGATCAAGATTTTCCTCATCGAAAGTTGCCCAATAAGTATAATTATATATTTGCTCATCCATAATATTGAACTCAACACTATACCAGCGCTCCATTCGTTTCAGCAGTCTGTTCATTGGATCATTTCTCAAGATAAGTTTTCCATCTTTCCAGCCGGTGTATTGATTAACATCATCATATTTCAAATATAAATCCCCTTGATCCGATTTGAATAATGCTTTTTTACCATAAGGAATATTCGGTACTAATTCTTCGAATTCCTCTTCATCCTCAATGATAATAACATCCTTGTTGTCGGAGTGCACCTGAGTTTTTGGATCTTCGGAAGAAAATCTGTAGATCAAATGTTGTCCGGGCTTCATCTCGGCAATTGTAACTTCCTCGTCCATTTCTGCTTGAATCAATTCGACAGAACCGGATTCAAGTGTTATTTCCTGGTAATCCTCATCAGGATATGAATATACATTGAGCCGGGTTCCTCGTACTTTAATATCCAGTCCGACAGTTTTTATTATAAATGGCCTGTATCTGTTGGGTGCTACATCAAAAAATGCTTCACCATAGAGTTCAACATCTCTTGATTTCCCTGTGAACCGTGCTGGAAAGATCAATTTGCTACCATTATTGAGACTGCCTTTTGTACCATCCGGTAATTCAAATTGACTTTGGGCCCCCAGTGGGCACTGAATCTCATTATAGACAATTTCTTTTTGATTCTTTTCCCACATTCTCTGACTATAGACCTCCCAACCTAAATATACCATTAAGGGCACCAGTAATACAGCCGCAACTCTGCTAAGATGCTTCAAAACATGGTTAAAGGAGATAACTGACTTCCGGTTCCCTTCTAATTGTTTCGATAATGCTGTTTCTCGGGAACAAAGATTAATTGAATGATGTATCCTGTCCAGCAATGCCTCAAAATCCAGATCTACTTCTACTTCCGTGGGTATGGATTCCTTCCAAAGCAGATGAAGGCAATTCTCACATTGATAATTACTTTCCGGATCCATGAGCCAATCAGTAACCAGATCCGTCTCAATTTTCGTGGTTTTGTTCCTGAAGTATTTCTGGAGCAGGCTGAATTGAACTTTATGATCTTTGGTGTTCATGATTCCGTAAACTACATATCAATACTGTTTCAAATCCGAATTAAGATCTAATGAAAAAATAATGCTGATATATGAAAAAAGAAATAAGAACTGCGCTACCGATCCAACAGCGGAAAGGTAGCGCAGAAATGACTTACTTAACGATCAATTGTTCTGTATGAATGCCGGACTCATTCCTGACAGAAATAACATATAATCCTGAAGGAATACCATTTAAGCTATAGGTCGCCTCTCTCGATTTCATCACCTCATGCATTATTTGTCTCCCTGTGAGATCAAACAAGCTTACTTCAGAATTAGGTCGGTTGGTCCTAATCTTCAGGAATTTAGAGACGGGATTAGGATATATCTTTACGATCGGTCGGTTTGTACTTGATACGGAAGCAGGCCAATCCCTTCCGTCAACGAAAATATTGTCAGGAAGTGGGGTACCTTCACCAGGGGCATAAGCACCACCAGGAAACCAGGCGATCCAATCAATGTAGCCACCAACATGCATACGTTTTCTATCACCGAACCTGAAGTAGTTATTCTCATGATCTTTCGTGGATTCACCCGAAATCACTGCTTCAGGATCTTCATCAATATATAATGAAAAGGTACCACTTGTTTCACCAATGTCTGCCGTTATCCTATAGGTGTGCCAAGCCTCTCCATCCTCGAGATCATAAATTTCACCCACGCGGATCAATTCTGCATCAGCGTAGTATCCACCTACGGTATCAACATAATGCACTTCTAGCTTATCACGATAGCTTGTCACTCCTTCTTCACCGGGTTGAATTTCAACTTCCAAAATAGCATCAATACTATCGTTTAGCCAATCTGCCTGGCTATATCCTTTGGCCCTGATTACAATGGTGAGTTTATTCACCAAAGATTCAAACGTTTTTTCATAAGCTTTCCTCGCATCGTCCTCTTCCCCGGATGGATCAAAAGAATTTGGAGAATAAAAATTAAGCACTGTAAAACCGTCAATCTCCTCAATGGTTTCACTGAGATCAGGTCCAGGAGCATTTCCACTCGAAGGAACCGTAAAACCGGCAGCATCCGGTAAAAAATCACAGGTATAAACATCCCATTGTCCATAGCATATGCTGACAATGGCCATTAAAACAATTGCAATGTAAATCTTTTTCATAGCAGATAGTTTAGTTAATATTAGATATGGGAATAATTGATAAGGTTGAATTGTTTCATCAAACAGAGCTTATTGAAGCATTTGTAAGAGGTGCTTTATTAATATATCCCTATGCCCTTTGAAATACTCAATTGGATATAGGTTTTTTTTGATAGAAAGCTAATTCTTTTCAAAAAATGCGCAACTGAAGGCAAAGTTAAATCACAGTCGTATCAGGGAATATTCAGGTCTTTAAAGGAAAATAACAATCATCAAAACTGTTGCCAGTTTAATGTTGTATTTTATTTCATCAGAACTTCAATGACTTGTTTCCTGAAGGTTCCATCCGGCAGTTTTTCTCGCGGGAATTTATTGAACTTGATTGGACCGGTAAGGGATAAACGCTCCAGTACCTGATCCAGGTTCTCATCCGTGAATGTGGCCCAATAGGTATATTCGTTTATTTTCTGATCTTTCACAATGAATTCTACGTTATACCATCGTTCTATCCTTTTTAACATTTTTGGCATGGGATCATTCCTCAGGATCAGTTTTCCATTGGTCCACCCGGTAAAAAGTTCCGCATCAGTATATTTAAAATAGAGTTCACCAGCTTCTGAATGAATCACGTTATATTCTTCCCTTATTAACTTCGAAGTAATATCGGGTAATTCTTTCTTACTCTCTATCACGACCAGATCCTTGTTTTTTGTCTTTATTACGGGAGCCGGTGCATCAGCATTCAAACTGTAAATAATGTGTTGACCTGGTTCCATCTCAGCAACGATCACCTCCTTTTCTTTTTCCTTCATGATCAATTCAACCCTTCCACTTTCAAGTGTAATTTCCTGATAACTCTCGTCAGGATATGAATAAACATTCAATTTGGTACCCAGTACTTTTACTTCCAGTCCAACCGTAGTGATAATAAAAGGTTTCTGCCTTTTCTCTGCAACAACAAAATAGGCCTCACCCAATAATTCCACTTCCCTTGCATCCCCAACAAATCTGGCAGGGTAGCGAATTGTGCTGCCATTATTCAGATTGCCCGTTGTTCCGTCCGGCAATTCAAACTCACTCTGGGCACCGAGTGGACATTTTATCTCATTATACACGATCTCATGCTGATTATTTAACCATATCTTTTCTCTGATAATCATATAACTCAAATAAAGCATCAAGGTGATAAGTAAAACAGCGGCAATCCTACCCAGGTTTGCCAATGATAACCTGACTGATCCAAGGGAGCTTTTAAGCCGTGAAATACCTTTATATTCAGTGTTTTTTACCGATTTCAGGTTTATCAGATGATGAACCTTGTCCAAATCTGCACTTAAGTCAGTCTCTATGCCTGTGGCTTCAAGTTGTGCGTCGTCCCACAGCCGGCGAAGGTAATGCTCACTACCAGACTGGTTTTCAGGATTGCCTAACCAATCCTTTATCTGCTCCTCTTCTTCAACAGAAGCCTTATCCTTGAAATATTTTATTAAGATGCTATAGTCTATCTTCGGTTTACGCGTATTCATCTTGCTAAATACTTAATTCACTATCCAAATATGAATATGCATTTCTCAAAGCTAAATGCATACATAAAGTTAACACTTTTTCAAACTTTCCATAAATATATTTATCCCTTAAAGCCAAACTACACCTAATCATCTCTTGATTTTTTTCAATCCAAAAGTAAAACAATTTATAACTATTCAATGTGATCAGATCATAGTTAATTCTTAATAGAGTACACCTGGTGGCTGGCTGGCTGCTACTCCATCGGAAATGCAGCGGATCAAAGATTTTTTCGGGATGAAAGAGGTGGAGATCATTGCTGCCGCCCCGGAAAGAAAGGACATCCCCTCCTACCGGGCGGACCTGGAATCCGCCATCCTGGAAACCATCTCCCGCCGCCCCTGCACCGCCGGGGACCTGTCCTCGATCACCGGCATCCACCTGAACGAGATCAACAAATACCTGGGTGTGCTCGAAACAGAAGGCAAGGTCACGGCCTCAAGGCAGCAACGGGGGGTGTTTTATCGGCTGAGGTAAGGTTGAATTGTTCCTGGTGGCTGGTTATCCCGAAAAAACAACGTAAAGCTTGCTTTGCGTCATTTTTCGAGGATCCCTGCCTGATCAGGCAGGCTCGAGAATCTAAAGCAGCGAAGCTGCTAAGATTTTCGGGACGGAACAACAGCGGCAGCGGAAAAGCAGCGAAGCGGAATGACAATCTACATTGCCCGCGCACCTACGCTGGAGCTTCTGCGCAAGCGTAAGGGCATTCATTATTGTAGCACGGATTTACCCATTAGTCTGCAATTCCCCGTAGGGGATACATAGCTGATAGCTGCTTATATGGTTTCTGGCTACCAACTACCAGCAACAAAAAGCCAGCAACAAGAAACCAGCAACCAAAAAAGCCCTGAAAGGGCTGATGGGTGGTGGATTATGCAATGGGTAAGGAATGAGTAAATTTTATAACCCCTTACTCCTATGAGAAAGTACCGCTAAACGCCCCTGGAATGCCTTAATCGGGTTTATTTTGATTTCATTCTTACCCTCATTCTTCCCCGGCAGAAACAACAAACCCTCTGACTTGCTCTAAATCAGAGGGTTTTGTGTTTGAGAGGCGGTCTGGTACGAGCTTGTCTCATTGAAAAATTTCCCTGGTGGTGA
>CAYQQR010000049.1:0-30320 GCA_964420035.1 uncultured Bacteroidaceae bacterium | reverse complement strand
TTAATATCGTAAATATTTGTTTTTATCTTAGAATACCGTCAGGCAGGCTGAATCCCAAAGCAACCTTTTATTAAAAAATCCCATCATTGACATTAGAGGATTGATTTTGTAACTTTATACGATAAAACCCTGTAGCCATGAAAATAATGATGAGATTATTCGTCCTGGTCCTGGTCAGTGCCGGACTGATCTTTGTATCCTCCTGTGAAAAACAGGAATTACAGGATACTGGAAAGGGCCAAATATCTTTTTCCGTCACTGCCGATGAAGACGGAAACCTGCTGAAATCTGCAGAAGAAGACACTACCGTTAATACCTGGTACGGCGCTATTGTTACGGTACTGGATGAGAATGAAGAACCGGTGATGGAAGACGAGCTCATTCCTATGTACAAGTGGGGCCATGGCTTTGTAACGGAAAAAGTTGAAATTAAAACCGGCAAATACCTCCTGACAAAGTTTGTTATCGTCAATCCCGCCGGTGAAGTTATTTTTGCCGCTCCCATGAAAGGGTCCGACATGGCCTATTTAGTGAACCGGCCCCTGCCCATGAATTTCGAAATCGCCCCGGAAGAAACCACCACGGTCCGTCCGGAGGTACTGGTGGTTGATGAAACACCTCCGGAGCAATTCGGATACGTAGTTTTCCACCCGGAAATCGTCAGGATACTGACCTTCTATATTGCCGTATGCGCCGATGACCCGATGATTTTCTCACCCACATGCTACACCTCGGCAAAACTAACGGTGATCAATACGGACAATAGCTGGCATCATTCCTTTAAGCTGGAACCAATAGTCAATAAGGTCCTGATCAGGGGCGGCTCCCCCTCCTATCACCTGATCGTCCGTAAAGAAGGTTATCCCGAAAAATCTATATGGGTTGATGCCAAAAAACTGGCCTCCACAACCCCGGAGAGACCCCTGATCATAAAACTGGGCGAAGGTCCGGTCCAGACCGTCCGGATCAAACCGGATGCTGAAAAGGGAAAGGATGCCATGATCAAGGATATCCAACCCAAGGAGAATTTCGGAAGGCATCCTTATTTTGAAGCCACCTATGCTTCGGATGGTATGCTGACCGTAATGGCACGCAAGTACAGCCTTATCGATTTTAATCCCCGCCGTCATCTGCCCAAGAGCGCCCGGGTTGTACGTGCAACCTTGCTCTTGTGGTACGAACTGCCCGTTCCCTGGGAGGTGGATTCCGTATCCGCCGCCCGCTCCGACTACAAAGTGGGTACCGTACTGAAGCGTATCGTTGAGTCCTGGGAAGAGCACGAGGTTTGCTGGGCAACCCAGCCCAAGACCACGGATCAGAATGCCGTATACATACCCCCTTTCACTAAGAACGCCAACATGATCAAGGTTGACGTTACCCAGCTCGTTCTGGACCGCTTTAAGGAAGGAGGATACGGTATGTTTTTCTCCCTGGCGGAACTAAGTCCGGCAGATATCTATTTCCCGGGCATGCGCTTTGCCTCGAGCGATCATAAAGACCGGAGGATGCACCCGGAGATGGTCATCGATTACGTGCTGCCGCGGTAGGGGAAGAAGTCTCAATGTCTCAGTGTCTCAATGTCTCAGTGTCTCAATGTCTCAGTGTCTCAATTTCTACGTTATTCGCGGTATGCAAAAATTCCAGATTCCGCCTACGCTTGCGTACTCACCCCCCTAACCCCCTCTCTGCAAGCAAAGAGGGGGCATTACTTATTTTTAACATATAAATTGTTCTTTGATTAACTGAATTGATAGAATACAAAAAAATTTAATAATCGTAATCAACAATATTATTAATTAACGACACGAACCTGCTTAATAAATAAGTTAGCTTCCTCTCTCTACGAGTAGAAAGGGGGCCGGGGGGTGAGTATGCTTACCAATGAATAATAATTATAAATATCTAAAACCATGAAACATTTCATTCCATTTCTACTGTTTTTCCTTGGTTTTCAGCTTTACGCGCAGGATGAGCCGCCGGGAGTGGAGGGTGCCATGGCCGCCATCTACATGAAAGAATACGAAAAGGCCAGGGAGATCATCAACGGCGGTATTGACGTCAACCAACCCGACCGGGGCAGTTACCTCCTCAACGTGGCCTGCTATCGCGGTAATCCCGAGATCGTAAAACTGCTTATCGAAAAGGGGGCGGACGTGAACATTGTGGCGGAAGACGGCAGTACCCCGCTTATCCAGGCCGGAAGAGGGGATGAAACCGGTGAGATCGTGCAGCTTCTTATTGAAAAAGGGGCTGATGTGCATACAAGGAATAAACTGGGTACGAATGCTGCTTTCAACGCCGTCTTTCGAATTTGTTCCTCAGGAGATGAAGGTCCGTACCCGGTTCTTGACATCTTACGGGAGCACGGTGCTGAGATTCACAAACCCTCCCCTGAAAGTGAAGAGACCGGCTACACCACGCTTATGATCGCTGCCAACTGGGACAACGCAGGCCTGACCAAATACCTGCTGGAACACGGTGCCGATGTAAACCATGTGGCCAATGACGGCAAAACACCCCTGATGATCGCCTGCGACGAGGGTTCCCTGGAAGTGGTTAAGTTATTGGTGGAAGCAGGTGCGGATATTGAGAAAGAGGACCAGGAAGGGAACACGGCCTTGTCCATTGCCGGTGAAGAGGGGAATGAGAAAATTGTCAGATACCTGAAAAATAATCTATAACCCCAGAAAAACCACTGCAAAACCACTCAGGAAGATGGCGCCCCCGCCAAAGGCGTGGGTGTAGCGTTCCAGCTTGCCAAAATCGATCAATCTTATTCCTGCATCGGCCAGCAGGACCACCCCCAGCATGGTGGCCATGGTGACGATGCCAAAAACAACACTGACCTGCACAACACCCCAGGTGCTTTGCTGGGCCGCCGGGTACATCAGCAGGGGAATGAGGGGCTCGCAGGGACCCAGCACGAAGATCAGGAAAAGGATCCAGGGGGTCAGGCTATTACCGTGAACATGCGCGTGTTTATGTCCATGCGTATGCTCATGCTCATGCACCGTTCCGTTGGCATGAACATGCCGGTGCTTGTGGGGCCTGTTTCTTATGGCCCGTCGAATGCCCCAGATCATGTAGGCAAAACCGAAAACCATCAGGGCCCAGGCAGCCAGGTTGCCCCGCAGGTATTCGAAGGCTTCCAGTTTCATCAGGGCAAAGCCAAAGGCTATCCCGATGAATCCCAGTACGACCGAGCTTAACACATGCCCCAGTCCGCAGGCCAGGGTAATCCAGACGGTCCGTGCACGGCTCCAGCCGCGGGCACGGGCCATCACAATGAAAGGCAGATAGTGATCCGGTCCGAAAATGGTATGAATAAAGGCTATGGAAGCGGCAGTGATCGTGAGTATCCGGAGACTATCCTGCATGTAGATTTCGATTAGGATTTTGTATTATTGGTATGTGTTCAGGTCATGGTCATGACCAGCTCCCCGTGTCTGATGCCTTTGCAGGCTTTCAGCTTATCGGCCAGTTTCACCAGTTTGGAGGCCTTGCCTTTGACGGCAATGGTCTCAAGACAATGATCATGGTCCAGATGGATATGCTGGGTTGACAATACCAGACAGTGATAATCATGCTGAATATGGGTCAGGTGGTTCTGCAACTCTCTTCGGTGATGATCATAAACCAGGATAATGGCCCCGGCCACTTCTTCGTCCCCGCTCCATTTTTTTTCAACTTCCGCCTTACTTATCAGATAGCGGATCGCCTGGGAACGGTTGGGAAAACGATGTTCCTGAACCAGTTGATCCAGCTCTTTCAGGTATTCTTCATCCAGGGAGACCCCGAATCGTCTTACCGGCATGGTGTTACTAATTTTAAAATTCGTGTTACAAAAATAAAAAAATTCCTTACAAGATCGTCATTTCTTCCACCAGGTGCGCGGCGCCGGCATACTTATCGATGATGAAGAGGATATAGCGGATATCCACACTGATGTTCCTGCACTGCTCCGGATCATAATGATAATCGCTCATGGTCCCTTCCCAGTTCCGGTCAAAATTGATCCCGATCAGGGCCCCGGAGCTGTTCATCACCGGGCTCCCGGAATTCCCTCCCGAGGTATGGTTCCTGGCTATGAAACCGACATGCATGGTGCTGTCCCGCGCGTAGCGACCGTAGTCTTTCGACCGGTACAATGCCACCAACCTGGGGGGAACGGTATAATCGCGTACGTCTTTCCTCGCTTTTTCAATGACTCCGGCAAGGGTAGTATAATATTCATAATATGTTGCATCCCTGGGTTCATACCCTGCCACCTGTCCGTAGGTCAGCCGCATGGTAAAATTGGCATCCGGATAGAATGTTTTTTCAGACTGCATTTCCCGTAAAGCTTTAACATACAAACGATACAGGAGCTGAAGCTGCTCTTCTGCAGTGAAAGCCATAAGACAGGGGATACCGATGGCATTCCGGAAATCATCTACAAGCTCCGCAAGGGGATCGTTCAGCAGTTTTCTGATTTTGCCCTTTGACAGTTTTGAAAGCGCGGCTTCCAGTTTTTCCTGTTGCCCATAGATGGAGCGACTGTACAAATACCAGCTGTAGCGGTTGAAATCTGCCCTGTACTTCTCAGAGACGGTCTTGAAAAAAGCCGGGTGATAAGCCGGCTCAATATCTTCTTTGAAAATTTGCATCAACGCGGCAAAAATTTTCCTGTCGGCGGGTTTATGATAATCATCGTAAAAGTCTTTTGTTTTCTCCAGCAGGTCCTGCCGTACTTCTTCCATCCATTCAGCACTGTCGGGGTCAACCTGGTTGAGCTTTTCGGTAATATCTGCTGCAAAATTCAGGAGTTCGACAGCCAGCACCACTTCTACGCTATAATCACGCACAAGGATTAGTTCTTCCAAAGCATCATAAACCTCGTTGAACCGATAGAAGAGATCCCCGTACCGGTCCGTATGCTCCTCATCCTGCTGCACCCATTGGATGAACTCCTGCTCAAGTTCTTCTTTTTGGCGAATGGCATCCACGCGGTCCAGTCCGCGCAGCATACCCTGCCATTTCTTCCAGGCATTGGTGACCCGTGCATATTTGCTGGTATACTGAATACGCACTTCATCGCTGGCATCCATGGCCCGCTGCATGATCTCCATCCTGGCGGTCCTGACCTTGATCTTGTGGGGGATGCTGATCTCTGTGATCATTTTGAGTTCCCTGCCTGTAAGATACTGGTAAGTACTACCGGGATATCCCATCAGGAAAGTCAGGTCCCCTTCTTCCACTCCATCCAGGGAAACAGGCAGATGCTTTTTTGGTTTATAGGGCACATTGTCGGGTGAATATTCAGCCGGCTCATTGTCTTTGTTGGCATAAATCCTGAATAAAGAAAAATCACAGGTGTGCCTGGGCCACATCCAGTTGTCGGTATCCCTCCCGAAGTTCCCGATGCTTTGCGGCGGGGCCCCTACCAGGCGAACATCCCTGAAGATCTCATAAACGAACATAAAGTATTCGTTGCCGTAATACAAAGGTTTGATCACGGCGGTATATCCTTCATTTTCCTCCACATCTCCTTCCAGGGCACTGATATTGGTTGAAACACGCTGCTGCCTTTCAATATCACCCATATCGTCCTGCACCCCTTCCAGTACCCTATCCGTAACATCATCCATGCGAACCAGAAAAGTAACGCTTAACCCGGGATTGGGCAATTCCTCTTCCCGCGACATGGCCCAAAAACCATCCTTGATGTAATCGTTCTCTACAGAGGAATGGGCCTGGATCCTGCTCAGACCGCAATGATGGTTGGTAAGCAATAAACCCTGATCGGATATAACCTCCCCGGTGCATCCTCTTCCGAAAATGACCACGGCATCCTTAATGCCGGATTGGTTCACGGAATAGATATCTCCGGCACTTAATTGCAGTCCCTTATCCTGCATATCTTCAATGGTGTACCCTTCCAGCAGCAAGGGGAGCCACATGCCCTCATCGGCATACAAAGCGGCAAGCAGGAAGAAAAAAGCAATAAAACTGATGGTTAATTTTCGCATGATTCGTTCATTTTTACTTCAAAAATTCGATGAGTTCGTGATATAATTTTTGTATGGGTAATCCCATAACATTAAAGTAGGAACCCTCTATCTTTTCGACACCGACATAGCCTATCCATTCCTGTATTCCATAGGCTCCGGCCTTATCAAAAGGTTTGAAATTCTCTACATACCATTCTATCTCTTTCCGGGTCAGTTGTACAAAATACACCAGGGTGGAAGCCCGGAAAGTTCTCTCTCCCCGGTCACTGCGCAGGCACACACCGGTGATCACTTCATGGCAGTTACCCGACAGTTCTTCAAGCATTTTTACCGCGTCGCGTGCATCTCTGGGCTTATTGACAATTTTATTATTGAACCACACGATGGTATCTGCAGTGATCAGAATGGTTTTTTCAGGCATTTTCCCCATCACTGCCATAGATTTATGGCGGGCAAGATATTCGGGTATTTTATCTTTGCTGAGGTTTGCCGGATAAGCCTCCTCCTGGTCATGGTTCACCATGATATCGAAATCGATACCAATGGCCTGCAATAAATTATGCCTCCTCGGTGATTGGGAGGCTAGGATCACCTTATGTTCTTTCAGGTATTCCGTAAGCATACTACACGAGCGCGTTTTGAACGATATAGCGCACCAGGAATGCAAAACCAATTCCGAACAGCATGATCACCTTGGTGATGTTGCTGGCAAAATGATAATCTTTTTGTGATTTGGCCTGAGATACCCTGGCCATGAGGTACAGAAAAGGTAAAATGATGAAAGTACCCAGGTAGAAACCGGAAATGATGGCCGGGTTGCCTTCCGTATCATAAGCCAGATACTTGACATATATCAACCCCAGCAGGAAAACCGTGATGACGATCAATACCAGGATGATCCACCTGGTAACCTTTATACCCCATTGCACGGGAAGCGTATTCATGCCATAGGCCGCATCGCCCTCAAAATCTTCTGCATCCTTAATGATCTCGCGGATGAGGTTGGTCAGAAAAGCAAATACGGAAAACCCGCCAACCCAGTAGTAGAGGGGGGCCAGACTAAGCTGGTTGCCCACGAGATACTCCCTGTACGTGTTCACCAGGAGCGGTGCCTCGAACACGACTACCAGAAAGGGCACTGCCCCGGTCATTAAGGAAACGATCAGGTTGCCGATCAGGAACTGTCGCTTATAGGTGGTAGAATAAAACCACAGGATGCCGGTAGCCATTAAATACAAAAGTCCAAATGCCAGAATATTGATATATACAGCCATGTAGAGTCCAAGCAGAATGCCCAAAACATTCAGGATGATATGCAGGGCCATAGCCGTTCTCCGGGAAACCAGCTTACCCACAACCACTTTATCCGGCCGGTTCAGCCTGTCGGTTTTGGTATCGAAATAATCATTGATAATATAACCGGCGGCGGTAATGAATACCGCTGAGAGTACCAACAAAAGAAAATGAAGGCTGTCCAGCTGCAACCCCAGCCCCATGCCCCCGATTATGGGCTCAACCAGTCCGTACCGCACGGCATAAAGCGTTCCGGCCACTATCAGCAAATTGGGAAGTCGCGGGAGTTTTAGATATGCCAGCACTTTGTTTCTCATAACCGAATTTACCAATGGAATGCTTCATCCTCCATCCATCTTCCCTGCACCCGCGTAACCTGCTCGATCACATCCCGCACACAACCGTCTCCGCCCCTTTTGTCGGAAATATAAGCACACAGGGACTTGATCTCCTCAACGGCGTCGGAGGGACAGGTGGGGAATCCCACCATTTTCATCACTTCAAAATCGGGCAGGTCGTCTCCCATGTACAATACCTCAGAGGCATCCAGGCCGGTTTTTTCGAGAAAACGCTTGAAGATCATCGGTTTATTGTTGGCTTTCATATATATATCCCGAATACCCAACCTGCGAAATCTCATTTTAACACCCCGGGTATTTCCACCGGTAATGATAGCAATCATATAACCTTTTTTAATCGCATATTGAAGGGCATAACCATCTTTGATATTCATACTGCGCATCATGGTACCGGATGGATGTAAAAAAAGGGATGAGGATGAAAGTACACCGTCCACATCAAATGCAAAGGCTTTTACTTTCTGAAGTTCTTCTTTGAAATTGTTCATTAAAAAGGAATGTTACTGACTGTAGATCGCCTTGATATGCTCGCTTACAAAAGTATATATTTTTCTATACTCCGGGACGTCTTTCAGTATTTCCAGGTGGCGTTTGATCACCCGGTCGTCTTTTCTTCTCGCCGGACCGGTTTGTGCCTTCCATGCCCCCATATCCATTGCTTTTGCCACCGTTTCCCGCATCAGGGGATGCAACCAGCCGGCATCCTGCTTCTTTTTCCTCATGAACTGTTCTGCAAGCAAGAACATGTAATTGCTGAAGTTATTACATATGATGGCTGCCAGGTGTAATTGTTTCCTGTCTTCCGAGTCCATGCGAATGGCACGACCCATTATCTTGATCGCCAGGTCGGTAAGCCGGCGCTCCGAATTTTTGTTCAATGCTTCTATAAACACGGGTATATCCTTGTATTTCATCTTACGGCCCCGGGTAAAGGTTTGCAGGGGATAGAACACCCCTATGCTGGGAGCATGCTTTTCGAGCACTTCCAGCGATATACTTCCGGCCATGTGTACGGTGAGCCCGAAGCCGGTCTTGATTTGCCCGGCCATGGTACCAATGGCATCATCGCTTACCGCAAGAAAACATACATCGGAAAC
Organism: uncultured Bacteroidaceae bacterium; assembly: GCA_964420035.1. Taxonomy (GTDB): domain Bacteria; phylum Bacteroidota; class Bacteroidia; order Bacteroidales; family SM23-62; genus CAYQQR01. The sequence goes on along the minus strand of CAYQQR010000049.1, from coordinate 21,581 downwards.
GGGAGCAAGGTCTCCGGGCTCATATATGGCTTCAGCAGACAGTTTATTGGCCAATTTATCGGCCTTGGCCGGGTCCCTTCCATATACCTGCTTGATCCTTATTCCCCCTTTTTTTAAAGCTTTCCCCAGGTGCCAGGCTACATTACCGGTACCCAGGATGGTTGCGCTACGGGTATGCATCTTTAGATTTTTGATGCAAAATAAGAAAAAGGCCCGACAGTGATCTATTTTGCCGGGCTCTTAAAGAATAGATTTTTCATCCATAAACGATTTTAACCCAGAGTAGAACTCTGGACCCATCTTTTCGAAGAACTCCGGAAAATTAAATACATTCCTTCTCGTCCGCCGGTGCGGAACGCGAAGGAGAATCAAAAACAGTATTTGTTCTCTTCGGCCAGTTTATCTGCTATCCTGCGCCTTGCAGAACGGATATCGGGCCCGGTAACTTTAGTGAAGACCTCAACAGCTTTAAGCAGCTGATCCCTTTGCTCTCCATAGACAAAGGAGCAGGTGGCATCCAGGGCCTCTTTTCGGATAAGCGATGCAGAGTCATGGACAAATACATCCAGAATATCCTTGTACAGTTTTACCGACCCGGCACCATTGCGCTGTTCCAGCTTTTGCACCCGCAGCATGGTGGATTCTGCCCCGTACAGTTGCATGATGATGTTGGAGATATTAAAAAGGATCTGCTGTTCAAAAACCAGTTTTCTGGCAAATTTATCATTGGCCATTTTGATCAGGACAAGGGCAAGCTTTTTGAAATTTTTGATGACCTGTGCCTTTTCCTTATAATAATCATCCGAAGCAGGGGCCTCTTCTTTCAGGGAAGGCAGTTCTGCCAGGACCTTTTCCGCTTCTTCATAGAGGGGTATTTTTTTCTTCTGACCGCGTTTCATCAAGGTATCCACTACCAGTATCCTGTTGATCTCATTGGTTCCTTCAAATATCCTGTTGATTCTGGAATCCCGGTAGGCCCGGTCCACGGGCATTTCTGCCGAGAAGCCCATGCCCCCGTAGATCTGTACGGCCTCATCCACAACATAATCCAGGGTTTCTGAACCGAACACTTTCATGGCTGCCGTTTCCACGGCATAATCGGCAAAGGCCTCCATGGTTCCCCGGCCGTACTCCCGTCCTTCCACTTCCAGGTACTGGGTGATGGTATCGTCGATGTATTTGCTGGCACGATAAACGGCAGACTCAGTAACATAAGTCCGGATAACCTGCTCCGAAAGCTTGTACTTGATTGCATCGAATTCAACGATCAGGCAGTTGAACTGTTTTCTTTCGTTGGCGTAACGAATGGAATCGTCGATGGCCCTTTTGGCAGCCCCAATAACATTTCCACCCAGTTTGATCCGCCCCATATGCAGGATATTCAGGGCTATTCTGAATCCTTCCCCCTGCTTACCCAACATATTTTCGACAGGTACCTTGCAATCGTTGAAAAAGATCTGACGGGTCGAGGAACCCTTGATCCCCATTTTCTTTTCTTCCGGGTTGAAGGTCATGCCCCCGGTATCTTTCTCCACGATGAAGGCACTTTGTACCCGGTCGTTATCCACTTTGGCAAATACCGTAAAGACATCCGCGAATCCCCCGTTGGTGATCCACATTTTCTGTCCGTTCAGGATATAGTGTTTCCCGTCTTCCGAAAGGGTGGCCCTGGTGGTCCCGGCATTGGCATCCGAACCGGCTCCCGGCTCGGTAAGGCAATAGGCACCAATCCATTCTCCGGTGGCCAGCCTGGGGATGTATTTTTTCTTTTGCTCTTCGTTGCCATAATACATGATGGGCAACATACCGATGCCTGTGTGGCAGGAAAAGGCCACTGCATAAGAATATCCTGCACCGAGTTTCTCGCTGGCAAGCATCGAGGTCACAAAAGACTGACCGAAACCATCGTATTCCTCGGGAATGGAAATGGCCAGCAAACCCATTTCACCTGTTTTCTGCAGCAGGGTACGCATCAAACCCTCTTCCTGGGCATCAATGCGGTCCAGTAAAGGTATAACCTCCGTTTCGAGAAAGTCATCGCAGGTCTGGCCAATCATCTGCTGTTCTTCATCGAAGTCTTCGGGTATGAAGACTTCCCCGGGAGTGGGATCACTTACCATGAATTCCCCTCCTTTGATAATTTTAGATTCAGCGTTGCTCATGTTAGGCTATTATTTTGTTAACTCTATATTGTTATTTTTTCATTAATTGTTGCTCGCTTCGCTGTAACTCATTCGCTTCGCTCACTGTCACTCGCTTCGCTGTAGCCCGGCTTCGCCTGCTACTCGTTTCGCTGCCGCTGCCGCGGTCATCCCGGACTTGATCCGGGACCTCCTTGAATAATTAGACTCCTTATCACTAACTTAACCCTTTTCGATAAGATTTAATCCAAGCGCCACCAACTCTCCAATATCGTAATTCTTCTTCTCTTCTTCAAGATTCTTGTATTTGATGCCGTCTGTGAGCATCACCATGCAATACGGGCAGGCAGTGGCCACGATCTCGGCACCGGTTTCCAGGAAATCCTCTGTTCTTTCCATAAATACTTCTTTATCTCCCTTCTCGGCTTCTTTAAACATCTGTCCCCCGCCGGCACCACAGCACAGGGCAAAGCTCTTGTTGCGTTTCATCTCGGTTTGCTTTGTCCCCAGGGCATCGATGACCTCCCTGGGTGCATCATATTCCTTATTGGCCCGTCCCAGGTAGCAGGGATCATGAAAGCTTATATGTTTGCCTTTCAGTGCACTGGCGCTCAGGTCCATCTTACCTTCCGCGATGAGCTCCCTGAGGAACCGGCTGTGGTGGATCACCTCATAATTTCCTCCCAGATCGGGATATTCATTTTTAAAAGTGTTGTACACGTGCGGATCACAGGTAAGGATCTTTTTCACCCCGTAACCGTTAAGGATCCCGGTGTTCATCATGGCCTGCATCTGGAACAGCATCTCGTTACCGGCCCGTCTGGCCACATCTCCGCTGGAGGACTCTTCGATACCCAGCACGGCATAGTCGACCTTCAGATGGTTCAGCACCCGGACGAAGGATCGCATGGCCTTTTTATAGCGGTCGTCAAAGGCCCCGGCACTTCCCACCCAAAGCAGGTATTCGGGTTCTTTACCCTGAGCGAGCAGGTCGGCCATAACGGGTACTTCGATCCCTTCCGCCCATAACATAAGGTCTTCCCGTGCATACTGCCAGGGAGCCCCGTTATTCTCTATATTGGAAAAGATCTGGTTCAGTTCCCCGGGGGCCGCCGACTCTTCCATCACCAGGTACCGTCGCATGTCGACGATCAGCCTGGGGTGGTCGATATTGATGGGACATTCCCGGGCACAAGCATTGCACAAAGTACAGGCCCAGAGCTCTTCTTCTGTTATCCAGTTTCGAAGCAGTGATTTACCGTCATCATAGTTGCGTCCGTTCTTGACCATACCCGGACCTTTTTCCTTCATGCGGGATCGTACATCCATAATGATCTTTCTGGGGGAAAGAAGCTTACCGGTCGTGTTGGCCGGGCACACATCGGTGCAACGGCCACATTCCGTACAGGACAGGGAATCGAAATAGTTCCTCCAGGTCACGTCTTCCACATCCTTCACCCCGAAGCGGGTCGGCTCTTCTTCCTCCTCTCCTTCCGGGGAAGCAGCAAAAGCCTGTCCGGGGTCCATCATGATCCTGACCTCTTTGGTGATGTTTTCCATGGTATCCAGCTTTCCCAGGGGATCCAGCCGGCTGAGAAAGACATTGGGTACCGACATGAACACGTGGAAATGTTTGGAATAGGGCAGGTAATTGGCGAAGAAGAAGATGGTGAGGATATGGGCCCACCAGTTGAACCCGTGCCAGAAATGAATGCTGCTTTCAGACATTCCTGTAAAACAGCCGGCCAGGATCCTGCTGACGGGAAAAGTGCCGGCAATGGCTTCGCCGCTTGCCTGCTGCTCCAGGATGTAAAAGCTGTTCATCCCCATCAGGGTGATCATCAGGAAGAGGATAAGGCTGAGGGCAATGTTGGCATCGACATGGGAGACAGGTTTCATTTCCACCCCGGTGAATCGCCGCACGTGCAGAAAGAGCCGGCGGACCAGGAAGACAATGATGGCCACTGCCACGACCAGGGCGAAGATATCCCCGGCGGCAATGATCACATCATAGACCACACCCAGGACCTTCAGTACCCGCTCGGTAGCGACCAGTCCGTCTATTACCATTTCAATGCTACCGATCAGAATTACAATAAAGCCCCAAAATACCAGTGCATGGAGCAGACCGATGACCGGCCGCCTGAGAATCTTGGTCTGCCCAATGGCCACCGCCAGGGTCATCCGGATGCGTTTCCCGATGTTCCTTATCTTATAGGCCGGGCGGGTCAGCCTGAAGAAACGGATCAACCGGACGACCGTACAGGTAAATACTGCCAGGGTGATGAAGAGGGCAGCTGCAAAAATGATCTGTTTGCTCATGCTTACTGGGATTTGGCCCGCTTTACTGCCTCGATCAGGTCGGGCAGCACCTTGAGGGCATCCCCCACGATACCATAGTCGGCCGCTTCAAATATGGGTGCGTCCTTGTCGGTATTCACCGCCACGATATATTTCGAACCGCTGACCCCTGCAAGATGCTGGATGGCCCCGGAAATCCCGAAGGCAAAATAAAGGTTGGGGGCGATGATCTTGCCGGTCTGTCCTGTATGTTCCTCGTGGGGTCTCCAACCCTCATCGGATACCGGTCTGGAGCAAGCAGTGGCACCATCCAGCAGGTCAGCAAGCTCTTCCAGCGGCCCCCAGTTTTCAGGTCCCTTCATCCCCCGTCCGCCGGAAACCACTATGTCAGCGTCGGTGAGTATAACCTTCCCGCTGACTTTATCCACCTGCTCAATATGGGTATTGAAACGGGCATCGTTCAATGCCGGTGAAAACTCTTCAATGGCAGGCTCCACGTTGTTTTCAATAATCTCAAATGAATTCTGGTACAGGGTAACCACCCGGATGGGGGTGTCGACCCTGATATGGGCCGTTGCCTTACCGGAAAAGACTTTCTTGGGTATGATGAAAGGGTCGGTGGATACCGGCAGAGCGGTGGTCCCTCCGGCCAGTCCGGCCTTCAGTCTTACGGCCACCCTGGGTGCCAGCGCCCGGCCCGTATTGTTGTTGGACAGGATGATGGTTTTGGGGGCTGCTTTTTCAGCGGCCTGAACCAGGATGTCCGTGTATAACTGGTTATCCAGGCCGGCCAGTTTACCCGATCGTACATTGAGTATCTTCTGTGCACCGTAGTTACCAAGTTTTTCAAGTTCCCCGGGTGCTACGTCGCCTATAGAAACGGCTGTTACCTGTCCGCCGGTCATTTCCGCTATTCTGGATGCATAGGAGACAAGTTCGCAGGACAGTTTCTTGAATTTACCCTCCCAGTTTTCAGTATATACGAGTACAGACATGATTTACGGATTTTAAGTAAGCAATGGATTAAAGGACCTTGGCTTCGTTCTGGAGCAGACCCACCAGTTCTGCCACCTGTTCCGGTTCCAGCATTTTACAGGGAGGCTTTTCGGGGGGTAATTCGAAATGCTCGTAGCTGGTGAGTGCCTCCACCTCAACCGGTTGAACGACATTCAGCGATTTCTTCCTGGCCATCATGATACCACGCATCGCCGCGATGCGGGGCTCTTTGGCAATTCCTTTCTGTACAATGGCCACAAAGGGATGGGCCACCCTGACTTTTTCCTTACCGCCGTCAATATCCCGGGTCAGCATGGTGGCCTCTCCGTCGAGTTCCAGGGAGGAGACTGCTGATACGGAAAGCATGTCCAGCATTTCCGCCAGCATACCGCCTACGGCAAAAGAGTTATAATCGGCTGATTCAATACCGCAAAGGATGATGTCATAAGGATTGTTCCGTATCACCGTTGCCATTTGTGCGGCAACAACAAAAGAATCCTCCGGCTCCATATCCACCCGGAAAGCATCATCCGCACCAATGGCCAGGGCCTTGCGAATGGTGGGCTCGGACTGGTCGGTTCCAACCGTGAGCACAGAAACCCGGTCCACGGAATTATTACCGTCCTCCTTCAGCTGTATGGCCCGGGTCAGGGCCAGTTCATCCCAGGGATTAATGACCCACTGGACTCCCGCGGGATCGAAGCGGGAATCCCCGTCGGTGAACTTCACCCTGGTGGTGGTGTCAGGCACGTTACTCAGACAAACCAGTATCTTCATCGATCTTAGGTTTAGGTTATACTCAATAAATTAATTTGACAAAGATAAAGTTTAAGCAAAAATAAGCCAGTGATTCGGGGCTTATCTATAATCGGTATAAAGAAGGTTCCTGGGTTCCCTGCCTGCCGGAAGACAGGATGGGTTTGCATGCAAGAAAAAAGCCCGGCGGTAAACCGGGCTTTTCTCCATTAAGCTAGGCCTGTGCAGTCGGGCCCCCGAAGTTCATCGGTATGTTTGGCCCGCCCATATCAACTTTCTTGATCTCACCATGGGCATTTTCAAACTTTTTAATATTATCCTGAAGTGCCATCATGAGCCTTTTGGCATGTTCCGGCGTGAGGATAACCCTGGATTTGACCTCTGCTTTGGGCAGTCCGGGCATAACCCGGACGAAATCCAGCACGAACTCCGAACTGGAATGGGTTATGATGGCCAGGTTGGAATAGATCCCCTGTCCGACCTCATTCTTCAGTTCGATATTGATCTGGTTCTTCTTTGCTTGTTGCTTTTGATCTTCATCCATGACTTATGATGATTTTTTATCTTCAGAGACCTCTTCTTCAGAAGCGGATCCCTCATCTTCAGGGGTACCGCCCACCAGTGCCTCGTATTCTTCCCTGCTTCCAACCACCAGCCTTTCGAACTTCCGGGCACCGGTACCGGCCGGGATCAGGTGGCCCACGATCACGTTTTCCTTGAGGCCTTCGAGGAAATCGACCTTACCGTAGATCGCGGCCTCGTTGAGTACCTTGGTGGTCTCCTGGAAGGAGGCGGCCGAGATGAAGCTGTTGGTCTGGAGTGCCGCCTTGGTGATACCCTGCAGGATCTGGTTCGATGTGGCAGGGATGGCATCCCGGGCCTCAATAGGCTTCATATCTTTACGCTTCAATACAGAGTTGTCATCCCGAAGCTTCCTGGCAGTAATGATCTGTCCCGACTTAAGGCTGTCGGAATCACCCGGATCCACAACCACTTTCTTGCCGTAGATCCAGTCGTTCTCCTCCATGAATTCCCATTTGTCCACCACCTGTTTTTCAAGGAACTTGGTGTCACCGGGATCTTCAATTTCCACCTTACGCATCATCTGGCGTACGATGATCTCGAAATGCTTGTCATTGATCTTAACACCCTGCATCCGGTAGACCTCCTGGATCTCGTTCACGATATACTCCTGTACCTTGGTCGGTCCTTTAATGGCAAGGATATCCGCCGGGGTGATGGCTCCGTCCGAGAGGGGTATACCGGCCCGGACATAGTCGTTCTCCTGAACCAGTATCTGCCTGGACAGGGGAACCAGGTATTTCTTAAGCTCACCCGACTTGGACTTAATGATGATCTCACGGTTGCCCCGTTTCACTTTACCAAAGCTTACCTCTCCGTCGATCTCACTCACTACGGCAGGATTCGAAGGATTCCTGGCTTCGAAAAGTTCGGTTACCCGGGGCAAACCACCGGTAATGTCACCGGATTTACCCACCGCACGCGGGATCTTGACAAGGATGTCTCCGGCTCTGATCTCATCCTTTTCCTTAACCATCAGGTGCGCCCCTACAGGAAGGTTGTAGATACGCGAGGTCTCCTTGGTCTTCTTATCCAGCAGCCTGATGGCCGGGTTCTTGGTCTTATCCTTGGTTTCTATAATAACTTTCTCACGATAACCGGTCTGCTCATCCGATTCTTCACGGTAGGTCATTCCTTCTATGACATTCTCAAAACTGATGATACCGTCAAGTTCGGAAATGATCACAGCATTATAGGGATCCCATTCACACAGCAGATCGGCCTTCTTGACCTCATCTCCATTTTTTACATAGAGCTTGGAACCGTAAGGTATGTTATGGCTGGCCAGAGGGATACGGGTTTTCTTATCCATGATCCTCAACTCGGCCAGGCGACCGATAACAACGTCAATTTTCTTACCGCTCTCATCCTTCTTGCTAACGGTTCTGAGTTCTTCTATCTCTATCTCTCCATCGTATTTGGCCAGAATACTGGATTCCTGCATGATGTTGGAGGCTGTACCACCAACGTGGAATGTACGCAGTGTGAGCTGCGTCCCGGGTTCCCCTATGGACTGTGCAGCAATAACCCCAACGGATTCTCCCGACTGAATCATACGGCCCGTGGCCAGGTTCCGTCCGTAACATTTGGCACAAACACCCTTCTTGGTCTCACAGGTCAGTACCGAACGGATCTCAACCTGTTCGATGGGGGATTCTTCAATAAGACGGGCAATATCTTCATTGATCTCTTCACCCGACTGGATGATAAGGTCGCCCGTCAGCGGGTGATAGATATCGTGCAGTGAGGTACGGCCCAGGATACGTTCGAAGAGGGGAACCACCACTTCCTCATTGTTCTTGATCGCGATGGCAACAATCCCTCTCAGCGTACCACAGTCCTCTTCCGAAACGATCACATCCTGTGATACATCCACCAGTCGGCGGGTAAGGTAACCGGCATCTGCTGTTTTCAGGGCGGTGTCGGCAAGACCCTTACGGGCGCCGTGCGTGGAGATAAAGTATTCAAGTACCGAAAGCCCTTCTTTAAAGTTAGAAAGGATGGGGTTCTCGATAATCTCCGAACCGGTGGTACCTGACTTCTGGGGTTTGGCCATCAATCCGCGCATACCCGAAAGCTGGCGTATCTGCTCTTTGGAACCCCGGGCCCCGGAGTCCAGCATCATGAAGATAGGATTGAAGCCATTGTTATCGGTACTGAGCCTCTTCATCAGGGTCTGGGTCAGGCGGGCGTTGGTATGAGTCCAGATATCGATGATCTGGTTGTAACGCTCATTATTGGTGATGAATCCCATGTTGTAGTTCTGGATAACTTCATCCACCTGCTTATAGCCCTCGTCCATGTACCGTTCCTTCTCCTCAGGAACGATCACATCATCCATGTTGAATGACAATCCTCCCCGGAAAGCCATCTCGAACCCAAGGTCCTTGATGTCATCCAGGAACCTGGAAGTAACGGCTGTACCGGTTCTCTTGAGCACCTTGCCAATGATATCCCGCAGGGATTTCTTGGTAAGCAGTTCATTGATGAAGCCTGCCTCATCGGGAACCAGTTCGTTGAATATCACTCGTCCCACGGTAGTTTCCATCATCTGGTGTTCCGTTTCGCCCTTTTCATTCTGGACGGGCAAACGTACATTGATCATGGCATGAAGTGCCAATTTGCCCTCATTATGGGCAATCTTCACTTCTTCGGGACTGTAGAAGGTGAGCCCTTCGCCTTTCATCGGGTTTTCTTTATCGCCTTTCCTGGCCTTGGTAATATAATATAAACCCAGAACCATATCCTGGGAAGGAACACTGATGGGTGCGCCGTTGGCAGGGTTCAGAATACTGTGTGAGGCCAGCATCAGCAGTTGGGCTTCCAGGATGGCCGGGTTGCCCAGGGGCAGGTGCACGGCCATCTGGTCCCCGTCAAAGTCGGCGTTAAAGGCCGTGCACACCAGCGGGTGCAACTGTATGGCCTTACCCTCAATCAGTTTGGGCTGGAAAGCCTGAATACCCAGGCGGTGCAGTGTGGGTGCACGGTTCAGCATCACCGGGTGACCTTTCAGCACGTTTTCAAGAATATCCCACACCACGGGATCCTTCCTGTCGACGATTTTCTTGGCCGATTTAACCGTTTTTACGATCCCTCGCTCGATCAGCTTACGGATGATAAAGGGCTTATAGAGTTCGGCCGCCATATCTTTGGGCAGACCGCATTCGTGCAGTTTCAGTTCCGGTCCGACAACGATCACCGAACGGGCTGAATAGTCGACACGCTTACCCAGGAGGTTCTGACGGAAACGTCCCTGCTTTCCTTTGAGGCTGTCGCTCAGGGATTTCAGCGGACGGTTGGCATCGGTCTTGACCGCATTGGCCTTCCTGGAGTTGTCGAACAATGAATCGACGGCTTCCTGCAACATCCTCTTTTCGTTCCTAAGGATCACCTCAGGAGCCTTAATCTCGATAAGACGCTTCAGCCGGTTGTTCCGTATGATGACCCTTCTGTACAGGTCGTTCAGGTCGGAAGTGGCAAAGCGTCCTCCGTCCAGGGGAACAAGCGGTCTGAGTTCCGGCGGGATCACCGGCACCACTTTAATGATCATCCATTCGGGCTTGTTCACCCCTTTGGAGGCCCGGAAGGCTTCCACTACCTGCAGCCTTTTGAGGGCTTCATTTTTTCTTTGCTGGGAAGTTTCCGTGGAAGCTTTATGCCTGAGCTCATAGGACAGGCTGTCCAGGTCCAGCCTGGATAACAACTGGTACAATGCCGGAGCGCCCATGTCGGCAATGAACTTGTCGGGATGGTCGTCTTCCAGGTATTGATTCTCCTTGGGAAGCCTGTCGATGATCTCCAGGTATTCTTCTTCTGTCAGGAAGTCGAGGTAGTTGACTCCCTCCTGCTCCATGACACCCGGGTTGATCACCACGTAGCGTTCATAATAAATGATGGAATCCAGCTTTTTGCTGGGAAGACCCATCAAATAGCCGATCTTGTTGGGCAGCGACTTAAAGTACCAGATGTGTGCCACCGGCACCACCAGTGAGATATGGCCCATGCGTTCACGACGCACTTTCTTTTCAGTCACTTCAACACCGCAGCGATCGCAAACGATACCCTTATACCGGATACGCTTGTATTTACCGCAGTGACATTCATAATCCTTCACAGGACCGAAGATCCGCTCACAGAACAGTCCGTCTCTCTCAGGCTTGTAGGTCCTGTAGTTAATGGTTTCGGGTTTCAGAACTTCACCGCTGGAGCGTTCCAGTATTTCTTCCGGGGAGGCCAATCCAATAGCTACCTTGGTGAAGTCGGCCCGTACTTTACTATCTTTTCTGAAGGACATATATTTTATTATTTACAGTTTACAAAAGATTATTTCGCTAAAATGAAACCGGGTTTAAACCAGGTTGATGCTCAGTCCCAGTCCGCGCAACTCATGCAAGAGCACGTTCAGGGATTCCGGGATACCGGGCGTAGGCATATTCTCTCCTTTGACTATGGATTCATAGGCCTTGGCTCGTCCCATGACGTCATCCGACTTCACGGTCAGAATCTCCTGGAGGATGTTGGATGCCCCGAACGCTTCCAGGGCCCAGACTTCCATTTCCCCGAACCGCTGTCCGCCAAACTGTGCTTTACCGCCCAGGGGTTGCTGGGTAATGAGCGAATAGGGACCAATGGATCTGGCGTGCATCTTGTCATCCACCATATGACCCAGTTTCAGCATATAGATCACACCTACGGTCGCCGGCTGGTCAAAACGTTCGCCGGATCCCCCGTCATAGAGGTAGCTTTTACCGTAACGGGGCAGCTTGGCCTGGTCGGTGTAATGGTTGATCTCATCGATAGCAGCCCCGTCAAAGATGGGGGTTGAGAACTTTACACCCAGTTTTTGTCCGGCCCAGCCCAGAACCGTCTCATAAATCTGACCCAGGTTCATCCTTGAGGGTACACCCAGCGGGTTCAGGACAATATCTACCGGGGTTCCGTCTTCCAAAAAGGGCATATCTTCCTGGCGCACGATCTTGGAAATGATGCCTTTATTCCCGTGACGGCCAGCGATCTTGTCACCCACCTTCACTTTACGTTTCTGGGCAACATATACCTTAGCCAGCTGTACAATACCGGTTGGCAGTTCATCGCCAATGGTGATGCTGTACTTGCGCCGCCTGTAGATGCCTTCAACTTCCTTGTACTTAATACTGAAATTGTGAAGCAGATCTTTGATCGTCTTGTTCTTCTCTTTATCCGTGGTCCATTTGTTCGGATTCACATTGAAGTAGTCCAGTTCCTGGAGCAGTTTCTGGGTAAACTTGGTTCCCTTGGGTATCACGTCGGCTCCGAAATTGTCCTTGACACCCTGGGAGGTTTTACCGTTGACCAGTATAAAGAGCTTATCGATAAGCTTGTTTCGCAGCTCTTCAGCATTACTCTGGAATTCCTGTTCTATCTTGTCCAGGATGGGCTTGGATGAAGCTTTCATTTTCCGGTCCTTAATGGATCGCGAAAAGAGCTTCTTGTCGATAACCACCCCTTCCATGGAGGGCGGTGCCTTCAATGATGCATCCTTGACATCCCCGGCCTTATCGCCGAAGATGGCCCGCAGCAATTTTTCTTCCGGTGAAGGATCGGATTCTCCCTTGGGCGTAATCTTGCCAATAAGAATGTCCCCGGGCTTCACGTGGGCCCCGATGCGGATAAGCCCGTTTTCATCGAGGTTCTTGGTAGCTTCTTCCGAAACATTGGGAATATCCGAGGTCAGCTCTTCAAGGCCGCGCTTGGTGTCCCTGACTTCCAGGATGAATTCCTCGATGTGGACCGAGGTAAACATATCGTCACGTACTACCCTGTCGGAGATAACGATAGCATCCTCGAAGTTGTATCCTTTCCAGGGCATAAAGGCCACTTTCAGGTTCCTTCCGAGGGCCAGTTCACCGGCTTCGGTTGCATAACCTTCTGTCAGAATCTGACCTTTCTTTACCTTTTCTCCTTTTTCTACTATAGGGAGCAGGTTGATGCAGGTATTCTGGTTGGTCTTTCTGAACTTAGGCAGCTTATAACGCTTCAGTTCTTCGTCGAAGCTGACGAATTTCTCTTCCTCGGTGCGGGTATAGCGTATCAGAATTTCGTTGGAATCAACGAATTCCACCACCCCGTCTCCTTCTGCAATGTACATCAGGCGGGAGTCGCGAACCACATCCGCTTCAATACCGGTACCCACCACGGGGGATTCGGGCTTGATCAGCGGAACGGCCTGCCGCATCATGTTGGATCCCATCAATGCACGGTTGGCATCGTCGTGTTCCAGGAAGGGGATCAGCGAAGCGGCAATGGAGGCAATCTGGTTCGGCGCCACGTCCATCATATCAATGGCTTCCGGTTCGGTGAGGGGATAATCGGCATCATAACGGGTCTTCACCTTGGGATTGATGAAATTACCCTCATCGGAGATGGGCGCGTTGGCTTGTGCAATCACCTTTCCTTCCTCTTCTTCCGCACTCAGCCAGACCATTCCTTTATTGCTGATATCTACCTTTCCTGCATCAACACTACGATAAGGTGTTTCAATAAAGCCCAGCTGGTTGATCTTGGCATAAACACATAGCGAGGAGATCAAACCGATGTTGGGGCCTTCCGGTGTCTCGATGGGACAAAGCCTTCCGTAGTGGGTATAGTGTACGTCACGAACCTCAAAGCCGGCACGTTCACGCGACAGCCCCCCGGGACCCAGAGCAGACATTCTGCGCTTGTGGGTCATTTCAGACAAAGGGTTGGTCTGATCCATAAACTGGGACAGCTGGTTGGTGCCGAAGAAGGAGTTGATCACCGAACTCAGGGTTTTTGAGTTGATCAGGTCGATGGGGGTAAACACTTCGTTATCCCGCACATTCATCCTTTCACGAATGGTCCGTGCCATTCGGGCAAGACCAACACTGAACTGGTTGTACAGCTGTTCACCAACGGTCCGGACCCTCCTGTTGGAAAGGTGATCGATATCATCGACATCCGTCTTTGAGTTGATCAGTTCGATCAGGTACTTGATGATCTCGATGATATCTTCACGGGTCAGGATACGGGTTTCCATATCGATATCCAGTCCCAGTTTCTTGTTGATACGGTAACGTCCTACATCGCCAAGGTCATACCGCTTGTCCGAGAAAAACAGTTTGTCTATTACATCCCTGGCCGTAGCCTCGTCGGGCGGCTCACTGTTACGCAGCTGCCTGTAAATATGCATAACGGCTTCTTTCTCAGAGTTACAGGGATCCTTCTGCAAGGTGTTGTAGATGATGGAATAGTCGGAATGCACTTGGGATTCCTTGTGAAGCAGTATGGTCTTGGCGCCGGAATCCACGATGGGATCGATGTGTTCATTTTCCAGTACGGTTTCCCGGTCCACCACCACCTCATTCCTTTCTATAGAGACCACCTCGCCGGTGTCTTCATCAACAAAATCCTCCACCCATGAGCGAAGAACCCTGGCAGCCAGCTTGCGGCCCACGACTTTTTTCAGGCCGGTTTTACTGACTTTCACCTCATCGGCCAGGTTAAAGATCTCGAGAATGTCTTTATCACTTTCGTAACCGATAGCACGGAGCAGCGTGGTTACCGGTAGTTTTTTCTTCCTGTCGATGTAGGCATACATGACCGAATTGATGTCGGTAGCAAATTCTATCCAGGAGCCCTTAAAGGGAATGATCCTGGCCGAGTAGAGTTTGGTACCGTTGGCATGCAGGCTCTGACCGAAGAATACCCCGGGTGAACGGTGAAGCTGTGAAACCACAACCCGCTCGGCACCGTTGATTACAAAAAGTCCCCTGGGAGTCATGTATGGAATGGTCCCAAGGTAAACATCCTGAATCACGGTATCAAAATCTTCATGTTCAGGGTCGGTACAATAGAGTTTTAGCTTGGCCTTCAGTGGCACACTGTAGGTCAATCCCCGCTCGATACATTCATCGATGGAATACCTCGGAGGGTCAATGAAATAGTCGATGAATTCCAGAACAAAATTGTTCCGTGTATCCGAGATGGGAAAATTCTCGGAAAAAACCCTGTACAAGCCTTCATTTCTTCTGTTTTCCGCTGTTGTATCCAGCTGGAAAAAATCTGCAAAGGACTTCAGCTGAAGTTCCAGAAAATCAGGATATTCCAGTTGGTTCTTTGTAGATGCAAAGTTGATTCTTTCAATAAATTTCTGCACAGACTAAGGGATTTGGAGTTTATCAAACAAAGGATACAATATAAACGACAAAAAGGCTTAGACTCTGCGCACGGCAGAATCTAAACCTGTATTGCCCTGGTAATATAACGATTCAGCGTTATTTAAGTTCAACTTCAGCTCCCGCTTCTTCCAATTGTGATTTAATGGATTCTGCTTCTTCTTTACTTACCCCTTCTTTAATAGGAGAAGGAGCAGCGTCGACCACACCTTTGGCCTCTTTGAGACCAAGTCCGGTGATCTCTTTCACGAGCTTAACGATCTGAAGTTTGGCACCCCCGGGTGCATTCAATACAACATCGAACGAAGTTTTTTCAGCTTCTCCGCCACCTTCTTCGCCTCCGGCGGCGGGACCGGCAACGACTGCAGCGGCGGCTGCAGGCTCAATACCATGCTTCTCCTTCAGGGTGTCAAGCAGTTCGTTTACTTCCTTTACAGTCAGTTCTACCAACTGATCAGCAATTGCATTTACATCTGCCATTTCTAGTAATGATTTTTAATGATTAATTTTCTTTTTCTGATAATGTTTTCAGCGCTCCGGCCAGTTGTTGACCTCCGGAATTCAATGCCGAAATCAATTGTTGCATGGGCGACTGCAATGCCAGAAGGACATCCCCAACCAACTCCTCTTTTGATTTGAGTCTTGAGAGGGCATCCAGCTGTTCGTCGCCGACGTAGACCGATTCCTCAACAAATGCTGCTTTCAGCAAAGGCTTTTCCATCTTCTTGCGAAGCTCCTTGATTATTTTTGCCGGAGCATTCGCCGTATCACAAAACATGATACTGGTTGGATTCTTCAGCACTTGTTTGAAATCATCGAACTGTCCTTCGAACTTATCCATTGCTTTTGAAAGCAAGGTGTTCTTCACCATGATCAACTGGATATTGTTCTCAAAGCATTTCCTCCTGAGCATGGATGTTTGCGCCGCATCCAGGTTGGAAATATCGGTGAGATAAAAATGTTTATTATCGTTGATCTGTTCAGCGAGACTGTCAATGATGTTATTTTTTTCTTCTCTTTTCATTGGAACAGTTCCTTTTCGTTACTCTTTATCATTCAGGGCTTTAGCATCCACACGAATGCCGGGACTCATGGTACTGGAAAGATAGACGCTTCTGATATAGGTACCCTTGGCTGCAGCAGGTTTCAGCTTAATGATGGTATTCAGGAATTCCCGTGCATTCTCAACGATCTGCCTGGATTCAAATGAAACTTTTCCGATGGAGGTATGAATGATCCCATACTTATCCACCTTAAAGTCTATTTTCCCTTTCTTAACTTCTGAAACTGCCTGGCCAATATCCATGGTTACGGTGCCGCTTTTGGGGTTCGGCATCAAACCACGGGGACCGAGGATCTTGCCCAATTTGCCGATCTTAGCCATAACCGGGGGCATGGTAATGATCACATCCACATCGGTCCAACCTCCTTCTATCTTCTCGATATAATCATCCAGCCCTACATGGTCGGCACCGGCTTTCCTGGCTTCTTCCTCTTTATCCGGGGTACAAAGAACCAGAACCTTCTTCTCCTTTCCTGTTCCATGCGGTAAGGTCACAACACCCCGGACCATCTGGTTGGCTTTCCGGGGATCTACACCCAGCCGTACATCCAAATCCACTGAAGCATCAAATTTGGCCGAAGTGGTTTGCTTGACCAAACTGGCTGCCTCCTTGAGGGGGTACTGCTTACCCGGCTCTAAAAGCTCCAACGATTTTTTTCTGTTCTTTGTGAGTTTGCCCATTTTATTCGACAATTAAATAATTAGAATGGACTGTTGCCTTTTACGGTAATGCCCATACTTCTGGCGGTTCCGGCAACCATTTTCATGGCCGACTCAACAGTGAAGGCATTCAGGTCAGGCATTTTCTCTTCAGCAATGCTCCGAACCTGGCCCCATGTTACCGCGGCCACTTTGTCCCGGTTGGGTTCCTCAGAACCCTTCTTTATTTTAGAAGCTTCCAGGAGTTGCACAGCCACCGGTGAGGTCTTTACGACAAAATCAAAGGACTTGTCGCTGTAAACCGTGATGATCACCGGTAGTATCTTCCCCGCTTTTTCCTGGGTCCTGGCATTAAACTGTTTGCAAAACTCCATGATGTTAACACCTTTGGCACCCAGAGCAGGACCGACGGGGGGTGAGGGATTAGCCGCACCTCCGCGAATCTGCAACTTGATGATGCCATCTACTTCTTTTGCCATAGTTGTAAATTATTATCGGAACGTAACAGCCGGATTCCGGTTTTCGATCCTTTTGCACAGGAAGCATTCTGGTCCCTGAGGAGATCCAGATATACAAAAGTCTGAACCGGTTTTTTTCCGTCAATATTATAATTAACTTTCCTTTTCTACCTGCATAAAACTTAATTCCAGAGGCGTCTTACGCCCGAATATCTTCACCATCACTTTCAGTTTCTTCTTTTCTTCATTAACCTCCTCGATGATCCCTGTAAAAGAGTTGAAGGGTCCATCGATAACCTTGACCGATTCCCCAACATAATAAGGAACACTGAGTTCTTCTTCACTGCCCGCCAGTTCGTCAACCTTACCAAGGATACGGTTAACCTCCTGGGGTCTGAGGGGTGTGGGTTCGTCACTTCCCTTGGCTCCCAGAAAGCCTATTACATTGTTCAGGTTCCTCAGAATATGGGGGATTTCCCCTACCAGGGCCGCTTCAATTAGAATATAGCCCGGAAAAAAACTGCGTTCCTTACTGATCTTCTTTCCGCCCCGAATCTGGTATACCTTTTCTTTGGGGATCAGTACCTGGGAAACATAATCCTCCATACCGAGCCTGGATATCTCGCTTTCAATCAACTGTTTCACCCTGTTTTCTTTTCCTCCGATCGTCCGGAGCACATACCATTTCTTTTCAACCTCAGACATGGAAATTCCTTAATCTTTAATAAAAAATCCTGTAAACGAATCCCATCAAATTCTGAAAACTGATATCCATCAAAAAAACGATGAGCGCGATGATCAGGGAAGCCACCATAACGATGATCGCACTGGATTGCAGTTCCTGCCAGGTGGGCCAGGATACCTTGTGCACCAATTCGTTATAGACCTCCTGTAAATACGCTTTGATTCTCATTGATTCATATTATTTGCACGGGTGGTAAGACTCGAACTCACAACCTGTGGTTTTGGAGACCACCGCTCTACCAGTTGAGCTACACCCGTGTCTGTAGCAATGGTGCAGGTTGAACCTGCACCATAACATGGAAGATGATTTATTCAATGATTTCAATTACCTGGCCGGCACCTACCGTTCTGCCGCCTTCACGAATCGCGAAGCGCAATCCTTTATTGATGGCAACCGGATAGATCAGGTCAACTGTTATGGTAACGTTATCACCGGGCATGACCATCTCGGTACCTTCGGGCAGCATGATTTCCCCGGTAACGTCCAGGGTTCTCAGATAAAACTGCGGACGGTAATTATTATGGAAGGGTGTATGACGACCACCTTCTTCTTTCTTCAACACGTATACTTCAGCCTTGAACCTGGTATGAGGTGTGATAGAGCCGGGAGCGGCAACAACCATTCCCCTCTTGATCTCTTTCTTGTCGATACCTCTCAGCAGCAGACCCACATTGTCTCCGGCTTCACCACGATCGAGAATCTTGCGGAACATTTCGACACCGGTTACAACCGTCTTCTTGTGTTCTGCACCAAGTCCGATAAGGGCCACTTCTGTTCCTGTATTGATGACACCCGTTTCAATCCTTCCGGTGGCAACGGTGCCGCGACCGGTAATGGAGAATACATCTTCAACCGGCATCAGGAAGGGCTTTTCAACGTCGCGCGGGGGAATTGGAATGTATTCGTCAACCGCATCCATCAATTCCTTGATCTTTTCTTCCCATTTGGTATCGCCATTCAGGGCCCCCAACGCGGATCCCTGGATAACGGGTACGTTTTCTCCGTCAAACTCATAGAAATCGAGCAATTCACGAACTTCCATCTCGACGAGCTCCAGCAATTCAGGATCATCAACCATGTCCACCTTGTTCAGGAACACGACGATCTTGGGAACGTTTACCTGACGTGCGAGCAATATGTGTTCGCGGGTTTGCGGCATGGGACCGTCGGAAGCAGCAACCACCAGAATGGCGCCGTCCATCTGGGCCGCACCGGTAACCATGTTCTTTACATAGTCAGCGTGACCGGGACAGTCGACGTGCGCGTAGTGGCGTTTCTCTGTCTGATACTCAACGTGAGCGGTGTTGATGGTTATACCGCGTTCTTTTTCTTCGGGAGCATTGTCAATTGAATCGAAATCCCTGATCTCTGACAGCCCTGCTCTGCTCAAATAGAGCGTAATGGCTGCAGTCAGAGTGGTTTTCCCATGGTCTACGTGACCAATGGTTCCAATATTGACATGGGGTTTCGTCCGTTCAAATTTTTCTTTAGCCATAGCTTAACAATTAGTAATTAAGTTTTTATTTATTCGTTCAACATTTCTCGAGCCAATGACGGGAATTGAACCCGTGACCTCTTCCTTACCAAGGAAGCGCTCTACCCCTGAGCTACATCGGCCGGTTTAGAGCGGGAAACGAGATTCGAACTCGCGACCCCAACCTTGGAAGGGTTGTGCTCTACCAACTGAGCTATTCCCGCGGATCGAAATACTCAGGCCTGCCTCCGGCAGGCCCGCTTTATTTCGTGGGGAGAGCAGGATTCGAACCTACGAAGGCGTAAGCCAGCAGATTTACAGTCTGCCCCAGTTGACCGCTTTGGTATCTCCCCAATACCAGAGCCGATGGAGGGACTCGAACCCCCGACCGGCTGATTACAAATCAGCTGCTCTGGCCAGCTGAGCTACATCGGCAAAATGTTCGAGAACGCCGATTTTCAGTGTTTTACCCCTCAAAAATCGGTTCGCAAATGTATAAATATTTTATTTATAACCCAAAAAAAGTATATCCTTTTTTAAGGCAGTAAAATCAAGCCCTTCTGAGCTTGGTCTTGTGCTTATTTATCTGCCTTCGGAGGGCTTCCATGGACTGATCCGCAGCTTCTTCAAAAGTTCGGGATTGACGTTTGGCGAAAAATTCATTTCCGGGTATCATAAGCTTGATCTCGACAATTTTGTTATCGGCATCCCGCGACTTCTCCAAACGAAGGTAAACCTCAGCCGTAATGATATCATCATAGAACTGGAGCAGTTTTTCAAGCTTGGATTTCAAGAAATCAAGAAGTTTCTTGTCGGCATTGAACCGGATAGAATGAATTTTTATGTTCATAATAACCTCCCTGTTTTGTTTTATGCTCTGGGATGAGCTTGTTTGTATATGGATTTTAATTTTTCAAATGTATTGTGGGTGTATACCTCCGTGGCCGCGAGATTTGCGTGACCCAGGATTTCCTTGATGGCATTCAGGTCGGCCCCCTTGTTCAGCATATGTGTGGCAAAGGTATGACGGAGCACATGCGGACTTTTCTTCTCGGCTGTGGTAACCAGTTCAAGGTAGGACCGGACCACCCGGTAAACCAATTTTCTGTAAAGCGGTGCTCCTTTTTTTGTAAGAAAGAACCTGTCATCATGTTGTGCTCCAAATTGCTTATCGCGTATCTCCCGGTAGGCTTTTATCCGGTCCACAAAATCATGATTGATGGGTATGAGACGTACCTTGTTTCTTTTACCGGTAACACGGATACTTAATTCATGCAGATCGACGTCCTGATCCCTGAGTTCTATCATCTCAACCAGACGCATACCGGTCATATAAAACATTTCGATGATCATGCGGTTCCGGGTTCCCTCGAAATCCTTACCGAAAGCAAAGCGGTCGAGGAGCAGTTCCATTTTATCCTCATCAACGAAACCGGGGAGTTTCTTGCGGACCTTCGGTGCCTTGACGCGGTCCATGGGATTGTGATCCACCCTCTTATTTCTGAACAGATATTTATAAAAGGATTTGAGTGCAGAGATCTTACGGTTAACGGAACGGGCAGCCAATCCCTGATCCATCAGGTGCATGATCCAGGACCGGACCAGTTTATGATCTGCTTCAATTACGGGCTCCTTCAGACCGGATGCCTGGGAATATTCAACAAATTGCATCAGGTCTTTATGGTAGGAATTTATGGTATGCTGGGAATATCTTTTCTCGTAACGCAGATAGTCTATAAATACTTCTACATGCTTCATGAGCAAAATCCTTCAAATTCAGAAAGCAGACACTAAGCCCGCGGACATAACAAGCAGAATACCATTAAGGCATTCAGGTTATTCCTCTTCCTGCTGAAGCTTTTGCCGGTATTCAGCGCGCTTGATCTCCTGCCTCCGCTCCACGGATGGTTTGGTAAAAGCCTGCCGGTCACGTAATTCGCGAATCACTCCGGTCTTTTCGAATTTACGCTTAAATTTCTTAAGTGCACGCTCAATATTTTCGCCTTCTTTAACTGGTACTACGATCATATTCTGCTTAATTTTCGTGAGCGGCAAATTTAGAAAAACACGGCGGAAAAATCAAACACCTGCATTAATGTTCTTTTTGATACCCGGTATTGAAATGCAGATACCGGCAAATTATTAATAATTGATATTCAGCAGTTTAAAAAACCAGAAGGCTATAGTTTAAAATAGCGTTTTATTTTGTATCTTTATAAGAAAAACCAGAT
>CAYQQR010000048.1:0-30964 GCA_964420035.1 uncultured Bacteroidaceae bacterium | reverse complement strand
CTTTTAAAGTAAATTAAAAAATAGGATACCACTAATCTAAAGGCAGGCAGGGATTACGGATTTAGGATATTGATTGTTATTTATCGTAATTGGTGGTAATTTGTTGTCACGGGCTTTTAGGCTCTTCAGCTCTTAATCCCTTAATCCCTTAATCCCTTAATCCCTTAATCCCTTAATCCCTGTAATACTATCATGTTGCTTTATCCGGTGGCCGGTACTTCACTTTTTTTTCTATGATATCGAGAACTAATCGCTCCATCCGTTCGAAGTGGGAGCCCTTCCAGAAGACTTTCCTGCATTGGGGGCAGTAGAAGAATTCGTCGAAGCGGCCATACACGCCGGGATCGATAAGATCACGAACGCTTTTTTTATTCTTGGGGATCAGAACCGAATTACAGGTCATGCAGCGGGTGAAGGATCGGAACTGGGAACAGAGGTCGAATTTGTCCACCACTTCGATCAGCTGCCTGTGTTTTTCGGTGGCGCGGACATAGTAGGCATGGTCGATGCCGGGTGATTTCAGCAGGGCTTTGTCCCTGGACAGGATGATCCGTTTTTCTTCCCTGGCTATTGTTATGATCTCATCATCCCCGTAATCATTTTCATAAAGGGTATCGAAGCCCAGCATTCTCAGGTATTTGGCCAGCTTGCCCAGGTGGGCGTCCAGGATAAAGCGGGTGGTACGAAGGGGTTCTTTGTGGGTGGTTTTAAGGTTGCTGATATCGAAGCTTTCAAAGGTGGGGTAGATGGAGAGGCGATCTTCATGGTGCACCCTGTGGGACGGGTCGGCAGGCTGGTTGTTGACCAGCACCAGGTCCACTTCCGACAGGGGGATACCGATGGATTCAATGACTTCGGCCACCCGGGCGGGTGTTTTTACGGGAAGGGTAAAATCCTTCTGCTTCCGTTCCGGGGGCAGGAAGTCATTCAGTTCTGCATAGCAGCGAATGCTAATGGTTTTCAGCGCCGGGTGGGGATTATGGTGTACCGCATTCATGGATGGTACGGTAAAGTAAGGAAAAATCGATTATTTCACTCCACCGGCTTCGCTGAATAATGCCTTGTTTTCCATGACATATTCCCTCAGGGGGATGGGTTCCCTTTTCAGGATTGCTTTCACGCTGTCGGAGGTTTCGGCCACCAGGCCCTTTTTGATCTTTCCGAAAACCTGGATCATGGCAGTGATGTAGTCATCGGAGTACCCCCGTTCCTTCATGACCTGCCGGTAGGTTTGGTCATCCGGTTCCTTGTATTTGATCTTCCGGTCCAGGACCTCGGAAAAGATCTCCGCCACCCGGTAATGGTCCATGGCTTCCGGTCCGGTGATACGGATGGTCCTTCCTGCAAAATCTTCGGGATTTTCAAGGGCTTCGGCGGCGATCTCCCCGATATCGCGGGTATGCACGAAGGGGGCTTTCCCCTTGCCCGTGGGCATAAAGATCTGGTTATGGTCGCGGATATCTTCCTTCTGGTACATCCCGAAATTTTGCATGAAGAAATTCCCTTTCAGGAAGGTATGATCGATGCCGGTCTGCCGGATCACCTCCATCAGGTCGGGGTAGGAGGCAACAAAGACGATATATCTGATCCCTTTCACGATGGCCTCGTCCAGCAGCGGCCGCAGCAGTCTGGGTGCTTCAGGCGTCCCTGCCGGTCCGCACAAAAACAGGAGTTCCTTGCCTTCCAGGGCCTTTCCGAAACCGGAAGGCTCCCGGTAGTCCAGGTACACCGTACCGGGTTCGAATCCCCATTGCTCGCGTGCCTTTTCTGCGTCGCGGGTCGCGGCGGTAAAGGGGATCTGTTTTTCATGCAATGCTTCGGACACGTACCGGCCGACGTTTCCTGTAGATGCAGTGACTAAGATGTTGGGTGTTGCCATGGGGTTGTTATGAATTTTGTGGATTTTTAATATTTTAACACGAGCATGACGTTATATGTTCAGAATAATTGCTGCTGGCTTCTGGCCTTGACTGATGCTTCTGTGTATGCTTAAGGGGATACATAGATTGTTTCAGGGTTTTATGATCTAAGGTTTTAGGGTAGAATAATAGTCTGCTACGACCAGCCCCGAATTCCCCCAAGACCGAATTCTCCTCCTCTCTGGGGAGGTGGTGGATCGTGGACGCAACCTGCAGTTCGTTTGATATATCCTTTTGCTACTTTTTGCTTGATCAAAAAGTAGCGCAACTTAGCGAAGCGATCTCATGAGCATGCAGCGCGAATAAAAAATCAAGGCAAAAATTAAGCTTCAGCCCGCTCTTGGTGCTCATTTCGGCCTCGGTATTACGGCTATCTCGGCCGGAGCACCAATTCACCCCCACGCCAGCTCGCAATTTTTGACTGGCCCTCGCGCGTTTTGGGCTTACGGCCAATTTGTGGTGTTATAGTTTAACATGGGTATTCTCTCTTTGCGCCCCGTCTTACCAATGTAGTTTTTACAACGCTGAAAACCGGGCCGCTAAATATGGACCATTCTTGTGCTACAATTATTTATGGCCTACGGCCAATTGGTGTTGGATTACTCATAATTTTTTGCCCGTAGGGCATAAATAATTGTAGTACAAAACGTCCTCAAATAAAGCGGCCACCTGCCGGGCTTCGGTAGTAGAGACTGGCGCTTCTGTGGACGCAACATGCAGAGACCACAGAAGTAATTCCAGGAGATCCCCTCCCTAACAGAAGGCAGGCGGATCAAGTCCGGGATGACGGCTTTCTGATTAATTACCAGCCACCAGCAGCCAGCGACCAGAGACCAGAAGCCAGCCACCAGAACCCTTCGCCGCAGGCGAATTTCAACCTTTGCATAGCAAATTTCAACTATTAACGAAGGCAATTTTAAATCACCTTGTGCAGTTAGGTTTTAAACTGCCCGAAGGGCTTTAAACTGCTCGAAGAGCTTTAGACTGCCCGCGGGGCTCCCGATAGGCACGATGCATTTCTTATAGTTTAACAGGATTCCATAACAGATAATTATTGCAAACTACCTGCATAATTGATATTTTCAATTCATAATTCCAGAACAACCCATGGCTCGTAAAAGAAAATCCAAAACCCGTGAAAACCGACTATTTGAAAATCAGCCATCGCTTTTTTCGGATATGAATGAATCACCATGGCGATCCTATAAAGACGCACGTGAATTCGTTCATAACCTCCGGTTAAGGGACAAAGAAGATTGGGAATGCTATATCAGGGGTGAAAAAGCTGAAAAGCAAGCTTTACCCGGCGATATACCCCCTGATCCTGAAAAGACATACCATCACACCGGCTGGAAAAGCTGGGAAGACTGGCTGGGGATAAAGCGGTCAAAACCCCTTGAGAACAAGAAGGAACGTTCGTTTACCCAGACGCTGTGGCAGGCCAGGGGAGAACAAAAATGGCTGCAATATGAAGAAGCCAGGGTATTTGTCTGGAAATTCGGTTTTGAATACAAGGAGGAATGGGATGCTTACATAAATGGAAAGTTTCCGCACAGGGAAGTTTTACCCGAAAATATACCCCGGAATCCCGATTCCGTCTATCGTTGGAACGGATGGTCGGGATGGAAGGATTGGCTGGTACCGCCTGATAAACGGACAGAATATACACCTTTTTATCCTGCAAGGGATTTTGTCAGAAGTTTGAGACTGGGCTCAAGAACGCGATGGGAAGAATATATTGCCGGTGAGGATCCTGTTGCAGATGAGTATTCCATCAAATTGCCCCGCAGACCGCACCTGGAATATGCCGATTCAGGATGGACGGATTGGGAAGACTGGCTGGGAACAAGGATTAATTTCAGGGATTTTGCAACAACAAGGAAATTCATACACAGTCTAAAATTGCAGAACAGATCTGAATGGTATGCTTTCTGCAGAAATGAACTAAAGAACAGGCCTACCTGCAAGGATAATATCTATCGTTACCCGGAAATCGCTTATTTCAAAGAAGGATGGGAAGGTTGGAAAGATTGGCTGGGGGGGTAATATTTAATTTCACACAAAAAGTTACTTAATTAAATAACTTTTTCTATCTTGCCAACGTTTAAAATTATTGAAGGAGTTAAAATCGAGTGTTTTTCGGGTGATCATCCCCCGCCTCATGTTCATGCAAGCATTGCAGAGCATGAAGCTTTAATGGATTTAAGGACTTTTAAGATTTTACGGGGAAGTTTACCCGGGAATAAAATTGGGGCAGTGATCGAGTTTATTAAAGAAAGCAAGGACGATTTAGCTGCATTATTTATGGAACTGAATCCTCATTTAAGAAGCAATGAGAACAAATAGCAGGATATTAAAAATTGAAAATGTAGAATTTCCCAGAATATCTTTTATAACGAATAATGGGGAACACAGGATTCTTAATGTTAAGCAGCATATTAAAAATCTGGGAATGAAAGAGGGAGATTTTGGATATGAGGTTGTAAAGGATACAAAATTGTTCGATAGAGTTAGGCTTATCGATAACACGCTGGCATGGGAAAATATAACCAAATGCATAAAGCTGCCAGGCGGGAAGGAATTTGACGTAATATTTCAGTTAGATCCTATTGTTGTAATAGAAAATTCACAATTGGATGAAGCGAATTCATTGAAATTTCTTGCAAATCAAATCCGGTCCCTAAGGAAATATTATAACCTGACCCAGGAAGAACTGGGTAAAAGGATAGGATCGAACAAGCATTATATTTCGAATATTGAAAATCAGAAAACGGATCTTGAGTTAAAAACATTGAGGAAAATTATCGAGGTTGGATTCAACAAAAATATATTCATTGGCTATTATGACAAGGAGGATCCCTTGAAAACTGCCTCCAACTCAGTTCTTAGAACAGCATTTATTCAATGGGCTGAATCTGTGAAAAATGATTTATCGATTATTGAAGGTATTGGAAAAAAAGAGCAAGAATACCTGTATGAGCAGGAGATAAAAAACACTAAGATATTGGCTTCCTTTGATTTTTCACGGCTATGTGACATTCTTATCAAGAAAGGTCCTATTTCGTCATATCATTATCCGCATACCTGGTCTATACAGGCATGCTTTATTTTCAACTCAGACTGGGCAAACCTGATCAAGCTTCAAAGATTACTGCGAGCCGGGGGAAAAACTCAGAAATATTCGAAAATTGAGCGCCTGGCCCCTGATGAGATCAAGGAAAATATTTTCGTGTATCAATAAATTTCAATTATCGGTTCCTGGGTTCCTGGGTTAAGTAGGAAGTAAGTAGTAAGTAGAAGCGGCGAGCAACAGACGTTGAGACATTGAGAGACAGATGCATGGAATTAACAGTCAGGCCACCAGTCCCGAAAAACTGCAAAGCTATGCTTTGCTTAGTTTTTCGGGACAACCAGAAGCCAGAGGCAAGTCACCAGAATCCTTCGCCGCAGACCAATTTTTCTGCACAAAAAAATATCCAAATAGGTTGACAAATTAACAATAAATAGTAAATTTGTAAACAAATATTGCTTAAATATGGAAAACACTTTTGGTATAAGATTATCTTCCGCCCGGAAAATGGCGGGTATGTCACTTCAGAAACTTGCTGATGCATTGGGGAATGTTGTTACCAGGCAATCACTGAACAAATATGAGCAAGGTAAGATGAGGCCAGACAGTGGGCTATTAATAAAGCTTTCTGAAATTTTAAAAGTTCCGGTTGATTACTTTTTTTCAAAACCTGCAATCGCCATAAATTTTAAAAATCCAGACTACCGCAAACATTCCTCAAGGATCAGTAAAACCGAAAAAACTGCTATTGAAGAGAAATCAAAGCATGTTTTGGAAAGGTATTTTGAACTTGAGCAGTTATTGCAATTTCGTGAAGGAGTACAATATTTTGATTATGAACCGGTAATTCGAAATGAGGAAGATGCCGAAGAGGCGGCTGCGGTACTGAGGGAGGATTGGCAACTGGGGTATGATCCTATTCCAGATGTTATTGGAATGCTTGAAGACAAAGGATATTTAATGGTAGAGATAGAAGCTTCTTCAAGTTTTGATGGTTTGGCAGTTGAGGTGAACGATAAAAAGTTGATAATATTGAATTCTAGTGTCTTTGCAGAAAATAATACCCGAAAAAGATTTACTGCACTTCATGAACTAGCGCATCATTCTTTAAAAATCGCAGACCAGTTAGATCATAAGCATGCAGAAAGATTATGTCATGTATTCGCAAGTGCTGTATTATATCCGGAAGATATGGCACGAAAGGAACTACACCACGAACGTTTTCATTTTTATGAAAATGAACTGGTTATATTGAAAGAGAAATGGGGTATATCCATTTCTGCCATATTTTACAGGGCACACAAGTTGGGCATTATATCCGATTACGTGTTAAGGAAACTCAATATCACTTATCGTTCCAGAGGATACCACAAAGATGAGCCCGGTAGATTTCTCGGACAGGAAAAACCCTTAAGGTTCATCAGGTTCGTATATTTCGCCTTGAGCAAGGAAATTATTTCTATTAACGAAGCGGCATATTTACTAGATAAAAGTGTATGGGAATTCCGTGAAGAATTACATCAACTTGCATGAAACTAATTATCACTGATTCGAACATATTGTTTGATGTTGTCAATATTGGTGCATTACCTGAATTTTTCAGCCTGGATTTTGAAATTTGTACTACTGCATTCGTAATTGAAGAAATAAAATCTGTCGAACAGAGAAAAATGGTAAATGTATTCATAAGGTCAAAAAAACTAAGAGTATTTGATTTTACAAGTGAAGAGGTAACAAAGATCGAAGAGTGGAATGCCGGCAAAAAGTTGAAGAGATTTACCGATAGCTCAGTAATATGGATTGCACATCAGTTGAAATGCACAGTATTAACGGGAGATAGCCGAATGAGGGAGGTTGCTGAAGAATTAGGAATCGTAGTTCATGGAATTATATGGGTCATAGACGAGCTATTCAGATACGAACAGATATCCGAAAAAGAAACCAGGATATTATTTGAGAGACTATTAACGTCTAACAACTGGCTACCAAGGGAAGAGATAGAAAAACGCATTAGAAAACTTAAATAGAGGGTTACATCATGGCAAATTTTAGAAAACACCTTGAAACTGGAGCTAAGGCTGGGACATTCGTGGGATGTATATTTTATATCATTCAGTATATAAAAGCAAAAAACAGAAATCCTCTTTATGTATTTAATTTTGGTGAATTTTTGAAAACAATGCTTATAGGTACAGGACTGGGAGCAATATCTGGAATTTTACCTGATAAAATGGAACCCGCAACTAATCCTAATCATAGAGGTTTTTTTCACAGTTATTTATTCTGGTTTACTGCCGGGTTTGTTACACTAATTATTTTACTGGGCAAATTCAAAACAATTTGGAAATTTATTGCATCATGTTTGTTTGCTGGATACAGTTCACACTTAGTACTTGATAGTAAATCCACAAAATCATTGCCCATTCATGGGATTTATTCATAGAGCAAATCAATTGAGAAGAACGTTCTAAACCCAGCCCCCTTCGCCGCAGGCGAATTTAAACCTTTGCGCAGCAAATTTCAACTGCGACGAAGTCGCTTTAAACTACGCCGAAGGCGTTTTAAACCACCCGAGGGGCTACCCGCAGGGCTACGAATAGGCACCATGGATTTCATATGATTTAACAGGATTCCATAAAACAGACAATTATTGCAAACTACCTGCATAATTGATATTTTCAAGTCATAATTATGGAATAACCCATGGCTCGTAAAAGAAAATCCCAAACCCGTGAAAACCGACTATTTGAAAACCAGCCGTCGCTTTTTTCGGATAGGAACGAATCACCTTGGCGATCCTATAAAGACGCACGTGAATTCGTTCACAATCTCCGGTTAATGGACAAAAAAGATTGGGAATGCTATATCAGGGGTGAAAAAGCCGGAAAGCAAGCTTTGCCCCGCGATATACCCCCTGATCCTGAAAAGACGTACCATCACACCGGCTGGAAAAGCTGGGAAGACTGGCTGAGGGTAAAGCGGTCAAAACCCCTTGAGAACAAAAGGGAACGTGCGTTTTCCCAGACGCTATGGCAGGCAAGGGGACAAAAGAAATATTTGCAATATGAAGAAGCCAGGGAATTTGTCTGGAAATTCGGTTTTGAATACAAGGAGGAGTGGGATGCTTACATCAATGGAAAGTTTCCGCACAGACAGGCCTTACCCGAGAATATACCCCGGAATCCCGATTCCGTCTATCGTTGGAACGGATGATCGGGATGGAAGGATTGGCTGATACCGCCTGATAAACAGACAGAATATACACCTTTTTATCCTGCAAGGGACTTTGTAAGAAGTTTGCGACTGGGCTCAAGAACCCGATGGGAAGAATATATTGCCCGTGAGGATCCTGTTGCAGTCGCGTATTCCATCAAATTGCCCCGCAGACCGCACCTGGAATATGCCGATTCAGGATGGACGGATTGGGAGGGCTGGCTGGGAACAAGGATTAATTACAGGGATTTTAAAACAACAAGGAAATTCATACACAGCCTTAAATTGCAGAACAGATCTGAATGGTATGCTTTCTGCAGAAATGAACTTAAGAACAGGCCTACCTGCAAGGATAATATCTATCGGTACCCGGAAATCGCGTATTTAAACAAGGGATGGAAAAGTTGGAGTGATTGGCTGGGGCGTGATACATGATGAACCAGTTTAACATGGGTATTGTCTCTTTGCGGCCCGTCTTACCACCGAAATTTTTCCCATGTTGGAAATCGGTCCGCTATTTATGGGGCATTCTTGTGCTACAATTATGTATGGCCTGCGGCCAATTGTTGCTGGAATACCCATAATTTTTTGCCCGTAGGGCATAAAAAATTGTAGATCAGGAATCACAAATAATATGGGTTCCCTGTGCGCCTACGCTGAAGCTTCGGCGTAAGCGTAAGGGGATACATAAATTGTATTAGGGTTTTATGATCTAAGGTTTTGGGGAATGTCATCCCGGACTTGATCCGCATGCCTTCCGGTCAGGCAGGGATGGAAGATGGAAAATTGTTATTTGGTAAAACATGCTCTAAACCCAAACCCATGCTCAATCTTTAATCTTACATCTTTTTTCCGCATGATTGTTTTCGCACATTAAATGGTGGTGTTTTTAGGGGTTGTATTTCGTTGGTTTCAGTCACAGAAATTTTCATCTGTTTTCCAATTCATTGGGTTTACGATAATGTATTGCCGTATTCGGTTCATTTCATTATCATCACGGATGATGTGGTCGTAATAATTGCGTTGCCAGACGGGATTACCGGGGATGTTGCGGTATTCATTGATGCGTTTGGTAACGGCCGATTTGAATGAACGAATAATGGTGGGTATGGATCCGTGTGTGGGTTTGCCGAATTGTCCGGTCGTTAATTGTTGTAGGGGCACGGCATGCCGTGCCCCTACAACAATTGCCCCAACGTTGGTATTATTTATGATTATAATCCCATGCACATGATTGGGCATGATTACATACACATCCAATGACGCATGCGGAAAATGTTGTGGTATTTCCGACCAACATTGTTTTGCCATTTCACCCATTTCGTTCGAAAACATTTTACCATCATTGATTTCCCCGAATAAACATTGCCGTTGATGGGTGCAGATGGTGATAAAACAGGTCCCTGGTTGGGAATAATCGTATCCATGTAACCGTATGGACCGGCGGTGGTGTTTTTCGGGGTTGTATTTCATTTTTCCCCTTCCACAATCCTGATCTCTTCCTTGGTCAGTCCGTCTGCCTGCCGCAATGCTCCTCTTAGCGGCGCAGGCAGATAGATTTCCTATATAAGTCGGTTAATTACCCATTCCAGCAGCTCATAGCTAAGAGCCAAGTCTTTGCCCTGTAACACTCTCGACTAAAAAATCATAGTGCTTCTCATCTTCATATCGAACGAGTTCCATCAGGTCTTTCAATATATCTGTTGTTTCCCCTAAGATGCTCATATCGAAATCCTGAATACCGCTTTCATATCTTGGATGGGAATGTATTTCAACAAATCGACGGATTCGTTCTTTTTTCTTTTCTTCAAAATCTGTTAGGAGTTTTAATCGTTGATAGATTTGCGGTTCTTTTGGATTCTTTTTGGAAAGTACAGGCACCCTGAAAGCTAAAAAGCTTTCAAGGAATTTACGTGCTATGTTTGGAATTGGATAAATTCGTTTCAAATCGTGATTTTTCTCTTTGGCAATTTTATACAAAACACTAAACAAAAAATGATACTCGGATTCATAATCTAAAAGTAGCTTGTCAATTTCTAAAATTGATGAATTTCGTTTCCCTGATTCTTCCTTACAGACAGTCATGAAATACGCACGTTCGCTTCTATGGCAGTGGGAGAACCAATTTTTTATCTGCCGAAAAAAATCAAAATGATGTGTAAGAATAAAAATCTGACCAGCGTCTTTGATAGCTTCTTTGATAAAACTAAATGCCTGAAATATGGAATTTGAATCGAGACTGGAAACAGGATCGTCAATTACCACAGCACTCTTTTTCAAATCAAAGCCTTCTTCCTTTATCTTTGCCAGAAAATACACGATAGCCAGAGCCGTTTTCTCCCCCTCACTAAGGTTCTTTGCCGTCTCGCCATTACGAGTAATGCTATAACCCTCTTTAGCCTCCGTCGCAATTAACTGGATGTCGCTTCTTCCAAGGAAGGAATGCAGGTCTTTATTGATCTGCTGAGCGGATATGTGATGACTAACCAATCTGTCTCTGAGCGTCTTTATTTCAGTTTGTTTCTCGTCAATTGTTGTTTTAATAGCAGAGCATTCTTTTTCCAGGTTTTCTATATTTGTGCGCAGTTCGTTGTACATCGGCAAAAATTCGGCAATATAATGCAGCTCTAACTCTTGCTTGGCTTTATTAATTTGATCATCAAAAGACTTAGTCTTTAGGTTATGTTTTTCAATAACTTTATTAATTTCTTGAATATATTTTGTTTCAATTAGCGGGGTTTCTTCTAATGAAAATGAGGAAAAAGGATTCTTCTCTTTTTGGTCAAGCACAGAGATAATTGAGTCTAATTTTTCATTAAACGAATTAATAGCTTTTTCAGCATTTCCCTTTTGCTCAAGATATTTAGCAACAAACTCCTCATAAAACCGTGAGGATTCCGGGAAACCAAGATCAATTCTGCGGGGTTCACATCTGCTTTTTAAATTTTTGATTGATTCCATCATTCTCTGGTATTCATCACTAAAGTGTTTCTCCAAATCATTAAAACGGCTTGGTGGAATTATTTGATCGCAAAAAGCACAAAATTCTAGAGATTTACTTTTATGGATATGAAGCCCTTGTTCCACCCATTTGTTTACTTCCTGATCTTTTTGCAATTTGTCAATTACCTGTGAAGTAACTGTTCTTGACAATACTTCTTTTACTTGCTTTTCAAGTTCCGACAAATCAAAGTTGGGTATAGTCAAGGTATCGATGGTTGCTTTGCTTGTTTGTTGGATAGATTTATTGAGCTCGGAGATACGTTCTGCTGATAATTTTAGCTGTTCAGAATTTTCAAGTTTCCTGGAATTGTTGCTTATTGACTTCTCAAGACATGAGCGATCGTAATTTCGATAATGGTCTTGTTTTGCTGTGGTTAGGGTGTTTTTAATGTCCCTTGCTTTGCTTTGGATGGTTTGATCTTTATTTCTTATTGCTTTTTTTAGTTCCAACTCATTAGTATCAAGTTTTGGTTTCAATTTTTTAAGTTCTTTATCAAGAGCAGTAATCCTTTCTTTTTGCTCTTTGCTTTCCTTTCCCAGAAAATAGATAGGTTTAGGTCCTCCAACACGAAACACACTATCATCAATAAAATCTTTATTGAAAACACGAATGTTCTTAAACGCGTTTAAATCGTTGTTACTAATCGATAATCCATTATCCAGTTTTAATTCAAATACTGACCGTCTCTCAGGGTGATCATAATAATTTTCACCCATCTCAAACGACCTGAGAATACGAGAAAAGCATGTTTTCCCCGACCCGTTCCAACCGTAAATAAGGTTGTATTTCGCAAACTCCGGTAAATCGCTTGCAGGTTTGAAATCAATAAAGGAAGGGCAGTTTTCGATTTTAATTATGCGTTTGATCATTTCGTATTTTTCTTCATAATCCTTATCTCTCCCTCCGTTAGATCGTCGATGTCTAGATCATTGAGTCCACCTCCCGCTTCAGCATAGCTTTGCGCAAGCTCTAAACAGAAAAAAAGCTTAAAACAACTCCATTTGGCGAGATTTTTTTTCAATATAATTCAATTTTCTTTTCTTATAAAATTGATTACCAAGCCTTCTTATATCATCAGGTGCTGTCTTTTTATTTGGGAAAAAACTGATCATAATGCGATTGTAATATTCAAACCGACTGTTTTTATTCTTTGGTTTTTCAATAATTCTTTTAAAGATATCAGAATAAAGATTAGCTAAATCTTCTCTGTACCCAGAAGCCCTGCTTTTTTCTATGCCGTGAATAATGCTTGTGCTTACGCCCAATACCGCGTCACAAAGTTGAATAATATTTGAACGTTGGTCTTTTCTATGGTCTTTTGGTAAAAAGGTTATTTTGCTGCAATTAAATGATATATTTTGTTCTTCCTGTTCCAATTTATAAATTACATGCCATGGAAAATATATACTATGCGCCTGCTGCCCTACCTCGTGATAAATATTCTCTACAATAATTTGTTTGCCGCTAAAAAAAACCTTTAAAGCATATATAACAGCACTTCTAAAGAAACGGTTGTACTTGCTATTGAATTCATCGTTGGTATCGAATTCTTCTTTTACAAGATAAGAATCGTTTAAACCTAATATATAAGAATAGAATTTATTACTACTTCTGCCAGGATTCAGAATGTAATTAAACCATCTTTTACAAATATTTTTCGTGTCAGCAATACGTATCTCGTTCCAATGAACGATTTTATTGTTCTTTTCATAGTAAGGTGAATGGACGTCATAATTGCCCATAAACCTTTCGTGTATGATGTCATCGAGTAATGGATGATCCAAATCCTCTACTATTATTCCAAGGTAATGCCAGATATTATTTGTGTATGGACATATTTTTCCATACACTTCGTCAGCAAAAATATTTACATTAACATGTTTTTCGATAACTTCATTTCCAAACAAATCTTTCATGACTATACACCCTCTACTATTTTTATCTCTTCTTCTTTCAGGTCGTAGAGTTCATAGACCATCCGGTCGATTTGTTTTTCGTATTCCTTCACCTGCGCCTGCCTGGCGGGGTTTTGCAGATAATCGGCGTCTTTGGTGATGGTTAGGATTTTGTCTACGATTTCCATAAAAGGCCTTTGCTGTTGATCAGATCTTTTTTTTATTGGAAACAGCTTACAATTTTCTATTAATATTTTTTGAAATGTCTTTTTTTCAACATCCAAAAAGCGATAAGTATGATAAAAGTTAATTAAAGTACTGTTGATTAATGCTAATAAATATTTTAATGATAAGCCATTTGATGGTTTACTAATTATCACAAAACCAACTTGAGTGTGATAAAGCTCTTCTTCTGTATATCCAGCATAGATACGTGGAGGATTTCCAGAAATTATTTGTCGTACAATAATTCTTGGTGAGATAAAAAATTTTCTTTGTCTGGGAGCGCCTAACCATTCACCATATTTAAGATACTCATTTACTTTGTTGTCAATATGATATCTAAGTATATTTTTTCCTAAAATCAAAGGAACATAGGTGTCATCCTTTTTTTCTTTAGAATGAAACCCCCTCCTTTTGATTAAATTTTGACTGTGTCCTTTGTATTTATCATAGGGTGTGAGACCTAAAGAAAATTCAACAAAGTCCTGTAATTTAAAAGAATTATTCTCAGTCTTTCTAACTATTTCTGTGATTTGGGGGGAAATAAAGATGTTAAACTTATAATGCTCGTCTTCAACCCATAAATTCCTTGAGAAAATTTTAAAAGCCAAATTGTTAAAATCGATTTTGTCATTGTTTTTGTAATAAGACCCGTAAACTTTGTCGGAGCTACATTGTTTTACCAGAATCAAAATAACTGTTTCAACAATGGAATGCTCAAAAATATTATCTGGCAATTTCATTATTTTTGTAACGTCCTTTACAATAAGTTCACGAATTTTAATGTATGAACTGTTAAGAAGGATTGAGTTTGGTATAATATATGTTAGAGTTCCTTTATTCCTGAGAATATTGTAAGATTTTTCGATGAAAACGGAATAAAGATTAATCCTATTATGGGCAGTTCCAAATTGTCTAAACAGTAACTTAACGTACGTAGGTGGTAAGCCCTTAATATCAACATACGGCGGATTAGCAATTACTACATCAAATCCTCCCTTCTCATGAAACACCTCTGAGAAATAGACCTCAAAATCAAATTCCGTATGCCCGTTGGTAATCTGGCTGATCAGGTCGTCTATCTGTTTTTTGTATTCCTGCTTTCTGGTGGGGTTGGTTTCATTAAAGTAAAGAGGTTTTATGCGCTCCAGTTCTGCAAAAAGTTGCTGGTTGAACAGGTCTTTCTCCACACTCAGCAGGGAATTGCCGCAGACGATTTTATAATCCAAATTCGGCAGCGGCCTGATGTTTTTGATGTCTTCTTCATCCACCACCAGCGACAGCCACAGCCGCAGCTTGGCGATCTCCACCGCGCCGGGGTCGATGTCCACGCCGTAAAGAGAATGCTCGATGCAGCGGCGTTTGAATTCGTAATCCCTCCTCTGTGAATCGTTCAGGAAAACGGACAACACGTTTCTGGTGCGCACGATCTCATTCATCATGCCCACCGGAAAAGCGCCGGACCCCACGGCCGGGTCGCAGACCGTGATCTCTTCCAGCCATTTATCGATAGACGCGGCGTTGTCGCGGATGCTGTCGGACAACAGGGCTGCGTATTCCGTGGATTTCTGGATGCCGTTTTTGATCTTTTCCTGTTTGATGAGGGCGGTGGCTTCATGCTCGGTGATCAGTTCCCCGACTTCAATCAGGTCTTCCATGTCCTGTTTTTTTATCGTATCCGATAGATAGGCTTCTTCGGCCTGGGCGTAGAGGTATTTGATCAGGCTCTGCTTGCACATGTAATGCACGATTTCCCGCGGGGTGTAATAGACGCCGAACTTTTTGTTGAACTTGTTTTCCTCGCCCTTCTTGCCACTCTTAAGCGCCCTGGTGAATTCATCGAAATTGTCGGGACGGATGGCGTTGAATTTTTCGTAAGCCTTGCCCAGCAATTCCGGGTCGATGGCGACTTCCTTTTCCAGTGGTTCGTCTTCGCGCACGGTAAAGTTGTAGCGGTCGAACACATCCAGGATGCCGTCGCCGGTATCGCCCTCTTTGGTTTTGCGGGGGTTGGAAAACAGGTCATCGGGCAGAATGATGTCGGTATGCACCCAGTCATAATTGCCGATGGGGTCGAACAGCCCGCCGTTTAAGAAAGGAATTTTGCAGTTGAAGCGGCTGTAATAATCGTCATCATGGCTGCGGTCGATGCGCAGGGCTTCGTAAAATAGCGGCTCAAGAATATCGTTGAAAAAGTTCTTGTAGTTACCATGATTACCCGCAAAGAGTTGCCTTAAGAACTGTTTTGAACCGGCGCCCCAGTCGTCATCACGCCCCACGCCGAACCACCCCTTTTTCTGCAAAAAATAGAGAAACACAATTTGTCCCAGCAATTTTTTGGTAAAGTTGACCGTATCCACGCCCTTGGCTTCGAAATCGGCTTTGACTTTGGGGTCTGTTTGAACCACCCTGTCCAATGCTTCCTTGGTGCAGATAAACAGATCACGATATTTAAGGAAGAACTCCCTGGTGACGGTTTCAATGTTGAAGGCGTTTTCCAGTTCGACAAGGGTGGGATCCTGTTCATCGTTGGCTAAGATGTTTATCAACCGGCTCTGGGCAGTATGGCTTTTTTCATTGGCGCCCACCAGAAAAGACCAGCGCCGGGCCGGTGTAAAGTCTTCTTTGACTTTCATTTTCCCGGTTTCGGTCTTTTCAAATTTGTAATCCATCTTTACCAGGGAAAAGCGCCAGTCTTCTGAATCAGGCGACACATAGGCTGCCAGGGCCGAGTCTTTCATTTCCCCGCCGCGGCTACCGTTCAAATACCAGGCGATAAAATTGCGCTGCATGGTGCGGGCGCGTTCCAGTGAAGTATCTTTTTTCAAAGTGACGATAAGGATATCGAGGCTCTTTTCCCCATCGCTGAACTTGCCGATACGCTCCAGGGATCTGATATACTGCCTGAACTTCTCCGGGATATAGTTACCCTGGTAGGTGAATGGAGCATCATCGATGCGATTGAGCAGGTTTTTGACAAACTTGATGAACCGGTCTTTGTTAAACGGGCTTTCAAAGGTTTCCGCGATGATTTTCCGTGCCTGCTGTTTATTCATAGCTTACAATCCTGTTTAAACTTTTCTCATAATAACATTAATCGCCAAATAATTGCCAAAAATGCCAATCGAACGCCAAGTAATCACCAGGTATTTACCCTTCTGCCAGAATATATTGAACAGCTCTTCCTTTACCTTTTTGAATTAAGATTTCCTTTTCAACAAGAATATTCAGATCGATCCTGGCTCCTTCATCAGAAATATTATTCAGTTCTCTGTATTCTCTATTAGTAATTTTCCCATTTTTTTTCACATACAATATCGCCTTAATTTGCCGCTTATTCAGACCCAGCTTATTCAGATTCTCCTCGTTCCATTTATCCTTATAGAAAATAACGGTTATAACGCCGTTCTCTTCTTTGAAATCAGGCTCGGGCAGACCTTGCTCCAGACATTTTCTCACAATTTTAATCGTGCCGTGTCCCCAGGCTTCTATAAATCCCGCAAAATAGAATACCTCTGCCAGGAGCGTGTTTCGCGGTATGGACAGATGGCTGGTTTTGAGTTTTTCTACAGAAACTTCCGTTGGCAGCCTGCCTTCATTCATGATTATCAATTTGTCAGGATAAACCCGTATCTGAATCTGGCCTGTACCCGAGTAATCCCGATGGATAAGTGCGTTGATAATGGCTTCTCTCAAGGCTTCATCAGGATATTCAAGAATGTCCCGGCGATGAATTCCCTCATATTTTATATT
Source organism: uncultured Bacteroidaceae bacterium (assembly GCA_964420035.1). Taxonomy (GTDB): domain Bacteria; phylum Bacteroidota; class Bacteroidia; order Bacteroidales; family SM23-62; genus CAYQQR01. The sequence continues at coordinate 13,888 of CAYQQR010000048.1, read as the reverse complement.
ACTGACAAGATACTTTGTCCGTAGTATTTCCAGTGAATTTTCCAGTTGGGAAAAAAGGTTTCCTTTGACAATGTCAGTGGTTTGAATCTCAGTATCAGACAAAAATTTCCCGATTTTGACCACTGATTGTCGATAGAATTTTTGTGGATCCTTTCCGAAAAGAAGCGTCGTCGCCCTTTTAAAGCGGTTTTTTTTAATCAGATTGAGTTTTTTCAGAATTGTTTTAATATCGGTTTCTTTGCTAATGGAAGGAATACGGTCAACAGCATATTTTTTGAATTTCTCAATAGCTTCTTTGTCATATATATTTATGTCTGCTTGCTCTTCAATTACCTCATCCCATGAATTGCCTGTTTTTCCCATCAGAAAGTCAGCCAGATCTCTTCCCTGTAGTTCCTGCACAGTGCTGCCGCTTCTTATATAAAATTTACCATTGTAAGATACCGGCACAGGACTCGGTGGAATCGTAATTTCAATAACCCCTTTGCCAGTGAGTTCCACCGAAGGGACAATCCCGGCTTTTTGCCGAACAGTGTTGGGAATGTCCTCCAGTAGTTGTTTCATGTTTTTTAATTCAACAACATTACCGTTATCATCCACGCCGACAAACAATTTCCCCCCTTTACCGTTTGCAAAAGCAGATATCACTTTGAGGCAATCCTGCCGCCAGGTTTGTTTGTATTCTATGTTTTGGGATTCCTTGTTTACCATGGACTATTCACCCGTCATATACAATGATAGTATCACTTCACGTTTGCCCAATACAGCCGGGTTTTGTTCAGCGTAATGACTTTGCAGCAGCCGTTCGGGGATGTACGTCTGCAAAACTGCCAGCACCTTGAAGGGATTGACGAGTTCTTCGCCAAGGTCGTTGAGCGCTTTTAAGGTGTTTTTGGCGGTCTGTTTGGGGAGACCTCCCTCTTCGAGCTGGGTCAATACCTTTTTTAGGTAAAGCTCCTGCTCATCGGTGAATTTCTGCGTATTTTTGAGCGTAGCTTTTAGAATCCGAAGGATATTGGCGGCGCTGTCCCGGCCCTTTTTCTTTTTGGGTTCCGCCATTTCCTCGGTGGTGGCGATGATAAAAGCTTCCTTGTTTTTATCCAGCAGATCATAGATGTGCGCTGGCAGGTTTTTCTTTTTTTCAGCCGTCTTGCTCTCAAACAGACCGGCGGCGGTCATGAAGTCCAGTTCCGCGGCTGCATTTTTTGCGTGTGCCATAAAGAACTTTTGCAGTTTTCCCAGCCGGAAGTAGGTAATGAGCGCGTCCGGGCTGACTTTGCCTTCTTTTGCAGTGCGGGCTTTTTTAGGAAGTCGCTTGATTTGTTCAAACAAGGCCGGCTGTTTCTCTCTAATTTCTCGAATCACATGCAGGTATTTCAACTCGCTTTCCTCGGTTTCCTCATCTCCTTCCAGTGTATTCTTTGAGGTCAGACGGTCGAAAAGCTCATGGGAGCCAATGGGTTCCCCTTCGGTCAACAGTTCCGCGTCCCCGCCGAGCAGCGTCAGAAAGGCGTTGATTTTGCCTTCCGCGGCTTCTCTTAATTTGATCTGGTCATTGGACTGCACCGTCGGGAAAAAATTAAAGGTATGGATGACGTCAAAGGGCGTATCCACCCGGTTGATGCGGCCAACCCGCTGCATCATGCGGGTCGGGTTCCAGGGGATGTCATAATTGATCACCACATTGGCACGGTGCAGGTTGACGCCTTCAGAAAGCACTTCGGTGGAAATCAGGATGCGATGATCGTCTTTTTTATGACGAGCCCGGGCATCAAAATTTTCGATGACTTTATCCCGGACGTATTCTCCCGAATCGCCGGTAAACAGAAGCACTTTTCCGGGATATTGCCGGTCTGTGTTTTTATACAGATAATTGGCGGTTTCTTTGGATTCTGTAAAGATTATCAGATGATTGTTCTTTAAAATGCGGTTTTTTGACAGTTCCTCTTTGAACCGTATAAGTTTTGGATCCTGCTGTACCTGCTGCCAGAGGTGTTTAATCTCTTTTAAGATTTCGAGGTCATGCTCCAGGTCCGTTTTCAGGTCATCCCTAAAATCCTTGCTCTCATATTTTTCCGCCTTGCCTTCATCGATCATCCTTTGAATCGCCTCGTCATCGTCGTTTTCCAGCAGTTCAAATATCTTGTTGGTATGTTTTTTGCTAACGTATACAAAACCATTATCAAATTCCTTGAGGAACATTTCATAGGAATATAAGAATCGGTCTACCGAATTACGGAACGCGTAAAAACTACTTTCCAGCCGTTTGACCAGCAGGATTTTCATAAACCGGCCCATATTCCGCTGGGACTGAGCTTCAAGCTGATCGATCTTGCCTTCATAATACAGTAGGGGCATGTAGCGGGCGTATCTGAACTGATTGGCGATAAGGTTAATTGTTTTGTTAAATATTTCATCTTCTTTATCGTTCAATTCATAAAAAAGCGGAGCGGGTTTTTCGACCAGGGGGAATTTCAACCCCTGCTCCTCAATATCTTTTTTAAAGTATTTTTCGATTTCGGTCCGGGTACGGCGTACCATCAGGTACTTTAAAACCTTATCCCGGATTTCCCGGGCGTTCTCTTTGACGGTGCTTATGTATTCGGCAAAGTCCTGCTTACGATCCAGCTTCTTGAGTTTCTTTTCGAGCTTGCCGAAAAACGATTCCAGGTCGGGAAGGTTCGGGATGGAGCTTTTTTTCACTTTCTGGAACAGCTTCAGCAGGCTCAGGATATCCTGTGGCGTATTATTGTAGGGTGTCGCTGTTACCAGGATCACCCGTTTGCCTCGGCATATTTCCGCCAGTTTTTCATAAGTTATGGTTGTTTCCGTGCGAAAACGGTGCGCTTCATCAATGATGATATTGGTGTATTTCTCCGTACCCCTGTTTAATAGATCATCCAGTTTCCCGAGTGATTCAAAATCCGCGGGAACCCTGAAGTCTGAAAACACATTCGGCCAGGAGCCCGGATTAGATTTTTTCAAAAGAACGGGGGGTGCGATAACAAGTGTTCGACCGTCCAGTTGACCGGCAAGCATGGCTGAGATGTAGGTTTTCCCAAGCCCTACCACGTCAGAGATAAATACACCGCCATATTCCAGGAGGATTTTTTTGGCATTCAACACCGCCTGCTCCTGGTATTCAAGTTTCTTGAAATCCTGGGGCAGATATTTTATGAAAACTTCATCCGCCTGGCTGAGCTCATCCTTGAAATATTCATAAAGGAATTTCAAATAAAGCTCATAGGGGGTAATATCTTGGTTTAACCAGGTTTTGTTCTGAATCGTCTGCACATATTTTTCGCCCACATCAACTGCATTTTCCCACAATTCGTTGAACTTTTTTAAGGCAAAGTTGTAATCTTCGGGTCGTTGCAACTCCACATTGAATTCCAGATTATCGACCAGGCCGGACTGAGTGAAATTGCTTGAACCGGTGATGACACGGCCGATATCGCGGTCACCTTCCCGAAATTTCATGATATAGAGTTTTGCGTGGATTTTCTGCGAAGGGTAGGCCCTGATCTCCAGTTTTCCATTTCTTATCCAATCGATAAAGGTATGAACGCCGTCTTCAACATTTCGGTTGTCTTCGGAATCAGCCATCTCGGCTTCAACTAAATTTTCAATCTCATGTTTGGCTTCGGCATGGGAAAAATCAAATATTGGTTGTGGTTGCCTGTGTGCCTGTTCCAGCATGTCAAATGTTTGCCTGTTTGTGCCGATCCCGATCAGGATTCGTATTTTGTAGGTCTTTTCAAGGGCCGGATAGACAGCGTAAAAACCGCTGGAATAAAAGTAACCCACAAGACAATTAAAAAAAGAAGTGTCATTGATGAGCGTCCTGAATCTCTCTTTGAGGCTTTGATTTTCTTCGTTTGTAATAAATGATAAGTTTGAATTCATGTATTTACTGTGCTTTTTGTACTTTCGGTATAACGACCAAGTTCATCTGCCACCTTGGATGTCCGGCGGAATAGAGATCAGGGGCAGCGCCTTGTTAGGCGGTGCCCTCTCGTGAATTCTCCTTGTTCAGCTCGGCCCCGCAATAACGACATTTTATTGCTTCTGATTTTATCAATTCGGCGCAATACGGGCATTTTTTCACTGAACCGCTTTGAACCGCTTCTTTTTCTACCACTTCTTGGTTCTTAGGAACTGCAAGAGCAAGAATGAAACCGAATGGCCCAAGTAGGACTCCAAGGGCAAACCAGCCACAGCCACTCCGTCCTTTGTTGGAAGCAACCACTGCGTTTACGATACCAAATAAAAACCAGATTATTAGAATCTCCATAAATGTTCCCTTTCACATCTAACCTGAGATTAGGTGTACTAATGAAAAAAAGGTTGCTCACCATTATATAGCTTTTTATTTCATAAAACTTATAACAAGGATTACGAATGATACCAGCTAACTTAGAAAAACGATACCACCCTAAAAACTTCATTTTTTTATTTTTTTAGTAATTTCCTATCAATAATAGTGGGGAGTTGATAAAAAAATGAAATATAATCTAAAATACATCTGGTATCAAAAATTTCCCTGAAGTGGTATCAATCTACTCCCTCGTTAAAAATCATATTTTATTCCCCTTTGGTTTTTCTTGTATATTTAGCTCTTTTTGTCAACTTAATCTAAAAGGCAGCAAGGCTTCTTATTCTCATTCTTGAACTTCTTTCAAAAATCTTACCGATAACGTTCGCGGGTAGGCGACGTGTGCGACGTCTGCCTTCGCAAAAATTTGCCTTGAGTTATGTAATTTAAATTTACTTAAAAAAGACAACAGACCCTTCCGGAAGCGCTTATTACTTACCCGCGATGTATGGCTCATTTGTCAATCTCTATGCTTAATGTGTTTAGTTTTTTTGTTTCAATAACAACACTTATCCTATTAAGACCTGGTATATTAAGCTTCAGGGGCTTATTGTCAGTTGGCGAAATCAGAATCCGATATTCATTTTGCCACTTGTATTTTTCATCTTTGTGATGTAATGTTAAATCGCCATCAAATAATTCCGGACTATAATATGTTACTTTTTTTCTAGAATATTCAAGCCCTTTTATTTCAATTGCTTTATCAAGTTTTTCTAGGAAAATCTTCCAATCATATATTAACAGAGTCGTGTCACCTAATTCGACTAGTCTGTTGGTCAATGATTTTGGATGTTCTCCAATTTCAATGTCAATCCAATGAAGCGAGCAGCAATTGATATTGGGATCGACTATGTGTTCCATATATTGTGCGTTGAATTGTTTTCCTTTGTGAATAGGAATTTCTTTTCCTTCTCTTGTTTTAAGGGTGAGTGTTTTTAATTGTCTGTTTTTTAGATTAGTTTCTCTTGGATCTAGCCTTCCCGTTTTATCAAGTTTATTTGATCGATAACTTTTTAGACAATTGAAGTATAGATATTCTTTATCATACATTTCTTCAATATATTTCCGCATATGTATTTTTGAAAGCAGGAACATGTTTTTTCCAGTGAACTATTAAATATTCGAAATATGAGCTATCAATCTTTTCGGTAATGGACAATAGAATTTTGGAAAATTCAAGTTACTAACTATTGTGATTTCTTCATCAGTAAAATTCAAATTTTTCTTTTTCGATGATTTTATGTGTCTGCATTGCAACCTTGCAGGCATCGGCTCCATACTGGTCCAGCAGCTTCACTGCGGCCCAGGTAATAAATTCTTCCAGGTCCTGGTAGTGAAAATAGTCCATGAGTTCGAGCAGCAGTTTTCGGATAAGCTTTCTGTATTCGGGCAGATCCAGATCAGGAGCACCGGCGGGATAGGACAGGAGGATCCCGAACAGCATATTCACGGGCGTGAACTTAATCTTGAGTTTATCGCCGGTATTGTCAACCAGGTAAGGAAAATCCATACTACGATGCTCATCCCTGATCCTGTTGCAAAGGCATACCGGGATCTCTTCCCGGAGTATAAGATAATATCTCACTTTTTCATTCATGGTTAATTATTCAGTTGTACAACTGTTCCAGACCTTCCATTACGCCACCGTTCAGATAAAGTTCCGGATGCTTCATTGCATACCTGTTACAGCTCCAGACATCGCAAAAGACAATCACCGAAACGATCTTCAAAGGCAACCCCGAACTCCCGTACTTTTCTTTCGGGGAGTTTTCTAAAAAACCTGCATTGTTATTTTCCGTTTACATACGCCTATGCTAAAGCTTCGGCGCAAGCATAAGGCCAAAAGCGGGTTGGCCAGGCAAAAATTGCGAGCCGGCGTGGGGGTGAATTGGTGCTCCGGCCGGAGCGGCCGTAACGCGGAGGCCGAAAAGAGCACCAAGAGCGGGCTGAAGCTTAATTTTTGCCTAGATTTTTTAGTTACTTTTTTATCAAGAAAAAAGTAACGAAGAAATTCTATATAAGGAAATGAACGTTGCGTCCACAATTCACCACCTCCCCCTTCGGCCCTTTCTTTACCGCTCAAAGCCAGCGCTACAGGACCTCGGGTACTCCTCCTCAGAGAGGAGGAGAATTCGGTCATAGGGGAATTCAGGGCTGGCTACTGGCCGCTGGCTGCTGGTGTCCTGGCCGGTGGCCTCAAAACCCCGGCATTCCGGACAGGTCGAAGCTGTAGCCGAGGGTGAACTTGAGGATGCGGTGCTTTAATTTGTAACCGGATTCAGATCTTGAGGAGAGGTTGGCCAGGCCATAATCATAGGAGACGCCGAAATAAATGTTTTCTACCTCCATGCCGGTACCGACCGTCAATCCATAGTCCAGTCTCTTGATGCCATCATCGCCCCATTCGACATTTTCTTTTTCTGTATTGGTTTCTCCTTGATATTCGATCGTAAACCTGGTTCTTCCAATAATGCCCAAACCTATGTATGGACCTGCGGCCAGGAACGCTTTGGCGTTTTCATCCAGACTGAAATTTCCTTTTACTGAAACGGGAAGGTCCAGGTAATAAAGATTAAGCTTTCCGTTTACTTTCGCTCCCGAATCCTCTTTCTTGATCCGGTATCCTTTGGTGTTCACAAACAGGCCGCTTTCAACGGAGACCATATCGGTCAGGGGATAATCCAGGCCCGTGCCTACATGGAATCCGGGATTCATCTTGAAATCTTCACTGAACGTTTCTTCATCATTCCTGGACAACATGTTCGACAGGTTGAGCCCGCCCCTGAAATAAGCAAACTGACCGTAAACCTGTATTCCGATCAGGCAAATAATGAGGGTTAACAGAAATGTTTTTGAGGCTTTCATGGTTTTGGATGGTTTATTTGTTAATGAATGGTTTTTTTCAAGATAGTCATTTCTCTCAGAATCGTAAGAAGAAATTATGAACCTGAAAACACGTGGGATTCAGAATTCAGCCTGCCTGATGGCAGTAAGCTGCCTACCGGTCAGGCAGGCAGAAAGATAATTACGGATTACTGATTGCTGATTGAGCATGGTACCAAGCATGAATGTGATAATCCACAATCCCTGTCTTGCCGTCAGGCAGGCGCAATTTGCAATCCGAAATTTATACGGTCACGGAAGACCAGAGAAAAATTGAGAACCATAGAGAAATGGCAGACATCGAGACGTTGAGACGTCGAGACAAATAGAATGGAGTATTCCTGATACCGGCAGCCGGGTTTTTCATAACTTAGTTTACTCAAACCAAACGGAACTTCACATGAAACCCCTCATTTCTTTTGGAATAGCCTTGTATCTCACTTTTTTGCCCTTATGGGCTCAGCAGCCATTTGGTGATTTTCTGCCCCTGTATATTCCTGATTATGAGCAGGTAGACGATACCCTGGAATGGGTGGAGAATATAAAGGATTTGCCCGAACTTTTCCATATTCAATCCGACAGCTCAGAACCGCGGGCTACGGGATATATGGGAATGGATGCTGATTCTATCTACATTCATGTGGATATCCGCGATCAACTACACATAAACAACCAAGTCAGGGATGCCATTTGGGACGGGGATGCCATACAGCTGGGCATCGATGCCAATGGCGATGGCGTAAGGGGTCAAGATCCAAACACGGCCTATACGGGACCGCACGATGCCTTCGTTACCCTGGCCTTAACAGAAAACGGTCCACGCGCCTGGGCCCACCATTACGGTCATCCCGACGGTCCCGGGAGTTTTGAGCGGGTTAACCTCAAAATCCAGCGGGATGAAGCAGCGGGCATGACCCATTACCGGATCCATTTCCCCTGGGAAGCTTTTCAGATGAAGGGTCCTGCAGCCCCCCTGATCGGTATTGCGATCCGGGTAAATGACACGGATGAGGGACCCGTCCAGGAACGGATCTGCTGGGGCGGGGGAGTGGGAGGAGTCCTGAGGCCCGGTTTGTTCAAAAAGCTGGAGCTTCCGTCTGCCACGGAGAGTTTTGCCGTTATTCAGCCGGTCAGGGAAAATATATGGCACATCAACGACTATGCGGAATACTGGGTGGCTTACAGGTTCCCTGCAGGGATCGGTCCGTATATAGAACTGAATTACCAGAACTCCCGTTCGGAACAAATGCTGGAACCATCCAATTATCCCGGACAGATCATGCGTTACCGGGTCAAGGTCTATTTGAAGGAAGAAGAAAGCCGGGCATTTCCCGTCCGCTTGGTCCTGGATGCACCCGGGTATATGGTCCTGAGCCGGACTGATACGTTGCAGTCACACAGTGGCATCATGGATGAACTGAACGCGGTTTTTGATGAAGTCATGACCCATGCCGGGGGTGAAGGGGAAGAATACAGTATGTATGCGCTCTTGGACCTGTGTGAAAGAACATGGTACCGGTCACTCGATAAACTGGATATCGATCCCTATGGACCGGCTCGTGTCCTAAAGCATATCGAAGATGTGATCCGGGCCCTGGATGAGGGTTATTATGATCATGAAGACTATGCCAGCGGGGTCCTTCCCATGATCCTGGAATTCTATTCCAGTGCGGATGACAGCAAACAGTATTTCAAGCTGACTTGTCCCCGTAAATGGAGGTATGTTGAAGATATGCCACTGATCATCAACCTGCACGGGGCCGGAAGCGACTATATCCTGGATTTTTTCACGGGACCCTATCGCAACCGGATTAAAAAGAAAAAGCCCAATAAATCTGATGCATTCATCCTGGAGCCCTGGGGAAGAGGGAACCGCGGATACCGCGGTGTGGCCGGACAGGATGTTTGGGATGCCCTGGAAGAAGCTAAGAATCTTTACTTTATCGATCCTTACCGGATCTATTTAACGGGATTCTCCATGGGAGGCTACGGTACCTGGGCCCTTGCTGTTGAAAACCCTGAACCCTGGGCAGCCATAGCCATTGCCGGTGGGGGCGACCGTTATATCCCTGCTGAATATGGTGTAGCAGCCAATCTGGCCCACCTGCCGGTGATGATCTGGCACGGCGAAAGGGACAGGATGGTGTCGGCAGACCATGCCTATACCATGATCAAAGCACTCAATAAAGTTGGCAACCCATCTGAAGTAGATATAGTCAAGGGTAGGGGACACCGGATCCTCGGCGAAGATTGGAAAGATATCTATAAATGGATGCTGAAGCATGATAAAGAACTGCCCGGAAATCGAACCTATATTTCTCCCTCTGCGAAATATAAAGGATGCTATGGGATCACTATTCCCCAAATCTATTATTCCAACGATTATCCCGGTTTCTCCTTCAGTATAAAAGGGAACACCGTCTATATTGAAACAAAAGATACGCCCTATTTAAATGTAGATATGAAACATTTGTTCCCGGAAGAAATTGAAAAAGTGGAAGTGATTATCAATGGTATTTCCCGGTATCAGGGTGAACCGGTGAATAAGAGACTACCAACCGGGGCTGAGTATTAATTCAGGATTTATACGGTCACAGAGGACCCGTTAGAAAAATTGAGAACCACAGAGCTTAAGAGCTGTCATGCAATCGTCATGCTGTAGGCATGCGGTTGTCATGGGTTGTTGCCGACTTCTGGTTTCTGGCTTCTAGTCGCTGGTTACTGGACCAGAGACAATGAGACGTTGAGACATATGGAATTCAGGATTCAGCCTGCCTGACGGCAATCAGGGATTCAGGATGAAGTTCCTAAGTTACTAAGTTCCTGGGTTCAGTACCGTTTAGCACCGTTCAGCACCGTTATTACAGCGCAGCGAGCGAGCAACAATGAGCGAAGTCCCGAAAAACAGCAAAGCAAGCTTTGCGTAATTTTTCGAGGATCCCTGCCTACCGGACAGGCAGGCTCAAAAATCTAAAGCAGCAAAGCTGCTAAGATTTTCGGGACGAATGAGAGGCAGCCCAAGGCGGAAAAACAGCGTAGCGGAAAAACTAAAACCTCCCGGATAAACGCAGACTAAACCTCCGCTGCGGCTGGATGTCCCCCGGGCGGCCCATGTATTCGGTGTTGAGCAGGTTCTTTATTGCAAATGATACGCGGTAATGGTTTGCAAATGAATAACCTATATGCGGATCAAGAACCAGGTAACCCCGGTTGCCGTCCTGCCAGAAATCGTAGAAACCGGGGAGGAGGTACTCCCGGGTCAGCTCGTCCAGGAAGACATCGTCAATGTTCAGGATCCGGGAGTCCGCGGTTAGGTCCATTCCAAAATCAATGTCTTCAATATTTGATGTATAACTTAATACAAAGGAGTGTTTCCTCCTGTATTTGAGGTAAGTAGTGGAGCTTTTTCCACTTTGCGGGTTGAATTCAACGGGGTGGATGAAGGTGTAGCCCCCGCTGAGGGAATGCTCAATCCGCCCTGCCGACCAGTGCAGGGAAAAATTCAGTTCCGTCCCGTAGACCTTTGAATTTTCGACATTGCTCGATTTAAATCCGAAGCTGAAGGTGGTATCACCCGGGTCGGGGTAGACCCCGAAGAGATACTCGATCAGGTCGGTATTACGGCTGTAGAACAGGGCGAGATCCAGGGATCCGTTGACTTTGTCGTTCGAGATGCCCTGTTTGATGCCGATCTCGCTGCTCCAGCCGGATTCCGGGAGCACGTGAGGATTGGGGACGATCCGTACGGAGCCCAGGGTGGTGGTGGCAAATTTTTCGGCAATGGAAGGGTAGCGGTAGCCCTGGCCGAAGGAGGTGCGCAGGAAAGTATAGTCGCTCAGCCTGTAGTTGATCCCCGTGCGGAACAGGGGAATGAGCCGGTCGTTTTCCCCGTCCAGGGCATTGTGTTCCAGTCGCACACCGGCCACCATCTTCAGGTCCCTGACCGGGGTGAGGTCGGCCTGGCTGTAGGCTGCCAGGTTCAGGGCGCTGTGATCCCCGTAAAACCTGGAGTCGATGCGGCTGTAGTTTTCATAGATCCCCAGGTTCAGCTGCATCCATCCGAAAAGCCGGTAACGCATCCGGTACTCGGCCAGAAAAGAGCGGGCCCGGCTGTTGTTCCGGCCTCCTTCGGGAAAGAAGTTCTCCGACAGCTGGAAGCGGGTCCGAAGGTCATGACTGTGCCGTCCTTTGTCCAAAATGATGAAGGGATCGATGGTGACCAGGTGGCCCGTGAAGGGGTTGGCCGTGGCGCTGTCCTGGATGAGTGCCCCGGTTTCGGCATTTTTCCAGAGGATGAAATCCGTCTTTTCGGTAAGACCGGCATGGAGGGTGGTGCCGCAGGAGAGTCCCTGCACCCGCTTGCTTTCCCGCTCGATCCTCAGGTTCACCCGGCCCAGCTTTTCATCGTTCCGCTCGCGGTATCCCGGGTCGGTGAGCAGGTAGAAGCCCGCACCGATACCCGTGTTCCCGCTTTTCCGCACATGGGAGAAGGATGCACTGGCGAAGCTGCGGGGCGTGTCCCACCAGACCCAGTTCTTGTTACGGGGCTCATCGAAAAGACCTCCCTCGATGAAGAAGCGGGTTTCGGGCACCGCTGCGGCTGCAGCGGTCCGGAAGTTGATCACCCCGTTCAGGGCGGAGGAACCGTAAAGCACCGAGGATGCGCCCTTGATGATCTCGATCTGCGATATGTTCTCCAGGGGAAGGAATTGCCATTTGATGTTGCCCGCGTCGGCCGACAGCACCGGCAGTCCGTCCAGCAGGGTCAGGACCCGGCTGCCGGCCCCGTAACTGTAGCCGCTGCCGCCCCGGATGGAAGCCTGGCCGTCCATGACCGCAATGCCGGGGGTCTTGTTGATCAGTTCCGTGGCATCGGTGATGTGGCTGTTGTCCAGGCGTTCCGGTTTGATGATGTTCAGGGAGACGGTCAGTTCCGAGACCTGTTGTTCCACCTTGCCGGCACTGACCGCGATCTGGGCGATCTCTGCAATGTCCACTGCCATGCCTACTTCAAGAGAAACGGTATCTCCCGCTTGTGTTTGCACAGACCGGTACAGGGTTTTGTATCCCACGTAGCGGAAGGTGAGGTTGACCATGCCCGGTTCCGTGCTGATGCCGAAACGGCCGTCCCTGTCCGTCAGGGTTCCCTGTCTTTTGCCATAGATCACATTCACGGGGGAAAGGGCTTCTCCGCTTTGCTTATCGTATACCTTTCCCCGGATCAGGGCCTGAGCGTAAGGTTCAAGACACATGACCCAGAGAAGCAGCAGGATCAGGGTCCGCCTGCCGGTCATTTGGCCCTGAATGTCATCCGGATCTTCAACTGGCCGCCCGTTGTAATGTCCGGGAAGCCCGTGGTGATCTTCAGGGAAGCGGTGCTTAGTTCAACGATCCTGGTGGTGAGGGGAAAGATGAGGGAATCGGTGGTAATGGTGAGTTCCGTCTCGTCGGGTGAGAATTGCCATGTCCCCGTGTAATCGCCGAAATAACCCGTCCCGTCCTCATAGAACTTCATGTCGCCCTTGAAGTCTTCCAGCATTTCACCCGGTCCGCCGGCATCTTCCCCGTTAACCAGCAGAGAGTCCGAGGTCCAGGTGGGGGTGGTGAGCAGCTTGAAACGTTCTGAAACCTCATCGTCTTTTTTGCAGTGGGTGATTGCCAGTACCAGCAACAATCCCAGTAAAATTCCCGGTGGTTTCATTTTGAATCAGGTTTTAAGTCCGTGATAAATATAAAGGATTATTTGATGGATTCAGAATTCAGCCTGCCTGATGGCAGTCAGCTGCCTACCGGTCGGGCAGGCAGAATGAAGTTCCTCGGTTCTTCGGTCCAATACCGTTTGGCACCGTTTGATACCGTTTGGTACCGTCATAAAAGTCCAACCCTAAATCCCTAAAACCTTCTATCTGTGAACAATCCCCGATTGATTTTGTCGTTAATAACAAACCATGAGATCGTTTTATCTCATATTATTGAGTGTTTTTTTGACATTGGGCAGTAAGGCTAATTCAACCAATAATCCTTATCATATGGGAGGAGAGACGCGAATCGCCACCTTCGGGGGCGGATGTTTCTGGTGTACCGAGGCCGTTTTCGAGCGGGTAAAAGGGGTGCAGAAGGTGGTTTCCGGCTTTTCCGGGGGCCATGTGAAAAATCCTTCTTACCGGGAAGTGGTGACCGGCAAAACCGGTCATGCCGAGGTGGTACAGGTCCATTTCGACCCTTCTGTTGTGACTTACCGGGAGTTGCTGGAGATACTCTTTGCAACCCATGATCCCACCACTTTGAACCGGCAGGGTGCCGATGTGGGGACGCAGTACCGTTCGGCTATATTCTTTCATTCCCCGGAACAAGAGAAACTCGCGAAGGAATACATCCGGGAACTGGAAGACGGGAATGCTTTTAAAGATCCGATCGTTACGGAAGTGACGGCATTCGAAGCTTTCTATGAAGCGGAGGACTATCACCAGGAGTATTATGAGAACAACAGGAATGCTCCGTATTGTAATTTTATGATCGGTCCGAAACTCAAGAAATTTGAGAAGGAGTTCGGCTCAAAGATAAAAATAGAATAGAGAATTCAGCCTGCCTGACGGTATTCTAAGATAAAAACAAATATTTACGATATTA
>CAYQQR010000047.1:0-32022 GCA_964420035.1 uncultured Bacteroidaceae bacterium | reverse complement strand
GTCTCAAGGTCTCAGCGTCTCAAGGTCTCAGCGTCTCAAGGTCTCAGCGTCTCAACATCTGAATGTTTCAGGCTTTAGGGCTTTAAGGTGCTTAATTTATGTATCCCCTACGGGGAATGGAATTATATGGCAATGTTTCGTGCTACAATAATGTATCCTCCACGAGGAAAAATATATTGAACGTAATGCTGTCCTACAATTATATATGCCCTTACGCTTATATATATGCCCTATACGCTTATACGTTGGAGCTTGCGCCACCGGTATAGCTTCAGCGCACGCGGTCAGCATAGGAGCACGGGCAAAATAAGGTGCTAATTCAGGAACCAGGGTTGATTGGCCCACAGCCCTTTACCAACCACCAGCGACCAGTAACCCGTGGCAGTTGGCAGCAGCAGGAGGCAGTGGCAGTATTCAGAGAGCAGTAACCAGATACAGCATGAAAGGCTCATATTCTCTAGTGTAGGCCAGCCGCCCCGCGAATCTGGCCGCAGAAAATTTCAAGCCCTGAAAGGGCGGGATATTGAGGGATCCTTTTCATGCGTTCCCTTTTTTCGAGGAATCTTCATTGAAGTATTGCGCCTCAAGGTAAGTCACTGCCCGATTTCTCCCAAAAATCATTGTCCGCTTTGGGCAGGAATATGCACCGGAAATGGAAGTAATCTCTTCGTTTGTAATCGCGAAATTTATCGGGAAAAAGGTTGGCGTTTTCCAAAAAACCTGCATTGTTTTTTTCTGTTTACAAACGTGTTTTACTTTACTCATTTCAATTGGTCTTTCTGCCATTTCACCGATGTGTTTTGTTGAAAATCAAGCGCCAAAACCATCGCTATAGAAAAAAATTCCCAAAGGGGTCAGTATTGCCAGAATGTCAGTGGCAGCTAATTTTAAGGGGGCAGTTTGCCCGGAATAGGGGGTCAGCTTGTCCGGAATATACATTATAACAAATGATAAAATCCGGATCAGAACCCATTGAAAATGTTATTTTTGTTTCATGCTGGAGAAGCAAAAAATAACGTTTTTTCGCAGCAGACTAATGGTATGGTCTAAGGATAATTCGCGTGATTTTCCCTGGCGAAATAAAGATATTTCAAATTACCAGTTAATCTTAACCGAGATATTATTGCAAAGAACCAAAGCCGAAACCGTTTCAAAGTATTACGATACTTTTTTTGGAAGATACCCAGATTGGCAAAGTATTTCAAATGCAAGTATTCAAGACCTCGAACAAATTTTAAAACCATTAGGTTTATATAAGCACCGGGCCAAACGTATATTCAAAATTGTTCAAGAATATAATGTGAAAAATGGCAAATTGCCTAAAAATAAAAATGAATTGCGGGAATCAAATTTATCAACACTTTATATTTCAAACGCGTATGAGTTATTCGTGCTAAACCACCGCTCAGCACTGCTGGACGTAAATATGTCACGGGTATTGAGCCGATATTTCTATCCGAAACCACCTAAAGATGTGAGACACGATAAATTTATGCAAGAATTGGCGAAAAAGGTGTTAAATGTAAAGAAATGTAAAGAACTTAATTGGTCAATACTTGATTTTGCCGCACTTGTTTGTAAACCGTCAAATCCCGAATGTGATGAATGTATTCTTAAAACCAAGTGCGAGTATTTTATGTTAAATAAAATTGAGCAAAAGGAAAATAAAGTTGAAGAACCTCAATTAACTCTCAAATACGAGAATAAAATGCCAGAGAATCCAGATAAACCATTAAAAGTAGTTTCCCTGTTTTCTGGATGTGGCGGGATGGATTTAGGTTTTGAAGGGGATTTTTCAGTTCATAAAGACTCGATAAACGATTATGTAAACCCCGATTTTAAAGCAGATTCAACGAATGGAGATTATGTTAGATTAAATCCCACCAGATTTCAAACTGTTTTTGCCAACGATATACTGCATGAAGCAAGAAATTCTTGGGTTAACTACTTTCAAAACAAGGGGTATTCTTCTGAAGTATATCATGTTGAAAGTCTGGTTGATTTAGTTAAAGCGCATAAACAAGGTGCAAAGATATTTCCAGACCAAGTTGATATCGTTACAGGCGGTTTCCCATGTCAGGATTTCAGTATCGCGGGTAAAAGAAATGGTTTTAACTCTCATAAAGACCACGTGGGCAAGTTGGTGAAAAATGACATCCCATCAATTGAAACTCGCGGCCAACTGTACATGTGGTTAAAAGAAGTTGTTGAAATTACTAAACCAAATATTTTCATCGCCGAAAATGTGAAGGGTCTCGTGAACCTCGCCAATGTAAAAGAAATCATTCAACGAGACTTTGCCAACGCGAATAGTAACGGTTATTTGGTTCTCCATCCCATGGTTTTACATGCTGCTGACTATGGCGTACCACAATCAAGGGAAAGGATAATTTTCATCGGTATTAAAAAATCGGCACTTACACCCAAAGCATTGAAAGAACTTTCAAGAGAGAATATTGATGACCAATACAATCCATATCCCCAACCTTCACATGCTTTTAAAAGTAAGAGGGATGGATTAAAACCACCCGTTAAATTAGCCTCGATTTTAAAGCCGTTGTCAGAACCTGAAGAATCCAGTGACCCGTCGCAAATTTATTACTCGAAAGCCAAGTACATGGGTAAACACTGCCAAGGGCAAACCGAAATTAATCCAGACAACATCGGTCCGACAATTAGAGCGGAACATCATGGAAATATAGAGTATCGAAGATTAAGTTTAAAAAATGGCGGTAAAATTCATGAAGAAATCGTTGAAAAAAAACTGAAAGAGAGGAGATTAACCCCAAGGGAATGCGCGTTGATACAAACATTTCCACCTGATTATGATTTCGTTATACCTACCATTGGAAGGAAGTTCATTGTAAGTGCCTCAGCCGCTTATAAACTCATCGGGAATGCTGTGCCGCCCTTACTTGCATATCATCTTGCAAAGCGCGTAGAGAAGGTATGGAAATTATATTTTAACATTGACATAAATGGTAGTATCAAGCAATCCTCAACCGAGCCAAGCAGAATTTCAGACTCTTCTTGATAGAACTGTTAAATTTCTACAATCAGACTCAAAAAGCAACTCAAAGAAGTACGAACCGTTAACTGGAAACAAACTTGAGTCAGTTGTCGCTGATGTAATGACCGATTATGCCAAAGGGACTCCATTTGAGAATACGATTGAATTAATCTCAGGTCAGAAATTTCCTGACATTATCGCGAAGAAATATTATGGTGTTGAGGTAAAAACAACCAAACAAAATCACTGGACTACAACAGGCAATTCAGTAATGGAAGGAACACGGGTTGATGGGATAGAAAAAATTTATATACTTTTTGGGAAAATGATTGCTCCTGTTGATTTCAGATGCAAACCATATGAAAAATGTTTATCTGAAGTAGTTGTGACACATTCACCGAGGTATTTGATTGATATGGAATTGGAAACAGGTAATACCATATTCGACAAATTAAACATACCTTATGATACCTTACGTAACCGTCAAAATCCAGTAAAGCCAATAATAGACTATTACCGGCAATTTCTAAACGCGGGTGAAGAAGTCTGGTGGCTTGAACATGACGAACCAAAAGCAACAGGTCTTATTATTAAATCATGGAATCATTTATCAATTGATTCACGAAATGAATTTGTTGCAATGGCAATGGTCTTTTTCCCTGAAGTATTCAGTAACAGTAAGGATAAATTCAACGGTATAGCCACATGGCTAATAAACATGCATGGCATCGTGTGCCCGAACATGCGTGATGCATTCACGGCAGGCGGTCAGGGTGAAATTAGCTGGAAGGGTAAAACATACCGTGGAATTCCAAAAGTTTTGGTAAGGACTATCGATCAACTGCCATTAATTAAAAAAATCTTACAGGAAACTTCGCGTGAGACCCTCAAGGAATACCGGGAAACAGATGTATTAAATAGTATAAAAAAATGGACTGAACTGGTAAGTGAAAATACAATTTACATGAAATTGCCATTCAATCTTAAAGAATACTTGAAGGAAAGTATTAATAAAATAAGGTAAACGGAGTTTTTAATTAAAAAGATTTTTGGATTTTCCAACACCGAATAAGACACTGCAAAAAATTAACCCTCTCAACATCAATATGTTAAGAGCTTATTAGCAGGAGTAAGTATTGAACCTGCAAAGACATTTGGACGAGGGTTCAACTACTCGCGAATCACGAACCCTGAGACCAATGGGAACAGGACTTCGATTCTATGAAGTTGTTTAGAGGAAATATTCATGCGAAAAACAGAGATGAAAAGACTGTCCGGTTTACTCAGGAATCGGTGTCCGTTTTAAACAGGACAAGGTATTCGGTTAAAACAGGAATCGGTGTCCGGAATCGCGGGAATACGCGGGTTTCAAGGAAAGATTGGCATTTGGGTTTTACCCGGCAGATCATTGTGAATTACCTTTGGCGGATGAAGGCAGTAATTTTTCTGAAAAAGCGCCTGAACCTCACACCAATCTTATTTTTGCCAAGACCGGGCTTCTTTATGCCCTTCGATATATTCGAAGACATCCGGATAGATGCGGAAATCCGCATCGGTTCCGGTGGCTTCCTTGATGAAACTCTCGAGTTTCGTGATCATTTCCGGCAGCAGGAAGCCATCCGCATCGAAGAACTCTTCCTCTCGGGGATACCGTTCGATGTGATCGGCCTTTTTGAGACGGACCAGGCGGTCCCTGCCGTAATAGATGCTCAGCGAAGAATAATTGTTCTTCCGGGACTTCGTAATGAGTTTCTGGTATTTCTTGAAGCTCAGCTTGCTCAGCAGGACATACTCAATGTGTTTGCAGGTCCCCAGGGTGTTGACCCGAAAATCGGGACAGGAACAGTAGTTGAAGCTGCTGATATTATCCCTGATGGAAACCTTGTAAATCTTTTTGGTACCCGGGTTGTAGACTTCGTAATCCGGGCAGAGCGGCTGATCGCCAATGTTTTTTACTTTGAATTTCTGTTCGGAGGCATACTGTTTCCTGAGTGCCGCCTGCCACTCTTCAAGGGTAAGGTTTTCCGGTTTCTTTAAAACCCACCTGCACTCATTCCCAACCTCATAAGAAACAATTTCCATGGCGTGACCGGGATAAAATTCAGTAAACTTTGATTTTAATGATTGCTTAACTTTCCTACAGCTTATTTTTACTTCACAGGCAAAACCTTCATGACCTGAGGTGGTGACAATAAAATCAATTTCTTTCTTATCAGTGGTCCGCCAGAACTTAATGAAATTCTTGTCATATAGTTCTGTTAATCGGCGGTGAATATAATTTTCGAGCAGCACACCCTGGTCTTCACGGCTTCTCCAGTCAAAAAGCCGGTTGAGCGCTATGTTCCTCATGCCATTGTCATTAAAATAAACTTTAGGCATTTTGGTAAGTTCTTTCCTGAGATTTGAATAGAAGGGTTTACCAGTTCAATATAAAAACTGTTCTGCAAAATATGCAAATACTTATCAATCGTTTTGTTGTCTACACCAATAGTTGCGGCCAGTTCATTTTTGTTTAGCAGGTTACCGATCTGCCCTGCCAGAACGGAGAAAAAAAGATAAAACTTATCAGGAGAACCGATCCCGGCTTCATTCATATCTTTTTTCAGGAAGGAATCTCTTAACTCTTTTAATAACATTATTTTCTCTTTATTATTATTTTCCAGGGCAATCTCCGGGTAACCGCCAAAAATGAGATAATCGTTGAATAATTCAAGAATTTCCCTGTATGAGGTGGAGAGATATTTTTCTTGTTGCCGGATCATTGATAATTCATCCTTAATATGCCCCAGGTCTTTAAAAATCAGCCATTCATCAAACGACAGTTTTTTCAGCTCGAATATCCGTTTCCTTCCCGCCAGGGAGTCAATAAATTCTCTTCAGTGCTTCAGCTCTTGGCTCTTCGGCTCTTTTGCAAACGGTTTTGCATCTCGCGTCCACAAAACTCCACCTCCCCCCTCGGTCCTTTCTATTATCCAGCATTTTATTGTTCTTTTTCCTCTCCCCCCGGCCCCCTCTCCACCGTGTGGAGCGGGGGAGATAAATTGATTATCAATTAATTACGAATTCCCCTCCTTTTCAGGGAGGGGTACTTTTCGCGCCAGCAAAAAGGGGGGGGGTGGTTAATTCAATCCTGAATCCCTTAATCTCTGTAGCTTCTTGTCTCAGCGTCTCAGCGTCTCAGCGTCTCGATGTCTCAATGTCTGAAGGATTTAGGGCATTAAGGTGTTTTGCCCACCGGCCACCAGTCACCAGAAATTATGTATTCCCTTACATTTGCGCGAAAGCTTCAGCGCAGGCGCTCGGGCAATACGCGGGGGCAGCCTGCCCGGAATGAGGGCAATTTGCTTTGGAATGTAAAATTAACTGAACTTGAAGTGGAAATTAAGAGAGCCTGTTTTTGATTAGCTGTAAAAAAAAATTAGCATTGTAATCATGACTAAAAAGAAAAAAGACAAGTTGATCGAATTGGGAACCGGGGTACTCGCGGAATCCATGCTCAAGCTGGCGGAACGTTCCGACATGGCAGCCGATATGGTGGACAGGCTTCTGGCAACCCCGGAAGAGAATATAAAGCGGTTCAAAAGCAGGATCTCGGGCATCAAGCGTTCCAGACGTTTTATTCAATACAGGGAATCCTTTGCCCTGGCCGAAAAGCTGCGGGATATCCTGGATGACCTGCAGGCCGGTGTTAAGGATGCCTGCAAGGGGGCCGAGCTGGTTCTCGCGTTTTACCAAACGGATGAACATACCCTGGGCCGTTGCGACGATTCCAGCGGTATGGTTAGCGACGTGTATCGAATGAAAGCCAGGGATCTTTTTGCCGAATACGCTTCCGCCTGTCCGGAAAAGGAAAAGCTCATCCTAAAAGTCATTAAAACAGCAAGGAACGATGGCTACGGGATCAGGGATTCCCTTTTTGCCTGCGCCTCGGAATACCTGGACGAAAAACAGATGCGAAAAATGATCGACAAATTACAGGAATTGGCCGGTAAGGAAGAAAGTGAATACATTCAGCGTAGCCTGTTAAACGCTGTCGAATACCTGGCCAGGCAGGTGCATGACCCGGAGCTTTTCGAAAGAACCCGCGGAGACAAATGGGGTATGTCACATGGGCATACCCCTGAAATTGCCCGGGTATATCTTGAAAGCGGCGATCCCCGGACCGCCCTGGAAAAACTGCAGGAAATCCCCGCCGATGATTCCTTCAGACAGTATGAAAGACAGGAATTGCTTCTGGAGATCTATCATGAACTCGGAGATACAGAAAAGGAATCGGAACTGGCAATGCGGATCTTTCAGCAATCTCCAGATAAAGGCAGCCTTGAAAAACTACTGGGTGTAATCGGTGAAGACAAGCGGGAGCGGGTGGTATCGAACGCGATTGACGGGATGTTTTCGGATAAGACTTATAATACCGGTTATGCCCGGTTTATGACGGATGTGGGAAAAATACATGAAGCTGCAGCATATATTGTTGATAGAGGGGATCAAATTGACGGTTACAATTATTCTTACCTTCTACCCCTGGCGAAAACCATGAAGGAGAACAAGCAATACCTTGCAGCCAGTCTGGTCTACAGGGCCCTGCTCAATTCCATCCTGGACCGGAAGTTTTATAAAGGTTACCGCTATGCCGCCCAATACCTGCGCAAACTGGATGAGCTCATGACAGGGGTAACAGACTGGGCCGGCTTTCCGGATCATGAACAGTACAGGAAACAACTTGAGGCAGAACATGGAAGGAAAACTTCCTTCTGGGAGAAATATGGCCGGTGAAGAAATTTTTAACTGGTTGAATTAGTTAGTTTCTCGTATCTTTATGGTAGGATATATAAATCCTGTAAGATTGAGCCATAGCTATATAACATTGGAGGATAGAGGAGAAAGGGTCAGGTTGAGAAGATCTCTTTTCTGGGATGTACCCGAGAAGGAAATTGATCTTCAGAGAAATAAACGCCTGGTCATCGAACGGGTCTTTTCCAGGGGTGATATTGAAGAACTCAATCAGATACTTAAGTATTACTCTGCTCCGGAAATCAAAAAAGAGGTCATTCGGATTGGCACTTTTGACAAAAAAACACTGAATTTCATATGCTTGCTTTACAATATTGAACCCGAAGATTTTAAATGCTACACAGAGAAGCAGTAAATACCGGTATCTTTGAACTCATCAGAGCGCTGCAAAAACAACCCTGCTTGAGGGATTTTTTTCTGGTCGGGGGAACAGGACTGGCACTCCAAATTGGTCATCGCGAATCAAATGATATCGACCTGTTCAATACTGGTGATTTTGATCAGGCCAAACTGCTCGAATTGCTTGAAAATGACTTCAAATTCAACATGGATTTCATTGATAACAATACCATTAAGGGAGAAATCGGGGATGTAAAAGTTGATCTCATAAGCCATAAATATGACATGATTGACCCGGTGATCAAAGATGAAGGGATCAGGTTGGCGGCCATACCCGATATAGCCGCAATGAAAATCAATGCCATAGTCAATGACGGAACAAGGGTTAAAGATTTTATCGATATTTATTTCCTGCTCAGGGAATATGAGATGCCGGCCTTAATAGATTATTTCAAATCAAAGTACAAATTAAGGAATGCCCTGCATGCATTAAAAAGCCTGACGTATTTTGATGATGTGAATATTGAGGATTGGCCGGAGCTGGTAAAGGAAAAAGAATTAAAATGGGAGCAGGTTAAAAAGCTAATTGAAAAGTCCGGGAAGGATTATATTTATTCCATCACAGACTGATGTGATCCATACCTGGGTCTCCTCGTCTCAACGTCTCAATGGTTGAACGATTTAAGGTTTTAAGGCATTAGGGTACTTAAGCAACCGGCGTTGAGCAGCAAGTCCCCAGGATCCAGTCGCGAAAAATAGCAAAGCAAGCTTTGCGTTATTTTTCGAGGATTCCAGCCTGATCAGGCTGGAATCCCTGACTGCCTTCAGGCAGGCTGAATCCTTAATCCCCGTTACTCTGCTCATAAGTTTCGATGTTGTCGAAACTGTAACCGTATCGCATGGGAACGATCTCGTTGTATTCTTCAACATTTGCATCCGAAAGGCAGGCATCGATGATTTTTTTACCGGTCTGTAACAAACCGGGCTTGAGGTATTGCTGAAGCTCCTCCTTGAAAAATTTCCTTAATTGCTCCGCTCCTGCATCATAACCGTCACAGCCAACTTCGGTTTGTTTGTAAACCTTTAAGAAGCGCGAGGGGATCTTGGATCCCTCCAGGGTCAGGTAGTTCAACTCATAACCCAGGAGGGCACACGGGGCGGGTTGATACTGGTCGCTCCTGAGCCTTGCCACGCCCCTTCGGGTAAGGTATTCCCGCATAAGAAGCTGGGGTTTGAATCCCACCTTCCAGACACCTAGGTATTGATTGGGTACCAGGGTAAAGGTGGTTCGGGGCGTTTCTATGATCTGCTTCAGCAATAAATTAGCATGAGTTACTCTTTCTCCCGTGGCAAAGGGCCAGTAAGAGCCCACTCCCTCACTTTCCATACTGCCCGTACTTACAATACTGGGATTTTTATCACCCCGCGGGGATACCAGTCTCCATAACCAGGCAAGGGCGGGTGGAAGGATGTGGAACAACCCTATGATCCCATAGGAAGGAGATTCACCGGAGCATGCGGAGGTCCGTATGCCAAAGCTCCGTATATCCACCGCCACCGGTTTGTCGACAATATTGGGAACCGTATCCCTGGGCAGAATCACCCGGGGATTGGGACATCGCTTCCCGGGCTCATCCTCGCTGTGCTCCCAGATCAGCGCCGTGGCTTCGGGTTTGCTGTCAATATTCAGAAAAAGTAATGACTTCTGGGGATGGATGGTTATTTTCTCCAGGAAAGGATCGTCGCCATACTCCATCACGGAGTCCACCCGTACAAACCAGGCATTTTCCGCATCGATGATCCTGAGCTTGCCGTCTTCACGCTGCAGGGATGGATGACAGAAAGCCATATCGTCGGCTACCGGGTTAAAGGAACAGAACCTGGGGATGGTTATCAGCCTTTCTTCCCCGGTAATGCTGTTCCGGCCCAGCAATACCCGTCCGTCAGGTTCACGGACGATGTGCTGGTGCAGTTCACTTTTACCGCCACCACTGGCACCTTCATGCATGAAAGTGGTGATGTTGTCGTAGGGACTAACCGACTGAACTGCAGAACAGTGGGCCGTTATCCAGCTTTCTTTTTCCCCCTGGGTCAGTAATACCCCATACAATCCTTTCTTTGCACTGGGTCCGGGGTAAAGGTTGTAGGCGTATAGCTCGTGCACTTTCCCGGTGCGGTTATGGATAACCACCTGCTTGCCGTCAAAATGGGTATGCCTGAAAACCGGAGCCACAAAGATCACCGATTTGATCTCTGCCCCTTCTCTCAGGTCGGCAGGAGCGACAATGGCCTGCAGCATGGACAGCCCCATGGCAAAGAAACCCGCGTTCGCGGGAACGATCGCCATGCCCAGGGATCCGATCCCCATCCGGCCGGCAAAATAAAAGAATAGGGCCAGCTCCTGCTCCTTCATCCATTTGAAGGTTTCCTCCCTGATGGTACTGAATTCATAACCGTATTTCTCCCGGAAATGTTTTTTGTCGGTGGGATTATCATCGGCAATGGCCATGGTGGCCGGATCCCGGCGGCGCATATAAGGCTCCGGATAATTTACGGATATCCCGTTCCTTACCCGGTGCACAAGGGCCTCCGTTATTTCGCCTTTCCCGGATACCTTGTATTTGACTTCATATTCCCTGTTCTCCTTGCCCAATGTTGAAACATCAGCCAGCTCACCGGTTGTGTCATAAGCCGTAAAACCTTTGCATTCCGTCAGTAATTCCCTGATGTTCCCGGGCAATTCAATGTGCTTTTCCTCCAGGAGCTTGAATAAATCCGGCATCATGTGATTTTTTAACAAAATTGACTAGAATTTTAATAATCTTTATCGATTTCCGGGCAAAAGTAAATAAATAGGTGTAAATGAAACACAGTTACATGATAAATCGAAAGATTATTATTGAACAGGATAGATTTATGTGATTGAACCACGGACGACCGACGACGGACCATGGTACATCTTGGATAATGTTGCTTATATAGCTGGGAACAGGATATGTTTTAAAAGTCAATTATGATTTTGAAATGCCTGTCACGTGCCGTGGTCCGTGGTCTTCCCCGTGGTCAAATCTTAACGAATCCGAACTTTGCATTCTATGTTAATAACATGGCATATTTTGATTGGGATCAAATCAAAAATTTGTATTTCTTTTACGTGGAAGACACCGTGAGCTTTGACAATGGGGAGGTAAAGTATAAACTCATTAAGCAAGTCCATCTATGGATCTCACCATTAATCGCAAGGAAACCGTCATAAAGCCCGATAATAAAAGGGTTATAGCACGGTTCTTTTTCAGCGGTGATGAACGGGCCGAGATCATGATCATAAAGCTCATGGCCGTTCCCGAGAATGATGTCGAGATGTTGTTGAGCCAGATACTCCGGGAATTTTCCATCAGGCACAGAAGCATCACCACCATTTTCAAGAGGCATTACAACAAGATCAGGCACATTGTTGAAAAAGTAAACGACCACGAGAAAGTCTCGGAACTGAGAAAACTGCTGATCGGGTCATACTTTACAATGGAATATGCACTCGAATCCGCGGCCCTCTTCAACCCGTCGATCGTGAAAGCTCGCGATCAAAGCGGACTGCAAAAAGGTCAGGTCAGGGTCATCCTCAGCCTCAGGGCCACGGGTGAAGGACATATTTCATCGCTCATATTCAGGAGGGCCATCATCAATGAAAATAGCGATATCATTATCCCGAACCCGGGTGATCAGATCGGGGAAGCCGAAGTGATCAAAGGCCATCTGTACGAAAAAGACTTATTTGCAAGCAAGCTAAATGAAATGGAAATAGCCGAAGATCTTTCGGCTTTGGTGCTGGACCTGTTACCCGATAAATTCACTTACGACCAGATAAAGGACACCGTCAGAAGCACAAAAGAATCCAACGGCTTATTGACCATGGAGAAACAAAAGGCCCTGGATGAGATTCTTTGGCTGGCCGAATCCCAGACTGAAATCCGGTTTTCATTCGATACCGATCTGACGGAACGGGTCATTTTCCCCATATCAAGGTTGGAAAAGAACGGGATAGAAGATGCTCGTTTCGTCAGATTTCAAAAGGATAATGGAGAGTCCACCTATTATGGAACCTATACCGCTTACGACGGCTTTAACATTTTGCCGAAGCTGATAGAAACCAAAGACTTTCGCAGTTTTACCATTACCCCGCTGCATGGGAAGTACGCCATTGATAAGAACCTGGCCCTTTTCCCCAGAAAGTTGAACGGGAAATATGCCATGGTAAGCCGGATCGACGGTGTGAACAATTACATCATGTTTTCCGAGAACCTGTATAACTGGAGCTCTGCAGAAGTCCTTCAGGCTCCATTATATCCCTGGGAATTGGTACAGATCGGCAACGGGGGTTCGCCTATCGAGACCGAAAAAGGCTGGCTGTTGATCACACACGGGGTGGGCTCCGTAAGGAAATACAGTCTGGGGGCCTGCCTGCTGGATCTGAAAAATCCGAAAAAGATCATCGGCAGGTTAAAAGAACCCCTGTTGATGCCCGTCGAGGATGAACGTTCCGGCTATGTTCCCAATGTGGTATACACCTGTGGCACCTATGTGCACAACGGCGAACTGATCATTCCCTACGCCATGAGCGATTATGCCACCGCCTTTGCAAGCGTTAACCTCAACAACCTGCTCAAAGCTTTGTAATCAAACAACAATAAATGATTCAGGCGGCACCCGGCAGGATCTTCCGATACACGGAAATATACGACTCTGTCATGGTTTCCTTGCTGAACTTTTCCTCGGCTGACCGGCGACAATGGGCCCGGTCAATTCCTGGAATATTCTTTACTCTTTCCACGGTCTCCCCGATGTTCCCGACCAGGTAACCCGTTTTTCCCTCCTCGATCAACTCGCTCATGGAACCCCTGTTGAACGCGATCACCGGTGTCCCGCAGAGCATTGATTCCGCAACACTCAGCCCAAAGGGTTCTTCGAAGTTTATGGGATGAAGCAGCGCATAAGCCTTGCCCAGGAGTTCGTTCCTCTTTTCCGGACCGGCACTGCCTGCATAGATAATATCTTCATCGTTCAGGTAGGGGGCCACCTTTTCATCATAGTATGCCCGGTCCTGAATAATTCCGGAAATGATCAGTTTCTTCCCGGCTTTTTTAGCTATCTGTATGGCTTCCCGGGTACCCTTCTCATGATGAATCCTCCCAAAATACAACAAATAATCGCCGGCCTCTTCCCTGAAGCTAAACAAGCTTTTATCGATGCCATTATATACCGTGGCGATATAGCTGAGATCCCTGTTCCTGTCCGAATTGCTTATGGAGACATAATAATTGCTTCCGTTGTATTTTTTATAGACCGGTACGATCCTGGGTGAGGAAAAACCATGAATGGTCGTCAGCATAGGGGTTTCTATCAACCCGGAATAAGTTAAAGGCAAAAAGTCAAAGTGGTTGTGGATGAGGTCGAATTGATCAGCTTGCTCCATTAAATGCGATATATGCAGGCATTCGGCCACCTTGGGATCGATCTCCCGGTCCTCTTCATAACCTTTTTCAATTACGGCTTCGAGTCTGGCTTTGGTAACAGAATCCTTAGTTGCAAAAAGGGTAACATCAATTCCCCTTTCGGTCAATCCCTCTGTTAGGTTGGAAGCTATCTGCTCCCATGGACCGTAATGCCTGGGCGGAGTTCTCCAGGCAACCGGTGACAGGATGGCGACTTTCATGCTATAGCGCTTTTCTGTTTTTCGTCATACAAAGATCGACCAGATCCCGGATACTGACCGTGCCGGCACACATCACCGTATCGGCACCTCCCCAGTATAATTTGATCGTGCCGTCATCTTCAGGAACAGCACCACAGGTAAAGACCACATTATGAACGTATCCCGTTACCTCGTAAGGTTCCTCGGGTTGCAGTATCCATTCATCTCCGACCCCGATGATCCGGGAGGGATCATCCAAATCATGAAGTGCTACGCCCAGGCGGTAAACGCTGCCGTCCATGGTGGGGAACACCCCATGGTAAATATGCAGCCAGCCCTGGGGTGTTTTAATGGGGGGTGCACCCGGACCGATCTTCATTTCATCCCAGTGATAGGGTTCGGGTTTCATGATCAGTTTTGAATCCCCCCAGTACCTCAGGTCGGGAGAATAAGTGATCCAAATGGACCAGGGACTGATCTCGGAATGGGGCCGGTCCAGCCGGGCATACAGTCCGTTGAACTTTTCAGGAAAGATCACGACATTCCTGTAATCCGCCTGGGTTATGAAACCAGCTCTCTGTACTTGTTTCCAGTCGGTGGTTTTCGCCAGGCCGATCCGCACACCCTGCTTCGAATACGCCGAATAGGTGATCAGGTATTCATCATCGATACAGGTAACGCGGGGATCTTCAAGGCCAAAGGCTTCGTACTCTGAAAATTCCCCCGATACACCGGGCTCCATGAAGGGTTTATCCTCTGGGACGAAATCAAAACCGTCCTTGCTCCTGGCCAGGCCCAATATGCTCCTCCCGTTGAGCCTGTGGGAACGGAAAAGCATGATGTATTCCCCCTTGTATTTTGTAACACCGGCGTTATGGACCGTTGCCACGGGATAGGGTATATCCGCCTTTGTGAGAATGGGATTTTCAGGATATCGAGTTATCAAGTTCATGCACAGAATAATTTTGTTTACAGATTTAATAACGAGATCAAAAGATTGCCTCCTGGTACCGGTTCATGCATTCTGACTGTATTTGACCAGGTAAAGATGTTCCTTTTCATGTGCCTCCAGAACAATCAGGTGGGATATCCAGTAAGCAAGGGTACTTTCGGCACCCTGGTTGCGGTTGATCCCATACGATCCCAGTCCGTCGCAACATCCCTGGGTTTCATGGTCGAAGAGGGGCAAACGCAGGGAATTCTCCCCCAGGAACCATAAATAGCACTGAAACATTTTTTCAAGATATTCACCCTTTCTGGTAACCTGAAAGACCTCGTGATACAAGAGGATCATGGCCATTACGTCAACCGATTGCTGGTCAAACTCGGGCATGGATTGTCCTTTCCTGTACCAGTCCTTATTGCCCACGGGCCTGAAAACGTCGTTTGACAGGGTTTTTGATTCGATGAAGGATATCGATTCCATTGTAATATTCAAAACCTCTTCATTACCGGTTATTTCATAAGATAACAACAAGGCCAGCGGGATAATGGCATTGTCGTAGGTCATGACGTCTTCGTACCAGTGCCAATCATCCGTACGGTTCTCCCTGTATTTCGTTAAAACGATATCGACCAGCTTGTTCATCGTTTCAATCATGCCTTCATCCTGGCTCTCCTTCAGGTAGTATGAGATCCCGATTACGGTATTTGCAGCACCGCGAATGGTTTCAACGCGCCCGAAATGCTGCACGGATTTGAAGAAAATATCTTTTCCGATCTGTCTGAATGCATCGTTCGGGGAAAAGCTTAAAAGATAACCCAAAGCCCAGATCGTACGTCCGAAGGAATCTTCAGAGCCATATTCATCCAGATACTGGCGGCTAAAACTGAGAAAATTCCTGAAATTCCCGTTTTCTGTCTGCATGTAATTTATGAAGCTCAAATAAATGGGCATCAGTCTGAGCGCTTCCTGGTCCTTGTTTTGCCTGTAAGCCATAAGGGCCATGAGCAAGGCCCTTGAATTATCGTCCACGCAATATCCCTCCTTTAAATTAGGAACGCCGTATTTGGCATGCTGAACAATACCGGTATCGTCGGTTAGTCTGAGTATATGCTCCAGACTAAAGGAAGGCAGGAGCCTGATATCAATAGGGAGTTTTTTTATTTCCTCTTCCTTTTCCCAGTTGTCGCTTACATATTCGGAGAGGATCAAATACTTTTTCCCTATTTTAGGCCACCGGATCTTTTTGTTGTAATCCCGGGCCCTGTCCCTGATGGAATCTATCTCATCTTCGTCTTCCAGCAGTTCGATAAGAATATCGGCCAATTGCTCCGAATTCCTGAAATCAAAGAGTTTCCCCCGCCCGTCGTCAAGCAGTTCCCGGGCGTGCCAGTAGGGTGTTGAAACCACCGCACATCCCGATCCAACCGCGTAGGACAGGGTGCCGCTGGTGATCTGTGCCTCGCTTAAATAGGGTGTAATATAGATATCGCAGGCGCTTAAATACTCGATCAAAGTATCTTCTTCAACAAACTCATTGTTGAATACCACATGCTTATCCAGTCCGAGGTTCTTAACCATACGGCGCAGATAATTCCTGTATTCTTCACCATTATGTTTCAATACACTCGGATGGGTTGCCCCGAGGATCACGTACAAAACCTCAGGGTGATCCTGAACCACCCCGGGCAATGCATTAAGAGCGGTTTCTATTCCCTTGTTCCGGCTCAGCAAACCAAAAGTAAGCAGTACTTTTCTTCCGCTTAATCCATGTTTTTGCTTGGCCAGCTTAGGAGCGATCTTGTCGAATTCAGGGACCCCGTGTTCGATGAGCATGATCTTTTCCCTGGGCACGTTGTATATATTCACCAGGAAATCGAAAGCATGATTGCTCATAACGACGATGCGGGCGGCCTTCTTACCGATCTCCTCTACGATGGAACGCTGGGTATAGGACGGATCTCTGAGAACCGTGTGGAAGGTCACGATCAGGGGTACTTCCAGCCGGTGGAGCAGGGGCAGGATATAAACGCCGTCATCACCCCCGAAAATACCGAATTCATGTTCCAGTATGCATACCTGTGAATCACTGAAATTGATGAACTTCGCCGCTTCAATATAGTCCCGCTGATGGTTCTGCCGGATGGTGTATTTCACCTCTTCCGGGTATTCGTACTCCTGGTCATCTTCGTTTATGGCGAGGATCATCGCGTTTTTCGCGATCCTTTTGCTGTCGGTATGCGCTACGATCGCTTTTACAAGGTTGTTGGTAAAGGTACCGATCCCGCATTGCCTGGGAGGATAAGTACCGATAAAGGCTAGTTTCATGACTCTGGATTTACGTTGAAAAAGGACCATCCGGACCCAAAGTGGCCGGTCATCCCGGATAAAAATCCCACTTACAAATTACAAAGCATTTTGTTTGATTAGCACAATTTGTCCGAATTTTTCGAAAAATGTCGTCACACAGTCCTTGCCTAAATATGTTGATCGAAATTAACACAAAAAAAGGTTAACATATGGTCCGTGGTCCTATCATTCTATCGCAACGCTGTTTTCTTAAGCATATAATCCGGTATATCCACATTAACCCGTATCTCCTCTACAATAAACTCGGTTCCGTTACCCTTTTTGAGGACATCCCTGAAGATGATCTTGTTGGGGGAACAGCGGGGAATGGAGATTAAAAAGATTATTCGAACTGCATATTTTAAAAAAGTGAGCCAGGGTCCATGCTTAGAAATTCCTGCCAGGGGATCCCGCCGGTACCGACAATAATTGATTGTACATGTTTAAACATATCGTTGAATTCGCCAAGTCCCTTATGCGTTTTATTTCTTCCTGTTTTTACTTCCAGGGCAATCAGCTGCCGGTTCATTTCAAGGATGAAATCGACTTCAAGGTTCCGGTCGCGCCAATAATACAAATCGTATCCCGATTCCAGGGACCCATTTAACAGGTGGGCACCCATGGCTGATTCTACCAGCCGTCCCCAACTTTCGGGCGTATTGTGGATGGATTCGAAGGGTTCATGGATATAGCAGCTTGTGATGGCAGGGTTGTATATCTGGAATTTAGGGCTGGAAGAACGCTTACGGATTTGCTGCTTGCTGAATTTCTCAAGACCCCTGATCAAGCCTGCCTGATCAATCAGATCCATGTAATGTGCAAGAGTTACTGTATTGCCTGCATCCTGGAGCTGACCCAATAGCTTATTGTAGGAAACGATCTGCCCCGAATATATCGCTCCGAATTCAAACAAGCGTTTCAGTAAGGCCGGTTTGTTGATCCTGCTGATCAGGAATATATCCTTGCTGATGGTTGTTTCAATGAGGGAATCACGTACGTAAGTCTTCCATCTTTTTTCATCGGATATCAAATCAGCCGGGCCCGGATAACCACCAAAATATACGTAAGAGTCTGCATCCAGTCCGAATGCCTCCTGCATCTCCGTGAATTTCCAGTGGGTCATTACGATGGTTTCAAACCTGCCCGCCAAGGATTCCGATAAACCTTCATGTATGAGTAAACTTGAGGAGCCCAGAAGAATAACTTTAATGGGTAGTTTTTGCCTGCTGTCAAAATCCCATTCTTTTTTTATATACTCATTCCAATGGGGTATCTTCTGGATTTCATCAAGGCACAGGATAACCTCGTGTTCCTTCTGTTCTTTCAATAACAAGCGGGCCCTGTTCCACTGGTTGCTGATCCATAATTCCGTATGCTCAATGATCCCGTCGGCAGATTCATAAAGGTACGCAGTCTTAATGCTTTCGAACAACTGGTGTACCATTGTGGTTTTTCCCACCTGGCGCGGACCGGTTATGACCTGTATGAAACGACGAGGCTCCAGCATCCTTTTTTTGAGTATATCTAAATAATGACGCTTGAACATTTTTACAAATTACTCATTTAATTGAGTAAAATTACTCAATATAATGAGAAAAGTCAATATTTACAGCACTATTTGGCACCCTTCAGCACCGTTATTACAGCGCAGTCCCGAAAAAACAGCAATGCAAGCTTTGCGTTATTTTTCGAGACGAGCAGAGCTGCAGCGCAGCGGAACAGCCGAAGAGCTAAAGAGCCTAAGAGCTAAAGAGCTGTCATGCAATTGTTACTGTTCAGAACCGTTGGGCAGCTTTCACCCTCCGAAGCTTCAGCGAAGGAGGGGTTCAGCACATTTTTCTTAACTTCAACCAATCATTTTATCGACAATTAACCTGACTGCCCTTATGAAAGCCACAAAACCAACCTGCCTGCTGTTGCTTTCCGGACTCGCGTTATCTTCCTGCCAGAACAAGGAAGGGGATAAAGATGCCGGTGCGCCCGAAGGTAAGATCAAAAATGTTGTGGTCGTTATCAGCGACGATCACAGTTACAAGACCCTGGGCTGTTACGGCAACAGGCACATCCGAACCCAGAATATGGACCGGCTGGCTGCCGAGGGAATGCAATTTACCAATGCCTATGCCCAGGCTGCCCTTTGCTCTGCATCCCGGCAGTCGATACTCTCGGGAAAATATCCGCATGCGACGGGCGTAACCCTGCTTTTCACTCCTTTTCCCGACCACGGAAACACCACCATTGCCGAGGTATTGCAATCGGAAGGATACAACACGGCCCTGATCGGCAAGACCCATTTCAATAATTTCATCTGGTGGGACCTGTATGAGGATGGCTTTCCGGATTACGGTTTTGACACCCTGATCGGGAAGCAGCAATATCAGCAATGGCGAAAGGAAAATCCCATGCCGGAACTCCCCGCGGATGTTCAAACCCGTTCAAGCGGCAGTCCGTTCAATAAAAACACGGAATACCTGCCTGCCCCGGTCCATGATTCCTTTGCGCTGGGTACCTTCTATGCCCGGGAGGCGGTGAATTTTATTGAAAACAACCGGGAAGAGCCCTTTTTCCTGTGGCTGGCCTTCAATGAACCCCATGCCCCCTTTGATTTCCCTGTAGAATACGCGAATGCCTATGATCCCGGATCATTGCCTCTCGGGAAAGCCGGACCGGAAGACCCGCGATGGGTCCCTGAATCATTCCGGGACCTGACGGAAAAGGAAAGGCGGGGTATCGTTGCTTCTTATTATACCTCGGTGGAATACATGGACAAGAACCTCGGGATAGTCCTGGAGGCCCTCGATAGGAATGATCTTACAGAGAACACGCTGGTGCTCTATTGCACCGACCAGGGGTACCTGCTGAATGAGCACGGCCGTTTCGAGAAACATACCTTCTGGGAGGAATCCATAAAATCTCCCCTGATCTTCCGGGGCCCGGGTATTCCCAAAGGAACGGCAAGCGACGCCCTGGTGGAACTCCTGGATCTGCCCCCGACCATTGCGGATGTTTTGGGCTATCCCGCTTATGAAGACTGGCAGGGGGAAAGTATGGTGCCCTTGCTAACAGAAGAGCAGGAATCCATCAAGGATCATGTCTTCTCGCTTTACCTGCACGATAACATGGCCATGGTGGCAACGAAAAAATGGAAGTATATATTCCATACCGGTCACCACGACCTGGACATCGGTTATGCCACGGGCTATGGTCCTTCAGGTATCTTCCACCGTTTGTATAACCTGGAAAAGGACCCCCATGAATTTCACAACCTGGCCTATGAGGAAGCCTGCCTGGATACTTCGCGTTATTTCCGGGATTTGATGCTGGAGTCCTTTGAAAAAACCCACCCCTATGCCGATGAATGCCCTGAAGAACTTAACAAACTGGGTAAGCTTGTATGGTATTGCGAACCCCGTGATGCCGGGGCCACTTATGGAATGCCCCTGAATGTGACGATCAGGGATTCGCTGAGGATCGATGTTTACGAATAAGTGAATACACGGAAACTCAGCCTAAGCAAAGAAAAAAGGAAATAGTTTTATCCGTATTGAGGAAAGGCTAAAATGATATTTCTACCCATACCGGATAGTGATCCGAAATATAGATGCTGTCCTGTTTTATCCTCAAAATATCATATTCCAGTACACGGGCTTCTTCATTGACGAATATATAGTCGATGATACGGGGTTCAACGCGCTCTTCCCTGAAAGCATTGAAGGTGAGTAGAAGATAGTGGTGCTGTTTGCTGGTCGCTGGTATATTGGGTTAATCTTCCTCGTGTGGACTTTCCTTGTCTATGAGGGATTTGGCGATCGAATGAGCCGCGAGCGGGGCCGTAAGATAAATGAAGATGATCACCAGCAGGGCCTTCAGGATGATGATCCAGTTGCCATAAAACAAGAGAACGGCAATCAGCAACAAGAGGATACCAAAGGAGCTTGCCTTGGTGTTGGCATGCATCCTGCTGTAGAGGTCTTTAAAGCGCAACAGTCCCAGGGAAGCGATCAGGATAAATAGCGCCCCGGAGATCAGCAATACGGATGTGATCCACGCATTCATTTCTTCTGCTTTAAATAGGTTGAGATGGCTACCGTTCCCATGAATGAAATCAGGGCAATAATGATGGCTATGTCCAGGTAAAAAGTTTGCCGGACCCGGATACTGTAGACCAGTATAAAACCCATAGTGATGGATGCGATCAGGTCAAGGGCCAGAATACGGTCACGGGCCCCGGGTCCGATTACCAATCGGAACAGAGCACCTAAAAGTGCAAGCATGAGCAAGGCAAATGCTATCAGGGTTGCAATATTTACCTGGTTAGTGTCCATGATCAGTCGGCAAAGTTTTTAATCCTGTTTTGCATTTTTTGAAAATCCGTTTGTAATAAACCTTCGTCCCTGAAATATAATATATGGACTATAATGTACCTTTTATCCGGGCTGATATCCAGACTGAGTGATCCGGGGGTCATGGAGATCAAATTGCTGAACAGCAATAAACCGAGATTAGATTGGATACTCAGGGGCACTTCGACTATGATGGGTTGTGTATGCATTTTAGGGGTAAGGATATCCCAGGCAATATAGAGATTCGACTGTACCAGTTTAATAAGAAAATGATAAAGGAAGCTTATAAAATAATATATTCTCAGCAGGCTTTTCATCACACTTACAATTTAAGAATGTTTTCTATATAAGCTGAAGGATCACTAAGCTGATTGGCAGCTTTCATCACAAAGTCGAACACCCTGGATGCAAATATACCCATCAAAATACTGATCATGGCAAGAATCATCGACGGCAGGAGTTCACTGAAGGTCAGTCTGACCTGCCTGCTTTCGCCTTTATCCTTTTCCGGTTGTTTTTTCAGGAAGGCTTCGCTCCAGATCTTAAGCATGGAATAGAGGGTCAGCATGCCTGTGAGTATGGCAATGGCAGTCACTCCATAACGTTCCGCTTCTATACCTGCCTTAATCAGAATGAATTTGGCAAAAAATCCGGACAGGGGGGGTACCCCGGCCAGGGCGAAAGCCGGGATGATAAACAGCAGGGCCAAAAATGGATGTTGTTGATACAGGCCGCCAACATCTTTCAGATAATATGTTCCTTTTACTTTATTGATCAATCCTGAAACCAGGAATGCATTGGTCTTGGCTACCATATTGTGTACGGTGAAGTAAATGGCTCCGGCAATAGCCAGGGGTGTGTATATTCCAAGGCCCATGATCATGTATCCAATCTGACTGATGATATGCCAGGAAAGGATTCTCCTGGTTTCATAGTGGGCCGAGGCAGCAATCCCCCCGATGGCCATGGTTAGTCCGGCCACCACCAGCAAGAGTTGGTGCCAGAATTCCGGGTTTTGAACAAAGAATAAAGTAAAGAAGCGGAACAATGCATATACGCCCACTTTGGTCAGCAATCCCGCATACAATGCCGATATGGTTATATTGGGCGTATGATAGGAGGAGGGCAGCCAGAAAAAGAGGGGGAATACGGCAGCCTTGATACCAAAAGCTATGAAGAACAGCATGGCCGTGGAATTCATCCAGATAGCCCGGTCATTATTTCTGAGGATCTCGGCCAGGTGGGCCATATTCAGGGTACCTGTCTTTCCATACAATAAACCGGCCCCGGCCAGAAAAAGAAGGGATCCCAGCAGGTTTAGTGCCATATATTTCAGGCCTCCTTCCAGCTGGTCCCGGGTCCTTTCTATGGTGATCAGCACAAAAGAGGAGGTCAGCAGCAATTCAAACCAAACATACAGATTGAATACATCCCCGGTGACCAGAGAGCCGTTCACTCCCATGATCAGGGAAAAGAAAAAGACATAAAACCGGGTGTGCCTATGTTCTTCTTCAATGAACTTAAGTGAAAAAATTGCAATGGCCAGTACGATCAGCGAAGCAGTCAAGAGCATGATGACACTCAGGTAATCCACAACGAGGCTGATACCGAATGGGGCTTCCCAACCGCCCATATTAAGATATATGATCTCCTCATCTTTGAGCTCGAATAATAGTATAAGCGGGACCATCAGGATGATCGCACTGCCCACGATACCGGTCCACCGGGCAACTGTATTCGACCGTATGATGATCAGGAAGAGGATCAGAACCAGGGGTATCAATATGGGAAGGGCAGCAAGGCTCATTATTTATTGATCGGTCATTTTAAGTTGGTCCAGGTCTTCGGTACCCGTAGCCTGGAAAAATTTATACTTCAGGGCCAGGGTGAAAACGATAATACCCAGACCAATTACGATGGCGGTCAATACCAGTGCCTGGGGAAGGGGATCGGCCAGCTTGTCCAGGCTTTTTACTTCCTTTTCAACAAAGGCCGGTTCTCCCATAATCAGTCCCGAGGACAAAAATACCAGCAAGTTGGTGGCGTTGCTGATAAAGATGATCCCGATGAGAAACTTCAGGATGCTTCGCCTGAGAAGCATGTAGACTCCGGCCGCGTACAATATACCTACCAATATGGCAATTATGATTTCCATTATTCTTTAGGGATTAAGGAGATTAAAAACAACAAAGTCACACCGATCACTGTAAAGAACACCCCAACATCAAATAAAAGCGGTGTTCCCATTTTCAATTCACCGCTCCAGGGAAGCGGCAGGCTCAACCAAATGCCTGTCATAGCCGCCTTACCAAGCAGCCAGCCAGGAAGCATGCTGAGCAGGATCAGGGCAATGCCCAGGCTGATATATCCTTCCGGTCTGATCTTCATCTTTCTTATCAGATCTTTATTGCTGTATGCAAGACCATAAAACACGACCGACATGGCTGCCAGCAAACCGCTGATGAAACCGCCACCGGGATGATTATGTCCCCTGAATAATGCAATTAACGCGAAGATGATCAGGATAAACTTGACATAACGGACAGCGAGCTGAAGAACTACTGAATTCATCGTTTTACTGTTTTGTTTCTTAATAAGGCATAGACCCCGAGGGCAGCAACGGTCAATACGGTCACTTCACCCAGGGTATCCAGTGCCCTGAAATCGACCAATATGACATTGACAACATTTTTGCCGAATGCTTCACTGTAACTTCTGTCGATAAAGTAATCGGACACCGGGGGATGGAGTTCTACATTAATGGCTTTCAGTGCCAGCACGGTCATTACGCTTCCAAAGATCAGGGCAATGGCCAGATCACGTAACCTGGTCCGCATGGATGAAAGCTTTATGAAGCGGGGTAAACGCTGCAGAATCAGGACAAACATGACCACGACCAGAGTTTCCGCAAGGATCTGGGTAATGGCCAGGTCCACTGCACTGAAGTATACATAGATCAACGAGATACCATAGCCCACGGCTCCCATGGCAATGATGGTGGCTATACGCGAACTGGAAATGATACTGAATATGGCGGATAGTGCTATGATCAGGGCCAGCCCGGTGATATAAAAAGGCTGAAAACTCAGACTGGTCTGCAGGGTCCATCCACGGGTAACATAGACCTGGAACCACAGCATCGCGGAAGCAAAAACAAAAATAGTGAGTATATAATAGCGGTGGTATCCATGCTGGATCACCCGGTTGTGATTTATTGAAAAAGCAATGAACCGTTCGAGTCCCGTGGAAAAAAGATCAGAGAAATTCAAAGAGAATAGCCGGTCGTTAATTTTTCTCCAGGTCTCAAGGACCTTTTTCTTGTAATACAGGACCAGGAACAGGATGATCCCCGCGACAACGGTAAAAAGACTCAGGAAAAAGACCCGGGTAAAACCGTGCCAGACTTTGAGCTTTACCTCTATCCCATCAGGGCGAATGAGCTTTAGCGCCGGCTCAATAATGCTGCTTCCCAGTGTATATGGAAAAAGACCAAAAAACAGGCTTAAAAAGGCCAGCAGCCCGGGCCCGAATAAAAACTGCCATCCCTTTTCGTTGGGGGTACCCGGAAAGGGCCCTTTCGGGCCGAGAAAAACCCTGAAAAGTAAATAAAGGGATACCGCTACCATAAATATATTGGAGGTCACACCCAGGATAAGGATGAGGGAGACAACCCCCGGGGTCTGTACCTTGGCCTCGTAGATCAGTTCTTTTCCCAGAAAGCCCAGCATGGGGGGTAAGCCGGCCATGGACAGTAAGGCAAGGGCCGCAATAATGAAGCTAAAGGGCATCGACCGGATTAAACCACCAAGTTTATCCAGCTCTCTTGTTCCGGCCTTTTTGTCAATTACCCCGGCGATCATGAAGAGGGTAGCCTTATAAAATGCATGTACAAACAAAAAGAGCATGGCGGCTTTCACTGAAAGCTTGGTGTCGATTCCAAACAGCAGGGTCAAAATACCCAGGGCACTGATGGTGGTAAAAGCCAGAATGGATTTGAGCTCGGTTTTGGTGATGGCAAAATAGGAGCCGACCAGCATGGTCAATACACCCACGATGGACACGATCAAAGTCCATTCGGGGGTACCGGCCAGGGCCGGATTTAAACGGGCCAGCAAGAATATGCCGGCTTTTACCATGGTGGCAGAATGCAAATGGGCGCTTACGGGAGTAGGGGCATGCATGGCGGCGGGGAGCCAGAAGTGAAAGGGAAATTGTGCCGATTTGGTAAAAGCGCCCAGCAGAATAAGGATCAGTCCCGGGACATAGAATGGGTGGGCTTTGATCATTGCGGCCTGGTCCACCCAATCGGCAACGGAATAGCTATTGGGAATGGTCCCTAAAAGGATGATCCCGGCAAGCATGAACATTCCACCCAAACCGGTAACGACCAGGGACTGAAAAGCAGCTTTTCTCGCTGCTTCCTTTTCATGAAAATAACTGATCAGAATATAGGACATGTAGCTGGTAAGTTCCCAGAAAATGAACATCTGTATCAGGTTTCCCGAAAGGACCAGTCCGAGCATGGCACCATTGAACAATAATAAATAGAAATAGAACCGGTCGTTATTGGGATAGCCTTTCATGTAGGCCTGGGCGTATAAAAAGACCAGGGCCCCGATACCGGTTACCAGCAAGGCAAAGGCCAGACTTAAACCATCGGTGTAAAATTCGAGGTTCAGGCCGATTTGCGGGATCCATTTGATCTTCTGTATTTCAAAGGTAAATTCATAGATACCGGGCGTTTTCGATAGCAAGAAAAAAAAGGCGCCCAGTTGGAATACCGACAGAAAGAACCCGTTATACTTCCGCGGGTTTTTAGGAAGGAGGAAGATCCCCAATGATAATAACAGGTGTATTAATAGAAGTATGTGCATGCCTGGCTGAAAATCAGATAAAGGATCCTGTCATGGGCTAGTTTTTCAACAGACCCATCGGGTCGACAAGGTGCTTAAGAACACCGTTATGATGCAGATTAGTCGCTGAAGCCGTCAGGCTCAGGACGGGTATCTTGGACTCGTTGATGATATGATGGGCAAAGGCACCTATGTAATTGTCATAGGTATATCCCTCCTGGTGGGTCATGATCAGTATCATGCCTGCATCGATCTCCCCGGCATAGTCAAGGACCTTCTTATAGGGAGGGACTTCGGAACGCTCGAATAACTGAATGTGACATTCAACGCCGTTCTCCTGAAGCGTTTTTTGTGCCTGCTTCAGTTTTTTCAGTATCCTGCTCTGATCCATTTTGATGCCCCCGATCAGCGAAGACACCAGGTAAATTTTTGAGCCATAATTGACCCCATAGGCCAGCGCACTGAAAAGTTGTTTGCGGGTCTGCTTGGTCAGGTCAAGAGGTACAACGATCTTATCCCCCATATTCTTGACTTCTCCTTTCAGGGTGAGTACAGGGACCGGTGATTTCAGGGTTACATGATAAACCGTTGTGCCCAGTTCCTGCTCTGCATCCGTTCCCTGGTGATTTTCTCCCATGATCACAAAGCGGGCGCTCATCCCCCGGGCCACTTCAAGGATCTCCCGGTAGGGTTTACCCCTTTCAACACGGGTATGTATCTTCACCTTTGAGTTTGGTTCGGAGATGGTTTTCGAAAGCTCCAGGAGCTTGTCCTTGGCCTGGTCGGTTATCTTCACCAGGTGATCTCCCGAAGAGAAAAATTCGGCGAGCAACCCCGGTGTTTCTATTACATTCAACAACAGGAGGTCTCCATTTAATTTTTCTGCCAGGTTTCGGGCATAGTGCAGTGCATGGATGGAGGGCTCCTTGAAATCAACTGGCACCAAAATATTTCTGAGTTCTTTTTTCATTCTAAACTGATTTTAGGGTACAATCTACAAAAACTGACCATATAATTAACACTAACACCCGATTAGGTCAATTGGTTTAGTTCGATAAACGCTTTAATAAAAGTATAATAAATGATCTGTCAATTTCCCGGATCATTTTCACTAATTTCACTGTTCACCTAAGATCATATATTATGAAAGTATTGTTTATAGGAGGCACCGGTAACATTTCCACGGCTTGCTCCCAACTGGCGCTGGAAAAAGGTTATCAAGTCTTTTTGCTGAACCGGGGCAACCTGGACCGGCCCCAATTAAAGGACGCCGTATCCGTTAAGGCGGACATCAATAATACGGGTCAGGTAAAGGATGCCATCAAAGGAATGCAATTCGACGTGATTGCCAATTTCATTGCTTTTAAACCGCGGGATATCCAGAGAGATATAGAATTATTCCCGGACATAACGAAGCAATATATCTTTATCAGTTCTGCATCGGCTTACCAGAAACCCCTGTCTCATCCCCTTATTACAGAATCCACCCCGCTGGCCAATCCATACTGGGATTATTCCCGCGACAAGATCGCCTGTGAAGAGGTTTTGAACAGGGCCTGCCGGGAGAAAGGCTTTCCGATGACCATCGTACGGCCCTCCCTTACTTATGATACCGTGATCCCTGTGGCCATGGGAAGCTGGGACGATTTTACCATCATCGAGAGGATGCGGAGGGGTAAGCCGGTAATCGTACACGGAGACGGAAGTTCACTCTGGACCGTCACCCATTCGGAAGATTTTGCCAAGGGCTTCGTGGGATTGCTTGGTCATCAGCAGGCCATCGGTCAGGCTTTTCACATTACTTCCGACGAGATACTTAACTGGAACCAGATCTATGAAGCCGTTGCCGGGGCTGCAGGGGTTAAAGCCAACATGATCCATATTGCTTCAGATTTTATTTGTACCGTTGCCGAGAAGCTGGGACAGGGATGGATGTGGGGCAACCTGCTGGGGGACAAAGCAGTGAGCACCATATTTGACAATACGAAGATCAAGCGATTTGTGCCTGAATTCAAGGCCACCATTCCTTTTAAGCAGGGGATCAAGCGGACGGTGGAATGGTTCGAAGCGGATAAAAGCCGGATAAAGATACTTCCTGAAAACAACCAGCTGCTGGATCAGATCATCGAAGTCTATCAAAAACTTTAACCTGTTAAATACATTCTTATGAAAGATATTGTAAAGGCCGGACTGATCGGTTGCGGCGACTATCTTCGCTGGGAGATCGATAAACTCAACAACAGCAAGCAGTTTAAGGTCAAATCCACTTTTGACCTGGACCGGGGAAAAAGTGAAAGCATGGCCAAAAAGATCCATGCCCGACCGGCAGAGGATGCAGACAGTATTTTTGCCGACCCGGAAATCAGCATCGTGATGATCTACACCCCGCCCTGGGCAAGGAAGGAATTATTTGAAAAGGCGGTGAAAGCAGGGAAGCACATCATCACCACCAAACCCCTGGCCCCGGATTACCGGGATGCAAAGGAACTATCCGACATCGTTGATGACCGGGTGGCCTGTGCCGTATTTTACGGGCGCACCGGGGATGCCGGAACGGAGAAGATCAGGGAGATACTGGTTGCCGGAGAGATCGGGTCGCTGGCATTATATAAAGAGGACTGGTTTCATCATTATCCTACCTGGAACGACTGGGCCACGGATCCCAAAAAAAACGGGGGTCCTTTCCTGGACGCCATGGTACACAACCTGAACAAATCCAGGTACCTGGTCGGTGTTCCGGCGTCGTCTTTGACTTATTTTTCAGAAAACTACGCGCAGAACCTAAAATGCAATGACACCGAATTCATGAAACTGGATTTTGAGAACGGGGCCGCATCTTACCTGTTCATTACCTGGGCTGCCGACCTGGAGGTTTACGATCCGGAGGGCAATGACCGGGAACATTACGGGATCCTGCATATGATAACCGACAAGGGTTGGTATGTCACCGAGGAACAAAGCGAGAAGGGTCATTGGATCAGGGCGAAAAAAGAGGACCGGGTCAGGGAATGGCCGGTCAATCCCCCGGAGCAAACGCCTTATGATGAAGTGGTCCGAAGCATCCGCGGGAAAGAACCCCAAAAATACGATATCTCATGGGCCCTGGAAGATCTCAGGATCTTTCAGAAGGCAAGGAACAACGTTGAGAAAGGGGTAAAAGTATAGTTTCGGGGATTTATCTTATGTACTAATCTCCATATTCATTTTCCCGGTCATACTCAAACCTGAGCACCCAGGCATACTTGCAGGGTCTCCGGCTTGGGTCGCGCAACATTTCCTCCGGGACTTTGGCCGACATGCCCCAGTGTTCCCTCCCGGTATCCACCCATTCAAGGGGGGTGTCATGACCGAGCATATAGACTATGGTTTCCCATTTGATGTTGGCTTCATTACAAATAAAAGTATGGCTCTTCGGCCATTGGAGTACGATGGCGTACCCGTATTTCCCGTCCTTGCTCATGGTGTACCAAACCGGCTGCCCCAGTTGGGTGTTGTCGCTTACCGCCTCATAGGGCCGGGTTCCGTAAATGGCTTCTCCGTTTATCCCGAGCCAGGCACCCAGCTCACGCAGCAGGTCTCCCTGGATCTCCGGGATATGTCCCTGGCCGTCGGGATTGACGATCAGGTTCAGATTGCCGCCCTTGGCAACGATCCTAACCAGCATATGGATGAGTTCTTCTTGGGTCAGGTAATTCGAGAGGCTGTCGGCCCAATTGTATCCATAGGACTCTGACATGGAGCGGTTTTCCTCCCATGGTTCTTCCATGGCCTCCACCACCTCGTCGGTCTCGCTGGTATTGAAATCGCCCAGCTTCCCCCGGGTGCCTTTGCCCCAGCGGTCGTTGACCACCACCTCTTTTCTGCCTTCGGCACGGTTATAAAAATAGGCCACCAGTTCCGGCGTTCTGTAGTAAAATACCGGTCGCTGCCACTCCCCGTCAAACCAAAGGATATCCGGGTCGTAACGGTCGATATAGTCCTTGGCCTGCGGCAGGGTGTATTCATTGATAAAATGGTGGACCGGAACTTTACCCGAGAGCATGCGGTTATGCAATTCGGGGACGAATTCCTCGCGTACTTCACGCTGCATAGAGGTGAGTCCGGCATTGTCCGGGGCCATGCCGTCCGACCAGAGTCTGACGCACAAACTGCCGTCTCCTTTGATCAGGGGGTATTCATATTCTTCCACGGAAAAGTAAAAGCCATGATAAAGGCCATGTTGCTTGCATGACTCGATGAGTTCGGCAGACAGGTCCCGGCCCGGTGACAGGTCCACCACATCCCGGTGGGTGAATTTGGAATCCCAGAGGCAGAAGCCGTCGTGATGTTTGCTGAATGGAACAAAATATCGTGCCCCGGATGCTTTCACCAGTTTTATGACCGAATCGGCATGGAAGCCGGAGGCATCAAAAAGGGGGATGAAATCATCCCGGTGAAATTCCCGTCCCCAGTATGCTTCATGATAATCCTTAAGGTTCGCGTACATGTGATATAGATACCAGTCGGGATACCGTGCCCGGCTCCAGCCTTTCTCACCATAGCCGGCAACGGAATACAATCCCCAGTCAAAAAAGATGCCCAGTTTGGCATCCCGGTACCACTCAGGCGCTGGATGCTTTGCGAGGGATTCCGGTTCGGGCCTGTATTGGCCCTCCAGGTTGACCCTTTCCATTTCGGCAACGGCCAACTGAGCTGAAGAGACCATGGGAGTGGAGTAATACTCCTGTAATTCCTCAATGGTATA
The DNA here is from genome assembly GCA_964420035.1 of uncultured Bacteroidaceae bacterium. GTDB lineage: Bacteria > Bacteroidota > Bacteroidia > Bacteroidales > SM23-62 > CAYQQR01. Next base: position 958 of record CAYQQR010000047.1, on the reverse strand, counting down.
GGGGTATTGATAGTTCTGGTGCGGGTCTGGCCCGGTCGGTTGACTTTCCTGTGCGTTAAGGGTGAACCAGGCTGACAGAAGTACAAGGGTTATGTATAGATTCCGGGAACACATGGGGTTTGTCTTATATAGAATTCTAAATTCCTTTTAGTTTCCGGATCGTTTCCATGGGATATTCAGCGGAGAAGATTGTGTTACCAACGACAAGGACATCCACACCGGCCTTGAGCAGATCTTCAAAATTCTCAAGGTTTACTCCGCCGTCCACTTCGATCAGGGTTTGGGTGTTCTTTTCAAGAATCAATTCCTTCAGCTTTTTGATCCGTTCAAAAGATTCCGGGATAAATTTCTGGGCACCGTATCCGGGGAATACCGACATCACCAGTACCAGGTCTGCTGCTTCTACATGGTCCTTCAATGAATCAACCGGGGTATCCGGATTCAGTGTGATCTGGGCTTTCATTCCCAGCTCTTTGATCCTTTGCAGGGATCTGTGCAGGTCGGGGCAGGCTTCATAGTGCACCGTAAGCCGGTCGGCCCCCGCGTCCCGGAAGCGTTCCAGGTGTTCGTCGGCATTGGTGATCATCAGGTGCACGTCCAGGGGTTTTTTCGCTATTTTTTTGATCTGCCCGATGATCGGGAAACCGAAAGTCAGGTTGGGAACAAAGTGCCCGTCCATGATATCCAGATGGATCCAGTCGGCCACACTATCGTTCAGCATCCCGATCTGCTCCTCCAGGCGGAGGAAATTGGAATTCAGTATGGAAGGAGCGAGTAAATGGTTCATGTCAGGTCTTCTCTGTTCTCTATTGGAATAACAAATTTAGCAGAATATATTTCTTTTTTGATAAAGAGATTAAGAGATAAAGAGATTAAGGGATTAAGAGCCAAAGAGCCTAAGAGAATTCAGAATTCAGCCTGCCTGACGGTATTCTAAGATAAAAACAAATATTTACGA